>NZ_JAJSOO010000001.1:5862500-6570935 GCF_029428875.1 Streptomyces sp. JH34 | reverse complement strand
ACGCCCGTCTGCCGCGACCACTTCTCCCGGCCGGTCGCGGGGTCGAGCGCCGTGACGAGACCTGCCTGTCCGGCCAGGTAGACGGTGCCGTCCGCCATGCCGGGTGTCCCGGCGTATGTCCTGGCCAGCCGGGAGTACGTGACCTTCCGCGAGGCCGGGTCGATCACCGCCGTCCCGTCGTACCCGGTCAGCGCCGCTCCCTCCATGTGCTGCCGAAGGAGAACGAGCCTGCCGTCGGAGACGCCCATCGGCACGGCGGGCCCGTCGACCGCGATGGCCCGGCCCAGTGCCCCCGACGTGCGGTCGACGGTGTGGAGGACGGGACGGCGCACCTCCACGGCATCCACCTCCGCGTCCGTCGCGCACATGGCGAGGAGCTGTGCGCCCGCCGGGACGGGGGCGCACTGCGTACCCGCCGGGAACGACGTCGTCCAGGTCACGTCACCGCTGTGGGCGTCACGGGCCTCGAAACGGGAGTTGGAGGCGTCGACCGTCACCACGGCGGAGCCGACCACCAGGGCGTCCTGGCTCCGGCCCGTCACGGCGGTCGACTGGGCGCCGGACGGCACGGCCCACAGCTCACGGCCGTCGTCCGCGTCGAGGGCCACCACCTCGCTGTGCGGGTCCTGCGGGGCGTCCTCGGCGGCGAAGCGGTAACCGAGCACCGTGTCCTCGGTGGCACCCACCACATGCATGCCCTGGACGGGGACGCCCGGGCTCTTCGCCGTCCACACCCGGGAGCCGTCCATGGCCCTGATACGGGTCGCGACCACACCGCCGCCCCCGCAGAACAGCGCGTCGCCGCGGGCGACGCACCGGAGTTCGTCGGGGATGTCCTCGCGACCGCCCTGCACGGTCCTGCGCCACGGGCCGAAGCCGGTCGGGAGTGAGGCAGCCGGCGCCGCGACGCGCTCGCCCTTATCGCCGTCCGTGCCGCCTCCGGTGCTTCCCGCCCTCAGTGCGGCGACTCCCCCGCCGATCGCCGCGACGGCGACCGCGGCCGCGAGCACGGGCCGCCACCGGCTGCGCAGACGGCGGCCGACCGAGGTGCCGGCGCCGGCCGGGGCGGGGCTCGGAACAGCCGGAACCGGGGTGTCCTGGGTCACATGATGCTGAGTGACCATGTCACGGGTGCGGCCCGCACCGGCCTCGTGCACGCCGGTCCCACCGAGGTCGTCCGGAAGGTCCCTCAGGAGCACGAGGAGTTCGTCCGCCGAGGGGCGGCCCCCGGGCTCCTTGTCCAGGCACGGCTCGACGACCGCGCGCAGGGCCTTCGGCACGACGCCCAGCGACGGCTCCTCGTGCACCACCTGATACGCGGTGAGGTAGGGGCTGTCCGCGTCGAACGGCCCGTGGCCCGTCGCCGCGTATACCAGCAGCGTCCCCAGGGAGAAGACGTCGGACCGCGGTCCCACACCACGCGGCGCCTGCAACTGCTCCGGCGACATGAAGGGGGGCGTACCGATGACCCGGCCGGTCATCGTCAGCGTCTGCTGGTCCGCGGCGCGCGAGATGCCGAAGTCGATGACGCGCGGACCCTCGGGCGAGAGCACGACGTTCGAGGGCTTCAGGTCACGGTGGACGACTCCCACCCGGTGGATGTCGCGCAGCGCCTCGGCCAGCCCGATGGCGAGCCTTCTCAGCTCCGCCCCGTCCAGCGGACCCTGCTCGGCGATGCGCTGGGCGAGCGTCCGCCCCTCGATGTAGGTCGTCGCCATCCACGGCTGCTCGGCCTCGGGGGCGGCGTCGACCACGGCGGCGGTGAACGCGCCGCTCACCCTCCTGGCGGCCGCCACCTCCTGCCGGAAGCGGATGCGGAACTCGTCGTCCCCGGCGAACTGCTGGTGGATCAGTTTGATCGCGATGGGCCGCCCCGAACTCGTACGGGCAAGGAAGACCGTGCCCATGCCACCCGAGCCGAGCCGGGCCTCGAGCGGATAACCGCCGATCTCGGCTGGATCGCCCATGCGCAACGACACGCCTCCCCACCTCCCGTCCTCCGTGCGCCTCTGCCTGCACGGGCCTGCGTATCCGTCCTGCACACAAACTAACCGCTGGACGGTACGGCGGAGCAGAGAGGGTGACGAACAGGCAGTCCGGAGCCACCCGTGCCGCACGGGAGGAGGGCTCCGCCGGCCGCGTCCGCCGTCGCGAGAACCGGGCACGGACCTGGCGGTGCATCACACACGACTGTCCGGCGCAGTGGGTACGAGCCGGTAGGCATGTGCCGCCTGGTCCCGGCCGGCGCTGAGGCCGGCAACTCGGGTACACGGCCCACCGGGTACCGGACCCACCGTGCCACTCCCCTCCGGCAGGGCCGTCAAGGGCCCTCCTCCGTCGGTCCCGGGCGGCCGTCCGGGTGGCAGGGGCCGACGGTGAAACGGAACGGCAACCGGGTCCGCCGCTCGACGAGGTCGAAGCCGAGCCGTAGGAGGTGGACCGTGTCGGGGGCGCCCTCGTGGTCGGTGGTGTGCACCGTTTCGACGTGCGGGACGCAGCCTTCCGGCAGGCCGAGGTGGGCCCGTGCCTCGGTTCCGGTCCACACCACCGCGTCCGCGCGGAGTTCGGGGTACAGCCGGCTGACGAACACCTCTTCCAGCGGCACCGGGCGTTCCGTCTCCACCCCGTCGACGAGCAGCAGTTCCCCGGTGTCGCGGTGCCAGGAGAAGGCGCGGCGAAGCGCCGTCAGTCCGTGCACCTCGTAGGCGTCGGCGAGGTCGAGGGTCAGCTCCGCACCGTGCGCGTGGACGTGGAGCTCCAGGACCTCGGCCGCCCGGGCGCCGCCCGCGGACTGCTCGCGCGTGTCGACGCGTGGAACGGAGTGCGCGCGCGAGGAGGCGTGCAGGAACGTGTAGCGCGTGGCCTCGTCGAAGTACCCCTTGCGGTATTCGCCCGCGCCCAGGTCGGCGAGCAGGACCTCGCCCCTGGCCGCCAGCACGAACTGGCCGAGGTCGTTGTGGTTGTGCGGCTCGGCGTTGTGGCCGCCCTTGGCCGCGAAGGCGACGCCCTGTCCACGGTCGACCAGCCAGGCGAGGTCGGGGAGGTACGCCGTGGGGGGGCTCGGGCTCCGGCGCGGGGGCGGGGACCGGGGCGCCCCAGCGCAGGGTGCGCGAGAGGTCGGCCCAGTCCCGTGGGAGGTCCGCCCCGCCGTCGGTGGCCTCCACCGCCTCGGCGGGGACCCGGACACCGAGCCTCCGCGCGAGCTGTCCGGCGAGACCGGCGGGCACCCGGGGCCGGTCCTCCCCGTCCGAGAAGGCGGGGAACAGCCCGCCGCCCAGATGCACGGCGCCAGGAAACCTGGCGACGGCCGACACCTTGGGGTGCGCGAGCAGGTCCTCCCCGGTGAACTCCCGCAGTCCTTCGGCGAAGTAGACGAAGTGCGCGAAACCGAACACCCAGTAGCCCACCCCTTCCGCACAGCCCCCGTCGTCGCCGAAGCCACTGAGGTAGGTGAGCTGGGCGCGCCGGCACCGGTCGAGGACACGAGTCAGGCGCGGTCCCGGGTCCCACAGGGCGAGTGCCGCGAGGCCCGCGCAACCGCCGCACACGGCGGCCCAGTTGTGCGCCCAGCCTTCCCACGGAAGCGGACGTCCGTCGTCGGCGAGGAGGGACAGCACCCGGTGGTCCACCTGGTCGCGGACGCGGGCGGCGACCCGGGGGTGGAGCCGGCCGCCGCAGACCCCGACCGTCTCGGCCAGCAGCTGCGCGGTGAGCGCGGCGAACAGGTCGAGGCACTGGTCCATGCCCCGGTCGAGGTCCGTCGCATGCGCCTCGTGGGCGGGCAGCGCCCAGGTGTACTCGTCGCAGACGGACCACAACGCGTCTTCCAGGGGGCCCAGTTCGGCTGCCGGGTCGATCAGGGCCTCGGCGGCGAGAGCTGTCACCAGCGCTCTCCGCCGGAAGTACAGCTTTTCGTAGGCCAGACGGTCGCCGTCGTCGTCGAAGCGGCGGTACGCGGAGAACGGCAGGTCCGGCATCTGCGTGCTCCGCGCGGAGTCCGCAGCCGACCGGATGCGGGCATGCAGCCCGGTCAACGGGTCGGCGTCCGGGGCATGCCGCCGGTTCGGTCCCGGACCGGATGCTGTCGGTGACATCACGCCTCCCCCTCGAGTACGACCCGATCGCCCGCCACGCCTGGGTCGCTGACGGCCGCCATGACCCGGCAGTTGCGCCACACCACGAACAGCGCGCAGCCGGGCAGCACCGCGAGGCCCAGCAGCGGCGCCTGGTTGACGAGCAACAGGACCACGCTGCCCAGCACGAGGTTCATCAGGGCCGGCAGCCCGTGCCGGAGCACGGCGTACGGCGCCAGCAGGAAGAGCCTCCGTCCGACGCTCCCGCCCGCGGCCACCTGCGCGAGTGCGACCGGCCAGGCCGCGGCGGCCACCAGCGCGACCACCACCGCCATCGGCACGACCGCCGTTCCCAGCGCGGATGTCCGCAGCGCCACGACATCCACGGCTGCCACGATCACGAGCAGCACGAAGGGTGCCGAGACCAGCACCGCTCGCCGGTACAGCTGTCGGTAGGCCCGGGCGAACAGCCTCAGCGGCGCCTGCTCGTCCCCGGTCGCCGCGTCCAGGTAGGCGAACGCGGCGGCGAGGGAGGGTCCCGGAAGGACGAGCAGCAACAGCCCGAAGAACACCGGGTGCCGCCACGGCTGGTGGGTGACTTGCAGCGCGGCCAGCAGGGGCAGGTTCGCCACGGCGATGCCGAGGTTGACGACCAGCACGCGGTGGACGTGCGCCCAGATCAACCCCCATGAGTCGTATGGGACATTGAGCCGCGCTCGCGGGCTCGCCCCCGTTCTCCGCATGTCTCAGCCCTTCACGCCGGTCGTCGCGATGCCCCGCACGAAGTAGCGCTGGCCGAGCAGGAACACCGCCAGGACCGGCGCCAGTGAGAGCACGGAACCCGTCATGATCATCGCCGACTCCGCGTCGTACTGCCCGATGAAGGCGCGCAGCCCCAACTGCACGGTCCACAGCCGGTTGTCGGTCAGGTAGATGAACGGGCCCATGTAGTCGTTCCAGGTGTTCACGAACGTCAGCAGCGCGAGGCTCGCGAGCGCCGGCTTGGACAGCGGAAGCACGATCCGCGCCCAGATGCCGTACTCCGTCAGGCCGTCGAGGCGGGCCGCCTCGCTGATCTCGTCCGGGATCGTCAGATAGAACTGCCGCATCAGGAAGACTCCGAAAGCGCCGAACGCCTGCAGCAGGATGAGCGAGGTGTACGAGTTCACCAGGCCGAACTTCTGCATGATCACGTACTGCGGCACCATGTACGCCTGCCACGGCACCGCGATCGTCGCGATGTAGCCGGTGAACAGCAGATCCCGTCCCGGGAAGCGCATCTTGGCGAAGCCGTACGCCGCGAAGCTGCCGGTGAGCACCTGCAGAAACGTGATCACGATGCTCAGGAAGAACGAGTTGCCGAGGTAGGCGGCGAACGGCACCCGCGTCCAGATGGTGGCGAAGTTCTCCCATTTGAACTCTTCGGGGATCCACTGGATCGGCACCGTGAAGACGTCTCGGTCGTCCTTGACCGACGAGATCAGCATCCAGATGAAGGGCAGGAGGACCGCGAGGGCCACCACGGCGAGAAGCGCGTACAGGGCGATCTGCCCGAGGAGCGCCACCGCGCCGCCGCGGGCACGGGGCCCCTCAGGAGGACCTGCGGGAGCCGGGGGTGTGGGCGCACTGCTGTCCTTGCGCAGCACAGTGGTACTCATCGCTCGCTCCTCCGCTGCATCCGGAACTGGATCACCGTGATCACCAGGCAGATCAGGAAGAGCACCAGGGAGAC
Source organism: Streptomyces sp. JH34 (assembly GCF_029428875.1). Classification (NCBI taxonomy): domain Bacteria; kingdom Bacillati; phylum Actinomycetota; class Actinomycetes; order Kitasatosporales; family Streptomycetaceae; genus Streptomyces; species Streptomyces sp. JH34. Next base: position 6,565,130 of record NZ_JAJSOO010000001.1, on the reverse strand, counting down.
CGCCGAGGCGTAGCCGAAGCGGCCCTGCGTGATGCCCTCGCGGAAGATCAGCTGGGACAGGACGAGGGTGGAGCGGCCAGGTCCGCCCTCGGTCATGACCTGCACCAGGTCGAAGACCTTGAAGCTGGAGACCGTGATCATGACAGTGACGAAGAAGGTCGTGGGCCGGAGGCCCGGCAGGGTGACGTGCCAGAAGCGCTGCCAGGCACCTGCGCCGTCCATGCGGGCCGCCTCGTACAGCTCGGCGGGGACCGTCTGCAGCCCGGCCAGGAACAGCACCATGTAGTAGCCCATGTCCCGCCACACGCTCGTGACGATCAGTGCGGGCATCGCCCAGTCCTGGGAGCTGGTCCACCCCGGTGGGTGGTCGACGCCGAGGAACGTCAGGAACTGGTTGACCGGCCCCGACTCTGGGCTGAGCAGCATGTTCCACACCACGGCGACGGCGACGAGCGAGGTGATGTACGGGAAGAAGAAGGCGGTCCGCAGGACGTGCACGCCGCGCAGCTTCTGGTTGAGCAGCACGGCGAGGCCGAGCGCGACCACGAGGGTGAGCGGGATGTGTCCTGCCGCGTAGTACAGGGTGTTCCGCAGCGCGGCCCAGAAGTTGGAGTCGTCCCACAGCCGCTGGAAGTTGTCCAGGCCCGCCCATTTCGGGGTGGAGTAGGAGTCCCAGTGGGTGAAGGAGATCGCGAGCGCGCCGATCACCGGGACGAGGGTGAGGGCGGCGAAGCCGAGGAAGTTCGGCAGGATGAACGACCAGCCGACCAGGAGGTTGCGCCGCCGCCGGCGCTTCGCGGCGGCCTGGTGGGCCGCGGAGGCGCCGCCGGGCGCGTGCTGGGTGGCGGTGGGCGCGTCGACACTCACTGGACTTCGTCCTTCACACGCTTGTCCATCTCCTTGACGCCCTCGTCCACGGACTTCTCGCCGCTCATGACCATCTCGTGCTCCTCCTTGAGGATCTGGTCGATGTCCGAGGTCTTGTCGCTGACCGGCATCTCCAGCTGCACCGTGGTCGGTTGCATCGTCCTGCGGGACAGCGCGTCCGCCGGCATGCCGTCGACAGAGAAGAAGGTGTCGAGGATCTTGTCGCTGGTGTACGCGGGCGTGACGCCGATCTTCGCGACGGCGGCGGCTCCCTGCGGACCGGAGGCCCAGGTGACGAATTTCTTGGCGGCGTCCGCGTTGCGGGACTTCTTGTTGACGGCGAACGCGGTCGGCGATCCGAAGGTGACGGTCCTGCCGTCCTTCTCGACCTGCGGCATCGGCGCCATGCCCCAGTTGATGTCGTTCTTGCCCTGTGCTTTCTCGGCGAGCAGCGCGGCCGCCCACCACGAGCCCATCGGCACCATGGCGGCCTTGCCGGTGGTCAGCTGCGAGTCGTAGGTGATCTGGTTGCTGGAGGCCGTGGAGAACGGCAGGGTCGCCTTGGCCTTCTGCAGGCCGAGGGCCATCTCGTACTGGTCCTTGAAGAACGAGTAGTCGCCGCCGAGCTGGTCGCCGCCGGTCTGCGCGGAGGAGATCGCCTGGACGACGGAGCGCCAGGTGTGCAGGTAGGTGCCGTAGACCTTGTCGGAGCCGGAGCCCTTGGTGAACTTCTTCGCCAGCTCCGCGTAGCGGTCCCAGGTCAGCCCGGACAGGTCTTCCTTGCCGACCATGTCCTTGTTGTAGAAGAGGACCCAGAAGTCCGAGCGGTAGGGCAGTGCGTAGTACTTGCCGTCGAGGTCGTAGTCGTCGAGACCGGAGTACGACGCCTTGTCCAGCCCGGCCGCCTCCTCGGTCAGCGGCAGGAGCTGGTCACGGGTGGCGTAGCGGGCGTAGTCGGTGACGTTCTTCATGGTCAGGACGTCGGTGGTGTCACCGCCCGCGAGCATGGTGGTGACCTTGTCCGGGTAGTTGTCGGCGAGGATGTCGACCGGCTGGACGTCGATGCCGGGGTTCTCGGCTTCGAAGCCCTCGATCAGGGCCTTGAACTCGGGCGTGGTCTTGTAGTTCCACAGCGCGATCTTCACGACGGTCCTGCCGTCGGACGACGAGGTGCTGTCCGTGCCGCTGGCGTCGCAGGCGGTGGCGGTGAGGGTCGCGGCCACGACCAGCGGTGCGATCCGGGCGAGGTTCTTCGTCAACTTCATTGCGGCGGCTCTCCTTCGAGCGGTTGGGAAGGGTGGGACGAGCGGGGCCGGGGTCAGGCGCTCAGGCCGAGGGCCCAGCTCTCCGCGGAGATCTCGGCCCGCAGCGGCTTGCCGGCGACCCAGCGGTCGAGTTCGTCGAGGACGTGGTCGGTCAGCCGGCCGGTCTCGGTGCCCAGGGACCCGGCGATGTGCGGCGTGATCATCACGCGTGCGAGGCGGCGCAGCGGCGAGTCGGCGGGCAGCGGTTCGGGGTCGGTGACGTCGAGGATCGCGAAGAGCCGGCGGGCTGCGCACTCGGCCGCCAGCGCGTCGGGATCGACGAGTGAACCGCGCGCGGTGTTGATGACCGTGGCGAAGTCGGGAAGCAGGCGGAGCTGCTCGGCGCCGATGAGGTGATGGGTCTCGGGCAGTTCCGGGGCGTGCACGGACAGTACGTGGACCTGCGGCAGCATCTCCTCCAGCGGTACGAGCCTCGCCCCGGCCCGTGCCACCTCCTCCGGGTCGGCGTACGGGTCGGCCACCAGGCAGGTGGTGCCGCGCAGCACCCGCAGCAGCTCGACGACCTGCCGGCCGATCCGCGAGAAGCCGACGACGCCGACGGTCCGCCGGAAGTTGGAGAGGTCACCGTAGCCGGTGACCGAGCCCCAGCCCCCGTACGCGTGCTGCTCGTCGGCGGCGAGGAACGGGACCTTCTTCCCGGCGAAGATGATCGCGGCGAGGGTGTACTCCGCCACCGGCACGGCGTTGGCGTCGGCGGCGCTGGTCACCCGGATCCCGCGGCGCCACACCTCCTGTCCGACCAGGTCGCGCACGCTGCCCGCCCCGTGCAGGACGGCCCGCAGGCGGGGTGCCGCGGCGAGCCGCTGCGGTGTGAGCGCGGGTGCGCCCCACGACGTGATCAGCACGTCGGCGCGGGCCAGGCGTTCGCGCGACCGTGCGTTGTCGAGGTCGTCCGTCCAGCAGGGCTCGTCGAGGGCCACGAGGGCGGCGAGGCGGCGCAGCCGGTCCTGATCGAAGTGTGCTTCGAAGCTGGACCTGCTCATCACGACCAGAGCGCGGGCCTTGGTCTGCATACGGTGCGGGCTCCTCTGCCTCCGGGCGCCCGCTCAAACAGCAGGTGCCATCCGTGTTTCCGGCGAGTTCCAGCCAGAAGACGCTGAGTCAGAGATAGTGGTCACCCACACAGACCCACCAGAGCTCGACCAGAGACGAAACAATCCGTTCAGACTCGAACATCGCCCGGGATCAGCTCCGGACGGGAGGGGATGCGCCATGACGTCGACACGGCTCACCGGGCCCGAGGGGCCCGCGGGATCGGCCACGAGGACGGACCAGCTCTTCGCGCTGCAACGCCGTGAACGGCTGATGGACCAGCTGCGGCTGCACGGCGCTGTTCGCGTACGCGATCTCGCACGGGACCTCTCGGTCAGCGAGCTGACGATCCGGCGCGACATCGCGGCGCTGGCCGAGCGCGGCCTGCTGACCAGGGTGCACGGCGGGGCGACACTGCCCTCCGCCCTGGAGCAGGAGCCGGTGCGCCGGAGGCGGCTCGCGATGCCTGCGTTCACGATCGGGATGGTGGTCCCCTCGCTGGACTTCTACTGGCCGCACATCGTCAGTGGCGTCCGCAACGCCGCTGCGGCGCACGGCGTCAACGTCCAGCTGCGGGGTTCCAGTTACGACCAGACGGAGGACCGGCGGCAGATCGTCCGGCTGACCGAATCCGGACAGGTGCAGGGGGTGCTCCTCGCGCCGAACCTGGAGGGCCCCGGCATGCACGAGATGATCGACTGGATCAGCAAGCTGCCGGTCCCCGTGATCTTCGTGGAGCGCGACACGCCCCACTGGACCCCGACGCCGCACCAGCTCGAATGGGTGCGCAGTGATCACGCGACCGGGCTGGAGATGGCGGTCCGGCACCTGCACGCGCTCGGCCACCGCGATATCGGGCTCGTGCTGTCCAAGGGCAGTCCCACCTCGGCGCACCTCGCCGTGGGGTGGCACCGGGCCTGTGCCGAACTCGGCCTGTCCGACGGCTTCCTGATACGCGAGAGCGTTGCCCTCGATGTCCCGGGACACCGCAGGATCATCGGTGACATCGTGGAAGGCTGCCGCCGCTCCCGCATCACGGCGCTCATCGTGCACAGCGACCCCGACGCGCTCTCGGTGGTCCAGTACCTGACCGAGCAGGGCATCCGCGTCCCCGACGACCTGGCGATCGTCAGCTACGACGACGAGGTCGCCCATCTCGCCGACCCGGCCATCACAGCGGTACGTCCGCCCAAGGCGCTCGTGGGTCGCACCGCCGTCGAGATGATGCTGGCGCGCCTGCTCGAAGGCAGTCGACGTCCGGCCCAGCGGGCGCTCATCCTCCCCGAGTTGGTGATTCGCGCCTCGTCGCTGCCGGCCGCACGCACTCCGTGACCGCGCCCCCGAAGTCGCTGCGGCACGAACCGGCCTGAGCGGCCCCGGCGAGTGTTCCGCCGGGACCGCCCGCCCCGTCGGCAGCCGTCTAGCGCGCTGCACCCTCCTCACGGGCCAACTGGCCGTACGCCGTCCGCAGTCTCCTCGCGAGCTGCTCGACGCCGATGGTGTCGAGGCCGTCCCGCCCGGCCACGGCGGACTTCCCGGCGGCGACGGCACGCGCGTACACGTCCCACGAGGCGGCTGTGTACGACGTGCGCTCCGGCGCCGCGGTCTCCGCGAGGGCACGGCGGATCGGCGTCGTGTCCACCTTGCCCTGCCCCGCGTGGGAGGCGGAGAAGGTGTTGAGGGCGTCGAGGACGAGCGTCCCCGACTTCAGGACGAACCTCACCCGGTGCCTGCCGTCCGGCAGACCGCGCAGCGTGTACGCCGCCAGACGCTTGTCGGTGGCCGCGGTCCTCACGTCCCTGGCGACGAGTACGCCGTCGACGTGGACGTCGAGGACGGCGCTGCCGTCGTTGCCGCCGATGACGTCGACTCCCGTCCCGCGGAAGGGGACGGTGAAGGACGCGCCGGCCGTCGCGCTCGTGGACGTCGAGCGGTACCAGTCCATCGCGTCGCCGTACGAGGCCTTCCGGCTCCACGCGCCCTCGTACGTGACCGCGCTGTCCATGTTGTCCAGCTGCGCACTGGCGTACGGTGTGTAGCCGTCGATCCTCTCGACCTGCAGGTTGTCGAAGCCGGTCTTCTGGAAGCCGCTCCCGAGCTTGACGCGGCCCTCGGTCTGCGGGGTCGGGTCGTCGTAGGTCGCGACCGCCTTTCCGTCGACGAAGGCGGTGACCTGCGCCCCCTTCGCCTCGACGGCGAGGCGGTAGGCGTCGGCCGCCGCGACCTCGCCCCGCGCGCGGGCCGTGCCGTACTCGTAGAACGTCCAGGCCCCGTCAGGGCCGATGCGCAGGTTGTAGGCGGCGTCGCTGATCGCCATGCCCTTCTGCTGGCGCACCCCCAGGGCCGCGAGACCGCCGTCCGGGTCGGGGAAGGAGACGTCGACGGACGCCCTGTAGTTCTCCCAGCGGAAGTCGCCGACCGTGGTGTTGGGGGTGTTCCTGTTCCAGGCGGCGGTGTCCTTCATGGACCCGTCCATGTACTGGTAGAGCACTCCGTCATCGCCCACCTCCCATGCCCCGGTCTGGTCGACCATGTAGCGGGGCTGGTTCCCGCGCGAGGCGAGGTACGGCTGGAGCGTCCCGCCGACTGCGACCTTGCCCTCCTCGTCGTACTCGAAATCGTCCGCGTACAGGTACCCGTCACGGGTGTCGGGGCGCTTGCCGCTCCTGTCGCTGTCGAGGACGGCGCGCTCACCGGACCCGGGCAGGCGCTGCTTCGTGGACGCGTCGGAGCTCTTGTCGAGCGTGGTCAGGGTGGTGACGGACCGCGGCTCCACGGTGTACGTGTACGCGCCGTCGGCATCCGGCCGGATCTCGTCGGCCAGCCGCTTGAAGTTGGCGTCGTAGCGCTGCCCGGCGCCGGCCGCCCGGGTCTCCCACACCTCCATCGTGGGGTCGCTGCCGAGCCGCAGGTTCTCGGCCTTGATCCGGTACGTCTTCGGCTGGTCGCTGTCGTTGACGACGACGGTCGAGAAGTCCTTCTTCCAGGGGTCGGCGAGTGTCATGTAGCTGGGGGCACCGTTGGAGCCGTCGACGTTCTCGGTGCCGCTCACCCCGCTGTGACTGGCTTCGGGAACCGTGCGCCAGATGCCCGCCGTGTTCGTGTCGTTCTCCCAGCCCGTCCTGGCGAATCCGGTGAAGTGCTGCATCACGTACAGCGCAGCGTCGTAGTGGAGATGTCCCGACCACGGGTCGCGTGCGCTGACGAGCTCCTTGTGGCTGTACTGGGCGCCCTCGTAGAAGGAGCCGATCGCCGGCTGGAAGATGTAGTGGGTGCGCTTGGAGTTCGCGTAACTCTTGACGAGACGGTTGGCGACGTCGAGGGCGCTCTGCACGCCGCCGATTCCGGTACTGGCACCGTTCGGGCCCTCTGTGTTGTTGACACGGTATTCGGTGTAGCCGAACGAGGCGGTGCCCTCGCTGTACCAGACCTCCTTGTCCTGGCCGTAGGTGTTGTCGCCGGTCGCCAGCTTCGTGTACGGCAAATAGGTGGGGCTGTCCACGGGCCCCTCGCGCCGGTCCTCCGTGGTGTAGTGGTAACCCGCCGCGTCGACGATCCCGAAGAGATCGGCGTCGCTGAGCATCGCCGGGCCCATGTCGAGGGTGTTGTTCTCGTCGGAGGCGACGATCTTGATGCGGTGGTAGGCCTCGGCGGCCGCCTTCCGCTTCCCCTCCGGAATCCCGTAGCGGTCGCTCGCGAAGTCCGTGTCGCTCACGACCGCGTTCTTGTACCACTTGACGAACGGGATGTCCGGCGAGCGGGTCTCGTTCTTGTCCGGGTCGACATAATCGATCATGTACCCGTACTTCTCGTAGACGTCGAGAACGGTCTCCTTGTACCAGCGGTACATCTCGTCGGTGCCGGTGCCCTTGTTCCATTCCTCCTGGACCCATCGGGGCATTTCCCAGCGCAGGATCGAGACCTTGAGCTTCGGGTTGACCGTCTTGGCGTCGGCGGCCAGTTGGAAGCCCGGGGAGCGGGAGGCGTCGGCGAGTTCGTCGCGGGTGCGCATGGTCGCCGGATCGGCGCCGGTCGAGGTGTTCGTGTCCGTCCCCATCTCGACCTTGACGTGATTGACGAGGGGGTTTCCGCCTCCGAACAGCACGCGGATGAGCTGCCAGTACCGTGCGGGGTGCTCGGCCTTGTAGTCCATCAGCAGATTGCTCGTGCTGTTGCAGCTGAGCACGCCGAGGCCCTTGTACGTCAGGCCGTTCACGTTGTCGGCACGTACGTCGTCACCGTCGACCACGACCTCGACCGGGTCGTCGACCGCGTGCGTGGGAGGTGCCGCGACCAGTCCCGTCCCCAGCGTCACGGCGGCGGCCGCGGCGAGCGCCGCCCATCTCGACTTCTTCTGTGCACGCGTCTTCATTCGCGCGCGCGTCCTCTGTGTACGCATCCAGCTTCGATTCCTTTGCCTCGTCTGCCTCGTCCTGGCTCGGGCGCGGGAACATGACACAACGGGGCCGCTCACGCTCTCTACGGATCACCCGTACACGACCACACTCATTCGCACTCGAACACCGGGGCCGGGTGCCGAGCCACTCGCTCCGTCCTTCCGAAGGGGGCGTTGTCGGTGGGTGCTGACAGGGTGCGGGCATGAGGACTGGCGAGAGTGCCCGAGTGACGCGGATCCTGAGCGGGTTGCCGGCGGCGGCTCGAGAACTGCTGTCGGGAACGAACTGGAAGTGCCTTCAGCATGCCTACGGATCCGGCGAGGACATACCGGCCTCCCTGTGCTCCCTCCTGGACGAGGATCCCGAGGTCCGGTCCGAGGCGTTGGCGGCATTGGACATGGGCGTGCTGCACCAGGGATCGCTGTACACCGTCACCGCGCCCGCGGCTCTGTTCGTCGCCGCGATCCTCGACCACCCCATGAGCCTCGCCGAGCACGAAGGACACTTCCCGTGGGACGACGGGCCGCCGCGCGGCTTGCGGGCCGCCCTGCTCGTCTGGCTGGGGCAGGTCGCCGAGTCGGCCGCCTACGGGGAGGATCCGGTGCGCGACCGAGCCGACTGGCAGTGGGCTCCCTGGCACGACGAGACGCGACGCGAGCGCGACCCGGACGAGCTCGCCGCACTGCACGCGTGCCGGAAGATACGCCCCGCCCTTTACGACGCCGTCGAACCGTTTCTCTCCAGCCCCGATCCCCACGTCCGGGAGGCCGCGCTCCGCGCCGCAGTGCCGCTCCTCTCCGCCCCAGGGCTCGCCGACCGGGTGCCGCGGGCGGCCACGCTGCTGCGGGCACGGCTGGGCGCGGTGTCGGGGCGCCGGGAGCGTGCGAGTGCGGCGCGGGCGCTCGGCGTGTGGGGGATGGACACCGCCGACCTGCTCGCCGACTCCGACCCGGCTGTGCGGGTCTGCGCCGCGCTCGGTCCCACCCATGCTGATCGGCCACGCGATCTCGCCGTCCTCCTCGATGCCCTGCGGGACCCGCGAACGACGGACGGCTGGTTCCCGGAGCCACTGCCCGGGCTCGACGGGTGGTTCCGGTTCACCGTGCTGCGCTCCGCGCTCGCCCTGGCCGAAACCTTCGAGGAGGTGGCACCGGTGGCGGTCGCCATCGTGGCCGCGGGGGGCACGTCGGTCGTCGACTTCGAACGTGGGCCGATCCTGCTCAGAGCCTTTGCTGGTGGCTACGACCCCGCCCACCCGATCTCCCCCGCCCAACGCGACCTGTTGCGGGCCTTCGTGGACACCGACGGGTCGACGGGCGGCGTCGGCGGGAACGTGTTGTGGTTCCGCGCGGCCGGGCTGCCCGACACCCGGGAGGCAATCGCTGCGTTGCTGTGACCTTGCCCGCCACCACACCGTGCGCCCAGGACACTCCCACCTGAGGGCTGAGCGTCGAAGTCGTCGGCCGAGGCCATCTACGGTGCTCGGTGCCGGCCGGCCCTCGACCACGTCGCCCGCGCACCCGACTGGGTCATGTGCGTCGCCGTTGTCCGTCGGGGCCGACCACCGCGCTCAGTCACAGCGCCGACGACGCCCACCGCCCGCGAGTGCCGCACCTGCCGTCCGTGGGAGGGGCGAACGACGAAAGTGGACAAGCACGGGTGTGTACGCGCTGGTGGAGGTCCGCACATCCCCGCCTTTGGTCGCGGAGGTGCGCGACTTTCCGGGACTGCCCCCGGGCGGGAGTGGTCGCGACGATGGTTCCGCAGGCCGGAGACGGCCGAGAGCAGGCGGCACCGGCCGGCGCGAGAGACGCGACAAGAGGAGACACCCCGTGGACACCACGCAGTTGCAGGCGGCGGAGCGATTCGTCGTGCACCAGAAGATGACCGTGATGACCAACCAGTACGTGGTGAGCTCCGCCGGTCCCGACGGGACGGCCGGCGAGGTCGTCGCCTTCGCCGAGCAGGAGCTGATGGCGTTGAAGGAACAGGTGATCGTCTACACCGACGAGTCCCGGGACCGCGTCCTGTGCACCTTCGAGGCCGACCAGGTCACGGACGTCGGCGCCGTCTACACGGTGCGGGGCGAGGACGGGAGCCCCATCGGTTCGTTCCGCGAGAAGACGCTGACCTCCCTGCTGCGCTCGACATGGGTCCTCGAGCAGCCGGGGCTGACGGAGCTCACCGGGCGCGAGCGCAACGCGGCGCTGGCCGTGCTGCGACGGATCTGGGACTACCTGCCGGCCACCGAGTTCGTGCCGTTCGCATGGCCGCGTCACTTCGACTTCACCGAAGGCGGCAGGCGCTGGATGGCGGTCGAGAGGAAGTTCGGGCTGCGCGACCGCTACCGGGTGGACATCGCGAGTGCAGGTCTCGACCGCCGTCTGGCCATCGCGCAGGCCGTCGCACTGGACGCCCTGCAGTGACCTCGCCCGGTCCGTCGGGATCCCTGGTCACCCCGAGGCCAGCTGCTCCGCTATCTCCTTGATCCAGCCGGCGCTCCTCGACGGGTCGTTGAGGCTGTCGGCCCACGCGTCCGGCTCCAGCTTGTGCTTGGCGGGGCCGGACTTGAGAGCGATGAGCAGGGCCCTGGCGGACTCCCGCATCTCGGCCGTCGTGCTGCCGCTCCCGGAGACCTCCGGACCCGCCGCCAGGGCGTAGATCTCGCGGGCCATGGCCTGGCGCTCGCCCTTGGACACCTTCTTCCAGAACTTCAGGGCGTGCTTCAGCGAATCCTTGCGGGAAGCGGCCTCCGCCGGGGTCTCACCCTCGGGTGCCCAGCGCTCGGGGTGGTGGGCCTCTTCGTAGCGCTTCGTGGCGGCGCGGAGCGCCTTGTACATGGTGACGCCGAGGACGAGGCCTGCGCCGGCGCCCGCGAGGCCCCATCCGACCGGGTTGCTCGCCAGTCCCGCGGTTCCCGCCGCGACCGCCGTCACGACACCGGCAGCGGCCTTGACGGACTCGCCCCCGCCTCCGACCGTCTCCTTGCCGATCTTGGTGAGCTGCTTCTTCTTCGCGTACCCCTGGGCCTTGCTCAGCTTTTCGACGTCTCTTTCGGCGCGCTGGAGGCTCTGGGCGGCGTCACGGGCCTCGCCCATCGCCTCCCATGCGGCGTCGATGGCCTCGGAGACGTGTTCCAGCCCCTGGCCCTCATGGTTCCAGTAGGCGTCCAGCGCGACGTAGGCCTCCGCCGCGGCCCAGTTGGCCTGTTCCCGCGACTCGTTCAGCCGGGCCAGGGATCCCGCGTGGACGAGGTGGGGATCCCCCAGCTTCTTGACCTGCTTGTACTTGCGGGCCGCTCCTCCGACACGGATGACGGACCGCATGCCCTTCACCGCGCCGACGGAAGCGCTCGCGACACCACTCACCTCGGAAGCCACCGCGGCGTCCGCAGCCTTCTGGATCTTGGTCACCTCCTTGGCGACGGCCGCGCTGTAGCTCGCCGAACCGGCGGCGCCGACCACCGTGTCGGCCCCCTTGGTCTTGGCCTTCTTCTTCGCCGTGTGGTGGCCGGCCCCGGTCTCGTGCTTCTTGGCGTCCTTCAGGTTCTTGTAGGCGTCCATGCCGTTGACCACGGTGCCGGCGGCCTCCGTCAGGAGGTTCCCGGAGGCGGCGGATGTCCCCGAGGCTGCGACGGAGTGTTTGAGGCCCTCGTTGGCCGCGACGGCGGCCTGCTGGGTGAATCCCGCGTTGGTGGGGGTCTGGAAGCCCTTGACGAAGGTGTCGATGGGCTCGAGGTTCTTCTTGAACCTGTCGAGGAGCCCGGCGATCCGGTCGCGATAGTTCTTCTTCTTCGCTGCGGCGGACGCGTCGCCGTTCTCCGCCGCACTCCCTCCTGCGGTGTCCCGGGCACGTTGCACCACCGCGGTCGCGGCCCGGTTACCGATGCGGGACTGCAACTCGAGGAATGCACGCTCCGTCGAACGAGCGGACGCGCTCCCGGCCCGCACCCCTTCCCCACGCTGCCGGGCCGACGTCAGAACGGCTGCGGACTGACGCGCCGGGGTGCGTCGGATCGGGGTGCTCATGGATGTACCTCTCCTGTGCCGGACCGGGCGAGGCGAAGGTAGCCGTGCCTGGCCAACAGAAGGGGTGCGGCAGGGAAACTCCTCACGGACTCTGCGGGGCGTGGGGTGGTGGACGTGTCGGGCGCCGCACCGCACCACCTGCCACGTCCACAGAATGCGGGCGTCCGCGCCGCGCCGTGAACAGCCCGGCCGACCCGCTCCCACCCGTCTCGGGATACGCCGTGATCGATACGCGTGATCCGTCCTCGGCCGACCGGCTGTCACCTGCGCGTCCCGGGCTGGACTGCGCACCCGCGGTCAACCACCAGCCCGAATACACTGCCGCCTGCATCACACCGGCCGCCGACCGCGCCGTCCTCGACGGGGCCGTCGCGATGGCCTGGACCGCCACCGGCCTCTCCGCGGCCTCGCGGGCGAGCAGATCGTGACGCGTGAGCGGAACCGGTGCACCGAAGGCGGGGCGCATGGCCGGTGAGAGGGCCTTCCCGAACAGCTCATGCACCGGACCTCTTCCTCGGCCGTGTGCCGGCTCCCGGCGCGGACGGTCAGCGGATCCGTATCCTGGCGCAGGCGAACGTCGTGTCCTCGAGGAGCGCAGGAGTGATGGCGACGCCGGTCAGGTGCTCTGCCAAGGCGAACGCGGCCGACGAGGACAGATCGGTCTCCGGAGCGTCCTCGTCGAAGTGGAAACCGATCTTCTGCATGACACCGACGAGCTCGTCAGGTGTGGTGCCCCACCGGTCCTCCGGGAACATCGGGTCGAAGCAGAGCCTCCGGACCCCGTTTTCGGCCCAGAGGAACGTACCGACCGCGTTGATGTTCACGAAGTGGGACACCCAGGTCGCCCCGGCGGAGGCCGGCATGGCTCGCTCCTCGGTGACCCCGAGGTAGCCGTTCGGCTCGATCAGCAGGGTCCAGGAGCCGACGGTCGTCATAGCGACCAGTTGGTGTCCGCCCTCCTCCAGGTCGTACCGGGCGAAGGCCGCGTCGGTGACCGCTGCTATGCCGCGCAAGGAGGGCTCCTCCCTCCCTTCGAACCGGGACACCACCTCAGCCGGTGTCAGACCTCGCACCAGGGTGAAGCAGTACGCCTCGGCGATGTCCGGAAAGTCTTCCTCGAACCATGCGTAGTCAGCTGCGGTCTTCGTCATACCGCAAATCATGGCTCCCCTGACTGACAGTGGAAGGGCCCCGGGTGGTCATCGGAGCGCTGGAGCGCCCGGACACGTCGTGGACCGCGACTGGGGCCGGGCCCCGGGACCGACGACGACACGGACTGCGGCTACGGCTCGGCTCGGCTCGGCTACCGCGGTGTCGCTGTCGGTCCGCTGACATATTCTTCCGGCCACCACACACCGACTCGAAGGACCAAGAGAATTGTCCGGCCTGCCTGCCTTCCCGCTGCCCTTTCACGCTTCCCGTTCCAAATCGTTCGCGACACCCCGAACGCTGCGGGAACTTCAGATGATGCGGTGCAGCTCCCACATACGGGCGAAGCCGGACTGGTTCGAGAAGATGAACGACGCAGAAATCGTCGCCAGATGGACGCGGGAAGCGCTCGCCCAAGGGCTGACTGAAGCGCAGGTTCGTTACGTACTCGCCGAACTCGCGCACTACGCCGCGCTGCGGGACGGACGAACCGGTATCGAGGTGTCCGCCGTCGATGGCGTGTGGCATTCGGACACGCTGATCGACGAGGAGCTCAATTCCCGGCTGCGCGAGGCCGTCCGGATTCTGGAAGAGGTCCCCGAAGCAGAACAGGACTGGCACCCCGGCTCCGGCGGCCAGGTGCTGGACCTGGTTCACCCCTCCCTGTTCTGCCTGGTGAAAGAGGTGAGCGGCGCGCCCGAGCGGGCCTGGCAGAACCCTACTGACCGCTACTCGAAGTACGAGTTCTCGGAGAGGTTCCAGTGGCTCCCCACGGACGTCGACGTCAGCGCCGAGGGCGATGTCGCCTTCCGTTCGTACGTCAACAACATCCATCCCGAGCGTCATCACGAACTGGCCACCGTCCTGCCGGACCTGTTCGCACGCATGCGCCCGCTGCTGGAGAACGTGCTCACCGATCTGCGCCATCCACGGCCCCTGCGGATCAAGGCCGATCCCTTCGGGTGGTACGACTCGGAGCCGGAGTATCCGGACAAGTCCTCCCACGGTGACGATGAGGCCTACACAGAAGCCCTCCACGCGTGGGAGGAGGCCATGGACAGCTGGTGGGAGACCCGTCGCCCGGTCGTCCCGGACGCCCCGGCCTTCGACCCGGCGGAGTTGCCCGATGACTCCGCCCGCGTCGACCTGCGTGGCCGCGGCCTCCAGGTCATCGTCAAGCTCGCCACCATTCGCCTCACCCCGGAGAAGCCCGAATACCCCGGCGGTTCCTGGCATGTCGAGGGGATGCTGAACGAGCGGATCGTCTCGACCGGCATCTACTACTGGGACAGCGAGAACATCACCGAGAGCCGACTGAGCTTCCGGGCGGCACTCGACGACCCCAGCTACGAACAGAATGACGACAACGGCCTGCGCGAGGTCTACGGCCTGGAGAACGAAGACGCTCTGAACCAGACGCTGGGATCGGCGTCGACTCCCGCCGGCCGCTGCCTGGCGTTCCCGAACGTCCTGCAGCACCGCGTCAGCTCGTTCCGCCTCACGGACTCCACCCGCCCGGGGTATCGCAGAATTCTCGCGTTCTTCCTGGTCGACCCGTCGGAGAGGATCGTCTCGACATCCGATGTGCCGCCGCAACAGCCATGGTCCGACACCTCGACCATGACTCTTGAACAGGCGAAGGACTATCGCGAACAGCTCATGCGGGAACGCAAGTTCTTCGTCGACGAGCACAACGAGCAGCTCTACGAGCGCGAATTCTCCCTCTGCGAGCACTGACCTCGGAATTTCGGGTCGGGCGTCATGACCTACCGGGCGGGCGGCGCCCACGGCGGGATCACCGGCAGGTGCCGAACCGCACCATGGCGGCGCCTCCAGACGTACCTGCCTCACGCAGCCTCCGACGACATCGGTGAACGCACGCCTGGGGGAGCTAACTCCACTACGCTATAGCCGAGTTGGGTCACCCGACCATGTTGACGTGAGCGCACCCCGGTGCTCTGATGATCTTGATCTACGGTCCTCGCGGTTGTCCCTGAAGGAGTATTCATGCGTCCCTCCCTGCGGCGTACGGTCACCGGTGGAGCTCTCTCGATGACGTTCTTGGGGGCCGGTCTCGTCACAGCGCCCTCGGCCGCCGCGGCGGCGGCATACAACGGCGCCTGCGGAACCGGGTACTCCGTCGTCAACTCGGCCGCGGTGGGCACAAGGGGGATGACGTACCTGACCTACAGCGCGGCCACCGGGAAGAACTGCATCGTCACCATCCGCAACACGCCGGGTGCGGGCGTCTACATCTACGCGGGATTCCAGCTCGCCGATCAGGGAGACACCGCCGTGGACGATCACGGCACGTACACCAGCTACGCGGGCCCCGTGTACATCAGTGGCAAGGGGGCCTGCATCGACTGGTCCGGCGCGATCGGCCCCGCCCCCGAGCAGTACGTCATCCGGTACGCGACGAACTGCGGCTGATCCATCGGCCTTCGTGCGCAACTGCTCGACCATGGGCCGGCTCAGCTCGATGCCGGTGACCGCGACACCCTGGGCCGCGAGCGGGACGGCCACCCGGCCCGTACCGATGGCGAACTCCAACACGGCTCCCTCGTCCGCGAGTTCGGCGAGAGTCTCTACGGTCGGCCCGAGGGCATCAGGTGCGAACATGCCGGAGCCGGGCGTGTCGTAGCTCTTGGCCGCATCGGCGTCCCAGATCTCGCCCTGTCTCATGCCGCACACGGTCCAGGACGGGCGGGGCAGGTGTCGACAGGCTTTCCCCCGCGCACCGCACGTCGCGCCGCCGCCCACCCAGGGCCGCCGCGCCGCCCTGCACAGTGAGCGTGGAGGTGCCGGGTCTCCGACCACGAACCGGAGGGCGGCACGGAGGCTGAGCTGCCGGCCGGGCGGCGTGGGTCGGTGTCCCCAGCACGCGGCCAAAGGAACCGACTGCACCTGTTGGCGGCGGCGTGTCTGGAACACGCCACGGAACTCGACCCCGAGGTCCGGGCGGAAGTGCAGCAGCGCGCCGGCGCCCTGATCCCGCCCCGCACAGCAGATCAGGCCCGAGCGCTGATCGAGGTCGGCCCGGTGGTGCTGGACCTTCTTCCGCATCCGCCGGACGCGCCACCTGAAGAGAAGCGGCCTGCCGACGAGAGGATCATCGACGAACGGTCGGACGAGGACAAGGCCGCCGTACAGCGGGTAGCCGACGAGGCGTACTTCACGGTCTTCGCCGCCACCCGTATCGCGACCGATGCGGCGATCGACGTGCTCGCCCGCTATCGCGGCTACCACGACCTACGGGTGCGCAATGAACTCGTAGGAGCCTGGAGCCGCTTCGATACCAACATCTACGGTCAGGAGGTCATCGCCCATCTCGGCCCGGATGAACTTTACTTCCCGGTCTCCAACCCGGCCGAGCTCCAAACGATCAGCAGTTTCGGCGGGCGGGCCAGGATCGTCGGCGATTTCACCACCGTCGACTTCCTCAACGGCTGCCGCCAGGCACAGCTCACTCATCTGTGGCTGACCTCGGACATCGGTGACTCCTGGAGGTGGCTGCGTGAATTTCCGCACCTTCACTCCCTGACCATCGAGACTTCGCTGCCCCACCTGGACGTGGCACCCCTGGCATCGGTGCTGCCTCTTCGCACGATTTCGCTGCCAAAGGGAGTTGCAGTCTCCGGTATGGAATCTCTGCCCTCGTCGATGGAGGTTGTGCGCCTGCAGCACGACGTGGAGTGATCGCCCGATCGCGTACCTGGCCCGGGCGGTTTGATCTGCCCGGCGTCACCACCGGGACAGCACCAAAAACACATCGGCCGTCATCGGATTCTGCGGCCTGCCGGAATGCGGTTGTCCGTTCCTTTTTCAGCGGTGGTATTGCTATGTCCGTGCAAGGCGCGCCGCAATGTGGGAGCGATGTCAGGCGCGGAGGCAGCCGACAGCGCCCAGCCGGCGGTCAGGTCTGAGTACCTCCTGGTTGCGCTCGACGAGTGCCGCCAGTTCCGCACCGGCTTGCACTTCAGCCCGGATCCCGTCACCGCCTGGCGTCGGCACCAGGGACTACTGGAGATGCTGTGCTCCCTGGATCCGTAAACCTGACGGTCTGGGTGTGAGGCGGAGGTAGTGTCTCCACACCACACGGCGCGGTAATCCCGTCAGACGCATTCGAGGATCGTGCTGCCCTCGTCCTCCTGCGCGGTGTCCTCGCCGACGGCTCAAAGCCTCCGGCGAATCTCCGTGTCCCGACCTCCCCTCCCCAGCGGCGTACGTCGGTCGTATGCGGGGGCGCGCGAGCAACATCCCTGTGATCAGCACGCCCCAAACAGCACCCGATTCAGGGAGTAGCACTCCTCACCTGCGGAGAAGGAAACGGGAAACAGCATCGATCGCCTTGTCCGTCCGGCTGGCCCTGCCGCACTCTTACCTGCGAACGCCTTCGCCTGGACGGTCGGTCAGGAGAGTCCCGTGCCACAGCCGTCCACCGGGTTCGGCGAGGAGTTGAGAAAGCGTCGTCTGGACGCAGGACTCAGCCTCACCACACTGTCCGGCGCCGTGCACTACAGCAAGGCGCAGCTGAGCAAGGTCGAACGAGGCATCAAGGCTCCCAGCCGGGATCTCGTCCGTCTGTGCGACGCCGTCCTCCAGGCCGACGGAGCACTTGTCGCCCTGGCCATCCGACCTGTCGCGGGCACACCGCTTGTGCAGACTCCCGGCGCGATCGAAGAGGAGGAGTGGACCATGCAACTGTCACCAGATGGCCCGAGCTGGTTTCAGGCCTTAGGACGGCGACAGGTCGTGGGGGCAGGCGCCGCATCGCTGATGAGATTAGGCATGGGCGCCCCGGGACCGGTCGCCCCTGCCGCAGGTGCGGGGATGCTGGAGGCATCCCGCTCTCTGTTCACGCACTACCGGCGTCTGGGGCAGAGCGTCGAGCCCGGGTACCTACTTCCCGGCCTGATCGCCCAGACACACACACTGCGGGAACTGTCCCTG
This sequence comes from Streptomyces sp. JH34, assembly GCF_029428875.1. Classification (NCBI taxonomy): domain Bacteria; kingdom Bacillati; phylum Actinomycetota; class Actinomycetes; order Kitasatosporales; family Streptomycetaceae; genus Streptomyces; species Streptomyces sp. JH34. Next base: position 6,547,379 of record NZ_JAJSOO010000001.1, on the reverse strand, counting down.
CATGTCGACGACGGCACCCGCCGGGATCTGCTGGCGCTCGGCTCCCGCTACGCCGAGTACGTGGGCTGGCTGATGCAGGAGACAGGCGACGAGCACGCGGCGCTGTGGTGGACACGGCGCGCGGTGGACCTGGCAGCCGCCGGCGGCGACCACGCACTGGGCGGCTACGCATTGGTCCGCAGAGCGCTGATCACGTTGTACCAGGATGACGCGGCACAGACGATCGCACTGGCGCAGCGGGCCCAGAGCGACACGCTGCCACCGCGGATCCGCGGGCTAGCGGCACAACGCGAGGCGCAAGGCCATGCACTGGCAGGCGATCGTGACGCCTGTCTGCGCGCCCTGGACCGGGCCCGCACGCTTCTTGTCCGCAAGGAAGGCGGCGTCGAAACTCCGGTGATCGGCAGCATGCACCTGCCAGACTCGGTCGGCATGGTCACCGGCTGGTGCCTGGTCGACCTCGGCCGTCCACGGGAGGCGGCTGCGGAACTGGACCGGCAGCTTGCCCTGGTCTCTCGGGACGCGGTCCGCACCCAGGTGCGGTACGGGATACGACGGGCTCTGGCCTATGCGTCGGACGGCGAGATCGACCACGCGTGCGCTGTGACGGAACCGCTTCTTGTCGGGGTAGCCACGGTCCGGTCCGCGACCGTCACGATCGATCTTCGGCGTCTCGCCCGTCTCCTGGCTCGGCATCCCACGCACGCTGCCGTACGCCGGCTTGCTCCGCGCCTCGGCACCTTAACGCGCCCTCCCACATCCTGAAGAAAGGCTTTGAAATGACCGATGTATTCATCAACTACCGCACAGGGGACGGCGACAAGACGGCCGCCCTGATCGACCAGGAGCTCTCGCGTCGCTTCGGCAGTGGCCGGATTTTCCGAGCCTCGAAGTCCATCGCTCCCGGTCAGGCATATCCCGATGAACTGCTGACGGGCCTGCGTCGCAGTGCGGTGGTTCTGGCTGTCATCGGCCCGGACTGGACGAATTTCCAGAGCCGGCTGCACGACCCCGAGGACTGGGTACGCAAGGAGATCATGGAGGCGTTCAACTGTGAGCTTGCCGTCGTTCCCGTACTAGACGGCCGGAAGACCGACCGGCTGAACAGAGCCGACCTGCCTGACGAACTGGCCTGGCTTACAGAGATCCAGTCCGTCCCCTTCAGCACACATGACACCGAGGCAGGTCTGAAACGCCTCGGTGACGTGGTGGCCGACATCGTCCCGGGTCTGCGCGACCTGGACCGGGACGCCGTCTCCCCGCCCACACCGGACTCGGTGACCAACTCGATCGGGGACGTGAGCGGCACGGCCGTACAGAGCCGTGACTTCACCGGCGACGTTGGGGGCACCGTCATCAAAGCCTCCACCGGGCCCGTACACACGGGCCAGGGCGACATCTATCAGAATTCCCGCAATGAGTCGGGCGGCCGGCACTTCTCGGGCAACGGGATGACGTACTTCGAGGGCGATCACCACGGTGACATCAGGCACCGGTTCGGTGAAGCCCAAGAACATGAGGGCGACGACCGGTGAGCGAGCGCAGCGGCAGTACATGGGTCACCAGCACGAGCGGGGCCCTGCACAACGGCACAGGGGACATGTACGTCACCTTCGGCACCGACCAGCGGAGCTCGGACAGACTTTCCTTCCGTCGCGTCGCCGATGACCAGCTCGCGTGGCTTCGGCGCGTGCTGGTCGCTCCGCCCGGCATGGGGAACGCCCGCTTCCAACTGGCCGGCACTGGCACTGTGATTCTGGACGGCGCACCTGGCAGCGGCCGGACCTCCACGGCCCGTGTACTCCTACGCGAACACCACACGGACATCGGCGCCTTCCGGGAGCTCTTGCCAGACGAGGAAGGCGAACTGCCCCTCACCGACCCGGAGCTGGTCGGAGCCGGCGACCGCCTGCTGCTGGATATGTCGGCCGCCGAGGCCGTCAGGTGGGCCGCCGCCCAGGCCGATCTCTCCGCCCTCCGCAAGGCGGTACACGAGCAGAAGGCACATCTCGTGGTCGTCATGCCTCATGGGGGAATCATCGACTCCGACCTGCAGCAGTACAGGGTCGAGATTCAGCAGCCATGCCGCAAGCGGGTCCTGCGGCGGCACCTTCGCGTGCATGGGGTGCCGAGCGAGCACTACCTCCGCCCGGATGCCACAGTCACGGACTTCGTCCGCGAGCAGAGGCCGCTGCGAGAGATAGCGGATTTCGCCGACCTGGTACGGCGTGCGCGCGAGGCCGCCGCGTGGGACGAAGGGTTCGCGCAGTGGTGTACAAGTGCGCACAAGGCACGGGCCGACCGGCGAGAGGAGGTCGCCACCCTCGTCTCCACGTTGGGCGACAGTCCTCAGAGGGCACTGCTGATCACCGTCGCCATGCTCCACGGCGCACACGCCGACATGATCCATCACGCCGCTCAACTCCTGCTGGATACCGTGGGTCTGCCGCCCGACGATGTTCCGCTGCTGCAGCGTAAGGATCTCGCAGAGCGCTTGGCGGAAATCTCCGCCGGTGTCGGATCGGACGGTCATGTGCGGTTCGGGGAGTTGGACCACGACTCCGCCATCCGCGCCCACTTCTGGGACCACATGCCCGACCTTCGTCAGTATCTGGGCATGTGGACCGCGCGCAGTGTGGCGCTGAACGGCCCGCACATCACCCAGGAACTCCGCGACGGCCTCGTGGCAAAGCTGGCCGGAGAGTATCTACGGACGGGTCGCCCGGAAGGACTGGCGTCGCTGGCCGAAGCCTGGGGCTCGACGGCCGCGAGCAAGGCTGGGTTCGAGGCCGCCGTCCAGGCACTCACCTGTGGTCTCGGTGATCGGGTACATGCGCGGAGCTTCCGAGGCTGGATCTACCAGAGGTGCACCGGCAAGCAGCTCAAGGAGCAGTTCGCCCAGGTCCTGGTCCAGGTCTGTGCCGACGTCGTCGCAGCCGGCCACCCCGACCAAGCCATGCTCCGGCTGTACTACCTGGCTCGCCGCGAGCACAGCACCGGCAGCGCGCTGCGTGCGCTGAGCGACCTGGTGGAGACGAGCCACCGACTGCGCCGTAGATTGCTCCACCGGCTGGCACGCTCCGAACTCTCGCCGGCTGACCTCTGCATTTTCCTACGGGTCGGCGTCCCCGAGGCGCTGACCGACCCGCACGACAACGGACGCACGCTGGTGGAGGAGGAGAGCGTGCAGTCCTCCGTGACCACCTGCTGGCGCGCCGTACTGAACGGGCTGCCTCGGCCAGCATGGCAACCGTACGCGGAACACTGGATGCACGCAGCGGCTGATGACGGGCACAAGGGTGACCTCTTGCTCGAACTCCTCGTCAGCGCAGCCGCCCGGTGCGAGGGACGCGGTGCAGCCTTCGCCGCGCTCTACGCGAGCGCCCGCGACGCCGAACGCACCGCGCCCGTCGGATCCTCGCGCGCCGCGCTCACCACCGACCTGCTACTTCAGAAGATCTGCTCAGCTCAGCGCCTGAGCAGCCCGACTACACCGCCTCGCACGGAATCAACCAGGGGGACCGAACCGTGACCACCGGACACAAGACGACAACCGTCTTCTTCACCATCCTGTGCGGTCTGGTGCTGACCATTTTCGGCCTGACGGAACAGTGGCCCACATGGGCTTGGCCGCCCCTTGCGGTGATCCTCGTCGCGGCTCCGGCCGTGGCTTTCAAAATCGTCAAGCTTCGCCGCGGCTCCGTGCCAGTCGCCTTCGAGGAACACCTCACGGCGGCTCCCATCGAGCGCACGGAGCACCACGTCAGCCGGGTAGCACTTCCCAGTCGATGGGCCGACTACGACTTCCTGATCTCCGCAACCGTTCGCTGGTACGCCCTCGATGCTTCCCGTCCCGGCAGGGTACTGAACCCGGCGGGCCTCGCAGTCGAATCCGTACTGGACCGTGCCCGAGTAGTCACCGAGCAGCGGGAGCCCGGTCGGGTCTCACTCGTCCAGCACGAGCTGAGCGGTGCGCTCAGCTCGCTGCTTCCTGACAGCACAGGGCAGCTCCACGCCATGGCGGAGGATGTGCGGCTCACCCTGCACGAGCACGACCAGGAACGCCTGGACAGCCTCGCCGGGGTACGCAAGGACCAGGCAGTCTGGGAGCACCAGCGGAAGTACGAGCAGAGCAAGCGCAAGTACCTGGGCGAAGACGTGCTGAAGGACACCGGCAGCGCCGTGGTCTGGTGGCTCGCCAAGAACGACGAAAAGGTCGAGAGAACTGTGGAAGACCTCGGCTTGCTCGCCCGGCTTACTTCCGCGGCCAACAACACCGACGTTCCCGAACGACTGCGGGACCTCATCCCGCAGCCGCGTGAGGTGGAGGACGGCCAGGTGCTTGCGGATCGGCAGGCAGCCCCCTTCGGCCGAGTGCCGACGGCCGCGGACCACCTCGCGGACGCGCTGACCGCTCTCAACCTCGAGGACGCGGACACCCAAAGGCGGTTGCTGGCCAAGCAGTTCGCCGACGCCATCAGGGACCAGGACCAGCATGAGACGGCTGACGATCTGGTGCGCCGGTTCGACCCGCCGGCGGCCTTCACCCCGGACGACGGAGAGCCGCCTGAGAGCACCGGCGGCGCAACCCGACCGACATCCGGGATCTGACCCCAGGAAAGGAAACAATGGAAACCGAGTTCACCGCTCTCGCCGCCTCGGGAGCGACCACGTTGGTCTCTCTCATGGTCACCGATTCTTGGACGCAGGCGCGTGCGCTCGTCGGCCGGCTCTTGTCACGTGCTGATGCAGGCGGCACCACGATCGCCGACCTTGACGCCGCACGGACCAGGCTGCTTGCCGGCGACGCGCAAGCCACCTGTGAGATCACGGACCAATGGCACACGGACCTGCACAGGCTTCTACAGACGGCCTCTGTCACCAGCGCCGAGTTGCATGAGGTGCTGACCTCTCTCCGGCAGATGGTCAACACATCCGTGGCCCACCCGGTACCCGTATACAACAACGTCAACGGCGGAGTTCAGCACGGCCCTGTGATCCAGTCAGGCCGGATCACAGGGCTCACGTTCCATGTCCACGGCACCGGCCTCCCCGTGCAGGACTGAGATGCGCGAGCACGGGCGACGTGGTTGGCGTGTGGACCGCAGATGCCATCATCGGCTGGCCTGTCGCCCCTGGCCAAGGCTGGCTGCTCCTCGGCGACGGCAAGCTTCTGGCCGTGGCTGTCCCCGGGTAAGGCCGCCCTGGCCGACGCTTCGACACCTGCCTATCCCCCTCCACGCAACTGGCAGCGGCAGACCGCTTCGCCCACCTGCAGTAATGCACACACCGCTATAACCCCCATCAGGACCAACGCCGCGGGCGCCATTTCAGCGTCCGGGTATCGCGCAAAACCCACCGCCCGCACATAGTGCGCACGCACAGGACTGCGGATCCAGAGGCCTCGGCCTCCGATGCACGATCGCCGCGCATTCCACAACGTGCGTCGTCCGGAACACGGGGGCGATCCGGGAGGGCGCCCACCAAAGGTGGAACCACGCTCGGCGACCTGGGGACCGGCGGGCAGCCGCGCCCGCCACTCAGTTGGCGCGGCCGGACTTCTTCTCCACTGTCCCTTCCAAGCGACTCACTAACCTAGGAAGCTCAGCCGCACCTGACGGTCCGCGTTATCGACGTTCGTGTCCACCAGGCACACCGACTGCCACGTCCCCAGCTCCAGCCTCCCTCCGATCACCGGCAGCGTGGCGTGCGGGGGTACGAGTGCCGGAAGTACGTGGTCACGGCCGTGGCCGGGGCTCCCGTGGCGGTGGCGCCAGCGGTCGTCGGCGGGGAGCAGGGTCTGCAGGGCGGTGAGGAGGTCGTCGTCACTGCCGGCCCCGGTCTCCAGGATCGCGATTCCGGCGGTGGCGTGGGGTACGAAGACGTTGAGCAGGCCGTCCCTGCCATGTGCGGCGCGGGCGAGGAACTGTGCGCAATCCTCAGTCAGGTCGACGACCGTTTCGGCGCGTCCTGTGGGGACGCTCAGCATGTGGGTGGCAAAGGTGTCGGACATGGCCCCATTCTCTCGTCGCCCGGACTGATCGCCCGGACTGATCGCGCTCCGGGAAGATCCGGAGCACGGCCAGGGTTGGTAGAAACGTGAACAACTCCGGGACACGTGAGCTGGACGTGGTCGTCATCGGCGCCGGGCAGGCCGGGCTGTCCGCCGCCTACCACCTGCGTCGTGCAGGCCTGGGGCCCGACCGGGAATTCGTCGTGCTGGACCACGCTCCCCGGCCCGGCGGCGCCTGGCAGTTCCGCTGGCCCTCACTGACGTACGGCAAGGTGCACGGGATGCACTCCCTGCCCGGCATGGAACTGACCGGTGCGGATGACAGCGGGCCCTCGTCGGAGGTGATCGGCGCCTACTTCGACGCGTACGAGCAGCGCTTCGGTCTGCGGGTGCACCGCCCCGTCGAGGTGAGCGCCGTGCGCGAGGGCGCAGGTGGCCGGCTGCTCGTCGAGACCTCCGAGGGCCCGTATGCCACCCGCGCCCTCATCAACGCCACCGGCACCTGGGACCGGCCGTTCTGGCCGCGTTATCCCGGTCAGGAGAGCTTCCGCGGGCGTCAGTTGCACACCGCGAACTACCCAGGGCCCACGGAGTTCGCCGGTCTGAGCGTGGTCGTGGTCGGCGGAGGCGCGTCGGGCACCCAGCACCTGATGGAGATCGCCGAGGTGGCGTCGGAGACGTACTGGGTGACTCGGCGCCCTCCGGTGTTCCGGGAGGGGCCGTTCGGCGAGGAGCAGGGGCGGGCGGCGGTGGCCATGGTCGAGGAGCGTGTACGCCTCGGGCTGCCGCCACAGAGCGTGGTGAGCGTGACCGGGCTGCCGCTCAACGACGCCGTGCGGCGTGCGCGCGAGCAGGGAGTACTCGACCGCCTCCCCATGTTCGAACGCATCACGCCGGACGGCGTGGCCTGGTCCGACGGCCGCACGGTGAAGGCCGATGTCATCCTCTGGGCGACCGGCTTCCGGGCCGCCGTCGATCATCTCGCGCCGCTGAGACTCCGCGAGCCCGGCGGCGGCATCCGTGTCGAGGACACCCGGGCCGTGCGGGACGCGCGTGTCCATCTCGTCGGGTACGGCCCGTCCGCCAGCACGATCGGCGCCAACCGGGCGGGCCGGGCGGCGGTCCGCTCGGTGACCGGACTGCTGGACGGTGTGCCTGCCTGAGGTCACGTGGCCACCGTGGTCATGCGGTAACCGGAGTCACGCGGCCACCATGGTCATGCGGCAGCCGGAGTCACGTCACCAGCGCCGTCGCATGGCCACCGGCGTCAGGCGGCGCACCGGAGTCACGTGGCCACCGGCGTCATGGAGCCGCCGGGGACGGGGTGGCTGTCGCGGCGGATCAGGGCGGCATAGCGTCCGTCCTGCGCGAGCAGTTCGTCGTGCGTGCCACGTTCAGCCACCTGGCCGTCGTCCAGGACGACGATCTGGTCCGCGTCCCTGACGGTGGAGAGCCGGTGCGCGATGGTGAGCGTGGTGCGCCCCTTCGACAGGGCGTCGATGGCCTGCTGTACGGCGTGTTCCGTACGGGTGTCGAGAGCGCTGGTCGCCTCGTCGAGGATCAGCACGGGCGGGTCCCGGAGGATCGTGCGGGCAATGGCCAGCCGTTGCTTCTCACCACCCGAGAACCGGTAGCCGCGTTCGCCGACCAGGGTGTCGTACCCGTCGGGCAGGCCCGCGATGTGGTCGTGGATCTGCGCGGTGCGGGTCGCGGCCTCGATCTCCTCGTCGGTGGCGTCCGGCTTGGCGAAGCGGAGGTTCTCCGCGACCGAGGCGTGGAAGAGGTACGTCTCCTGGGAGACCACGCCGACGGCGCGGGCGAGGGTGTCGAAGTCGAGGTCGCGCACATCGACCCCGTCGATCGTGACCCGGCCCCCCGTGACGTCGTACAGCCTCGGGACCAGATAGCTGAGCGTGGACTTGCCCGATCCGGTGGGTCCGACGACGGCCAGGCTGTTCCCCGCGGGCACGGTCACATCGACGTCGCTCAGGGTCGGGCCGCTCTTCTCGTCGTAGCTGAAGGTGACCTTCTCGAAGGCCACCTCGCCGCGGATCTGCTCCAGGCGGACGGGCTTCTCGGGCTCGGTGATGTCCACCTCGAGATCGAGGTACTCGAAGATGCGGGCGAACAGGGCGAGGGACGTCTGCATCTGCACGCCGGTGGAGAGCAGGCTCACGGCGGGGCGGAACAGGCCCTGCTGGAGCGAGACGAAGGCGACCAGCGTGCCGATGGAGACGGCGGTGACGCCCGACTGGAGAGTGAGGCCCGCTGCCCAGTAGATGACCGCGGGCATGGCGGCCATCACGATCCCGATGGTCGACATCCTCCAGCGACCCGCCATGCTGGAGCGCACTTCCAGGTCGACCAGGCGCTCCGACTCCTCGGAGAAGTTCCGGGTGAGGGAGTCCGAGCGGCCCATGGTGCGGCCGAGCAGGATGCCGCTGACAGAGAGCGATTCGGTAACCGTGGCCGCCATCGCGGCCATCTGCTTCTGGCGCTGGGTGGTGATCTTCTTGCGTTCGCGGCCGACCCGGCGGCTGATCCAGACGAAGACGGGCAGCAGGAGCAGCGAGACGACCGTGAGCCGCCAGTCCAGGGCGAGCATGGCGACCACGGTGGCGACGACGGAGGTCAGGTTGGAGACCAGGGAGGTCGCGGTGGAGGTGACCGTCGCCTGCATCCCGCCGATGTCGTTGGCGATGCGGGACTGGACCTCGCCGGTGCGGGTCCGGGTGAAGAAGGCGAGCGGCATCCGCTGCAGCTGGGTGTAGACGGCGGTGCGCAGGTCGTGCATGACGCGCTGCCCGACCGTCGTGGAGATCAGTGTCTGCAGGACGCCGAAGACGCTGTTCAGCACGGCGGTGAGGATCATGCCGAGCGCGAGCAGCGTGAGGAGCCCCGTGCGCCCCTGGGGGATCGCGATGTCCAGGACCTCACGGAGCAGGAACGGGGAGGCGACCGACACCAGTGAGGAGGCGCCGACCAGCAGGCCCACCACGGTGAGTCTGCCGCGGTAGGGGCGGAAGAGACGGAAGATGCGGCGCAGCTCGGCGGGCGGCTGCCCGGGGTCCGCGGCTGGAGGTGTCCAGGCGGGTTCGTCGGGTTTCATGGGCTCCTTCGGGGGTGTATGAGAGACAAGCGTGTGACGGGAGAGGGGCTCGGGCCTCCGGCAGCGGACACGGAGATACCGGGAGCTGACGGGCCGGCCGACCTTTGAGAGCCTAGCTCATTGTTACCTCTCTTCACAATGAACCAGGTCCTGATATTGTTCCCTCATGGACTCCCCCGACTCCGACGGCATGCTCGCCGAGCAGCTCCTGCGACTCACGCGCCGCCTCCAGCGCATCCAGAGCCGCCAACTGGAGCCGATAGGCATCACCCCGGCCCAGTTCCGCCTGCTGCGCACGACCGCGCATTACGAGGGCGCGCCCCGGATGGCCGATCTCGCCGAGCGGCTCGACGTCGTCCCCCGGGCGGTGACCACCCTGGTCGACGGCCTGGAGGCGAGCGGCAGGGTGCGGCGCGCCCCGGATCCGGCCAACCGCCGGGTGGTCCGTATCGAGATCACCGAGGAGGGGCGGGCGGTGCTCCGTTCGATGCGCGCCGCGCGGAAGGCGGCCGCGGAGGAGATCCTGGCTCCGTTGACCGCCGAACAGCGTGAGGTGCTCGGCGGTCTGCTCACCGCTCTGGTCGACGGGATGCCGGAGCGCCGCCGCTGCTGAGGCATGCGGTGCGGCCGCCGCACCGCGCCGTCGAGGGGACACTGACATGCCGCTGCTGGAGCCGAACCCGGAAGCCCTGCGCCCTGGCACGGCACGTGCGCCGTCCCTCGATCGGGTGCCCCGCTGGAAGGGGCCGCCGACGAGCTGCTCCCCCGTCTGACGGTGTTCCGCCGTACGGGTTCCGCCGTCCTGCATCCCACCTGCTCGATGGAGCATCTCGGCGACGTCCCGCACCTGCGTACCCTGGCCGAGGCCTGCGCGGAGGAGGTCGTCGTGCCCGACGACGTGGGATGCTGCGGGTTCGCGGGCGATCGGGGCATGTTGCACGAGGAATTGACGGACTCGGCGACCGCCAAGGAGGCCGCGGAGGTCAACACCCGCGCGTACGACGCCTGTCTGTCGGCGAACCGCACGTGCGAGATCAGGATGGACCGGGCGACCGGCCGCCGTTACCACTCGGCGCTCATCGAGCTGGAGCGGGCGACGCGGCCGGCCCTCTGACGGCGACTCAGCGCCCGTCCGCCGCAGCGCAACTGACCGCCGGTGCCCGGAACTCCCGCGTCGTGGGGGGGGTGCCTCTATGTCGTTCGTCAAGGCACCCTGTCGGGTTTGGGGTGGTTCGGTGTTGCTGGGGTTATGCGGCGAGCTCGACGTTCTTGGGCGCCCGCGATTCGTAGAAGGTGCCGTCGCGGAGCATGGCGAACAGGACGCTGATGCGCTGGCGGGCGAGGCGGAGAAGGGCTTGGGTGTGGGTTTTGCCGCGGGCTCGCTGCTTGTCGTAGTAGGTCCGGGAGGCCGGATCGGCGTTTATGCAGGCGAAGGCGGAGAGGAACATGGCCCGCTTCAGCTGCCGGTTCCCGCCGCGGGGCGCGTGTTCGCCATGGATCGAGGTGCCCGAGGACTTGGTCGTCGGTGCGAGGCCGGCGTAGGAAGCCAGGTGGGCGGCGGTGGGGAAGTTGGTGCCGTCGCCGACGGTGACCAGCAGGACTGCGGCGGTCCTGACGCCGACGCCGGGCATCGAGGTCAGGACTTGGGAAAGAGGGTGGGCCTCCAGCAGGCTGTTGATCTGGGCTTCCAGGGCCCGGCGCTGTTCGTGGACGGCGGCGAGCGAGCGGGCCAGGGACGGGACCACGATGTCGAGGGTGCCGGTGCCGGGAACGGTCACGGTCTGCTCGTCCAGGGCGTCGAAGATGTCGTCGATCAGCCGTGCGGCCATGCGCGGGGCCTTGGGCCGGATCAGCTCGACGAGGCGGCGTCGGCCGGCTTTGCGCAGGGCGGCCGGGGAGCCGTGGCGTTCAAGGAGCCAGGTGACGGCTTGGTGGTCCAGGCGGGGCCCCAGGACGCGCTCCAGGCTGGGGTGGAACTGGGTGAGAAGGCCGCGTATCCGGTTGCTGGTGCGGGTGGCCTCGGCGGCCAGGTCCTGGTCGAAGCCGGTCAGCACGGTCAGCTCGGCGGTGATCTCGTCGGTCAGTTCGAGCGAGCGCAGGGTGTGCGGCATGGTCCGTGCGGCGTCGGCAATGACGGCCGCGTCCTTGGCGTCGGTCTTGGCCTCGCCGGGGTAGAGGTCGGCGATCCGGCGCATAGCCAGGCCGGGCAGGTAGGCGACGCGACAGCCGGTGTCCCGGGCGACGGCCAGGGGCAGAGCGCCGATGGAGGCGGGCTGGTCCACGATGACCAGGACGGTGCCGAACTTCGCGGTCAGCTTGTCGAACACGGCCCGCAGCTTCGGCTCGCTGTTCGGCAGCGGCTTGTCGAAGACCTTCTTCCCGGCCGGGGTGAGCCCGTGCCCGTGGTGAGCGGACTTGCCGACGTCCAGGCCGAGGAACACGCCCACGTCTTCGATCTCGAACATCGCGCCCTTCCAGGGGGTTTGACGGTGCCGGCCTCGGCTCGGGTGTCGTGCTCGCGCATCCACGTTATGCAGACCTGCCGCCCGCGAACTGTCCGGCATTGCGCCGGACCGGACGGTGGCCGGACCTCTGATCAGCGTCTCCGACGAACACCCCCGGACCCGGTGACACCACCCCCCAGGTCATGCCTTCGACAGGGGGACACAGTCATGCCGGGCCCAGAGGCCAGCGGCCCCGTTGCAGGACCGCGAAAAACATAACGGGGGCGGCGGAGGGCCGTGTCCACCTGAAACGCACGGCGTGGTGAGCTCCGCACGGACGCGGTGATCCGATCACTGCCCCTTGCGCGACACCGGCCTCACCCACCAAGGTCCTGAACGAGGTTCGGGGTCCCGCCATGTCCACGCGGGCCCCGGAACCCGTACGCGCACCGTCGAGTCCCCTCTCTGGAGGCCAGATGAATGACGACGCATCACAGGACCGGAACCCCCGGGACCAGGACCCGCAGACCACGGACGACGGCTCGCTGAGCCGTCGTTCCGTCCTTCGCACCACAGCCGGCGCCGTGGGAGTCGCGAGCACCGGGATCGGACTCGCGGCAGCCGGCGCCGGCGCCGCATCGGCCGCGGAACAGGCCCCGGCCTCCGGCCCCCTGCCCGTTCCGGCGCGTCAGGGCGCCACCATGGCCGGGGTCCGCTTCGGCCGGCGTTCGACCGTGCGCGTCGGCATCGTGGGGCTCGGCAACCGCGGCGGCGGCATGATCGACCTCTTCCTCGCCGTCGACGGGGTGCGGGTCGTCGCCGTCTGCGATCCGGTGAAGGACAAGGCCGAGCGAGCAGCCGCGAAGGTCACGGCCGCGGGCGGGCCCGCACCCGCCGTGTACACGAAGGGGGAGGACGACTACGCGAACCTCTGCGCACGCGGGGACATCGACTTCGTCTACGTGGCGACGCCCTGGGACTCCCACTTCGAGATGGCGAAGACGGCCATGCTGAACGGCAAGCACGTCGGTGTCGAGTGCCCGGTCGCGCTGCGGCTGGACCAGCTCTGGGAGCTGGTGGACCTCTCCGAGCGGACCCGCCGCCACTGCATGCAGCTGGAGAACTGCTGTTACGGGCGCAACGAGATGCGGGTGCTGCGGATGGCACACGCAGGTCTGTTCGGTGATCTGCTGCACGGGGCGGGTGCGTACAACCACGACCTGCGGGGTCTGATGTTCGACCCGGACCACTACGAGGGCCCCTGGCGGCGGCTGTGGCACACGCGGCTGCGAGGCGACCTGTACCCCAACCACGGCTTCGGTCCGGTCGCCAACTACATGGATGTCAACCGCGGTGATCGAGCGGTCAGCATCACGAGTGTCGGCACGCCCTCGCTCGGTCTCGCCGCCTACCGCAAGGAGCACGTGCCGGCCGGGGACCCGAGCTGGAAGGAGACCTACATCGAGAGCGACCGGACGATCAGCCTCGTCCAGACCGCCAAGGGCCGGGTCATACGCCTGGAACACGACGTGTCGACGCCTCACCCCTACTCGCGGATCAACAGCCTCGGCGGCACGAAAGGGGTGTTCGAGGACTACCCGGCGCGGATCTATCTCGAACCGGATCACTCGGACGACGAGTGGGCCGACTTCGGCGCGTACGCCGAATGGGACCACTGGCTGTGGAAGGAGCACTCCGACCCGCCCGGTGGCCACGGCGGGATGGACTACATGCTGGTGTTCCGGCTGATGCAGTGCATGCGGCTCGGGCTCGCCCCGGACTTCGACGTGTACGACGCCGCCACCTGGACCGCGCCCGTTCCGCTGAGCCACCTGTCGATCAAGGCAAAGGGCGCGCCGCAGCAGATCCCCGACTTCACCCGGGGCGAGTGGAGGAAGGCGCGTTCCGGCGTCGATTCCGCGCAGCCCACCGGGTAGACGGCCTACGCCCCGTCACCACGGCCGGTGGCGGGGCTCCTCACAGGACGGCGGAATCAGCCGTCACGTCGGAATAATCGGTTGCCCCGGACGAGGTCGGGAAGCGAACCTTGCACGGTTTGGTCCCCCACTGTTCCACGAGATCCACGACGGATCTCCGCTTCCGATCCTTGGGACGTCATGCAGATTCGCGATCTTCCGTACACGGATCCCGGCGATCCCGATGTACGGTCCGGCCCCCGCTTCCTGTTCTGGCTCGGGCGAAGTCAGATCCACGGCCAGCTCAAGTCCCTTGCCTGGGGGCTGCTCCACCACTGCGCGATCGCGGGCCTCCCCCTCGCCGTCGGCCTCTCGGTGCAGGCAGTCATCGACCGTTCCGGCCGGGACCTCGTGGTGGCCGGAGTCCTCCTCGTCGTCCTCGGCGTCCTCATCTCCGTCGGCGACACCATGCTCCACCGGACGGCCGTGACCAACTGGATCACCGCTGCCGCCCGGGTGCAGCAGTTGCTGGCCCGGAGGACGGCGGAGCTGGGATCCGCGCTGACCCGCAGGGTGGCGGCCGGAGAAGTGGTCGCGGTGTCCACCGGCGACGTCGAGAAGATCGGATGGTTCGTCGAGGCGCTGTCACGCTTCCTGGCCGCGGCGACCGCCCTCGTGCTGATCTGTGTGGGGCTGGTCCTCTACCTGCCCTCCCTGGGTGTGCTGGTCGCGGTCGCCACGCCGGTGCTGGCGCTGGCCGTCCTGCCGCTGCTCCCCCGGGCCACCCGCCGGGCGGATCTGCAGCGCGAGAAGGCGGGCAAGGCCACGGAGCTGGCCTCCGACACGGTCGCCGGGCTGCGGGTACTGCGGGGCATCGGCGGCGAGGAGCTGTTCCTCGGACGTTACCGCCGCGCGTCCCAGGAGGTCCGGAAGGCCGCCGTGCGCAGTGCCCGGATGTGGGCTCTCATCTCGGCGATCCAGGTGTTCCTGCCGGGAGTTCTGCTGATCTCCCTGGTCTGGTACGGGGCGACGCTCGCCCGGGACGGCCGGATCGACGTCGGTCAGCTGGTCACCGTGTACAGCGCGGCGACCCTGATGCTGTTCCCGCTGCGCAACGTGGAGGAGATCGCCATGGCGTACTCCTTCTCACGGCCGTCCGCACAGCGCGCGGTCCGTGTGCTGTCCCTGCGGCGCGGCACTCGCCCGGCGACGGCGGATGCCGAGGTGTCCGGGGGCGATCTCTACGACCCGGTGACCGGGCTGATGGCGCCGCAGGGCCTCTTCACCGCCGTGGTCTGCGGCGATCCCGACGAGGCGGGTCGTCTGGCGGAACGGCTCGGCGGCCACGCCGAGCAGGACGAGGCGTCCGGGCCGGTTGCCTCGGTGCTGCTCGGCGGGGTCCCTCTGGACGACCTGCCGCTCGACTCGGCACGGGCCGCGGTGCTCGTGCAGGACAAGGACCCGGTGCTGCTCTCCGGGACGCTGCGGGAGCTGCTGGACGTACCGTCGTCGGGTGACGTGACGGCCGGGGACGCGCTCGCCGCGGCCCGCTGCGGTGACGTGCTGGACGCCTTGGCCCAAGCGTCCGTCGACGCGGACGGCGACCCGATGAACACCCGGATCACCGAGCGCGGCAGGTCGCTGTCGGGTGGTCAGCGCCAGCGGCTCGCACTGGCCCGTTCCCTGGTGACCGACCCGCAGGTGCTCGTGCTGGACGAACCGACGTCCGCCGTGGACTCGCACACGGAGGCCAGGGTGGCCGCCGGCATCGAGCAGCTGCGCCGGGGCCGTACGACGGTGGCGTTCGCCTCGTCGCCCCTGCTGCTGGACCTCGCGGACCGCGTCGTCCTCGTGCACGGGGGCACCGTCGTGGCTGCGGGGACCCACCGGGGACTGCTTCGGCACGAACCCCTGTACCGGGCCGTCGTGACCCGTGAGACCGAGGAGGAGGCCGTGGAAGCGGCCGGACAGGACGGGCCCACCACGGTCGACGGCCTGCGGCCGGCCCGTGCGGCCGCCGAGGAAATCGAGGAGCGAGCATGATCGGCCTGGCACCACCGGAGTACGACCCGGCCGCACCGCGGTCCGCGACGACCCTGCCGGTCGGCACGCCGACGACCGTCCGGGCGTACGTGCACGCCCTGCTGCGGCGTCACCGCAGACCCTTCGCGGTACTCGTCGCGGTCAACGCCGTCGCCGTGATCGCGTCGATCACCGGCCCGTACCTGCTCGGCGGGCTGGTCGAGGACCTGTCGAACGGAGTCACCGACCTCCATCTGGAACGCACCGCCGCGGTGTTCGCGCTGGCGCTGGTCGTGCAGACCGTGTTCACCCGGACGATGCGGTTGCGCGGGGCCATGCTCGGCGAGGAGATGCTCGCCGATCTGCGCGAGGACTTCCTCGTGCGGTCGGTCGGGCTGCCGCCAGGGGTCCTGGAGCGGGCCGGGACCGGGGATCTGCTGTCCAGGATCACGACGGACATCGACCGGCTGGCCAACGCGATGCGTGAGGCCGTGCCGCAACTGGCGATCGGTGTCGTCTGGGCCGGGCTGCTGCTCGGCGCGCTGACCGTGACCGCCCCGCCCTTGGCACTCTCGGTACTGATCGCGCTGCCGGTGCTGGTCGTCGGCTGCCGCTGGTACTTCCGGCGGGCGCCCTCCGCGTACCGTTCGGAAGCCGCCGGGTACGCGGCGGTCGCTGCCGCCCTCGCGGAGACCGTGGATGCCGGACGGACCGTCGAGTCCCACCGCCTGGGGGCCCGAAGGGTGGCGTTGTCGGACCGCCGGGTCGCGGAGTGGACGGCCTGGGAGCGGTACACCCTGTTCCTGCGTTCGGTGCTCTTCCCCGTCATCAACACCACGTACGTGACGATCCTCGGCGCGGTGCTGCTGCTGGGCGGCTGGTTCGTGATGGAGGACTGGATCACCGTCGGCCAGCTGACGACCGGGGCGCTCCTGGCCCAGATGATGGTGGACCCCATCGGTCTGATCCTGCGCTGGTACGACGAGTTGCAGGTGGCCCAGGTGTCCCTGGCCAGGCTCGTCGGTGTGCGGGAGATCGAGCCCGACGCCGGGGACGACCTCGTCGACCCCGACGGCCGGGAGGTGCGGGCCGAGGAGGTGCGCTTCGGCTACCGCGCGGGCGTCGACGTCCTGCACCGGGTGTCGCTGGATGTGGCGCCGGGGACGCGCCTGGCCCTGGTCGGACCGTCCGGCGCGGGCAAGTCCACGCTGGGACGGCTGCTGGCCGGGATCTACGCGCCCCGGGCCGGTTCGGTGTCGCTGGGCGGCGCCGAACTGTCGCGGATGACGGCGGAGCGCGTGCGGACGCATGTGGCTCTCGTCAACCAGGAGCACCATGTGTTCGTGGGTTCCCTCCGCGACAACCTCCTGCTCGCCCGGACGGACGCCGAGGACGCGGAGCTGTGGGCCTCCCTCGCCGCGGTGGACGCGGACGGCTGGGCGAAGGCCCTCGACGACGGCCTGGACGCCGAGGTCGGCTCGGGCGGTCTGGCCCTCACCCCGGCGCAGGCGCAGCAGATCGCCCTGGCCCGTCTGGTCCTGGCGGACCCGCACACGCTGGTGCTGGACGAGGCGACCTCGCTGCTCGATCCCCGGGCGGCCCGTCATCTGGAGCGTTCGCTGGCGCGGGTGCTGGACGGCCGTACGGTGGTCGCGATCGCACACCGGCTGCACACCGCGCACGACGCGGATGTGATCGCGGTGGTCGAGGACGGCAGGATCAGCGAACTGGGCAGCCATGACGAGCTGGTGGCCGCGGGCGGCGCCTACGCGGCGCTGTGGCGTTCCTGGCACGGCTGAGCGGCGGTTCCCCGCTCCGCCTCCTGTGCGGCGACCCGCCGGCCGTCGCACAAGAGGCGGACTCCGTCCCCTGCGGTGAGGATGAGGGAGTGACTGGCTCCGGATACGGGGCAGGCGAGCGATGACCGCGTAAGCCCGAGAAGGGACGCACACCGTGGCACGACCCAGGATTCTCGTTGTCGGCGCCGGCTTTGCCGGGGTCGAGTGCGTACGCCGGCTGGAGCGCAGTCTCGCTCCCGGCGAAGCGGACATCGCGCTCGTCACCCCGTTCTCGTACCAGCTCTACCTGCCGTTGCTCCCACAGGTCGCCTCCGGGGTGCTGACCCCCCAGTCGGTCGCCGTGTCCTTGCGCCGCAGCCGGCGCCACCGCACCCGGATCGTGCCCGGCGGGGCCATCGGGGTGGACACGAAGGCGAAGGTCTGTGTCGTCCGGAAGATCACGGACGAGATCGTCAACGAGCCGTACGACTACATCGTGCTGGCCGCAGGCAGCGTCACCCGGACCTTCGACATCCCGGGGCTGGTCGACAACGCCCGGGGCATGAAGACCCTGGCCGAGGCCGCCTACATCCGGGACCACGTCATCTCCCAGCTCGATCTGGCCGACGCCAGTCACGACGAGGAGGAGCGCGCGTCCCGGCTGCAGTTCGTGGTGGTGGGCGGCGGGTACGCCGGCACGGAGACGGCCGCGTGTCTGCAGCTGCTCACCAGCAACGCCGTGAAGCACTACCCCAGGCTGGACCCCGGGCTGATCAAGTGGCATCTGATCGACATCGCGCCGAAGCTCATGCCGGAGCTCGGCGACAAGCTCGGTCTCAGTGCCCTGGAGATCCTGCGCAAGCGTGGGATCGAGGTCTCG
The DNA here is from genome assembly GCF_029428875.1 of Streptomyces sp. JH34. Taxonomy (NCBI): domain Bacteria; kingdom Bacillati; phylum Actinomycetota; class Actinomycetes; order Kitasatosporales; family Streptomycetaceae; genus Streptomyces; species Streptomyces sp. JH34. The sequence continues at coordinate 6,529,217 of NZ_JAJSOO010000001.1, read as the reverse complement.
CTGGGTGTCTCCGTGGCGGAGGCGGGGCCGGACAAGGTGACGTTCACGGACGGCCGGGTGCTGCCGTGCCGCACGCTGATCTGGACCGCGGGGGTAGCGGCGAGTCCACTGGTCGCGACCCTCGACGCCGAGACCGTGCGGGGACGGCTCGCGGTGACTCCGGAGATGAGCCTGCCCGGCGCGGACGGGGTGTTCGCGCTCGGCGACGCGGCCGCGGTGCCGGACCTGGCCAAGGGGGACGGGGCGATCTGCCCGCCCACGGCCCAGCACGCGATGCGCCAGGGCCGCAAGCTGGCGGACAACATCATCGCCTCCCTGCGCGGCCGTCCGCTGCAGCCGTACGTGCACAAGGACCTGGGCCTGGTCGTGGACCTCGGCGGCCGGGACGCCGTCTCGAAGCCCCTGGGCATCGAGTTGAGGGGCCTGCCGGCCCAGGCCGCGGCGCGCGGCTACCACTGGGCGGCGCTGCGGACGAACGTCGCCAAGACCCGGGTCATGACCAACTGGCTGCTCAACGCGATCGCCGGTGACGATTTCGTGCGGACGGGCTTCCAGGCCCGTAAGCAGGCCACCCTGCGCGACTTCGAGTACACCGACGCCTATCTCACGCCGGAGGAGATCCGAGCCCACACGGCGGGGGCGGACGCCCGCGGCTGAGCCTGCCTTCCCGGCCCCCTCCCCCGGCATCCGCCGGGGGAGGGGGCCGGGGGCATGCCCTGCGGAGAGGAACCTGCCGGGTCATGTCCGACGGGACAGGACCGTGCCGACCGTGTCCGCTTCCTCGGCGCTCTTGTCCTCGCGGTAGCGCAAGACGCGGGCGAACCGCAGCGTGACACCGGCCGGGTAGCGGGTGGAGCTCTGGAGCCCGTCGTAGGCGATCTCCACGACCAGTTCCGGGCGCACCGTCACCACGTGTCCGTCGTCCCTGGTGGCCAACTCCCGGAGGCGTTCGGTCTGCCAGCTGAGCATGGTGTCCGTGAGCCCCTTGAAGGTCTTGCCCAGCATCGCGAACGTGCCGTCGTCCCTGCGCGCGCCCAGATGCAGGTTGGAGAGCTTCCCGGTGCGTCTGCCGTGACCCCATTCGGCGGCCAGCACGACCAGGTCCAGGGTGTGCACGGGCTTCACCTTCAGCCAGGAGGCCCCGCGCCGGCCCGCGCTGTAGGGCGCCGCCGTGCCCTTGACCACCACTCCCTCGTGCCCGCGGACCAGGGTGTCCTCGGAGAACGCCAAGGCAGCCGACCGCCGGCGCTCGTCGGCGGGGTACTCCACGGCGACGCGCCGTACGCGCATCTCCTCGGGGACCAGTGCGGCCAGATCCCGGTGGCGTTCGGAGAAGGGGAGGTCGAGGAGGTCCCGTCCGTCCACGGACAGCACGTCGAAGAACACCGGGACCACCGGGACGGCGTCCGCCGCGGTGGCGACGTCCCGCCGGGAGCCCACCCGTCCGGCGGTCTCCTGGAACGGCCTCGGTCTTCCGTCGGCCCCCAGGGCGATCGCCTCGCCGTCGAGGATGAACCGTTCGGCGTGGAAGCGGCTCACGGCCGCGGCGACTTCGGGGAGCCGGTCGGTGATGTCGTCGAGCGCGCGGGTGTAGACGCGTACCTGCGGCCCGTCGCGGTGCACCTGCACGCGGATGCCGTCCAGCTTCTCCTCGACGACGCAGGGCCCGAGCCGGTCGATCGCCTCGAGCACCGAGCGGGCCGTGTGGGCGAGCATGGGCTGGACCGGCCGGCCGACGGTGAGCCGGAAGGAGGCGAGGGCTCCGGGGCCCTCCGCGAGCAGCGTACGGGCGACGGGACCCAGCGATCCGGCGAGCATGACCGCGCGCCGCACGTCCGCGGGAGGTGCCCCGGCGGCGTCCGCCAGGGCGTCGACGGCGACGGCGTCCAGCGCTCCCTGGCGCACCTCTCCGGTGAGCAGTCCACGCAGGAAGTACTGTTCGTCCGCGGTGGCCGCGCCCAGCAGCCGGGTCAGGCGTTCCTTGCGTGCGGCCTGCGAGCCCGGGCCGCTCAGGGCGCCGATTGCGGTGAGTTCGGCGTTCGTCCCCGCAACGGTCAGCGTGGGTTCGCCGGCGGGCGTCACCGGGACGCGCAGGGTGCTCCACCCGATCCCGAGTCGCCCCTGCGGAAGGCGGCCCGCGAGGTAAGGGATCACGACCGGGACGTCGTCCGGCCCGGCGTCCCGGAAGAGCCCGGCCAGCAGGGCGGTCTTCCGGTTCCGGGCCGAGGTCGCGGCGACCTCCAGGGACACGTGGGCGATCCTGGCGAGCAGCATGCGGCCATCGTGCTACGCCGAGGGCTTCACCGCCCCCCGGGCGCTTCGAAGGCCGTCAGATGACGTTGAGGGCCGCGGCGGCGCCCACTCCCCCGAGGATCATGAAGGCGGGCATCAGCACCTTGATCTCGACCCAGCTGCCGGCCCGGAAGCGCATGAACTTCGGCGGGCCGAGGGGGTACCAGCGCTTGCGGCCCATCGGTATGGGCCACAGGATCGGGCAGCCGGAGACCGTGAGCGCGTCACCGATGTCGTGCACGAGGGCGCCGAGGACGATGGGCAGTCCGAGCCACATGTACTCCTGGCCGGGCGCGTCGAACAGCCAGCCGGAGCCGTTGCCGGGCTGGTCCAGTACGCCCGCCAGGATCCATGCGCTGGTCGCGCCGAGCAGCCAGACCAGGACGTCGCTGGAGACGCGGGCCGCCCGCCACAGCAGCCCTTCGACGGCGAGCACGAGGTGCACGAAGAGGATGGCGAGGACCGCCCACCGGCCGCCGGTGATCGCCGCCACGGAGCATCCCGCGCCGATCAGCACGGCCCAGAGCCAGGTGTGGGTGAGGGTGCGGTGTCCGCCGGTCCTGCGGGGGTCCCCGGCTCCCTTGGTCGCCTTGTAGACGGCGTAGGAGAGCTTGTCGACGACTTCGCAGAGTGTCTTGGACACGGGGCCGAAGGCGCGGGAGATGGTGGCCGACTTGTGGTCGAGGTCCGGGGCGAGCGCCGCGCCCGCGGTGATCAGGGCTCCGACGACCAGGACGGGCCAGGGCATCGTGTGGCCCGCGGCGGCGGCCGCGGCACCCACCCCCAGCCAGGCTGCCGCCCCTGACAGTGAGTGTGCCGGTCCCATCATGGTTCTTCCCGCCCCCATCGTGATTCGGCCGGGTGTTCCGGCCGGGCCGCCGATGTCTGTGCGAGGCGGCCGAGTTGAGTGGGCAGCGTATCGTCCGTGATCTTCACCGGATGCTCCGGTTCCCTCATCCGGGCAGGAGGCAGGCAAGATGGGGGCGTGACCCTTATCGATCAGCTCCCGCCGACCGCCGACCCGGACGCCCTCTTCGAGGCCTTCTCGTCATGGACCGAATCGCAGGGGATCGCCCTCTATCCGGCTCAGGAGGAGGCGCTGATCGAGGTGGTCTCCGGGGCCAACGTGATCCTTTCCACCCCCACGGGCTCCGGGAAGAGCCTGGTCGCCGCGGGTGCGCACTTCACGGCGCTGGCCCAGGACAAGGTCACCTTCTACACCGCCCCGATCAAGGCCCTGGTCTCGGAGAAGTTCTTCGACCTGTGCAAGCTCTTCGGCACGGAGAACGTCGGCATGCTGACCGGGGACGCCTCGGTCAACGCCGACGCCCCGGTCATCGCCTGTACCGCCGAGGTCCTCGCCTCGATCGCGCTGCGTGACGGCAAGTACGCCGACATCGGCCAGGTCGTGATGGACGAGTTCCACTTCTACGCGGAGCCGGACCGCGGCTGGGCCTGGCAGATCCCGATCCTGGAGCTCCCGCAGGCCCAGTTCGTGCTGATGTCGGCGACCCTCGGCGACGTCAAGATGTTCGAGGAGGACCTGACCCGCCGCACCGGCCGTCCGACCTCCGTGGTGCGCTCGGCGACGCGCCCGGTCCCGCTGAGCTATGAGTACCGGCTGACGCCGATCACGGAGACGCTCACCGAGCTCCTGGACACCCGGCAGTCGCCCGTCTACATCGTGCACTTCACGCAGGCAGCGGCGGTGGAGCGGGCGCAGTCGCTGATGAGCATCAACATGTGCACGAAGGAGGAGAAGGAGAAGATCGCCGACCTGATCGGCAACTTCCGCTTCACCACCAAGTTCGGCCAGAACCTCTCCCGCTACGTGCGCCACGGGATCGGGGTGCACCACGCGGGGATGCTCCCCAAGTACCGGCGGCTCGTGGAGAAGCTCGCCCAGGCGGGCCTGCTGAAGGTCATCTGCGGGACGGACACGCTGGGCGTCGGCGTCAACGTGCCCATCCGCACGGTGCTGTTCACCGCGCTCACGAAGTACGACGGCACCCGGGTGCGCACGCTGCGCGCCCGCGAGTTCCACCAGATCGCGGGCCGCGCGGGCCGGGCCGGCTTCGACACGGCCGGTTTCGTCGTGGCGCAGGCCCCCGAGCACGTCATCGAGAACGAGAAGGCCGTCAAGAAGGCGGGCGACGATCCCAAGAAGAAGCGCAAGGTGGTCCGCAAGAAGGCCCCCGAGGGCTTCGTCGCGTGGTCGGAGACCACCTTCGACAAGCTGATCCAGTCCGATCCCGAGCCACTGACCTCGCGGTTCCGGGTCACCCACACGATGCTGCTCTCGGTGATCGCGCGCCCGGGCAACGCCTTCGAGGCGATGCGGCATCTGCTGGAGGACAACCACGAGCCGCGCCGGGCACAGCTGCGGCACATCCGCCGCGCCATCGCGATCTACCGGTCGCTGCTCGACGGCGGTGTCGTGGAGCAGCTCGACACGCCCGATGCCGACGGCCGGATCGTGCGGCTCACGGTCGACCTCCAGCAGGACTTCGCGCTCAACCAGCCGCTGTCCACCTTCGCGCTGGCCGCCTTCGACCTGCTGGACGCCGAATCGCCGTCGTACGCCCTGGACATGGTCTCGGTCGTCGAGTCGACGCTCGACGACCCCCGGCAGATCCTTGCCGCCCAGCAGAACAAGGCGCGGGGTGAGGCCGTCGGGCAGATGAAGGCGGACGGCGTCGAGTACGAGGAGCGGATGGAGCGGCTCCAGGAGGTCACGTATCCCAAGCCGTTGAGCGAGCTGCTCTGGCACGCCTACGACGTGTACCGCACCAGCCACCCGTGGGTCGGTGACCACCCGGTGTCGCCGAAGTCGGTGATCCGCGACATGTACGAACGGGCCATGACCTTCACGGAGTTCACCTCGAACTACGAGCTGGCCCGTACCGAGGGCATCGTCCTGCGGTATCTGGCGAGCGCCTACAAGGCCCTTGAGCACACCATTCCCGACGACCTGAAGTCCGAGGACCTGGAGGACCTGATCGCCTGGCTGGGCGAGATGGTGCGCCAGGTGGACTCCAGTCTGCTGGACGAGTGGGAGCAGCTGGCCAATCCCGAGGTGGAGACGGCCGAGCAGGCGCAGGAGCGGGCCGACGAGGTCAAGCCGGTGACGGCCAACGCCCGCGCCTTCCGGGTGCTGGTGCGCAACGCGATGTTCCGCCGGGTGGAGCTGGCCGCCCTCGACCGGGTCCGTGACCTCGGCGAGCTGGACGCCGACGCGGGCTGGGACGAGGACGCGTGGGGCGAGGCGATGGACGACTACTGGGAGGCGCACGAGGAGCTGGGCACGGGCCCGGACGCGCGCGGCCCGAAGCTGCTGAAGATCGACGAGGACCCCGGGCACGGTCTGTGGCGGGTGTGGCAGGCGTTCGCCGACCCTGCGGGGGACCATGACTGGGGAATTCGTGCGGAGGTCGATCTCGCGGCCTCCGACGAGGAGGGCCGGGCGGTCGTCCGGGTCACGGCCGTGGGCCAGCTGTGACGGCGCGCCGGCCAGGAGAGTGGAGAAGAACCGCATGACGAACCCCGCCGACAGCCTGGTCGATCTGCTGGACCTGGAGCGGATCGAGGTCAACATCTTCCGCGGCCGCAGTCCCGAGGAGTCCCTGCAACGGGTCTTCGGCGGGCAGGTCGCGGGGCAGGCGCTGGTCGCCGCCGGCCGCACGACGGACGGCGACCGTCCGGTGCATTCCCTGCACGCGTACTTCCTGCGTCCGGGCCGTCCGGGCGTACCGATCGTGTACGACGTGGAGCGGGTGCGGGACGGCCGGTCCTTCACCACGCGCCGGGTCACGGCCGTGCAGCAGGGCCGGACGATCTTCAATCTGACGGCGTCCTTCCACCGCCCGGAGGAGGCCGGATTCGAGCACCAGCTGCCGCCGGCCCGTGTCGTGCCCGATCCGGACGAGCTGCCGACGGTCGCCGACGAGGTGCGGGAGCACCTCGGCGGCCTGCCGGAGGCGCTGGAGCGGATGGCCCGGCGGCAGCCCTTCGACATCCGTTACGTCGACAGGCTGCGCTGGACGCGGGAGGAGATCAAGGACGCGGATCCGCGCAGCGCGGTGTGGATGCGCGCGGTCGGCCCGCTGGGCGACGATCCGCTCGTGCACACCTGCGCGCTGACGTACGCCAGCGACATGACGCTGCTGGACGCCGTGCGGATCCCCGTCGAGCCGCTGTGGGGGCCGCGCGGCTTCGACATGGCCTCGCTGGATCACGCCATGTGGTTCCACCGGCCGTTCCGGGCCGACGAGTGGTTCCTGTACGACCAGGAGTCGCCGATCGCCACGGGTGGCCGTGGGCTGGCCAGGGGCCGGATCTACGACCGCCAGGGGCAGTTGCTGGTGTCCGTGGTCCAGGAGGGGCTGTTCCGCCGTCTCGACGGCGCGTAGCCCGGTCCTGAGGGACGTCGGGCCGGCCTTGGGGTCAGGTGCCGGGCAGCGTGTCCTGGTCCACCTCGTGACGGCGGGTCCGGATGTCCGGGCCCGCCGGGTGCAGCTTGGCGTCGCAGGCGGGACCGAGTCCGGTACGGCGTGATGCCGCGCCGGTGAGGGGCCGTCCGCACAGGGCGCACCGCACCGGGCGGTGGGGCTCGCGGCGGCCGGCTTCCGGCTGCGGTACGGGGAAGAGTTCGGGAGGAGGCTCGGGGGATTCCACGTACGGATCCTCTCAAGCCGGTCCGACACGGCACCGAGGGCGCGGCCGTGAGCCGTGTGCGGACGACCGTGCCGCGTCCGCAGGTCGCCCACCGGACCGTGCGCCGCTGTGGGAGGGTATCGGTCCATGACCGTCCGGTATACGCCATACCCCCACGAAAGCCCCGCCCCTGCGAGCGTCCACCGACCGCTCCCCCGGTCCCGCGGAGGTGGCGTGTGGACTTGATCCATGTCCGCGCCGTCAGCCCGCCGGACCTCACCGAGCGGGTCGAGGAGTTCCTCTCCGCCGACCCGTACGTCCTGAACCTGATGGTGCGGCGGGGCGCCGCACGCCATCCCGACGGCGACTTCGTGGCATGCGACGTGCTGACGGGAGCCGCCAACGAGGTGCTGCGCGGGCTGCGGGACCTGCGGGTCGACGTCGGCGGGTCGCTCGTCATCGAGCCGGTCGACATGGCGTTCCCGGGGCGCGTGTCGGAGGCCGCAGGCCGACGGCTCGGGGCGCTCACCGGCGCACCGGTCTGGGAGCAGGTGGAGGCACGCATCCGGTCAGGGGGGAGGTACGCGCCGAGCTTCTACCTCTACCTGGTCATCGCGGGACTGATCGGCTCGGTCGGCATCGTCACCAACTCCCAGATCCTCATCGTCGGCGCGATGGTCGTCGGCCCCGAGTACGGGGCGATCGTCGCCGTGGCGCTCGGTATCGACAGGCGCGACGGCGCCATGGCCCGCCGTGGGCTGAACGCGCTGTTCAAGGGTTTCCTGCTGACCATCACGGTCACGTTCCTCTTCAGCCTGCTGATCCGAGGGTTCGGCTTCGAGTCGCGGGCCTTCAAACAAGGGCTGCGCCCCGTCTCCGACCTGATCAACACACCCAACTTCTTCTCCTTCGCCGTCGCGGCCCTGGCCGCCGTCGTCGGCATCGTGTCCCTCACCGAGGCCCGCACGAGCTCCCTGCTCGGGGTCTTCATCTCGGTGACGACGATCCCGGCGGCCGCGGCCATCAGCGTCTCCACCGCCTTCGGCAGCTGGTCCGAGGCATGGGGCTCCCTCATCCAGCTCCTGGTCAACATCGCCGTGCTGATCGTGGTGGGAGCCCTCGCGCTGAGGTCGCAGCGGGCGATCTGGCGGCGCGTGGGCCGTGGACAGGCGGCCCGGAGTCGCGGACAGGCCTGAATCCGGCCCCGGCCTCGCCGGAAGAAGGGCACGGGCCCGGGCCGAGCGGCCGGAACGGGTCCGGGCCGGGATGATGGGAAGCAGGGGCCGCCGACAGGTCCCGCACGCAGTCAGGAGGGCCGCCATGCCCCAGGAACGCACCTCGCCGCTCCGCGCCGTACCGGGCGCGACGCCCAGGGAACGGGCCGCGCTCGGCAAGGCGGCTCGACGACGGGTACCCAGGTCCAGCCACCACGCGTACGATCCGCCGGCAGGCCGCCCCGATCCGCTGGCCCTCCTGGAAGCCCAGTCCGCGGCCAGGGTGCAGGAGCTCGTCCCGATCCGGTACGGGCGGATGACGGAATCACCCTTCCGCTTCTACCGGGGCGCCGCGGCGATCATGGCCGCCGACCTCGCGGGGACGCCGGCCTCCGGGATCAGGGCCCAGCTGTGCGGTGACGCCCACCTGCTGAACTTCAGGCTGCTCGCCTCTCCCGAGCGCCACCTCCTGTTCGACATCAACGACTTCGACGAGACGCTGCCGGGCCCCTGGGAGTGGGACGTCAAGCGGCTGGCGGCGAGCCTCGTGATCGCGGGCCGCGCGAACGGCTTCTCGGACAAGGAGCGGTCCCGCGTCGTCCGGGCCACCGTGCGGTCGTACCGGGAGTCGATGATCAGGTTCGCGGAGATGCGCAATCTCGATGTCTGGTACACGAAGGTCGACGAGGACCGCCTCAGGGCCATGGCCGCCGGCAAGCTGGCGGCGGCGGGCCGCAGGCGAGTCGCCGGCGCGACGGCGAAGGCCCGTACCCGGGACAGTCTGCAGGCGTTCGCCAAACTCACCGAGGTTGCCGGCGGGCGTCTCCGCATCGCCCCCGACCCGCCTCTGGTCGTGCCGCTCGCGGACCTGCTTACCGATGACGAACGGCGCGTGACCGAGAGCCGGTTCCGCAAGCTCATCCGGGGATACGCCCGCAGCCTCCCGTCCGACCGGCGTGCCCTGCTCGCGGACTTCCGGCCCGTGGACATGGCCCGCAAGGTCGTGGGCGTGGGGAGCGTCGGGACCCGCTGCTGGATCCTCCTCCTGCTGGGCAGGGACGGTGAGGATCCGCTCTTCCTCCAGGCCAAGGAGGCGGACACCTCGGTCCTGGCGCCCCACGCGGGGGCGAGCGCGTACCGGAACCAGGGCGAGCGCGTGGTGGCGGGCCAGCGTCTGATGCAGGCGGCGGGCGACATCTTCCTGGGCTGGGAGCGGGTGGACGGGTTCGACGGGAAACGCCGGGACTTCTACGTCCGGCAGCTCCGCGACTGGAAGGGCATCGCCGAACCGGAGCAGATGGTGCCGCGCGGCATGGCCGCGTTCGGGGAGCTGTGCGGGACGACGCTGGCCCGTGCGCACGCGCGGTCCGGCGACCGCATCGCCATCGCCGCCTACCTGGGCCACGGCGATGTGTTCGACCGCGCGCTGGAGGAGTTCGCCGAGCGGTACGCCGACCAGAACGAGAGGGATCACCGGGCGCTGGTCGACGCGGTGGCCGCGGGCCGGCTTCCGGCAGCCGAACGGGGCGGGGACTGAACGGATCGGATTCGTCACTCGCGCACAGCGGGTACTTCACAGACATAACCGGACGTCGTGGTATCACCGTGTGGACCCCGGCGGCCGGCAGGCGCCCCGGCGGGACCCGACAACGAGGAGACCATGGCCATGGCGTCCGATTCGGCCGGAGCACCCGACGCCAGGACCCCGGATCCACTCGCGGTCGTCCGCACCCGGGGGTACGCGGTACTTCTGATCATGGTGGCGGCCCTCGGTGTCCCCATCTCCGCCGCGGCGTTCGGATTCCTGGCGCTCGTCCACGAACTGCAGGACCTGACCTACACGGATCTCCCGCACGCACTGGGCTTCGCGAGGACACCGTCGTGGTGGCCGTTGCCGCTGCTCGCCGTGGCGGGTCTGCTGACCGCCCTGGTGATCCGCCACCTCCCGGGAACCGGCGGACACAAGCCGGCCGAGGGCTTCAAGAACACGGGGGCGCCGACAGCCGCGGAGCTGCCGAGCGTCGCGCTGGCGGCCCTGGCCTCCCTCGGACTCGGAGCGGTCCTCGGCCCCGAGGCCCCCCTCATCGCCCTCGGCGGCGGTCTGGCGGTGTACACGGTGCGTCTGCTCAAGCCGGGCATCGCTCCGGACGCGAGCGCCATGGTGGCGGCGGCGGGGAGCTTCGCCGCCGTCAGCACCCTGCTGGGCTCTCCGCTCATCGGCGCCTTCCTGCTGATGGAGGCGTCCGGTCTCGCCGGGATGATGCTCGGTGTCGTCCTGGTGCCCGGGCTGCTGGCCTCGGGCATCGGATCTCTCATCTTCATCGGCCTGGGGTCGTGGACGGGCCTGGGGACTTACTCCCTGACCCTCCCCCACGTGCCGCACACGCCGCAGCCCACCGTCGCCGAGTTCGGCTGGGCCATCGTCCTGGGAGCCGCCGCGGCCCTCGTGGGCACCGGCGTGAAGAGGCTCGCCCTGTCCCTGCAGGAGCGGGTCGAGCCGCGGCGGGTGGTCGCGACCGTGGTGATGGGCCTCACCGTCGGCGTCCTCGCGCTGCTCTACGCCGAGAGCACGGGCAGGGAGGCGTCCGAGGTGCTGTACTCCGGCCAGGACGCCCTCGGCGGCCTGCTGGCCGAGGGCGCCACGTACACGGTCGCATCGCTCGTCGTGCTGATCGTCTGCAAGTCGCTCGCCTACGCGGCGTCGTTGAGCGCCTTCCGGGGAGGTCCCATCTTCCCTTCGATGTTCCTGGGAGCGGCGGGCGGGCTGGCGCTCTCGCACCTGCCCGGCCTGAACGCCACCTCCGGTTTCGCGATGGGGATCGGAGCCATGTGCGTCGCCATGCTCAGACTGCCGATGACGTCGGTGCTTCTGGCCACGCTGCTCCTGGGGTCCGAGGGCATCACCGTCATGCCGCTCGTGATCGTCTCCGTGGTGGTCTCGTACGTCCTGGTCCTCAGGCTCGAGCGCCCTTCTGCGGAGAGCACAGCGCCCAGATGACGAAGATGTTGATCGCGATCAGGACGATGGACCAGAACGGGTAGTACGGGAGCCACAGGAAGTTGGCGACGACCAGGAGCCCTGCCAGCAGGACACCGACAGCGCGTGCCCACAGGGCCCCGGTGAAGAGCGCACAGCCCGCCAGGACGACGACGATCCCCAGGATGAGGTGCACCCAGCCCCAGCCCGTCAGGCTGAACTTGAAGACGTAGTTGCTCGTGGTGACGAACAGGTCGTCCTTGGCGATCGCGGCGATGCCCTCGAGGACGGCCATGGCCCCGCCGAAGATCATCATCACTGCCGCGAAGACGGTCCAGCCCGACGCGGCGGTCTTGTGCCCCCCGCCGGAGTCGTGATCCGTCCGCGCTGTCGTACTCGCACTTCCAGCCATGTCGGCCTCCTCGGTTCCGCAGCCGATGCGGCACCAGAGCGTCCGCGATGCGGCTTGTATCCGTCTCATCAGACTGGCACGCCATCACCCGGTCGGCATACGGACCACCTTCCACCCTCTCTCATATCAGAGATACAATCCCTGATATGAGAGAAGCAGGTGACCCGCCTTCCGTCGACGCCCGGCTCGCGGTGCGACTCGGCCTGCTCCGCACCGAGCACGGCTGGTCGCTCGACGAGCTGTCCCGCCGCACGGGCGTCAGCCGCTCGACCCTGTCGCGTCTGGAGCGGGGCGAGCTGAGCCCCACGACCACGGTGCTCGGACAACTGTGCGCGGTCTACGGCCTGACGATGTCGCACCTGCTGATGGAGGTGGAGGCGGAGCCGCCGCAGCTGGTGCCCGCCGCCCGGCAGCGGGTGTGGCGGGACGAGCGGTCCGGGTTCGTGCGCCGCTCCGTCTCACCGCCGCACGCCGGACTGCGCGCCGAGATCGTCGAAGGGACACTCGACGCGGACGCCGACATCTCGTACGAGAACGCGCCGGTACCCGGTGTGGAGCAGCACATCTGGGTACTCGAGGGCACGGTCGAGATCACCGTCGACGAAACGGTGTACACCGTGCGCGAGGGCGACTGTCTGCGCTTCCGGCTGCGTGGTCCGTCGCACTTCCGCTGTCCGGGCCCGCAGCGGGTCCGCTACGCACTGACGATTGTCCTGCCGTGAACGTGAAAGGACCCGCTTCATGACCGAGATCGTCCCCGTGTCCGGCCCCGAACTGGTCACGTACGCCGATGAACTGGCCGCGCTGATGATCGAAGCCGTGGAGGGCGGGGCGTCCGTCGGGTTCCTCGCCCCGCTGGACCGGGCGGTGGCGGCGACCTGGTGGCGGGAGCGGGCCGCCGCCGTCGACGCGGAGAGCCAACAGGTCTGGATCGCCCGGGACGACGGACAGGTGGCGGGAACGATCGGCCTGGTAAGGACGGCCCTGCCGAACGCCCGCCACCGTGCGGAGGTCGCCAAGCTCATGGTCAGGCCCTCCGCCCGCGGCAGGGGGATCGGCCGCGCCCTGCTCGCGGCCGTCGAACGGTCGGCGGCCGCCGAGGGGCTGTCCCTGCTGGTCCTGGACACCGAGACGGGGAGCGACGCCGAACGCCTCTACCGCTCGGCGGGCTGGACTCCGTGCGGCTCCGTCCCGGACTACGCGGCGGACCCGTACGGCACGCTCCGGGCGACCACGTTCCACTACCGGGCGCTCTCCCGCCCCGAAGCCTCCGGGCAGTGACCGTCACAATGGGGGGCGACGCCACACGACCGAGGAGATCTTCCATGACGCTGCACGACATCCCGCTCCGGACGCTCACCGGCGAGCCGACCACCCTGGGCGCCTACGAGGGCTCGGCGGTCCTGCTGGTGAACGTCGCCTCCAAGTGCGGGCTCACTCCGCAGTACGCGGGGCTGGAGCGGCTCCAGAAGGAGTACGCGGACCGCGGGTTCACCGTGCTCGGGGTGCCGTGCAACCAGTTCGCGGGCCAGGAACCGGGCACCGCGGAGGAGATCCAGACGTTCTGCTCGACGACGTACGGGGTCAGCTTCCCGCTGCTGGAGAAGATCGACGTCAACGGCGAGGGCCGTCACCCGCTCTACACGGAGCTGACGAAGCTCGGCGACGCGGAGGGGGCCGCCGGCGACGTCCAGTGGAACTTCGAGAAGTTCCTGATCTCCCCGGCCGGCGAGGCCGTCGCACGGATCCGCCCGCGCACCGAGCCGGACGCGCCCGAGGTCGTGGCGGCCATCGAGGCGCAGCTGCCGCGGTAGGGGGCGGACAGCACGGGGGGCCGGACCGGCGTGCGGTCCGGCCCCCCGGTGCGACTAGCGGATCGGCATCCCCGACAGGGTGCGGGCGATCACCAGGCGCTGGATCTCGCTCGTGCCCTCGAAGATGGTGTAGATCGCGGCGTCCCGGTGCATGCGCTCGACGGGGTACTCACGGGTGAACCCGTTGCCGCCGAGGATCTGCACGGCCTGGGCGGTGACCGTCTTCGCCGTCTCGCTCGCGTAGAGCTTCGACATGGAGCCCTCGGCCGCGGTGAACGGCTTGCCGGCGCTCGCCATCCAGGAGGCGCGCCAGACGAGCAGGCGTGCCGCGTCGATCTGGGTCCGCATGTCGGCCAGCTGGAAGGCGATGCCCTGGTTGTCGATGATCGGGCGGCCGAACTGCGTGCGGGTCTTCGCGTAGTCGAGCGCGACCTCGTACGCGGCGCGGGCGGTGCCGACCGCCATGGCCCCGACGGCGGGGCGGGAGGCCTCGAAGGTGGCCATCGCCGCGTTCTTGACGCGCTCGCCCCCCGACTTCGCCCGCTCGCGGGCCCGCGCGAGGCGCTCGTCCAGCTTCTCCTTGCCGCCGAGCAGACAGTGCCCGGGCACGCGCACGTCCTCCAGGACGACCTCGGCCGTGTGCGAGGCGCGGATGCCGTGCTTCTTGAACTTCTGCCCCTGCGAGAGGCCGGGGGTGGACGGCGGGACGATGAAGGAGGCGTGGCCCTTGGAACCCAGCTCCGGGTCCACGACCGCGACGACGACGTGGACGTTGGCGATACCGCCGTTCGTCGCCCAGGTCTTGGTGCCGTTGAGCACCCACTCGTCCTTGGCCTCGTCGTAGACCGCGCGGGTACGCATCGAGGCGACGTCCGAGCCCGCGTCCGGCTCGGACGAGCAGAAGGCGGCGACCTTCACGTCGGCGGCGTCGCCGTACATCTGGGGGATCCAGGTGCCGATCTGCTCCTCGGTGCCGTTGGCGAGGACGCCGACCGCCGCCAGGCCCGTACCGACGATCGACAGGGCGATGCCCGCGTCACCCCAGAACAGCTCCTCCATGGCCATGGGGATGCCGAGGCCCGTGGGGTCGAAGAACTGCTGGGCGTAGAAGTCCAGGGAGTAGATCCCCACCTTGGCCGCCTCCTGGATGACCGGCCAGGGCGTTTCCTCACGCTCGTCCCACTCCGAAGCGGCCGGCCGGATCACCTCGGCGGCGAATCCGTGCAGCCAGTCACGGACCTGCTTCTGGTCGTCGTTGAGCTCGAGCGTGAACTCGGCCATGGTTCCCTCCATGCACGTCCGGATAAACCCGTTACTAGCGGTAACAACAGTCTGTTACCAGTAAGTAGCCTCTGTCAACCGGCCTGTGACGGATCCGCGGGTGTCCCACCAGGGTGTTACGTTGCCCGGGCGTGACGAGATCGCAGGACAGCCGGGTGGGGCGGGAGAAACGACATGGAGACCACACGAGGGGCCGCACGGCAGCGGACAGCGGCAGAACGCCGCCGCCGGGAACTGCTCGAAGCCGCGGACCGGGTGGTGCTCAGGGACGGCCCGCAGGCGTCGATGAACGCGATCGCCGCGGAGGCCGGGATCACCAAGCCCATCCTCTACCGGCACTTCGGCGACAAGGGCGGCCTCTACCGCGCGCTCGCCAAGCGTCACACCGACGCTCTGCTGAGCGCCCTGCGGGCCGCACTGGACGCACCATCCGAGCGCCGCGAACGGGTCGAGGCGACCCTGGACACCTATCTCGCGGCGATCGAGGCGCGCCCGCAGGTCTACCGCTTCCTGATGCATCCGTCGGACGACGCCGCACCGTCGCCCGAGCAGGGCTTCGACGTCGGCCGCCACTCCGCCCCGCTGCTCCGCCGTCTCGGCGAGGAACTGGGCAAGGTGATCGTGGAGCGGGTCGATCTCGGCCCGGAGAGCGAGCAGATGGCCCGGATCTGGGGCCACGGCATCGTCGGCATGATGCACGCGGCCGGAGACTGGTGGCTGGGCGACCGCCCGTGCTCACGCGAACAGTTGGTGCGCAGCCTCGCCGACCTGCTGTGGGGCAGGCTGGCCGGGGCGGCCGACCTGCCGGGCGGCCAGGGGTTCTGAGGCGCAGGTCAGCCATCGGCGGGTCTGCGCCCCCAGGGCGCCCGCCGGGCCGCGCGCAGCGCCCTGGCGCGGCGCAGTCCGGTCAGCCGGTCGGTGTAGACGCGGCCGTCGAGATGGTCGCACTCGTGCTGCAGACAGCGGGCGAACCAGCCGGTGCCGGTGATCCGCACCGGTTCGCCCGTGACCGTCCGGCCCTCGACCACCGCACGGTCCAGGCGCGGGGTACCGGATTCGAGCCCCGGGAGCGAGAGGCAGCCCTCCGGTCCGCGTACGGTGTCCCCGTCCGCCTCGACCAGGACCGGGTTGACGAGATGGCCCAGGTGCCGGACCTCGTCGTCGTCCGGACAGTCGTATACGAACACCCTGAGCGGTACGCCGATCTGGTTGGCGGCGAGCCCCACACCGTTCGCGGCGTACATGGTGGCGAACATGTCCTCCACGAGCCGGGCGAGGGACGGGCCGAAGTCGGTGACGTCGTCGCACGGGCTGTGGAGCACCGGGGCGCCGAACAGACTCATGGCACGAACGCGTCCGGAACTGCCGGGGATCGGGCGGTTTCGCATGCCCGGAAGCGTACGTTGCACGTGACCTCCACGTTCCCCGTGGTGCCGAGGTGCGGTCGGCCCCGCGGACATCGATAGGCTGGGCACGGACTTACGCAAGGAGGATCTAGGACGATGGCAGGCAACACGGAGCCGTTGTCGCCGCGGGCCAAGCTCGCCGTGACGGCGGGCAAGGCCGCGGCGGCGGTGTCGCGCGCCGCGGGGCGCGGCAGCGGATCGGTGATCGGCGGCCGGGTGGCGCTCAAGCTCGACCCCGACCTGCTCGGGCGGCTGGCGCAGCACCTGGACGTGATCCTCGTGTCCGCGACGAACGGCAAGACGACGACGACCCGGCTGATCGCCGAGGCGTTGAGGGCCGCCGGCCCCGTCGTGTCGAACGCGCTCGGGGCGAACATGCCGGCGGGGATCACCTCCGCGCTGGCAGGGGGCTCGGACGCGCGCTACGGCGTGATCGAGGTCGACGAGAAGTACCTCGCCGGCGTGGCGCGCGACACGACGCCGAAGGTGATCGCGCTGCTCAACCTCTCCCGCGACCAGCTCGACCGCGCGGCGGAGACCCGGATGCTGGCCGAGAAGTGGCGTGAGGGCCTCTCGGGATCGAAGGCCGTGATCGTGGCCAACGCGGACGACCCGCTGATCGTCTGGGCCGCTTCCTCGTCACCCAACGTGGTGTGGGTGGCGGCGGGACAGGCGTGGAAGGACGACGCCTGGTCCTGCCCGTCCTGCGGCGGTGTGATGCAGCGCCCCGGGGACGACTGGTTCTGCGGGGAGTGCGGTTTCCGCCGCCCCGCCCCCAGCTGGGCCCTGAACGGCGACTACGTCCTGGACCCGCACGGTTCCGCGTGGCCGATCCACCTCCAGCTCCCGGGCCGGGCCAACAAGGCGAACGCCACGAGCTCGGCCGCCGTGGCCGCGGTCTTCGGCGTGCCGCCGCAGGTCGCCCTGGAGCGCATGTACCAGGTGCAGGCCGTGGCCGGCCGCTACGACGTCGTGAGCTTCCTCGGGCGTGAGCTGCGGCTCCTGCTGGCGAAGAACCCGGCGGGCTGGCTCGAGACGTTCTCCCTGATCGACCCGCCGCCCACGCCGGTCATCCTCTCGGTGAACGCCCGTGGCGCCGACGGCACGGACACCTCGTGGCTGTGGGACGTCGACTACACCCAGCTCTACGGTCACCCGATCTTCGTGCTCGGCGACCGCAAGCTGGACCTGGCGGTCCGGCTCGAGGTGGCCGGACTCGACTTCCGTGTGTGCGAGACCCTGGACGAGGCCGTCCAGATGGCGCCGCCCGGTCGCATCGAGGTCATCGCCAACTACACCGCCTTCCAGGATCTGCGCCGTCGTGTCGGCAACTGACCCCCGCGCGGGCAACCCCCGGAGAGGACGAAGCATGAGCAACAACAGCCTGCGGCTGGTGTGGGTCTACCCCGACCTCCTCAGCACCTATGGCGACCAGGGCAACGCGCTGGTGGTGGAGCGCCGGGCGCGCCAGCGCGGTCTCGACGTGTCGCGCGTGGACGTGCGCAGCGACCAGCCGATCCCGACGTCGGGCGACATCTACCTCATCGGCGGCGGTGAGGACCGGCCGCAGCGGCTCGCGGCGGAGCGGCTGCGCCGTGACGGTGGACTGAGCAGGGCCGCGTCGAACGGCGCGATCATCTTCTCGGTCTGCGCGGGCTACCAGATCCTCGGCCACGAGTTCATCAACGACCTCGGCGAGCGGGAGCCCGGTCTGGGGCTGCTCGACGTCGTGTCCACCCGGGGCGAGGGCGCCCGGTGCGTCGGCGACGTGCTCGGCGACATCGATCCCAACCTGGGGCTGCCGCCCCTGACCGGCTTCGAGAACCACCAGGGCGTCACCCATCTCGGCCCGGCCGCACGTCCGTTCGCCCGGGTGCGGCTCGGCCGCGGCAACGGCACGGGGGACGGCACGGAGGGCGCGTACAACGACACCGTGTTCGGTACCTACATGCACGGGCCGGTCCTGGCCCGCAACCCGCTGATCGCGGACCACCTGCTGAAGCTGGCGCTGGACGTGAACGCACTGCCGCCGAACGACGACCGGTGGTACGAGGCGCTGCGCGCCGAGCGGATCGCGGCCGCGACCCAGCCCGCCTGACGCACCCCGTGCGGAACCGGCCCTCCCGGGGCCGGTTCCGCACGCGTGCGACCTGTGTACATCCGGTGGACGTCCAGCAGTCGGACAGTGGGTTCGGTCAGGCCACCCCGCGCCGGTAGGGTGGCGGGGATCCAACCGGACGACGTGGTCCGGCGTCGGCCCACGTTGCAAAGGTTTCCCGGGCAATGCGAATTGGTGTGCTCACCTCCGGCGGCGACTGCCCCGGCCTCAACGCCGTCATCCGTTCCGTCGTGCACCGCGCGGTGGTCGACCACGGCGACGAGGTCATCGGCTTCCACGACGGGTGGAAGGGCCTCCTCGAGTGCGACTACCGCAAGCTCGACCTGGACGCGGTCGGGGGCATCCTCGCCCGCGGCGGCACGATCCTCGGCTCCTCCCGCGTCCAGCCCGCGCATCTGCGTGACGGTGTGGAGCGCGCCAGGGGCCACGTCGCCGATCTGGGCCTGGACGCGATCATCCCGATCGGCGGCGAGGGCACCCTGAAGGCGGCCAACCTGCTCTCCGAGGCGGGTCTGCCGATCGTCGGTGTGCCGAAGACCATCGACAACGACATCGCCTCCACCGACGTGACGTTCGGTTTCGACACGGCCGTCGGTGTCGCCACCGAGGCACTGGACCGCCTCAAGACGACCGCCGAGTCACACCAGCGGGTACTGATCGTCGAGGTCATGGGACGGCACACCGGCTGGATCGCGCTGCACTCCGGCATGGCCGCCGGGGCGCACGCCATCGTCGTGCCCGAGCGGCCCTTCGACATCGGGGAGCTGACCGAAGTCGTCGGCCGGCGCTTCTCCGACGGCAAGAAGTTCGCGATCGTCGTCGTGGCGGAGGGCGCCAAGCCCCGGGAGGGCTCCATGGAGTTCAACCAGGGCAAGACGGACATCTACGGTCATGAGCGTTTCGCCGGTGTGGCGACGCAGCTCTCCGGTGAACTGGAGCAGCGCCTCGGCAAGGAGGCCCGCCCGGTGATCCTGGGCCACGTCCAGCGCGGCGGCACCCCGACCGCGTACGACCGCGTCCTGGCGACCCGGTTCGGCTGGCACGCCGTGGAGGCCGCTCACCGCGGTGAGTTCGGCATGATGACGGCGCTGCGCGGCACGGACATCACGATGGTTCCGCTGGCCGAGGCCGTGGAGACCCTGAAGACGGTCCCGGCCGAGCGTTACGCCGAGGCGCAGGTCGTGCTCTGACCTCCAGGACACTCCCCGAACCGCCCCCGGCCGCAACCGCGGCCGGGGGCGGTTCTAGTCTGGACCGGACAACCGGCACGAAACGGGGACGTCCCCAGCGGGAGTGAACAGATGGATCACAGCGGGCACGGCATGAACATGGATCTGCCGCCGTTCACGCTGGGGCGCGGGCTCGCGTTCTCCGCGGACCCGTTCTTCCTGATCGGCTGCGTCGTCGCCCTCCTGCTGTACGGCTACGGGGTGGCGCGGCTGCGCGGCCGTGGCGACCGCTGGCCGGTGAACCGGACCGTGTTCTTCGTCCTCGGTGTGCTGTCCATCGCCCTGGTGATGTGCACGGGACTCAACGACTACGGCATGGTCATGTTTAGCGTGCACATGGTGCAGCACATGGTGATCAGCATGGTGTCGCCGATCCTGCTGCTGCTGGGCGCTCCGGTGACGCTGGCGCTGCGGGCACTGCCCGTGGCGGGGCGGGACCGTACGGGTCCGCGCGAGCTGCTGCTCAAACTGCTCCACAGCCGCTACATGAAGATCATCACCCATCCGGTGTTCACGATCCCGCTGTTCATCGCGAGCCTGTACGGGCTCTACTTCACGCCGCTGTTCGACTTCCTGATGGGGTCGAAGACCGGGCACATCGCGATGATGGTGCACTTCCTGGCGGTCGGCCTGGTGTTCTTCTGGCCGATCATGGGCGTCGACCCCGGGCCGCACCGCCCCGGTTACGTGATGCGGATGCTGGAGCTCTTCGCGGGGATGCCCTTCCACGCGTTCTTCGGGATCGCGCTGATGATGGCGACCCAGCCGATGGTGAAGGCGTACGAGAACCCGTCGGCCTCGCTCGGCATCGACGCCCTGAGCGACCAGTCCGCGGCCGGCGGCATCGCCTGGGCGTTCAGCGAGATCCCGTCCGTGCTGGTGCTGATCGCGCTGGTCTTCCAGTGGTACCGCTCCGAGCAGCGGACGGCCAAGCGCTCCGACCGGGCCGCCGACCGCGACGGCGACCAGGAGCTGAAGGCGTACAACGCCTATCTCGCCTCATTGCAGACGCGCGGACAGTAGCGGTGCGCACGCCTCAGGGGTGACCATGGCTTGAACGGCCGTGCGGCCGGGTGAGGAGCGTGCGCTCATGCCTGGATCCACGAAGACGATGGGAGTGCTGACCGTCGGCGCGCTGGTCGCGGTGACGGCGTACACCGTGGCGCTGGGGAGCAACGGCTGGCTGTGGTTCGGCTGGGTGGTCCTCGGGCTGGCCACTCTGGGAATGCTCGCCACCCGCGACACCTGAGGCGCGGAACACGCGGTTCAGGGGCCGAGCCGGTCGGTGGTACGGGACAGCGAGTCGTAGGTCCGCGCGCCGGTCCACCGGCCGGTGAGCGGTGTGTCCGGCACCAGTGGCAGCACCTCGGTACCGGCCGCGGCGCCCGGGTGCTCGGCCCCGCGGCCGAGGGTGATGTGCGGGATCCAGCGCTCGGGGTCGTGGAGCGGGTTCGGGCGTCCGCTCCCCGGCGCCTCGCGCAGGGTGCGCCACACCGTCCGGTGCAGGCTCAGCAGGGCGTCGTCGGGCCTGACCGCCCAGGCCAGTACGTGCCTGCGGCCCCCGAACCGCACGAGCCCGTCGAGCGTCAGGGACAGGGGCAGTGCAGCCGTGAGCGTGTGGTCCAGCCCTGCCCGTGTCTGCGCGGGAAGGGTGTCCGCGGTGGCCAGGGTGAGGTGCGGGCGGTTGGTCGGATGCCGGTGCGCGGCCAGGCTGGGCAGCCCGGCGCGTGCCAGGCGCTCCCAAGCCTCGCGGACGGCGCGCTCGGTCGCGTGGTCGAGCAGCAGTTCCACACTGTGCACGCGGGCAGCGTACGGCACCGCGCTGCCGCGTGCCCGCCGCGTGCGGGCGTGCCCCGGCGGTGCCAGCATGGTGAGGCAGTGGCGCGGCCGTCCGGATCAGGCGTACAGCCTTCGCCGGTCGCGGGTCCCGATGTCGAGAGGTGGGTGCTTCGCATGGACAGGTCCGGGCTGATCGAGGCGGTGGGACATAGGACGGCGGGCGGGGGCGAGCTGTCGGCCGAGCAGATCGGGCTCGTCGTCGACGCCCTGTTCGGGACGGTCGCCGAGGCCGGCGCGATCGCCGAGACGCTCCGGACGGGTGGCGCGGTCACACTGGTGGGATTCGGCAGTTTCCACCAGGAGAACGGTGGGGCGGCGCTACGGCCGGGTAAGGCACTCAACGAGTTCGTCAACGACGAGGTCGGGCGAGCCGGGTAGCGGACCGATGGCGGTCATGACACTGCGTGCGTCGGGACGTGCGGAGCCCGAGGACGTCTGGCTCCGCTACGTCGACATCCGGCGCTGGCCGAGCTGGTCGCCGCAGATCAGAACGGTTCACGCCGACGGGGAGCGCGTCACCGCGGGGATGCGGGGTGAGGTCGTCTCGCTGTTCGGCGTCACGGCCGCGTTCGTGGTGGAGTCCGTCGACGACGAGCGGTGGCACTGGGTGTGGCGGGTGGCCGTCGGTCCTGTGCGGCTGCGGCTCGGCCACCGGGTGCTCCGGCGGCCGGGCGGATCGGCCACGGAACTCGTCGTCGAGGGCCCGGCGGTCGCTCTCGCCGCGTACGCGGCGCCCGCGCGGTGGGCGCTGGGCCGGTTGGTACGCGGCTGAGGCGCGGGGCCCCGTGCGGTCTCCCCCGTCCCGCCCGGTCGGGCCCTGACCGGGCGGGACCACGGCCGCGTACCGCTGCGGGGCGGACGTGATCCTCGGCCCGCGTGCGGACATCCACCGGGACCGACCGCTGCGGGGCGGACGGGAAGCGAGCGGTACGCGGGGCCCTCCGGCACGGCCTGGAGGGCCCCGCGAGCGCGCGGCAGGCAGTGAGGGGGTGCGTGAACACGCGGTCCTGCCCCGCACGACCTCGCGGGCCCACCGCCATCGGAGCTACGATCTCCGCCCGGGGGAAGCGACGAGTTCGTACACGCCGTCGACTGATGGCGCGTCAGGTGAGGTGACGGGAAGCGGGTACCAGTCCTCAGGAAGGCCGGGCCGCCCCCGGGCCGCGCCGACGAGTCGGCCGAGCGCGACAACACCATGCGTGACCTGGCAGAACGCGGCCACCAGCCCGGTCCGGAAGACAAGGAGAGAAGCCGTGTTCTATTACGTCCTGAAGTACGTCGTCCTGGGGCCCCTGCTCCGGCTGGTGTTCCGGCCCCGCATCGAAGGACTCGAACACATCCCCGACGAGGGTGCGGCCATCGTCGCGGGCAACCATCTCTCCTTCTCCGACCACTTCCTGATGCCGGCGATCCTCAAGCGCCGCATCACCTTCCTCGCGAAGGCCGAGTACTTCACGGGCCCCGGCATCAAGGGCAAGCTGACCGCGGCGTTCTTCCACAGCATCGGGCAGATCCCGGTGGACCGCTCCGGCAAGGAGGCGGGACAGGCGGCGATCCGCGAGGGGCTGGGGGTGCTGAGCAAGGGTGAACTGCTGGGTATCTACCCGGAGGGCACCCGCTCGCACGACGGACGGCTCTGCAAGGGCAAGGTCGGCGTCGCGGTGATGGCGATCAAGGCAGGGGTCCCGGTCATCCCCTGCGCGATGGTCGGCACCTTCGAGATCCAGCCGCCCGGACAGAAGATGCCGAAGATCAAGCGGGTCACGATCCGGTTCGGGGAGCCGCTGGACTTCTCGCGCTACGCCGGCCTGGAGGACCAGAAGGCCGCCATTCGTGCGGTCACGGACGAGATCATGTACGCCGTTCTCGGCCTCTCCGGTCAGGAGTACGTGGACGAGTACGCGGTCAAGGCGAAGGCGGCGCAGGCCGAGGAGTCGAAGAAGTTCCCGCGCCGGTCACGCTGAGCGGGGAATCTGCTGCGGGCCGAAATCCCTGGTCCGGCCGCCGGGGCGGCCGTAGCGTCCCTCGCATGAGCAGAGGACGGGTGTTCGTGCTGGGTGCGACGGGACAGATCGGCCGGGCCGCGGTGCGGGCCCTGTCCGGGGACGGCTGGGAGGTGACCGCCGCCTCCCTCGGCGGCGGCCGGGACGACGCCTGGGACGGCGGCGTCCGCACGGTCGCTCTCGACCGCGAGGAGGAGGGCGCCCTGTCGGCCGCGCTCGGCGACGGCTGTGACGTCCTGGTCGACACGGTCGCGTTCGGACCCGGCCACGCGGCGCAGCTGACCGGGCTGTCGGGCCGGGCCGGCTCCGCGGTGGTCATCTCCAGCGGCGCGGTGTACGAGGACGACCGGGGCCGCAGCTTCGACACGCAGGGAGAGCCGGACGGCTTTCCCGGATACCCCGTGCCGATCCCGGAGAGCCAGACGACGGTGGCGCCCGGCGACGAGACGTACGGGACGCGGAAGATCGCGCTGGAGCGTGAACTGCTGGCGGCCGGGGACGCGTTGCCCGTGACGCTGCTGAGGGCGGGCGCGATCCACGGGGAGCACTGCCGGTCACCGCGCGAGCTGTACTTCGTCAAACGTCTGCTGGACGGGCGCAGGCGGCGTGTCCTGGCGTACGGCGGGGAGAGCCGCTTCCATCCGGTCCATGTGTCCAACCTCGCCGAGCTCATCAGGCTCGCCGCTCTGGCTCCGGCGCCGCGCGTGCTCAACGCGGGGGATCCGCAGGCGCCGACGGTGGCCGAGATCGGGGCGGCCGTCGACGACGTGCTCGGTCTGGAGACCGAGACGGTGCTGGTGGCTGGTGCCCCGCCCGAGGGCGGGATCGGCGGGACGCCGTGGAGCGGCGCGCATCCCGTGGTCTACGACATGGCGGCGGCCGGACGGGAGTTGGGCTACCGCCCGGTGACCGGGTATGCCCAGTCGCTGCCGCGGACCGTCGAATGGCTCGCCGGGCGGCTCGACGGACGGGACTGGAGGCAGGCGTTCCCGAAGATGGTGCGCACCTACGGCGAGACGCTCTTCGACTACGCGGCGGAGGACGCCTGGCTGGAGCGTCACGACCGGACGACGTGAGCGGGGCTCGTCTCCGGAAGGGTGAACGGGCGGCCGCCGGAAACCATCGGCCGCCCGCTCACGTCATGGGGTGATCACGGCTTCGGTGTGGCGTGCGGGGTGCACGTCACATCGTGCCGGTCGGTCTTGCCCGTGAGCAGGTAGGTGTCCACCCGCTCGTTGACGCAGGGGTTGAGCAGGCCGGTGACACCGTGCGAGCCGGCGCCCTTCTCGGTGATGAGACGGGAGCCCTTGAAGCGCTTGTGCAGCTCGACGGCGCCCTCGTACGGGGTGGCGGCATCACGCGTGGACTGGACGATCAGCACCGGCGGCAGGCCCTTGCCGGTACGGACGTCCAGCGGCGTCTGCTGCTTGGACGGCCAGGTGGCACAGGGCAGGTTCATCCAGGCGTTGGCCCAGGTCATGAACGGGTACTGCTCGTGCAGCCGGGTGTTGTCGCGGTCCCACTTCTTCCAGCTGGTGGGCCACTTGGCGTCCGCGCACTCGACCGCCGTGTACACGGCGTTGCCGTTCTCCGAGCTGATGTTGCCCGCGGTGTCCGACAGGTCGGGTGCCGCGGCGTCGATCAGTGCCTGGGTGTCGCCGCCCAGGTAGTCGCTCCAGATCCGGGCGGTGGGCGCCCAGGCGGAGTCGTAGTACGGCGCGCTCTGGAAGAAGCCGATGAGCTCGGCGGGGCCCACGACGCCGCCGATCGGGTTCTTCTTGGCCGCGGCGCGCAGCGTCAGCCAGGCCTGCTCGACCTTCTCCGGTGTGTCACCGATGTGGTAGGCGGCGTCGTTCTCGGCGACCCACGCCTTCCAGTCGTTCCAGCGCGTTTGGAAGGCGATGTCCTGGTTGAGGTTGGCCTCGTACCAGATGTTGTCCTTCGCCGGGTTGACCACGCTGTCGACGACCATGCGGCGCACGTGCGACGGGAAGAGTGTGCCGTAGACCGCGCCCAGGTAGGTGCCGTACGAGACACCGAGGAAGTTGAGCTGCTTCTCGCCGAGCGCGGCACGGATGACATCCAGGTCGCGCGCGGTGTCGGGCGTGGTCATGTGCGGCAGCATCTCACCGCTGCGCTCGGCACAGCCGTCGGCGTACTCGGCCGCGAGCTTGCGCTGGGCACGCTTGTCGGCCTCGCTGTCCGGCACCGGATCGGCCTTCGGGGCCTTCACGAACTCCTGCGGGTCGACGCAGGAGATCGGCGCCGAGTGGCCGACGCCGCGTGGGTCGAAGCCCACGAAGTCGTACGCCTTCGCGGCCGTCGTCCAGCGCGGGTTCTTGGTGACGACGCGCTTCGGGAACGCCATGCCCGAGCCGCCGGGACCGCCGGGGTTGTAGACGAGTGCGCCTTGGCGCTCGTCCTTCGTGCCCGTGCTGACGTGCCGGTCCACCGCGAGCCTGATCTGCTTGCCGTCCGGCTTGCCGTAGTCGAGCGGAACGCTCACCCAGCCGCACTGGATGGGCGCGGTGATCGCCCAGTCGGCCGGACAGTCCGCCCAGTCGATTCCCGCCTTCGCGGCCCGGGCCGCGGCGATCTGCACGCCACGCGCTTCCTGGCCGCCGTGGTGCAGGCTGTCGGCGCCTGCGGCCGGTGCGGCCATCGCCCCTGCTATGAGCGTGCCCGCGATCAGAGTGCCGGCCGAACCGAGCACCGCTGTGCGTCTCAAGTGGAACCTCCCCCTGCGTGATGCGCCGCCGGTCGCGGCGCGTCGGTTCATGTGTCCAGGAGGATCCTTTCGTCTGTGAGGTTGCTGAGAACAAGGCGTACGCGTGTTTCTTTACCGAACCAATAACCGGTGTCGGGGTCCCGCTGAGCGAACTCAGGGCCTCCGGTGGGCCTTCGACTCCTTCAGGAGGCCTTCCAGCGCTTCGTCCAGCACCGCCCGCAGCAGCCGTGCGTCCTGTGCGAGCGCCGTCACCAGAACGGCGGGTCCGGCGAGCGGGGTGAGTACCGCTGTGGGGCCGAGCAGGCGGGGAGCGGGCATGGCCTCGTCGAACGCGGGGTCGACCACGAGCAGTTGCCCGACGGCCCGGTGACCGTCCAGCACGGCCGGACCGTCCCAGCCTCCGGGTGCTCCAGGCCCGTACGCCAACTGCTGTTCGAGCAGCGGCCGTCCGGCTCTGCGCACCGTGAGGCGGGTCGAGAGCCTTCCGGTCGGTTCGCCGTGCCGGCCCAGGATCAGTTCCTCGCGCAGCACCAGGCGGGCGGTGGGGGCGAGGTCGGCCCGGGTGGTCATGTCGAGTTCGCTGCCGCGGGCGGAGACGAGCTGTTCGGGGAACCAGCGGAGCTCGGCTCCCTCCCCCGCGCTCAGCCGCACGGCGTACGAAGCGGGGCCGGCGTCCTGGCCGGCTCCCGGCAGCGCCACGGTGGCGGCCGCGGCGTCCACCGTCATGCGGGCTCCGTCCTCGGCGCGCACCTCGATGGCGAGCCGGTCGCCGCCGAGCGGCGCGCTCATGGCGCCGACCACGGTGACGCGCGCGTACCCGGTGTCCTGGGACCTGGTCCGGCGCAGGGCGAGCGGCCCGTCGCTCTCGAGCACCGGAAGGACCGTGGAGCCCCGCCCGTCGGCGACCGCCGTGATCCGGGCGGTTGCCGTGACGCTCACGCGGCCCAGTCCGCGAGCCGCTCCCGCACCCAGTCGGCGACGGGCGCGACACCATCGGCACCGGTCAGGGAGGTGAACACCACCGGGAGTTCACCTCGCTGGTCCGCGGCGTCGCGGGCCATCCGGTCCAGGTCGGAGCCGACGTAGGGGGCGAGGTCGGTCTTGTTGATGACGAGCAGGTCGGCGGTGCTGACACCGGGGCCGCCCTTGCGCGGGATGTCGTCGCCGCCCGCGACGTCGATGACGAAGACCTGGGCGTCGACGAGTCCCCTGGAGAAGGTGGCCGTGAGGTTGTCGCCGCCCGATTCGACGAGGATCAGGTCGAGCGGCCCCACGGAGTCCTCCAGGTCCTCGACCGCTTCGAGGTTGGCGGAGATGTCGTCGCGGATCGCGGTGTGCGGGCAGGCGCCGGTCTCGACGGCCTGGATGCGCTCGGGCGGCAGCACCGCGTTGCGGAGCAGGAAGGCGGCGTCCTCGCGGGTGTAGATGTCGTTGGTGACGACGGCGATGGAGACGCGGTCGCGCAGGGCGCGGCAAAGGGCCGCGACGGTGGCCGTCTTGCCCGACCCGACCGGGCCGCCGAGGCCGATGCGCAGCGCGCGGCGGCTGCCGTCGGGGCGGGCTGCGTCGGCGCTGACAGCCGCGGGGCCGTTGTGTGTGTGGTCGAGGTGCATGGGTGCGACTCCTGGTGATGCGGTCGGGACGGGTTCCGGATTCAGGAAGCGAACAGACGGACCGGCCAGCCCGCGTGGGTCTCGGCCGAGATGTCGAGCAGCGGGGCCGAGGCGGCGGGCAGCGCGTCGATGCCGCGCCGTGCGGCCTCGGCCGCCTGCTCGGCGACCTCGTCGAGTGCGGGTGTGAGGCGGGCGAGGACCGCGGTGGCCTCGAAGGGGTCCAGGGACAGCAGCCGGACCACCGCGCTGGCGGGGCCGCTGACCGTTTCGTAGGCGACGCAGTGCGCGGCGTCCGTCGGTCCCAGGCCCGCGGCGCGGGCGGTGAGCCCGAGGACGACCGGCTGGTGGGCGCCGCGGGGCCGGGCTCCGGCGAGCGCGGTGAGTTCGGGGCTGGGCCAGGTGGCCCGTGCCGCCCTCATCAGCTGCCGGCCGAGTCTGCGGGCGACGCCCCTGAGCGCGGGCGAGGGTGTCCGGGCGTCGGCGGCCTCGTCGAGGGCGAGCGGGTCGAGGCCGTGCGCCGCGGCGGCGGCGAGGGCGGCGGAGGTGAGCCCTGTGGTGTGGAGCCGGCCGAGGCAGAAGTCGGCCAGGTCCTGTGCGTCTCTGATGTGTCCCGCCTTGACGGCCGGCTCGGCGCCACCGGAGTGGGCGTGGCCACCGGCGGGGAACCGGCCGTCGGCGAGGACGAGCAGGGCTGCGCGCGTCGTCATGAGGTGCTGTCCCGTCCTCAGAAGAGGAAGTAACGCTGGGCCATGGGGAGTTCCGCGGCGGGGGCGGGTTCGACGGGATCTCCGTCGATGGTGACGGCGAAGCTGTCGGGATCGACCTCGACCCGGGGCAGGGCGTCGTTCTCGCGCATGTCCGCCTTGGTGACGCCGCGGGTGCTGCTGATCGGCACGAACTTCTTCCCCAGTCCGAGGTGTTCCGGCAGTCCGGCCTCGATGGCGGCCGAGGAGACGAAGTTCAGGGAGTTGGCGGAGGGCGACCGTCCCACGGCGCCGAACATCGGACGGGGCATGACCGGCTGCGGTGTGGGGATCGAGGCGTTGGCGTCGCCCATCTGCGCGTACGCGATCTGGCCCCCCTTGATCACGGTCTGCGGCTTGACGCCGAAGAACGCCGGTTCCCACAGCACGAGGTCGGCTAGCTTGCCGGGTTCGACGGAGCCGATCTCCCGGTCCAGTCCCTGGGCCGCCGCCGGGTTGATGGTGTATTTGGCGACATAGCGACGTGCGCGGTGGTTGTCGGCGGCCCCGTCGCCCGGCAGCGCGCCGCGCCGCCGCTTCATCACATGGGCGGTCTGCCAGGTGCGCAGGATCACCTCACCGATGCGGCCCATCGCCTGGGAGTCCGAGGAGATGATCGAGATGGCTCCCAGGTCGTGGAGGATGTCCTCGGCCGCGATGGTCGAGGGCCGGATCCGTGACTCGGCGAACGCGAGGTCCTCCGGCACCGCGGGGTTGAGGTGATGACAGACCATCAGCATGTCGAGGTGTTCCTCGATCGTGTTGACGGTGTGCGGCCGCGTCGGATTCGTGGAGCTGGGCAGGACGTAGGGCTCCGAGACCACACTGATGATGTCGGGAGCGTGGCCGCCGCCCGCGCCCTCGGTGTGGTACGCGTGGATCGAGCGTCCCGCGACGGCTGCCAGCGTGTCGGCGACGAACCCTGCCTCGTTGAGCGTGTCCGTGTGGATGGCGAGCTGGGCGCCGGTCTCCTCGCAGACCCCCAGGCAGGCGTCGATGACGGCGGGGGTGGCGCCCCAGTCCTCGTGGATCTTGAATCCGAGCGCCCCCGCGCGCAGTTGGGAGTGCATGGCCTCGCGCGACATCGTGTTGCCCTTGCCGAGCAGCCCGATGTTGACGGGGTATCCGTCGAGCGCCTCGAACATCCGGGCGAGGTGCCAGGGGCCGGGAGTGATCGTCGTGGCCTTGGTCCCTTCGGCCGGTCCCGTACCTCCGCCGACGAGCGTGGTGATTCCGGAGGAGAGGGCCTGGTCGACGAGGGTGGGCGAGATGAAGTGGACGTGCGCGTCGATGGCGCCGGCGGTGACGAACTTGCCGTTGCCCACGATGATCTCGGTCTCGGGTCCGATGACCAGCTCGGGGTGGACACCGTCCATCGTGTCGGGGTTCCCGGCCTTGCCGATCCCGGTGATCCGGCCGTCACGGATTCCGATGTCGGCCTTGACGATGCCCCAGTGGTCGATGATGACGGCCCCGGTGATCACGGTGTCGGGGGCGCCTTCGGCGCGGGTGGTCCGCGCCTGGCCCATCGATTCACGGATCACCTTGCCACCGCCGAACACGGCCTCGTCCCCGGCCAGTCCGGGCCCCCCGGACCGGTCCTCCTCGATCTCGACGACGAGATCGGTGTCGGCGAGCCGGATGCGGTCGCCTGTGGTGGGACCGAACAGGTCGGCGTACACCGGGCGGCTGAGCTCAGGCATCGAGGGGACCTCCGGTGTCGCCACGCAGTCCGGGGACGATGCGCAGACCTGCGAGTGGGACGAGTTCGACGTCGACGGGGACACCGGGTTCGAAGCGCACAGCGGTTCCGGCGGCGATGTTCAGCCGCAGCCCGTGGGCGGTGTGACGGTCGAACTCCAGGCCGGTGTTGGCCTCGGCGAAGTGGTAGTGCGAACCGACCTGGACGGGCCGGTCGGCGACGTTGAGGACGGTGAGGCGGGTGACGGGTCGGCCCTCGTTGAGCGGCACCGGGCTCTCCGCGTACAGGATCTCTCCTGGAATCATCGATCGATCTCCCGTCAGACGATCGGCTCGTGGACGGTGACCAGCTTGGTCCCGTCCGGGAAGGTGGCTTCGACCTGGACGTCGTGGATCATCTCCGGGATGCCGTCCATGACGTCGGCGCGGGTGAGCACCTTCCGGCCGGAGGCCATGAGTTCGGCCACGGTCCGGCCGTCGCGGGCGCCTTCCAGGAGGTGCGAGGTGATCAGCGCGATCGCCTCGGGGTGGTTCAGCCGCAGTCCGCGCGCCCTGCGCTTCTCTGCGACATCGGCCGCCACGTGGATGAGCAGGCGTTCCTGTTCGTGCGGAGTCAGTTGCACGCTTCCACCCTCTTCGTCTACCGCCCGGTACCTGCCCCGGGCGCAGCGGGACCCTACCCCGGCTTCAACACTCTGTTGAACGATGAAGAGGATTCCGCGACCAGGTATTGCACGTTAGGGCGGAAGTTTTTCCGGCGCGTTAACTGGTCTTTTGCGGATCCATGGACATCAGCGCGCGCAGCCCGTTCTCCAGGACCTCGGGCTCGACCCCGCCGAAGAGAGCCTCCTGCGCGATGAATCCCTGAGCGCTCGCGATCAGGGTCCGGGCCACGTCGTCGGCCGGCACGCCGGAGGGCATGAGCCCGGCCGCACGGTAGGCCTCGACCAGCTTCGCCCAGGCCACGCGCATGCCCGCGTAGCCCTTTGAGGCAGTCGTCATGCCTGCTGCGCCGAACCGCCGCGCGGTCGCCGTCATCCCGCTCGTCCCACTGATCGTGACTCTCAGCCTCTGGGCCTTCTCGTGGCCCGCAGCCCGGATCGCCCCGCGCGATCTGCCCGTCGGTGTCGCGGGTTCCGCCCCGGCGGCCGATCAGCTCCAGAGGGCGTTCGAACGATACGGCGGCGCCTTCGAGATCCGCCGGTACGACGACGAGGAGGCCGCGCGCGGGGCGGTCGAGGGCCGGGCCGTATACGGCGCCGTCGTCGTCACCGGCAAGGGGCCGCGACTGCTCACCGCGTCGGCGGCGAGCCCTGTCGTGGCGCAGCTGCTGACCGAGGCGGTCAAGGGGGCCGCGCCCGCCGGGGCCGCCGTACCGGTCACCGATGTCGTCGCGGCGCCGAAGGCGGACCCACGGGGCGCCGCCCTCGGCGCGAGCATCCTGCCGCTGGCTCTCGCCGGGGTCGCCGCGGGTGCGCTGGTGACCGTCAAGGGGCTGCGCGGCTCCCGGGCGGCCCTGACGCTCGTCGGCGCGGCCGCACAGCTGTTCGCGATCACGCAGTGCCCGAACCCTCGAAGGCGCCCCGCGTGCGCCCGTCCCGTGCGGTACCCGCACCCGGTCGGCCCCAGATCCTGACAGAGTGCCGCCGCCGGCACCGCGAAGGCGTCAGCGATCCCGGTCCTCGTGACTCCGGTGTTCCGCGGCGATTCCGAAGCGGTGCCGTTCACCCGTGGCGGACGGCACCGAACGCAGGGACGACACCGAGCTGATCACCTGTTCCTCCACGGCCGCCTCCTGCGCCTCGGCCTCCTCGCTCTCGAGTCGCTGCAGGTCAGCGGCGGAGACCAGGGCGACCAGCGGCTTCCCGTGCCGCGTCACCACCACGCGTTCACCGCCGTAGACGACGCGGTTGATCAGTTCGGCGAGCTCCGCCCGGGCTTGCGTCACCGGAATCTCGTAGGCCATGACCTCATTCTAACCTCCTGTACATCCTGTACATTTTTGACGTACTCCGAAACGCGCAGCCCGAGGCCCAGGAGAGGCATCGCCATGATCCGTCCCGCCGCCCGCTACGTCCTGCCCGAGTTCACCGAGCGCACCGCCTACGGAACCCGGAACATGGATCCGTACTCGAAGCTGCTGTCCGAGCGGATCGTCTTCCTCGGCACTCCCGTCGACGACACCGCGGCGACCGACCTGATCGCCCAGTTCATGTATCTGGAGCACGCGGACCCCGACCGGCCGCTGTCCCTCTACATCAATTCGCCCGGGGGCTCGTTCAACGCCATGACGGCGGTCCACGACACCATGCGGTTCCTCGCCTGTGAAGTGGAGACCTTCTGCCTCGGGCAGGCGGGGGCAGCCGCCGCCGTCCTGCTCGCCGCCGGAACACCGGGACGCCGACATGCCCTGCCGGGCGCCCGGGTACTCATCCAGCAACCCGCCCTGGACGAGCCGGTGCGGGGCCAACTGTCCGATCTCGACATCCGGGCGCGCGAGTTGACGCGCGAGCGCGAGCTGCTCACGGCCTTGCTGGCCCGTTACACGGATCGTTCCACGGAGCAGATCAGCGCCGACATCGAACGGGACACCATCCTCGACGCCGAGGCCGCCTTGGCGTTCGGGCTGGTGGACCACGTCGTGGAGAACCGCACGCCGCCCCAGCCGCCGCGTTCCTCGAGGTGAACACCCGATGCTCCCGCCCCAGTTACCGCCGCTCCCCGCGCTGACCCGCGCCGAGGCCGAGTTCATCGACTGCTACCTGGAGGTGCTCGACCAGCTCGGCCGCATCAATCCCGCCCGGGGCGGCGACACGTACGGCGCCCTCCGGGCGGCCCAGGCCCTCGCCTCGCGGGC
Source organism: Streptomyces sp. JH34 (assembly GCF_029428875.1). NCBI lineage: Bacteria > Bacillati > Actinomycetota > Actinomycetes > Kitasatosporales > Streptomycetaceae > Streptomyces > Streptomyces sp. JH34. Next base: position 6,496,336 of record NZ_JAJSOO010000001.1, on the reverse strand, counting down.
CACGGCCCTGCGCGACGCACTCGTCTCGATGCATGAGCGGGGCGAGTCGGAGATCCACGCGGACACCCTGGCCAGAGCGCTGCGACTGCTGGACGGAGAACGTCGCGCGGGGCGGGTCGCCCTGCCTCCGGCACCTTCGAGTTGAGCGGCCTCCGCTCCGACTCGCCGGTAGGGACCGCCCTTTCGGCACCGATGTGCGACACGCCCGGCGGGCCGATGAGTTCGCCTCGCTCGATCGGCGTAGACGCTCCCCCGCCCGAGGGACAGCCCAACTTGCGCATCCGGCGCGGACGCTGAACGGAATCCATGGTTCCGTCCCTGGTACGCGGCTGGTCGGGTCCGGCCGTCGCGGCTGGGCGCGGACGGCGTCCACTCGATCGGATCAGTCGTGACGACTCTCACATATCGCCACTTCGGACAGGAAATCCGGCAGCGCGTAGGTAAAGATCCCTGGGACGACAAGCCCCCGCCACCGCGGCGGGGCGGTCCGGGCGGACGCCGAGTCCTGCCGCCGTCCGGATGTCTGGTCGACAGAAGTGGATCGGCAGGAGTGGAGGACCCGAGCACAACGGGCCGGCCGGAGTTCCGGACGGCCCTCGGGGTGAAGCCGCTGCACGCGGCCGGGCAACTTCGCCAGCCCGAACCCGACAGGTCATCCTTCACAGGCGGCTGACGAAGGGTTGCGCATGACTGCGCAGGTTCATGTCCCGTCTCTGTTCGCCCGGGTCGGTACGGCCTCGGTCCTGACCTTCGCGGTGGGCACCACCGTGCTGGCCCCGGGCTTCGTGAACGAGGCCGAGGCCGCCACCTACTCGACGAAGGCGCTCAGCATCGCCGCCTCGAAGAAGGGCGCGCCCTACAGATGGGGCGCCACCGGCCCGTCCCGGTTCGACTGCTCAGGGCTCACGCTCTATTCGTTCAGGAAAGCCGGCAGGAAACTCCCCCGCACGGCGCAGCAGCAGTACAACAAGACCCGTCATGTCTCCAGGTCGCAGCGGAAACGCGGCGACCTGGTCTTCTTCCATGCGGGCCGCAGCGTGTACCACGTCGGCATCTACGCCGGCAGCGGGAGGATCTGGCATTCGCCCAAGGCCGGGGCGGTGGTCCGGCTGGAGAAGATCTGGTCCGGCAACGTCTGGTACGGGAGGGTCCGCTGACACTCCTCCCCCACAGGTTCAGTGCAGCTGGGGCCCGGTCACGAGCACGAGTCCCGGTGCGGTGAGTGCCGTGCCGCTGCCGCCCTCGATCACACGGGTGGTACGCGGCCGGCGCAGCCGGTCCACGGCCGGGAACCGCACGAGCGCCCCGGACGGGGGGGACGACCGTGTCCATCGCCCTTCCCTGGCCGGCTCCCGCGCAGGCCTGACACCCCCGCGTGGGGCGTTACGGGTGGCCGGGCCGCCCGCACCCGGCGGAGGCCCGTCCGAAGCCGCCGCACAGCGGTGCCACCGGCGTCGTCGCCGCAGCCGTGTTCCGGCCCCCCTCCGGTGCACCGCGGAGATGGTCCGCCGGAGGGGGGCCGGGGCTGACGTCGAGCCGGCCACCGTGCTCCCTGGCTGCGGCGCCCGTGTCCGGGACGGCACCAGCCGGGGGCACGCCGTACCCCCGGGAGACGGGCGCCTCCCGCGGGTCCGCAGGGTCAGCCCACCGGCAGGGGCGCCGTCGCGAGGATGGTGTCCACCGCCGTCCCGATCTGCCCCTGCGTCAGGTCGGCACGGGCGGTCAGCCTGAGCCTGGAGATCCCGTCGGGCACCGAAGGCGGCCGGAAGCACCCCACCGCCAGCCCCGCCGCCCGGCAGTCGGCGGCCCAGCGCACCGCCGACTCCGCCGAGGGCGCACGGACCGACACGACGGCGGCGTCGGGACGCACCGCGGTCAGTCCGGCCGCCACCAGCCGGTCGTACAGCTCCACGGCGACGCCCCCCGCCCTCGCCGCGCGTTCGGGTTCGCGGCGCAGCAGACGCAGTGCGCCCAGGGCAGCCCCGACGGCCGTCGGCGCGAGACCCGTGTCGAAGATGAACGTACGGGCGGTGTTGACCAGATGCCGGATGACCCGGGCGGGTCCGAGCACCGCTCCACCCTGGCTGCCGAGCGACTTGGAGAGTGTGAGCGTGGCGACGATCCCCTCGCCGCCCGCGAGTCCGGCGGCGGCGAGCGCGCCGCGCCCGCCCTCTCCCAGGACGCCGAGCCCGTGCGCGTCGTCCACGAGAAGGGGCGCGCCGGCCTCACGGCAGACCTCGGCGAGTGCGGCGAGCGGGGCGGCGTCGCCGTCCACCGAGAAGACGGAGTCGCTCACGGCGAGCGCCCGTCCGGCGTGCGTCATGAGCGCTTTGCGTACGGCCTCGGGGTCCGCGTGCGGGACGACGGCCGTGGCGGCCCGGGAGAGCCTGCAGCCGTCGACGATCGAGGCGTGGTTGCCCGCGTCGGAGACGATCAGCGAGTCGTGTCCGGTGAGCGCCGTGAGTGCGGCGAGGTTGGCCGCGTAGCCGGAGGAGAAGACCAGGGCGGCCTCGAATCCGCAGAAGGCCGCCAGTTCGCGCTCGAGTTCGGCGTGCAGCGCGGTGGACCCGGTGACGAGCCGCGAGCCGGTGGACCCCGCGCCCCATGTCCGTGCCGCGTCCGCCGCCGCCGCGGTGACTTCGGGGTGCCGGCTCAGGCCCAGGTAGTCGTTGCTGGCGAGGTCCAGCGTTTCCGTCTCCGCGGCGCGGGGGCGCAGCGTCCGGACCAGTCCGGCGTCCGCGCGGCGCCGGTCCTCGTCGTCGATCCAGTCGAACGGGGCGTAGGACATGAGCGGGTCCCTTTTTGTAGGCAGCTCACAGACCTTAGCCAAGTGCGCAACCGGCCAGGGTGTGGCAATACACACAGCATCGACCGGACGTACTGTCCGGTTCCTCCTTGGCCGATGGCGGTGCCGTACGTCAGGATCAGGGCCATGGACCTGCTGAACACGCTGGTGGACAAGGGGCTGCGGCGCGAACTGCCGACCCGGGACGAAGCGCTCGCCGTACTGGCGACCTCCGACGACGAACTGCTCGACGTGGTGGCCGCCGCCGGAAAGGTGCGCCGCCAGTGGTTCGGCCGGCGCGTCAAACTCAACTACCTGGTGAACCTGAAGTCCGGGCTCTGCCCGGAGGACTGCTCGTACTGCTCGCAGCGTCTCGGCTCCAAGGCCGAGATCCTCAAGTACACCTGGCTGAAGCCGGACGAGGCGCGGAAGGCCGCTGCCGCGGGGGTGGCCGGCGGCGCCAAGCGGGTGTGCCTGGTGGCCAGTGGCCGGGGACCGACCGACCGCGACGTCGACCGGGTGTCGCAGACGATCGAGGCCATCAAGGAGCAGCACGAGGGCGTCGAGGTGTGTGCCTGCCTCGGCCTGTTGTCGGAGGGCCAGGCCGACCGGCTGAGGTCGGCGGGGGCTGACGCGTACAACCACAACCTCAACACCTCGGAGGGGACGTACGGGGACATCACGACCACGCACACGTACGCCGACCGGGTGGACACCGTCCAGCAGGCCCAGGCCGCCGGGCTGTCGGCGTGTTCGGGTCTGATCGCCGGCATGGGCGAGACGGACGCCGACCTGGTGGACGTCGTCTTCTCGCTGCGTGAGCTGGATCCCGACTCGGTGCCGGTGAACTTCCTGATCCCCATGGAGGGGACACCGCTCGCGAAGGACTGGCACCTGACGCCGCAGCGGTGCCTGCGCATCCTGGCGATGGTCAGGTTCGTCTGCCCGGACGTCGAGGTGCGGCTCGCGGGCGGTCGCGAGGTCCATCTGCGTTCGATGCAGCCGCTCGCCCTGAACCTGGTCAACTCCATCTTCCTGGGTGACTATCTGACCAGTGAGGGCCAGTCCGGTCAGACCGACCTCGACATGATCGCGGACGCCGGTTTCGAGGTGGAGGGCGCCGACACCACGACCTTGCCCGGGCACCGCGCCCCCGCGGCCGCCGGCTGCGGCTCGCACGAGGGCGGCGCACCGGGTGCTCATGAGGGCGGCGGGTGCGGTTCGCACGGCGGTGGCTGCGGTCCGTGCGGCGAGAACGCAGGGGCGCCTGCCGTTCCGGAACCTTCGGAGGCCCTGGCGGCGCGCACCGACCTGGTGGCGGTCCGCCGCCGTGGCGCCGGGACGGACCTCGCGCCCAATGCCTGATCAGCTCCGCCCGTCGGAACTCCGTGCCCTGGACCGGGCTCACGTCTGGCACCCCTACGGCCCCATGCCGGGCCGGCAGGAGCCGCTGGTCGTGGAGTCGGCGTCCGGGGTACGTCTCCGGCTCGCCGAACCCGCCCACGGCCGGATCGAATTGGTGGACGGCATGTCGTCCTGGTGGTCGGCGGTCCACGGCTACAACCACCCGGTGCTCAACGAGGCCGCACGCGGCCAGCTGGACCGGATGAGTCATGTGATGTTCGGCGGGCTCACGCACGAGCCCGCCGTCCGGCTGGCGACACGGCTGGTGGAGATCACACCGGAGCCCCTCCAGCACGTCTTCCTCGCCGATTCGGGGTCGGTCTCCGTCGAGGTCGCGGTGAAGATGTGCCTGCAGTACTGGCGTTCGGCGGGGCGGCCCGCCAAACGCCGGCTGATGACATGGCGCGGCGGGTACCACGGGGACACCTGGCAGCCCATGTCGGTGTGCGACCCCGAGGGCGGGATGCACGAGCTGTGGTCGGGCTCGCTCCCCCGGCAGGTCTTCGCGGACGCGCCTCCGGACGGCTTCGACGCCGAACCCGACGACGCCTACGTGAGGCATCTGCGCGAGCTGGTGGCCGCCCACGCCGACGAGCTGGCGGCGGTGATCGTGGAGCCCGTGGTGCAGGGGGCGGGCGGGATGCGCTTCCACTCCCCGACGTATCTGCGGGTGCTTCGTGAGGCGTGCGACGAGCACGACGTGCTGCTGGTGTTCGACGAGATCGCGACGGGGTTCGGCCGGACCGGGCAGTTGTTCGCGGCCGGGCACGCCGGGGTGTCACCGGATGTCATGTGCGTCGGCAAGGCGCTGACCGGCGGCTATCTGACGCTGGCGGCGACGCTGTGCACCTCGCGGGTGGCGGAGGGCATTTCGAGCGGCGACGTGCCGGTGCTGGCGCACGGGCCGACGTTCATGGGCAACCCGCTCGCCTCTGCGGTCGCCTGCGCGTCCGTGGACCTCCTGCTGGGCCAGGACTGGGAGCTGGAGGTGAAGCGGATCGGCGCGGGACTGCGACGGGGCCTGGCGGAGGCCGCCGGCGTTCCGGGCGTACGCGATGTCCGGGTGCTGGGTGCCATCGGGGTGGTGCAGCTCGATCACGAGGTGGACATGGCCGCCGCCACGCGGGCCGCGGTCCGCGAGGGCGTGTGGCTGCGCCCGTTCCGCGATCTCGTGTACACGATGCCGCCCTATGTGACCGGCGACGACGACGTGGCACGGATCTGCCGGGCCGTGTGCGCCGCGGCGAAGGAGGGCTGAGATGACGATCCTCGTGGTGACCGGTACGGGCACCGAGATCGGCAAGACGATCGTGACCGCGGCGGTGGCGGCGGCGTTCCGGGACCTCCGGGTCGCGGTGCTCAAGCCGGCCCAGACGGGGCTCGCCCCGGGCGAACCGGGGGACGCGGCCGAGGTGGCGCGCCTCGCGGGCGCGCACGTCACGGCGGTCGAACTGGCGCGTTTCCCCGAGCCGTTGGCGCCCGAGACCGCGGCACGCCGAGCCGGCCTCGCCCCCGTACGCCCGTACGAGATCGCCGAGGCCGCCCAGAAGTTGACGACGGAGCACGACCTCGTGCTGGTCGAGGGTGCGGGCGGGCTGCTCGTGCGCTACGACGAGGAGGGGGCCACGCTCGCGGACGCCGCACGGCTGGTGGAGGCACCCGTGCTGGTGGTGGCGCCCGCGGGCCTCGGAACCCTCAACGCCACCGCGCTGACGACGGAAGCCCTGCGGGCACGGGGGCTCTCCTGTCCCGGGGTCGTGGTGGGCAGCATGCCGGCCGAGCCGGATCTGGCCGCGCGGTGCAACATCGACGACCTTCCGGTCGCGGCGGGCGTCCCGCTGCTCGGCGCGGTGCCGGCCGGGGCCGGGGCACTCGAACCGGCCGACTTCCGCGCACGGGCCAGGAGTTGGCTGGCACCCGAACTCGGCGGGGGCCGTCCCGCCGGATAGGGGGCCGTACGGGCCCGTGCCGCGAGGAGTCCGCGGGCCCGTACGGGGAAGAATCGAAGGAGAGCGGTATTCACGCGCCTTCCCAGGAGGCCGATCATGCGACGGCGCAGCACATCCGTCCCCCGGGACGCGGTGCACCACCCGGTATTCGCCCGTTTCTACGCCCGGCTGAGCGTGACCGCCGACCTCAAGGGAGGGCTGGCGAGCCGTCGCGGTGAACTCCTCGCCGGGCTTTCCGGCCGTGTCATCGAGATCGGCGCGGGAAACGGCCTCAATTTCGCGCATTACCCGGGGGCCGTCTCCGAAGTCGTGGCGATCGAACCCGAGCGCGGTCTGCGACGGCTGGCGGCCGGTGCGGCGCGGCACGCGGAGGTTCCGGTCGACGTGGTGCCCGGGACGGCCGAGGCGCTGCCGGTCAAGAGCGAGGCGTTCGACGCGGCGGTGGCCTCGTTGGTCCTGTGCTCCGTGCGGGACCTGCCGCGGGCGCTGGCGGAGATCAAGCGTGTGCTGAGGCCGGGCGGTGAGCTTCGCTTCTTCGAGCACACCGTGGCACCCGGAGGGGCGCTGGCGAAGACGCAACGCGCCGTGGACCGCACGGTCTGGCCGCTGCTCTTCGGGGGCTGCCACACGGCACGGGACACGGTCGCGGCCATCGAGGCGGCCGGCTTCGAGCTGGGGACGTACCGACGGTTCCGTATCCCGGAGAAGGGCGTGCGGCTGCCGAGTTCCCCGTGCGTGATCGGCGTGGCCCGCCGGTCCGCCGTGGTGGACCGCTCGGCCGGGGCGGTCTGAAGGGCCCGGTCACAGGCTCCAGCGGCGCAGCTCGTCGGCGATGGCCCGGACATCGGCCTTGCCCTCCTTCACCAGCCGGGCCAGATCGCGGACCTGCTCGGGAGAGGTGATGACCTTCAGGCCGGACGCGACGAGATAGCCGTAGGCGACGGCGGAGGCGAACATCGCGTTGGAGTGCTCGAGCGCGGGCACGTGGAGGAGCAGCTGCAGCAGGGCGGCCGCCCGGGAGTGCGGATCGCTGTAGACGGGGCTGCCGAAGATCTCCGCCTCGTGCCGGCTGACGGCTGCGACGAGCGCGCCCCAGTCGACGACCTGTGGGTCACCGGGCGTCTTGTGCTCGGCGACCATGAGCAGCCAGGAGAGGTCGATCCGCAGGTTCAACGGGTGCCTTCGCGCTCCGGGCCGAACTCCTCGGCGAACACCGACTCGTACTGCTTCATGAAGTCGGCCGCGGCCTCGACGAAGGTGTGTCCCACCTCGCCGGCATCCTGTTTGACGAGTTCCTCTATGTAGCGGTTCACGCTCATCCCCCGCTGCAGGGCACGCTGCCGCGCTGCCTCGGCGGTGGCCTCGTCCACTCGAACGTTCAGCTGCGTCTTGGGCACGCCATCACGCTAGCGCGCGCGTGCTAGCACCCGCAAGGGGAACGGAGGCAGGCACGGGGAAGCGGTCGTCCCGCCCCTGGGCCCTCGGGCTGATCAGGACGCTGACTGACCTCGCGCAGGTCCGGCCGAACACACGGCTCGCCGGGGCACGGGCCCGAGGGAGCGCGGCGGCCGGATCGCCGGGACGGTCATGGCCGGCTTCGACGGCCGGCGGCGCTCCGTGCGCCGGCGGGCCGTGCGCCCCGACCGACGCGCAGGCGCGACACGCATGGCGCTCGGCTGGCTACCATCGCGAGGACCACTGGCGGCGACGGGTCAGGCTTCTCCGAACCGGGCCATGACCGCCAGAGAACTGCCAACAGCAGCAAACCGCACGCCGGACAGGGTTTTTTGCCGATCCTTTACTATGGATCCCCGACCGTCCGACCCATTCGAAAGGTGTGAGCGTCCGCCCATGGGCGAGCCCCCCAGTAGTCGACACCGCCGACACCGCGCGATCCTTCTCCCTCTGCCCGATCATGGGACGGAGGTGAACCGATGACCGAAGTGCTCCTGCTCCTCGTGGCGCTGCTGCTCTCCCTCGTCTGCGGAGTCTTCGTGGCGGCCGAGTTCTCTCTCACCACGGTGGAGCGCGGCGAGCTCGAGGAGTCCGCCGAGCGTGGTGACCGCGGCGCGTCGGGAGCCCTCAAGGCCGTACGCAGCCTCACCTACCAGCTCTCCGGCGCGCAGCTCGGCATCACCGTCACCAACCTGGTCGTGGGCATGCTCTCCGAGCCGTCCATCTCCAAGCTCATCCAGGGGCCGGTGGAGGCGACCGGGCTGTCGCCCGGTGTGTCCTCCTCGCTGGCTCTCGTCATCGGTACCGCGCTGTCCACGGTGGTCCTGATGGTGGTCGGTGAGCTCGTCCCGAAGAACTGGGCGATCTCCTCCCCGCTGGCCGTGGCCCGGGCGGTCGCCACCCCGCAGCGCGCGTTCACGGCGGTCTTCCGGCCCTTCATCAGTCACCTCAACAACACCGCCAACCGGATCGTGCGGCGCTTCGGCCTGGAGCCGGCGGAGGAGCTGGCCTCGGCACGCAGCCCGCAGGAGCTGGTGGCCCTGGCGCGCCACTCCGCGAAGGAGGGCGCGCTCGAGGCGGACACCGCCGAGCTCTTCGTACGCACCCTCAACCTGTCCGAACTGACAGCGGAGAACGTGATGACCCCCCGCGTCCAGGTCACCGCCCTCGAGGTGCAGGCGACCGCCGAGGACGTCGCGAACGCCACACGGGCGACCGGGCTCTCCCGGTTCCCCGTGTACCGGGGCAGCCTGGACACGGTCGTGGGCGTCGCGCACATCAAGGACGTACTGGCCGTTCCCGCGGAGCAGCGGCCCCGCAAGCGGGTGTCGGACATGCTCCGCGAACCGCTGCTCGTGCCGGAGACCCTCACCGTGGACCGTCTGCTGGACCGCCTCTCCGGAAAGCTGGCCATGGCCGTCGTCATCGACGAGTACGGCGGCACGGCGGGCGTCGTGACGCTGGAGGACATCGTGGAGGAAGTCGTCGGCGAGGTACGGGACGAGCACGACCCGCACGAGACCCCCGACCTGGCGGCCGCGGGCGAGGACGCGGACGGACGCACCCTGTGGTCCGCCGACGGGGCGGCCCGCACCGACCAGCTCCGCACCATCGGGCTGCGGGTGCCGGACGGCCCGTACGAGACACTGGCCGGACTGATCGCCACGGAGGTCGGCCGCATTCCGGTGGTCGGCGACACCGTCGAGCTCACGGGCTGGCGGATCGACGTGGTGGACGCCTCGGGGCACCGCGCCGCGCGTGCCCTCCTGCACGCGCCCCTGCCCGGTGACGACGAGCCGGCGGAGGACGTACGATGACCGCCGTCCAGCTCTTCATCGGCCTTCTGACCCTGGTGGTCAACGCCTTCTTCGTCGGCGCGGAGTTCGCGCTGATCTCCGTGCGCCGCAGCCAGATCGAGCCGGCGGCCGAAGCCGGGGACCGGCGGGCCCGCAGCGTCATCTGGGGACTCGAGCACGTGTCGGCGCTCCTCGCGGCGGCGCAGCTCGGCATCACCCTCTGCACCCTGGTGCTGGGCATCGTCGCCGAACCCGCCATCGCCCATCTGCTGGAGCCCGTCTTCGACGCGGTGGGGGTGCCGCACGGGCTCGTGCACCCGATCTCGTTCGTGATCGCGCTGACCGTGGCGACGTATCTGCACATGCTGCTCGGCGAGATGGTGCCGAAGAACATCGCACTCGCCGAGCCCGCGCGCACCGCCCTGTTGCTCGGGCCGCCCCTGGTGACCCTCGCCAGGGCGCTGAAGCCGGTGATCTTCGCGATCAACGCCTTCGCGAACACCCTGCTGAAGCTGTTGCGGGTGGAGACCAAGGACGAGGTGTCCGCCACCTTCTCCGACGACGAACTGGCGCGCCTCGTCAAGGACGCCGAGGACTCCGGTCTGGTCGACGACCGCTCGGCGGACCGTCTGCGCCATGCCCTGGAGCTGGGGCGGCGTCCGGTCCGGGACGTGCTCCTTCCGGTCGACCGGGTGCTGTACACCAGGGTCGGCACGACCCCTGAGGAGTTGGAGCGGCTCTCGCACGAGTCCGGCTTCTCGCGCTTCCCGGTGATGGACAGCGAGCAGCGCATCATCGGGTACCTGCACGTGAAGGACGCCCTGGACGCCACGCCGCGCGACGTGCCGTTCCCGGTGACGGCGCTGCGGCCGATCGCCCGGGTGCGTGCGGCGACACCGCTGGACGACGTACTGACCGCGCTGCGGCGCAGCCGGACGCATCTGGCGGCCGTACTCGACGAGGACGGCAGGCTGGCGGGCATGATCACGATGGAGGACGTGCTGCGCGAGCTGGTGGGCAGGCACCAGGCCCGCTGACGCCGTCCGGCGCTGCGGGGAGGGAGGGGTGCGGCTGCGGCCGTGCCCCTTCCTCACGTCCGGCCGGACCGCCCTCGGCTCCGGATCCTTGTGCCGAACCTGCTGCGGGCCCGGCCGTGCGCCGCTGTCGCGGTACGATCGGCAGCGCCATGGAAATGAATGCCTCCTACACCAGTCTTGTCGCGGTCGGCGACTCGTTCACCGAGGGCATGTCGGACCTGCTGCCCGATGGCTCCTACCGCGGCTGGGCCGACGTCCTCGCCGGCCGCCTCGCGGCCCGCACCCCGGGATTCCGGTACGCCAATCTCGCCGTCCGGGGCAAGCTCATCGGTCAGATCGTGGACGAGCAGGTCGCGGTCGCCGCGTCGCTGCGGCCCGACGTGATCACACTCGTCGGCGGGCTCAACGACACACTGCGGCCGAAGTGCGACATGGGCATGGTCCGCGGTCGGCTGGAGGAGGCGGTGGAGGTCCTCGCGCCGTCGTGCAAGACCTTGGTGCTGATGCGAAGCCCCGGCCGGAACGGGCCGGTGATGGAGCGCTTCCGCCCGCGCATGGAGGAGCTGTTCTCGCTGGTCGGTGACCTGGCCGAACGCCATGGCGCCGTGGTGGCGGATCTGTACGGCGCACCGTCGCTCGGTGATCCACGCATGTGGGACGTCGACCGGCTCCACCTCACGGCCGAGGGCCATCGCAGGGTCGCCGAGGCGGTCTGGCAGGCTCTGGGCCTGCCGGCGGAGAGCGACTGGCGGACCCCGATGCCCGCGTCCGTGCCCGTCCGGTGGGCACAGCGCAGGATCGATGACGTCCGGTTCGCCCGGCAGCATCTGATGCCCTGGATCGGGCGGCGCCTGACCGGGCGCTCGTCCGGCGACGGCCGGGCCGGCGCGCAGTTCGACGCGGGACTCGGGAAGGCGTTCTGGATCACCCCCGAGGACGGGACCGTCCCCGGTCCGGTGGCGGGCTGGCGCCGCTTCGACGCCTGACCGCCGCTCCTCACCCTGAGCTGGGCCGGTGCCGCTCCGGTCGGCCTGGTGCTGATCCTTCTGGCTGTCACCCCGGGGCAGCCACCTCTCGCCACCCGGGAGCCACCCGTCTTCGCCCTCCATCGTTCAGCGGTCTCCGCACTGGTCCGGGACGCGGCGGACCTCCCCGGCGGCGGCACCACCGGCCGCAGGCGTCGGCAGACGACGTCTGCGTCAACGCACCAGGACGGCCTCCCCCGGCCGGGGGACCACGGCGTTCCAGCCCAGTTCACGGTCGATCCGGTCCCGCAGTTCCGCGGCGGCGTCCGCCTCTCCGTGCACCAGATAGGTGGTGTGCGGAGCAGCCGGCGCCTCCGAGAGCCAGTGGATGATCTGGCCGGCGTCCGCGTGGGCCGAGAAGTGCGGTGCGTCGAGGATCTCGGCACGGACGGGTATGTACTCGCCGAACATCTTGACGGCCCGGGCACCGTCGACGAGATCGCGAGCCCGCGTTCCCTCGGCGGCGAATCCCACGATCGCGACGGTGTTGCGTGGATGAGGCAGCAGGCGGCGCAGATGGTGCAGCACTCGTCCGCCGGTGGCCATACCCGCCGACGAGACGATCACCGCGGGCCCGTCGACATCGTTGATGGCGATGGACTCCTGCACCGTGCGAGCGGCCAGGAAGGGTTCCGGGCTGATCGCTTCCTGGCCTCGGTCGGCGATCGTTCCACGGATCTCCGGAGCTCCGGCCGTGAGCGCGTCACGGTAGACGTCGAGTGCGGCCAGTGCCATCGGGCTGTCCACGAACACCGGCACGTCGGCGCCGAGTACGCCGCTGGCGCGGAGGGACGCGAGTTCATGCAGTACCACTTCCGTCCGGTCCAGCGCGAAGGCGGGGATGAGCAGCGTTCCGCCGCGTGCGAGTGTTCGTGACAGAGCGTCAGCGAACCGGGCCTTCCCTGCATCGTCCTCGTGGCGTCTGTTGCCGTAGGTCGACTCCATCAGGAGCACGTCGGCGCCGGAGAACGGGTGGGCCGGGCGGAGCAGGGGATGACCCGGACGGCCCAGATCACCGCTCGTGGCCAGGGTGTGCCCGTCGTCGAGTGTCAGATGGGCCCAGGTGGAACCCAGGATGTGGCCGGCGCCGTGGAGACGGAGAACGGTGCCGGTCTCGATCTCGACATCGGACTCCGGCATGACGGGGTCGAAATACCGGAGGGTGCGCTCGACGTCCGTCATGTCGTACAGGGGTTTGGCCGGACGGTGCTTCGACCAGCCGTGTTCGTTGGCGTGCCGGGACATCTCGATCTGAAGACGCGCGCTGTCGCGGAGTACGATCTCCGCGAGTCCGAGGGTGTACTCGGTGGCGAGCACCGGGCCTCGGAAGCCGTGGCGGACGAGTCGCGGCAGATAGCCGCAGTGATCGAGATGTGCGTGCGTGAGGACCACGGCGTGGATGTCCGCGGCGTCGCACGGCAGGCGGTGCCAGTTCCTGCGTCTCAGATCGGACTGGCCCTGGAAGAGTCCGCAGTCCACGAGTATCCGTCCGTGATCACTCTCCACCAGGAAGCGGCTGCCGGTCACGGTTCCGACGCCCCCGAGGAAGGTGAGCAACGACGCTCGTGGACCGGAGTGTCCCGGCGCGGCGTGCTCCGGAACGGGGATGTCCATTGCCGGTTCCTCCCGTCGTAGCCCGGCCCCTCCTGCATGCTGCCACCCCGGTCGGCCGTCGGAAGGGGGCAGGAAGGGTCCTGTCAGGCGCCGACCGGCCCAAGCTTTCCGGCTTCCGCTTTGCGAGTCTGGCTTGGGGACGGCAGAGAGGGAGCGGGCCATGAAGGCGATGGTTTACCACGGCGAGGGGCAGAAGTCCTGGCAGGACGTTCCTGACCCCGGGATCCAGGACGCGGCTGACGCGGTGATCCGCGTGGAGGCCGTCACCATCTGCGGAACGGACCTGCACATCCTCAAGGGAGACGTGCCGGAGGTCGAGCCAGGCACCGTCCTCGGGCACGAGGCGGTGGGTGAAGTGGTCGAGACGGGCAGCGAGGTACGCGGTGTACGGCCGGGTGACCGGGTGCTGGTCTCCTGCATCACCGCGTGCGGACGCTGCCGCTTCTGCCGGGAGAACCGGTTCGGGCAGTGTCTCGGGGGTGGCGGCTGGATCCTGGGTCATCTGATCGACGGCACCCAGGCCGAGTACGTGCGCGTGCCCTTCGCAGACCTCTCCGTCCATCCGTTGCCCGGCGCTGTGCGCAGCGAGGACGCGGTGCTGCTGGCGGACATCTTCCCCACCGCCTACGAGGTGGGTGTGCTGAGTGGTCGCGTGAGGCCCGGGGACACGGTCGTCGTGGTGGGCGCGGGGCCGGTCGGTCTGGCCACCATCGCCACAGCCCGTCTCTTCACCCCGGGACGGATCATCGCGACCGACCTCGCGGCATCCCGGCTGGACGCGGCACGTGCCGTGGGTGCGGATGTCACCGTCAGTGCCGCCGAAGCACCCGAGCAGCTCGTCGACGACCTCACCGGCGGCCTCGGGGCGGATGTCGTGGTCGAGGCCGTCGGAGTCCCCCGGGCCTTCGAAGCGTGCACGCGGATGGTCCGGCCGGGCGGCCACGTCGCGAACGTGGGGGTCCACGGCGAACCCGCGGAGCTGCACCTGGAGAGCCTGTGGTCACGGGACGTGACCATCACCACCGGTCTGGTCGACACCTGTTCCACGCCGCTGCTCCTCGACATGATGGCGGCCGAACGGCTGCCCGCGGCTTCCGCGCTGGTCACGCACCGGTTCGCGCCCTCCCGTATGGAGGAGGCGTACGACGTCTTCTCCCGGGCCGCCGACACCGGTGCGCTGAAGGTGGTGCTGGGGCCGCCCACACACGACGAGGTCGCGCCGGCCGGGTAGGCGCCCTCGGCCGGTGCGCGGTGGGTGATGCCGAACCCGCTCGACGACGCGACGGGGGCGGAAGCCGCTCGGGCCTCAGCCGTCCCTTTCTTCCTGGTCGTGCGCCTTCGTGGCGATGACGGCGGCCTGCACGCGGCGCTCGACACCGAGCTTGGAGAGCAGGCGCGAGATGTGGTTCTTCACCGTCTTCTCCGAGAGATAGAGCCTTTTGCTGATCTGCCGGTTGGTGAGGCCCTCGCCGATCAGCTCGAGGACGGCCTTCTCCCGGTCGGACAACCCGGAGAGCCGTTCGTCCCCCTCGGAACGCGTCGACGCCGGAACACGCAACGACCGCATGAGCCGGGTGGTGGTGGCCGGGTCCAGCATGGACTGTCCGGTCGCCACGGTCCGGACGGCCGCGACCAGGTCGGTTCCCTTGACCTCCTTGAGCACATAGCCCGCCGCCCCGGCCATGATGGAGTCGAGCAAGGCGTCCTCGTCGTCGAACGACGTCAGCATCAGGCAGGCGAGACCGGGCAGTCGGGAGCGCAGTTCCCTGCACACGGTGATTCCGTCGCCGTCGGGCAGCCGGACGTCGAGCACCGCTACGTCCGGTCGCAACGCGGGGCCGCGGGCCACCGCCTGGTCCGCGGTCGCCGCCTCGCCCACCACCTCCAGGTCCGGCTCCGCGTCCAGGAGGTCACGCAAGCCGTACCGCACGACTTCGTGGTCGTCCAGGACGAACACCCGGACGGGCCGCTCACCGACTGTGCCGGCCAGCACATCAGTCATCTTCGTCCCCTGCATCCGCTGCCGGGCACCCGTCACCAGGCGCGCTACGCGTTCACGCCCAGTATCCCCCCGCAGGGAAATCCTGGCTCGGACAGTGGCCGTGCACCCTTCTGAGCTGGCACTTTCCGCCGGGCGACATCAGCATGCGCCATGTTGTGGCGCGCCATACGGTGAGAGGTGTGCAGTCGCTGTCCCGCCGCGGGAGGAAGTCGTGAGCGAAGGCCAGTCAGCGGTCGATCCCGCGACGCATGAGCTGCTGGACCAGCTCCAGGCGCGGGTGGACGCCACCGGTACGTCCCGCAAGCGCGTGCACGCGCTGCTGGAGGCGGTGCTGTCCGTCGGACGTGAGCTGGAGGTGCAGCAGGTGCTGCGCCGCATCGTCGAGGCGGCCGTCTTCCTCGTGGACGCCGAGTACGGGGCTCTGGGCGTCATCGGTGAGGACCGGATGCTCTCGGAGTTCATTCCGGTGGGTGTGGACGACGAGACGTGGGCCGCCATCGGAGCCCTGCCTACCGGGCACGGTCTGCTGGGCGAGCTCGTCCGTCATCCGGAGCCCCTGCGGCTTCACGAGTTGTCCGAGCATCCGGCGTTCCGCGGTTTTCCCCCGAACCACCCGCCCATGCACTCCTTCCTCGGAGTTCCGGTCCGGGTGCGTGGCCAGGTCTTCGGCAATCTGTACCTCACCGAGAAGCGCGGAACCGCCGACTTCGACGAGGAGGACGAAGCGGTCCTCATGACCCTGGCCGTCGCTGCGGGCGTGGCCATCGAGAACTCGCGGCTCTTCGAACGGTCCTGCCTCCGGGAGCGCTGGCTGGCCTCGGGTTCGGAAGTGACGAACAGCCTGCTGTCCGGCTCCCCGCGGGCCGAGGTGATGGCCCTGATCCTCGACCACGCGCACAAGAACGTGGCAGCGGACCTCGGACTGATCGCGGTTCCCGTGGAGGGGGCCGACAGACTGCGCATAGCCCTGGCGGCGGGCGCGGATTCCGACCGGTACCACGGTGAGTTCGTGCCCTTGCGCGAGGAGTACCTGGGGAGGGCGTTCGCGGAAGCGGCGGCAGCGGTTTCGCTCGACATCGAACACGATCCCCGGAGCGGAGCGGACTCCGCGAGGTGGGCCGGATTCGGGCCCGCGATGGCCGTGCCTCTCGGTTCCGGCACCACCGATCCACGCGGCGTCCTCCTACTCGCCCGGAGCAGAAGGTCCAGCGCGTTCTCCGCGGACGCGTTCGCGTCCCTGAAGACATTCACCCGGCAGGCGTCACTGGCCATGGAACTGGCGGAACGGCGCAAGGACGCGGTGCAGCTGGCCCTTCT
The DNA here is from genome assembly GCF_029428875.1 of Streptomyces sp. JH34. Lineage (NCBI taxonomy): Bacteria > Bacillati > Actinomycetota > Actinomycetes > Kitasatosporales > Streptomycetaceae > Streptomyces > Streptomyces sp. JH34. The sequence goes on along the minus strand of NZ_JAJSOO010000001.1, from coordinate 6,479,952 downwards.
GGAGGACCGCGACCGCATAGCCAGGGATCTCCACGACCTGGCGATCCAACGGTTGTTCGCCACCGGCATGACCCTCCAGGGCGCACTCCGCTTCGTGACCCATCCGCAGGCGGAGCAGCGGCTTCGCCGGGCGGTGGACGACCTCGACACGACGATCAAGATCATCCGGTCGACCATCTTCGGCCTGCGTTCCCAGCAGGACAGCGTGCTGCGGCAAGGACTACGGAGCAGGGTCGCACAGGCGGTGGAGGCGGCCACCGGCCCCTTGGGCTTCGCACCGGCCCTCCGGGTCGAGGGGCTCGTGGAGAGCCGTGTCCCGGTGGCTCTGGCGGATCACGTGGTGGCGGTCCTCGTGGAGGCACTCAGCAACGCCTCCCGCTACGCGCGTGCCACAGCGGTCGATGTGCATCTGACCGTCACGGCCGACCGCACGACTCTCACGCTCACCGACGACGGGGTCGGTATACCCGCGAACGCGCGGTTCAGCGGGATCCGGAACATGCGTGACCGGGCGCGGATGGCCGGCGGCGAACTGAGGATCAGCACTCCTCCGGGGGGTGGGACACGGCTGACGTGGTCGGCTCCGTCGGCGGAGAGCGTCTGACGGCACGTCCTGCCCTGGGCCGCCCGGGCCCGCGGAGGACCCGCTTGGCCCTGGGGCGGGGCGCGGCCCCGGTGGGACCGTGGCTGTAGGCGAAAGGTATGCGGGGAAAGGGTGTGTGAGGACGATGCGGTCTCCTGTGGTTGCCGGTGTGGACGGAAGCGAGTCCAGCCTCCGCGCCGTGGACTGGGCGGCGAACGAGGCGGTGCTGCACGGAGCGCCCCTGCGTCTGGTGTACGCCTCCCTGTGGCAGCGTTACGAGGGGGCCGCCCTGGGGACCCGTCTGTCGCGCCCCGACGGCCGGGTGATGGCAGAGAACATCGTCGGTTCGACGGCGGAGCGGGTCCGCCGTGGGGCGCCGGATCTGCAGGTCACGACCGACGTGCCGCAGGAGGAGGCGGTGAGCGCACTGCTGAGGGAGGGCGAGGATGCCTTGGCGCTCGTGGTCGGGAGCCGGGGAAGGGGCGGGATCGCCGGCCTGCTGCTGGGATCGGTGAGCCTCGCCGTCGCCTCCCGGGCCCGGTGTCCGGCCTTCGTGGTGCGTGGTGACAAAGCGGGTCTGGAGGCGGCGCACGGACGGATCGCGCTCGGTGTCGGGGACGCCGACCCGCCCGACCCGACGGCGGTCCGGTTCGCCTTCACCGAGGCGGAACTGCGTCGGTGCGGTCTCGACGTGGTCCGCGCCTGGCGCTGTCCCTCGCACGAGACGTCCGACCACCCGCTGATGACCGGCGACCCCGCGCTCTACCACGAGGAGCGGGCCTCCGCCGTGCTCGACGAGGCCCTGGCCACGGCGGAGCAGGATCATCCGGACGTGCGGGTGCGACGGGTGACCACGGAGGGGCCCGCTCACAAGGTTCTCCTGGAACGTGCCGCGGTCGCGGACCTCCTGGTCGTGGGCGCCCGGCGCCGGGAGAGCCGCGTCGGTATGCAGTTGGGCCGCGTCGCACACACCGCGCTGCACCACGCGGCCTGCCCCGTGGCCGTGGTTCCCCGCAGCGGCCCTCCGGAGTCCTCGGGAGGGACGGCGCCATGACTGCCCGGACGCCTCACCGTGTGAAGGACGTCATGACCCAGACGGTCGTCGCGGTCGGTCTGGACGCGCGCTTCAAGGAGATCGTGGAGGCCATGAACCAGTGGCAGGTCACGGCCGTGCCCGTCCTCGAGGGAGAGGGACGGGTCGTGGGCGTGATCTCCGAGGCGGACCTGATGCTCAAGGAGGAGCTGCGGGACGAGGACGCGACCATGATCGGGCAGGGGAAGCGCCTCGCGGACCACGCCAAGGCGGGGGCTGTGACGGCACGGGACCTCATGTCCTCCCCGGCGGTGACGGTCGTGGCGGACTCGCCGCTGCCGGAGGCGGCCCGCCTCATGGCCCGTCACCGGGTGAAGCGCCTCCCCGTCGTGGACGAGCGAGGCGTCCTCAAGGGCATCGTGAGCCGGATCGACGTACTCAAGGTCTTTCTGCGCACGGACGACGAACTGGCCGACGAGGTGAGGCAGGAGGTGATCGCCCCCCTCTTCCCCGTCTCCCGGCGGAACATCGGCGTGGAGGTGACCAGGGGACGTGTGACCCTCGACGGCGAGGTTCGCGACACCGCGCTCATACCGGTGGCCGAACGGCTGGCCAGAGCGGTCGAAGGGGTGGTGGACGTCCGCTGCGATCTCCACGGCCCGACCGCCGCCGAGCCGGGAACCACCCGGTGAACCGTGGCCCGTCCTCGGTTCTCGGCCCTCAGGAACGGCCGGCCGCTTTCGGCCTGACGACCACCACCGGGCAGGCGGCGTGCTGAGCGCACCGCTGGCTGACGGAGCCCAGCATGGCCCGCGCGAAACCGCCTCGTCCCCGGTTGCCGACCACCAGCAGGTCGGCTCCCTCCGACGCCTTCACCAGAACCTCCGACGGGTCGCCCCGCACCAGGATCTCGTGCACGACAGCGGGTCTGACATCGCCGAACACGGCTCTGATGCCTTCGGAGAAGCGCCTTCGGGCATCCTCCAGGTCGAAACCGGCCTCCGTGGCCGGCCCGGCCCAGCCGGCCTCAGACGGGGTCTCCCACGCGCACACCGCTTCGACCACGGCACCGGTGAGCTGGGCGTGCTGGGCCGCCCAGCGCAGAGCCTCCTGGGACGGGCCGGAGCCGTCGACCCCGACGACGACCCGTGGGTTTTCCGATTCGCTGCCCATGAACGCCTCACCATCCGTCCGGTCCCCGCACGTCCACACTGCCCGCGCCCCGGGCGCTGCGCCACACGAGACGTCCCGACCCCGCCTGAGCCTTCGGCCGCAGGGCCCGACCGGCCCGCGCGGGTGCCCTTCCGGCCCTCCTGCCGCGCGGTCGACGTGGGTGAGGCTTGGAGCAAGGCGTCCTCCCCCGGGGAGCGGGCCGTGTCCGACGTCGCCGGGTTCAGGGAGGTCGGCGCCGCCGGTGGGGTGGTTCACCGGCGGCGAAGCGCCCGCCGGGCGGCCCTGGGCCCACGCGGTCCTCGGACCGGGCCGGCCTCCTCCGGGCGGGCGCCGGGACGTCGGTACCGAACGGATGAGGGTGAGCATCATGACCGACCGATCGAGGAGTGGCGCCGACCCCGGTGGTGCACCCGTGAAGGGCGACTTCGGCAGGCGTGTGGCAGCGCGCCGTGAATACCTCGGACTGTCCCGAGGAGACGTCGCCCTCCGCACCGCGTCGGCTCCGGGATACATCGAGTACGTCGAGACGCAGCCGGGCAGCCACGGGATCGGATTCGTGGTGCGTCTGGCGCACGCCCTCGAGACGACCGTCGACGAGCTCACGGGCGGCACCGTCGACATTCCCCCCGGAGGGGGCAGCGCGGCCGGCCACCCCCGGCTGGTCGAGATCGGTCAGGACGAGTGCTGGAGACTGGTCGGCCGCCGAGGGGTCGGGCGGGTCGTCGTGAGCGATGAGCACGGCCCGGCCGTCTACCCGGTCAACTACGTGGCCGCGGAGAACCGGATCGCCTACAGGACCTCTCCGGGCTCGGGCCCCGCTCACGCCGCCGGGCGGGAGACCGCGTTCGAGGTGGACCACATCGATGACGCCTTCAGCCGGGGATGGAGTGTGCTCGTCGTCGGTGAGGCCGGCACCGTCACGGAACCCGAGGAGGTCGAGCGTCTGCGGAACGAGGCGGGGACCACGGCCCCCTGGGCGGGCGGGGAGAGGGATCTGTGGGTCGTGGTGACAGCCGGCAGGGTGACCGGGCGACGCATCGAGACCGGCGCTCCGTAGCGCCGTCGGTCTCGGTGCGTCGCCCGGTCACCCCTCTTCATCGATGTCCAGGACGTCGCCCACGTCCCGGCGAGGCGTGGGCGGGACCATGGGGCCGTATCCCAGGCGGAGCAGCATCTGGGGGAACGAAGCGGTCGCCCCGGAATGCGGGTCCCTCAACAGCCAGCGCAGTTCGGAGTGTTCGAGAGCCTGCGAGTTGAGCGACGTCGAGAGTCCGTCCGCTGTCGCCTGCAGGAGCACCCGCTCCAGCGCCTGCCCGGCAAGGAGCCAGTCCGCCGGGCGGTCCTGAGCCGTCCCCAGCACCGCTAGGCACGGTGCGTGCTCGAAGACCGCGGACCGTCGTTCCGGTACAGGCCGCCCGACCGAGAAGTCCCGCACCGGCGCCCGGCCACCGTGGCGGCGTGGCCCGAAGGCGTGGACGGGGATCCCCTCGGGTCCTCGGACTCCGGCCCCCGTCCAACGCGCGATCTCCGCACGGGCCTCGGGGGACAGCTGCTCGTCCTGTTCGGCCTCCTCCACCACATCGAGTACCGCTTCCACCTGCCAGGCGCCGAGGACCGACAGACTCGCCCCCTCCGATCTCGCCGCACCGCTGAGTGCGTCGAGCAGCGCGGCGGGAACCTGCTCCTCCGTGAACGGCTCCCGACTGCTGCGGCGCCTCCCGATCGCCGGATGCAGGACGGCAGCGGGCTCGGGGTCCGCCGCCTCCACGAATTCGACGCTCGCCAGAAGACGGGGATCAGCCGTATCGGGCAGCGGACGGATATGCGCCGACCACCCGGCGTGGGCAGCGGCCACCCTGAGATTGAAGAGCGCCGCACCGCAGCTGACGTGCATGCCGCGGTTGTCGGAATCGGTGTGCGGCATGGAACGCGTCATATCCATGTGCAGCAGGAGGCGGCCCGTCCCCGGCGCATACGTGAACTGCCAGGGCTGAGCGTTGTGCATGGACGGGGCCATGATCGCGTCGCCGACCCATGCGGTCACCGCCGCGGCATCGGCCTGTCGAGTCGACATCCGGGTTCCTTCCCGACCAGTTCACGAATTCACGGATGCGGGACCACGGCGACCGGCGACGTGGCGTGGTGGATGACCGCGTGCGCCACGTGCCCGAGCCGGGGACCGACCGGACGCGGCCGTGCGCGGCGCCCGACGATGACCAGGTCGGCATCGGGCGCCGCGTACACCAGCTCCGCTCCCGGCGCCCCCGCCACCACCGCGGTCCGCACCTCGACCTGGGGGAATCGCCGCTTCCAGGGCTCCACGACGCGCTCCAGGTTCTGTGCGATCTCCCCCGCGAGCTCATTCCCCAGACCGGGATCGGCGGTCTGGGCGTAGGCGTACATGGGTGGAAAGGACCAGGCGTGCAGTATCTGCAGCCTGCTGCTCCGTCGGGCCGCTTCCGTGAAGGCGAATTCCAGGACCGGCGCCTCGGTCTCCGTGCCTCTGAGGTCGATGCCGACGAGCAGTTGTCCCGCCGGGCTCTCCGAGCGGTTCTCCTCCTCCCCGCGGTCGGCCCGCCGGCTGCGGACGAGTACCACCGGGCACGGCGACGACGCCGCCACGGGCAGTGAGGTGGTGCCGATGACGAAGCCCGTGAAGCGGTTCAGTCCCTGCGACCCCAGTACCAGCAGGTCCATGCCTCCAGGTGTCTCGGCTTCGGCCAGGAGCGCCTTGGAGGCGAGGCCCACGCCGGTCACGTTCTCCGCTCCGACGCTCAGACCGGGGTGTGCCTGTTCGGCCTCCGTCGCCGCCCGCTCCAGCAGGTCCTCGTACCCGGGGGACCGACCAGGCTCCGAGTGAGCCGCATGGGCGGAGGGGGACGACACCACGTGTTCGGGCGGGACGGGCCAGTCCTGGATGTGGATGATCCGGAGAGGGACCTCACGCAGAACCGCCTCCTGGGCAGCCCATCTGACGGCGGCGAGACTCTCGGGCGAGCCGTTCAGCCCCACTGTCACATTGCCTGGCATTTCGGCCTCCTCGTAGCGAAGGGGTTCGCGGCGTCGTTCCGGGCGGCAGGACGGAAGCGGGCCGTCCCACCCGCTCCCGTGTCACTGCCGTCTCCGCGACCGTTCGTGGACCGGTCCGCCCGGCCCCGCCGCCGACGGTGCGTGGGAGAGGTCCGTGTCCAGCCGGCCGGCCCGGCGTGCACGACGCTGTCCGGTGTCCTCCTCGAGACGGCGGCGGACGCGCGAGGTGAGCTCCGCCAGCGGCGCGGAGACGACGGGAAGAGGCGGTTGCGGATCGTGGATCCGGCGGGCGCGGCGGGGAAGCGCAGCCAGATCCCTGAGGAACCGCTGGTGCGCCGCGGCCAGGGTGTCGGGCTCCGCGATGCGGCGCCCCGCCGACATGACCTTCCGCAACACCGGTTCCCGGCCCTCGGGCACCTCCTCGTCGGCCAGCGCGACCACGTCGTCCAGGCCGTCCGCGCGCAGGATCTGCTTACGTCCCGGCGCGGTCACCTTGGCCGCGGACAGCTTCATGACCGGCACGCCGTCGTACTCGACCAGCTTGTAGGCCGAGTCCAGGTACGGAGCGTCGGACGAGGTCCCGACCTTGGTGCCGACCGCGTACACGTCGATGGGGGCGTCGGATCGCACGAGGTGGTCGATGCGGTATTCGTCGAGGCCGCCGCTCGCGATGACGGCGACGTCGGGGAGGCCTGATCGGTCGAGGAGGGCGCGCGACCGGCGGGCGAGGTCTGCCAGGTCCCCGCTGTCGAGACGGACCGCGCAACCGTCGCCCCGCCGCAGGGTGTTCAGGACACGGGCGGCCGTCATGACGCCGTCGGCCGTGTCGTAGGTGTCCACCAGGAACGTGACCGGCCCCGGAGCACTCCGCGCGAAGGCCAGGAACGCCGCTTCCTCGTCCCCGAACGCCTCGATGTACGAGTGGGCCATGGTGCCGGACGCGCGTGTCCTCCACCGGAGCGCTCCGGCGACGTTGCTGGTGCCGGCGAATCCGACCAGGGCGCAGACCCGCGCGGCCTGCATACCCGCCTCCGGGCCGTGTCCCCTGCGCAACGAGAAGTCGATCACGGGATGGTCCGCGGCGGCCAGGACACACCGGGCCGCCTTCGACGCGACAGTCGTCTGATGGCTGACCTGGCTCAGCAGCCACGTCTCCACCATCTGTGCCTGGGGCAAGGGCGCGGTGACCTCGAGCAGCGGCTCTCCGGAAAGGACGACGCGCCCTTCGGGTACCGCCCTGACCTCGCCGTCGAAGCGAAGACCGACGAGCGGTCGCACGTCCCGTGGACCGCGTCCGAGAGCTGAGGCGAAGTCCCTCGCGTCGTCCTGCGTGACCTCGAAGTCGGCGAGGAAGTCGAGGACGGGCTCCAGCCCCGCGCTGACCAGGAAGCCGCGGCCAGGGGGCAGATCACGCACGAAGAGGCTGAACGTCGCCTGTCGGGTCATGTCCTCGCGCAGATAGGAGAGCGCCATCGTCGCTTCGTACAGGTCCGTGGTGGTGACGTGCGACATGGCCTCTCCGCTTCCCGTCGACAGGCACGGGCGTTCGAACCCGGTCCGGAGGCGCATCCTCGGTGTCAAGCGTTCCGCGGGACAGCGGCAGGTGTACAGGGCCGAGTGGGCACCTCAGGAGGTGGACGACCGCGTGTCCCCCGGGACCTTTGGTCCCCTGACCGGGCCGCCGTGGCCCTGCCGCGGCTACACCGCCGAGGACACCGTGGGGAGCGGGTACTCGTGGCCGAGGAGGACGTATGGCGCGCTCCGGCACGGGCCGGGAGATCGTGGTCGGTATCGATCCGCTCGATCCCTCGGTGCCGACGCTCGCATGGGCCGCGGACGAAGGGGACCGCAGGAACCTCTCGCTGCGGCTCGTGCTCGCCGTCCCCCCGCCGCACGACACCCGGCACATGGGCTCGGCACCTCGACTGACGTCGCTGCGGGCCAGGGGCCGGGAAGCGCTGGAATCCGCCGGTGAGACGGTCTTCCGCCTCTCCCCCGGGCTCCGTGTGGTCACGGAACTCGTCGACGGCCGGCCGGCAGCCGTGCTGTGCCGGCGCTCCGCGGTGCACGCCCGCATGGTCGTGGTCGGCTCCCGGCGGCTCAGCACCCCGGCGGAGATCCTGGGTACGCGCTCGGTTGCCGCGCCGCTCAGCGCGCATGCCGACTGCCCCGTCGTGGTCGTGCGGGCACCGGAGAGCACGGCGGATCTCTCCGCGCGTCTCGTCGTGGGGGTCGACGGCAGCGAGTCCTCCCGGCAGGCCCTGCGGTTCGCGTTCGAAGAGGCGGGCCTGCGTCGGGCCCCGGTTCACGCCGTACAGGTGTGGCAGCGCCCCGCCCTCACCCCGGCCGGGGAGGAGTCCGGCAGGGAGGAGTGCGCGCGGCTTCTTGCCGCCACCGTCGCGGAGTGGTCCGCGGATCGTCCGGACGTGAGGTGTACGCGGGAGATACGTCGCGGGCACCCGGTGGAGGAGCTCGCCCGTGCCTCCGCCGGAGCTTTGGGCGTCGTGGTCGGGAGGCGCGGGCGCGGCGGATACACGGGGATGCGACTCGGGTCCGTGACGCACGGACTTCTGCACCGGGCCGAATGCCCCGTCGTCACGGTACCGGGTGGGAGCTGACGGCTTTCTCCCCGCCGAGGGAAGGCCGCCCGTCGACCGGCCCGCCGGGGGCGAGCGTCGGCTGCTTCACGGCTGCCCGTGTGCTGCCCGTGTGCTGCCCGTGTGGCTCCTGCGGGGCGGTTGCCTCACGGCTGCCGGAGATCCAGGCGGATGTCGACGACACCTTCGATCGCCCGTACGGCGCGGGCGACGAGCGGCACCATGGCCCGGTCGGGGAGGGCTCCTCCCAGCGTGACGACTCCGTCGACGACCCGGGCCTCGAGACCGAGGGTGTCGGGGAGACCGGAGAGGACGTCCGCGGCTTCCGCCCCGATCTCCTCGTCCGAACGCAGGAAGACCTTGAGGAGATCACCTCTGCTGATGATCCCTTCCAGCAGGCCGACGCCGTCCACCACGGGCAGGCGCTTCACCCGTCGTCTCGCCATGATCCTGGCCGCCTCCGCGAGGGGCGCGTCCGCGTGCACCGTTATCGCCGGACTCGACATGAGGTCCTCCGCGCGCACGGCGTCGGCCTTGGCGACGTCCGCGGGGGTGTCACCGGGTGCCGTCCCCTCGTCGGAACGCCGCTCCTCCTTGGGCAGCAGGTCGGCCTCGGAAACCACTCCGATGACGCGTCCCTCACCGGCCAGGACAGGCAGCGCGCTGACCTGCCACTGGTCCAGGAGTTGGACGATCTCCTTGTACGAGGCCTGGCTGCCCACCGCGATGGCCGTATGTGTCATGAGGTCGCTCACGACGCGGGGCGAGGTGGTCATTGTGGTCTCCTCCTCTCGCACGCGGGCTCATGGACGCGACGTCCGGCCTGCGGCAAGCGATCACGGGCGCCGGCTCCATTCGGGTTCCACTCTGCTCCACTCCGCCTCCCAGCCCGCTGCACGGCGGCGATTGCAGACGATCCGGATGCCGATCCCGGCCACCGCGCCGGCACCGACCGCGACCGCCGCACTGCCCAGCCCTCCCACCAGGGCCGCCGCATACACGTCCTGGCCATCGGAGGGTGCTGACGTGACACGGCCCGTCCGGTCCAGCCAGACATCCACGCGCTCCCCACGTTTCGCACCGGGGACCACCTGTGCGTCCGCCGTGACGGCGGCGCCGCCGGTCCCGGTCCAGCGCACGGGCACCGGCACCAGTTCCGAACGGCCCGATTCGTCCGTCCACGGCGAGGACTTGGCGGCATCCCGCAGGATCTCCGCTCTGACGGCATGGCGCGTGGCACGCTGCTGCTCGACCACGGACTGTTCGTGGTGGAGCGCCGCCATCGCGTCGATCACTCCGAAGACGGAGGCGCACCCGACGACCACGGCGCACAGGAGGACGAGCAGCCGTGCCTCGACGATGTCGACGCCGCGCTTCAGAGCACGACTGCGCCCGGCGCTGTCCCAGTTCCCTGTGCGCATCGGATCACGGGCTTTCCGGTGTCTCGATCTCAGCGGCTATGCCGCGGGCCCACTTCGCGACGGCGTCGAGATCGCGGAAGTCGCCGCCTCGGCCCTCCTCCAGGATCACCCGTGCGATGCGGCCCTGGGCGCCGGCTTCCAGCCGGCCACCGAAGGTCACGTGACCGCGGGCGCGAACCCTCTCCATCGCTCTGCGTGCGCTCGGCACAGGCGGGATGTCTCGCTCCGAGGCCGAGGGGTCCAGAGGGCCGCTGCTGAAGGCCCACACGGCTCGTTCACGAAGGGCCTTGCGCTGCCGTCGCATCAGTCGTACGGCGTCCCTGCGCCAGCGGCCCACGTACAGGGCACTGCCGATCACCACCGCGTCGTACGTGTCCACCTCCGTCACCTCCGAAGCGGGGAGCGCCTCGGCCTCCAGCCCTTCGTCCCTCAGCGTCCGGACGATGAACCGGGCGAGTTCGGCGGTGGAGCCGTACTTCGTCGCGTAAGCGACCAGCACATGGTGGGGCACCGCGCGTCATCACCTTTCCTGTTTCCCGCACCAGAGTGGGGACCGGTGGAAAGCGGTTGAACAGCCGAAGGCCATTCCCCAGCGTCCGCAACAGCCACCGGGCGCGAAAGGGCCATCCGAGGCAGCGGGCGGGGCCGGTCGGCCCCCTCCCCCGCACCGTGCACGCGCCTCGCTCGGGGAGCTCGCCCGTAAGGGGCCGAAGGTCCCGGTGTCTTGCCCCGACCGTCTCTCGGCCGAGGTGGTCGTTCCGACCGACACTGACGTGAGGGACTGCGGCGGGAAATCCGCAGGTGTCCCCTCTTCCACGAGCGGGAGCCGGGAGGTGCCGGAGCTTCGGGCGGGAGGAGCGAGAACAGTGCACGCATTCGTTTATCAGGGGCCGGGCCAGGGTTCGTGGGAGTCCACGAGCGACCCGGAAGTGGAGCAGTCGACCGACGCGGTCGTCCGGGTGGACGCGACCACGGTCTGCGTCGGTGACCTGCACACTCTGCGGGGCGAGGCGTCCGACGTGAGTCCGGGGACCGTCCTGGGACACGAGGCCGTCGGCGAGGTGCTGGAAGTGGGGCCCGAGGTGCACAACGTGGTACCCGGGGACGAAGTGATCGTTTCGTCCATCTCCGCATGCGGACACTGCATGTCGTGCCGCCAGGGCGTTTTCGGCCAGTGCTCACAGGGAGGAGGCTGGCTCCTGGGGCACGAGGTGAACGGAACCCAGGCCGAATTCGTCAGAGTCCCGTTCGCCGACCACTCGGTCCACAAGCTCCCTTACGCCATGGACCGGGACACCGCCGTGTTGTTCTCCGAAGTCCTCCCGGCCGCCTTCGAACTCGGGGTACGCAACGGGAAGGTCCGCCCCGGCGCCGTCGTGGTGGTGGTGGGGGCGGGACCGGTCGGGCTGTCAGCACTGATCATCGCGGGCATCTACTCCCCCGCCCGCGTGATCTCGGTGGACCTCTCGCCCGAACGCCTGGCCGCGGCGGGCAGCCTCGGCGCCGACGACGCCGAGCTCCCGGGACGTCTGATCGCGGATCTGTCGGAAGGCCCCGGAGCCGACGTCGTGATCGAGGCCGCGGGAAGTTCCGACAGTTTCGTCCTGTGCACGCAGGTCGTACGTTCCGGTGGGCACATCGCGAACATCGGCATGCACGAGACACCGGTCAGTCTGCACCTCGAGCAACTGCGCCGGAAGAACATCACCATCAGCACGGGCCAGGTGGACACCTCCTCCATCTCCTGGCTCCTCGACGTGCTGACCCCGGAGCACATGGAGTCGTTCTCGCGGATCATCACGCAGAGGCGGGAGATCGGTGACATACGGAGCGCTTACGACATCGCGTCCAGCGCCACCTCGACGGACGCGCTGCGAACGGTCCTGCACCCGGCACGCCGCTGAGAGGCCCGTGCGACATGCCCTTCTGATCACGGAGGATCGGGGCGGATCGGGCCGGATGGGGGCGCGCCCGGAGAGCCGTCACCATCGTCCGTCCTCGACGTCCGAACGACACCCCGGAACCTTCTCGGCGGGACGAAAGTTGGACAAAGGGAGCGTGCTCCGTCCGACGGCCGGGGGAAGCATGACTCACTCACGCTTCCAGTCATGCCGGTAGGGGTCGAACGATGGGACATCTCACCGTCGCGGACCTGATGACGCCATCGGTCATCAGCGTCCAGCGCGGCACCACCTTCAAGGAAATCGCCCGTCTGCTCAGTGAGTCGAACGTCACCGCTGTGCCGGTCGTGGACGACGTGGGCCGTCCGGTCGGCGTCGTCTCCGAAGCCGACCTCCTGCGCAATCGCTCCGCCGGCGGCGCACGGGACGCCGGGGCGCTGATGAGCCACCCCGTCGTCACCGCTGAGCCCCGGTGGAACGTGGTGCACGCCGCGCGGGTGATGGAGGAGCACCGGGTCAAGCGGCTGCCCGTCATCGACGGCGAAGGCCGTCTGGTGGGAGTCCTGAGCCGGAGCGATCTCGTCCAGGTCTTCCTGCGCCGGGACCGCGCGATCCAGGAGGAGATCCTCGAAGAGGTGGTGACCCGGACGCTCCGGCTCAGTCCGTCCTCGTTGAACGTGGAGGTGTCCGAGGGGCTTGTCACTCTGAGCGGCACGGTGCGGAGCCGTGACACCGTTCCGGTCCTCGTGCGCCTGTGCCAGAGCGTCGACGGGGTGGTGGACGTCGTCGACCGTCTCTCGCACGAGGCTCCCGTGGAAGACGTCCGCCCCGGCGTCACCCTGGTCACGGCAGGCGAGGAGGAGACCTCCGTTCACGCGGAACGGGAGGAGCGGTCATGAGTGAGCGTCACAGCCGCTCCGTGGGCGTCCCGTGACGCCTCATCCCTCCTCGGACTCCCGGCCGGTGACGCCGAGGGCGCGTCCTGCGGGCAGCACGGTCGGGCCGGGTACCTCACCCAGGTGACGGACCGAGGCCGCCGCGTGCCCGGCCTGCTCAGGGTGCCTGCGCCGCCAGTAGGGGTTCTCGTGGGACAGGCGGCTGGTGACCCTGCCGTACATGCCGAACGTCGCGATGACCAGGCCCATGACGAAGCTGAACATCACGTTGGCCATGCCGAAATCGAGGATGTTGACGGATCGGTCCAGCACGAAGATGTGGGCGAAGCCGCTCAGGACGAACAGCCCTCCGACCGTCATGTTGAGGGTGGAGGCGAAGTTGCCTCCGATGACGGCCCCGATGAGCAGGGCCACTCCCACGACCGTGGAGATGACACTGAGCGTGGTGTTGGTGGTCATGCCCGCGACCGTGTCCCCGGCCGTGTCGAAGGGGGTGAGCGCATCGGCGAAGCCCAGTGCGGCGAAGGCGAGCAGGACGAGGCCGCAGACGGCGGCTCCGTACCGGTAGACGGTCGCCAGGTGGTGATCGACGGGAAGTTCGTCTCGAAGCTTCATGGCCGTTCTTCCGCCGGAGCCGCTCGCCCGGATGCCGACATGTCGCCATGTCACCCGAACGCGTCCCCGACCGGCCCGGCGGAGGCGGCTGCCGGACCCTTGTGGCGTCCTCATGCATCCATCGGCCTTTTCCAGGCAGAAGTACGGGTGGGGCGGGGCGCAGCAGCACGACGTACACGGCAGGAGACACCCATGCAGCAAGCGGCGACGGAACCGACACCCGTGGCTTCGGTCCCGTCACACAGCGGCGCCGCGACGGGCCGCCTCACCGTGCGGGAGCACGCCGAGCGTGAGGAGGAGCGTTCGTGAACGCTGACGGGCAGAAGACGAATGATCAGCTGAAATGCCTGGTCACCGGCGCGTCCGGGTACATCGGCGGGCGTCTCGTGCCGGAACTGCTGGAAGCGGGCCACGCGGTCCGTTGCCTGGCCCGCTCCCCCGGAAAGCTGCGTGACCATCCCTGGGCGGGCGAGGTCGAGTCGGTCGGCGGAGACGTCACCGACGCCGCGTCCGTCGCTGCGAGCATGCGCGGGATCGACGTGGCCTACTACCTGGTGCACGCCCTCGGCACCGGATCCGGTTTCGAGGACACCGATCGCCGTGCGGCACGGATCTTCGCCGAGCAGGCAGAGGCCGCGGGCGTGCGGCGGATCGTGTACCTCGGCGGTCTCACCCCCAAGGGGGTTCCGGAGCGCGAGCTGTCGCCGCACCTCCGCTCCCGTGCGGAGGTGGGCCGCATCTTCCTGGAGGCACCTGTTCCGGCGACCGTGCTGCGGGCCGCCGTGGTCGTCGGCTCGGGATCGGCCTCCTTCGAGATGCTGCGCTACCTCACCGAACGCCTGCCGGTCATGGTGACTCCGAGCTGGGTGAGCACCCGCACCCAGCCCATCGGGGTTCGCGATGTGCTGCACTACCTGGTCGGCTCGGCCACCATGCCGGCACATGTGGACCGTGCGTTCGACATCGGGGGGCCGGACGTTCTCACGTACCAGGAGATGATGCGCAGGTATGCCGAGGTCGCCGGGCTCCGGCGCCGGCTCATCGTGTCCGTACCGGTCCTGACCCCGAGGCTGTCGAGCCACTGGGTCGGCCTCGTCACCCCGGTGCCCGCTTCCATCGCCCGGCCACTGACCGAGTCGCTGCGTCACGAGGTCGTCTGCGACGAGCACGACATCGCCCTCTACGCCCCGGACCCGCCGGGGCGGCCCCTGCCGTTCGACGAGGCACTGGATCTCGCCCTGCGCCGTGTCCGTGATGCCGAGGTCACCACACGCTGGTCGTCCGCCGCTGTGCCGGGGGCACCCAGCGACCCCCTGCCGACCGACCCGGACTGGGCCGGCGGCAGCCTGTACGAGGACGAGCGGGCGCTCACGGTGGACGCGTCCCGCGAGTCGTTGTGGAAGGTGGTCGAAGGGGTCGGCGGGGACAACGGCTGGTACTCCTTCCCGCTCGCCTGGGCGGTCCGGGGCTGGTTGGACCGTCTGGTCGGCGGCGTGGGACTGCGCCGCGGACGCCGGGACGCCGAACACCTGCGCGTGGGCGACTCCCTGGACTTCTGGCGTGTCGAGGAGATCGAACCGGGCCATCTGCTGCGGCTGCGCGCCGAGATGCGGCTGCCCGGCCTCGCGTGGCTGGAGATGTACGCCGAGACGTGCGACGGGGGGATCACCCGCTACCGCCAGCGTGCCGTCTTCCATCCGCGTGGCCTGCTGGGTCATGTCTACTGGTGGGGCGTCTCCCCGTTCCACGCCGCCGTCTTCGGAGGGATGGCTCGGAACATCACGCAAGCCGCCACCAAGGGCCTGTGCGCGCACGCGAACGAAGCCCGTACAGGCCGTCGGCGGCGGCGCGCTCCCGCAAGGTCACGAACCCGCCGCTGACATCAACACCTGACGGTCGTCGAGGGGCACGACGGGCGCCCGACCCGCCTGACGGGCCCGCCGCGGCGCGGGACGACGCCTGACGGGCGGCAGCGTCCCGGCCGCGGGCACGGACCGGGGTTCACTGCGCGGCATCGCCTCGGACGTCGGGCACGGACCGGGACCGCCGGCCGCGGCCTCCGACCCCGTAGGCATCCAGCAGCGCCTCGGCCGCAGCCGCGATCGAGTACCGGCTCGTCACCACGTCCCTGCCCACGGCGGCGAGCCGGCGGCGGTCCGCCGCGGGAAGGGTCGCCATGCGGAGCAGTCCCTGGGAGAGTCTCTCCTCGGTGGAGGTGTCCAGGACCACTCCACTGACACCGTCGTGGAGGTACTGGAGCACACCGCCCTGTCCGGGGCCTGCCGTGGGCATGCCCGCCTCCATCGCCTCGAGCAGGGCGAGCCCGACTTCCTCCTCGGCGCTCGGACACACGTACCACGCGGCAGGGACGCCGCGGTTCGGGTCCGTCAAGGCGTGCTGGAGACATCGCACCGTGCGGTTGGGCAGTGCGGGCAGGACGGCCAGTCGGGAGGCAGCCGTCGGATGGCCGGCCAGCGCCGCTCGGATACGGCGCCGCATGTCCCGCTCGTACTCGTTCGCCATGGCCGGCGAGCCACCCACGAGGACCAAGGTCGACCGCATGCACAAGCCGGACGCGATCCACGCGCGTACGAGCATGTCCTGCTGCTTTACCGCGTGCATGCGGCCGACACACAGGAACAGGGGCAGGTGCCTGTCCTCGGGACCCAGTGACTCCTCCCGGTCGGCGCGCGCGAACAGGGCGGAGAGCAGTTCGGCTCCACGGCGCTGCCCATCCTCTCCGGGCCGGTACGGGGTGATCCCGTCCGCGGGGGCGGCCGGCCCGGACCCTCCGTTTATCTGTGCCAGTTGGGGGAAATGACGCACCAGCTCGTCCGTGCCGCACTGTCCCGCGACACCGATCACGCTGTCGGCACGCTCCACGAGACGGTCCCCGACGAAGATGCGGTGCAGGTCGCCGCGCAGTTGCCCGAGCTCCTCCGGCTGGTGGTCGGTGCGCTCCGCGGCGAGTCGGCCCGCCACCTGCCGGTGCGGATCAGTGGTTGCGGTGAACACCACGTGTGATCCGAGGCGTTCGGCCGCCTCGGCCACAGCGAGGCTGCCGTCGTCCACGCACCGCACATGCACCACCTGCGGCCTACGGGGAAGGGCGCCCAGGAGCCGCTCCGCCCACCAGGCGAGCGCAGGTCGGTGAAGGTGCATCTGCGAGGAATCCGGAAGGCTGCGCGCGTCCACCGGCAGGCGGAGGATCCAGTGCCCGGGTACCCGCTCGTACACGGTCCGTCCGTCGTCGGTCAGTGCGTCGCGCCCCGCCAGAACCATCGTGACCACGGACGCGATGTCGTCGAGGCCGGCCAGGTGGTCCCCCAGGCCGCCGACGAGGACACCGAGACCGCCGCTCGTCCCCTGGCCGGGCGTTTCCAGGTCGCCGAGCAGCATCGCCTGGGCCACGACCACGCCCTCCCCCACGGGTGACGGGATGTGGGGCCGCGGAGGCGCGAGCAGCAAGCGTTCGTAACCGTCCGCCGCGCTGTCGGGGCCGGGCAGGAACGCGGACCCGTCCGGCAGGGCGTGCAGGTGTCGCCACGCCGCGTGCCGCCCGGTACGGCTGCCGCAGTCCCCGGCGAGCTTCGCCGTCTCGACGGGGCTCAGGGGGCGCAGCGCCGCGGCTGTGGCCAGGTCGAACAGCAGCGCCGTGGACGGTCCGTCGATGTCAGGGCGGGTCAGCAGCGCCCTGAGCGCCGATTCGGCACGCCGTGCGCCGTAGCGATAGACCGACCCCGGCCACATCTCGGCCACTGCGGCGCCGCCTCGGAGACCGGCGCTCCGGTGGGCGAGGAGGTTTTCGGGCGCGACGGGCACGGCCAGTCGGCACGCCCGGCGCAGGGAGGCTGTCAGATGATCGGACCGGCTGAGCGTGGCAGCGCTCCCGGCCGGGCCGGGTTCGGCACCTGTCCCCGTCACGCCGAGGCCAAGTACCGCAGCCCGTGGCACGGTCGTGGACAAGTGCCCGTACTCCGCCTCCAGAAGGCGCTCCGCGTACGCGGGCTCGCCCTGCCCTCGCCCTGTGTGCTCCCCTTTCCACCCGTGGCCCGCGAAGAAGGCGGTCCGGGCGTCCACCAGAGGATTCCCTGCCTCGATGACGGGCGGGGCGGACAGATCGGAAGCGAAGGACACGGACATCTCCTGTCGAGGGGCTATGACAGTGCTTCGCTCTCTGCCCCCCGTTCGGATGCACATCGGCCGCCCGATGTTTCGGAACTGCACGGCGTGCTACGGCTGCTGCCCACAGCGGCGGCGGCCTCGTCGTGGGGTGTCGCCTACAGGGGCCGGCAGGTGCCGTAGCTCCCGGCAAGGGAGTTCGTGGCGGCTTCGGCGACATCGGACCGGGGGCTGGAGAGGCATGAGGTGAGGAAGTCGTGTACTCGTCGCCCCGTCCATCCGGCGGCGGCGACGGTGGGCCAGAAGTAGATCCCTTCGTGTGGGGATCTGGCTTCGACGAAGTCGAGGACGTCGGTCACTGTGTCCTGATCGAGGGCGAGCCGGAGCATGGCCACGGCCTGCAACCCTCCGTCCACAAGAACCTCGTCACCGGTACTCAGACACCAACGAATCGCCTCGGTGTGGGAAAGCTCCAGGTGGCTGAGCCGGACGATGGCGTCGCCCCCGGCTGTGCGAACCGCGTGGAGAGTCCCGCGCCGGAGGACGAGGTCGCGCAGGTAGGGAAGGTCGGACGAGGAGCCGCAACTGCCGAGCGCCATCGTCATCCGGTACTGGGTTTCCCAGGTCCGCGCGTCCTTCACCTCGTTCTTCAAGGCTGCGAGCAGGGCAGGACCGGCGGACCGGTCGCCGAGTTCCCGAAGTCGCTTCGCCGCCGAGCGGCGCTTGGCGGAGCTCCCGTCCTGAAGCAGGCTCATCGCCCCAGCTGCGTCGAGCGCCACGGTCTCTCCTTCTGGATACGGACGTCCCTGGACCCTATTGCGCCCCGCTGACAGTCCCACCCGCGGTCTCACCGGGCGGGGCGACCGCGCCATGAATCGACGAACGGCCGACTGGGGCCGCGGGATCCGGCACGACGAGAACGGTCCGCGCAGGAACAAATTCCCTCGTGGGAAGACACATTGCTCCCGTCTCGGACGCCTGACAGCGGACTACCTCGCTGCGAGTGACTCCACAGCCCTGACGGCCTCGGCCAGTCCTGGGGGATGCGGAATCCCCCGCGCGGTCCGGCCGGCCCAGCCGGGCCCCATGGTGAAGACGACCGGCTTCATGCGGGCACCCCGCACGCCCCATTCGATCGCGGCGACGTGCTGGGCGAGCGGTGTACTCGCGGTGGTACGGGACTGCGCCCACAGCCCGACCACCGCCGGCCCGGTTCTCCGCACCGCGGCGACGAGCGACTCGACGGGCAACGCTGCCCCGAACATGCGGACGAGCAGGCCGCGTTCGGTCAGTGCGGCGGTGAGCACCTCCAGGGGCAGCGTGTGGTTCTCCCCCGGTACACAGGCAAGGACCGTGGTGGCGCCGCGGGCGCCCGGGGCGGCCGGTGGAGCGTGGCGCCGCAGTGCTCCGGACACGTGCCAGGACAGGAAGTGCTCGACCTCGACGTACCGTTCACCCGAGGTCTCCCACTTGCGGCCGACAGCCTGCAGCGTCGGCATGATCAGCTCTGTCCAGGCGTCGACCAGACCGTGTTCCCTGATCGCCGCTCCCAGCAACTCGTCCAGGGCCACCGCGTCGAGACGCAGGGCCGCGCGGGCCATTCCCTTGCATTCCTGACGTACGCCGCCCAGCCGTAGTCCGCTGCCGGCCCGGCTCCGTCCACGCGCAGCCGGTGGTGGAACGGGTCGGCCCTCCGGCTGCGGCGAGGGCACGAGGAGGCTCGATTCGTCGAGCACCAGCCTGGCGGCCTCCGCGGGAGGCAGTCCGGCCCCGGTCAGGGCGCACATCCTCCGCAGACGCCTGAGATCCAGGGCGGTCCATCGGCGGTGCCGGCCATCGGCCCGCGTGCTGGGACCGAGCCCGTAGCGGTGGTCCCACGACCTGATCGTGGTGGGGGCGACACCGAGGCGCCTCGCGACCTCGCCGGTGGTCAGGCCACCGTCGCGCAGGGCGTCGCGGACCCCGTCCAAGACCCTGTCCGATTCCACACCGGCAGCATACGACGCACAATCGACGCATGTTGTGTGCGTCGCTTCCGCTCCCGAGACTTACGGGGGCCAGGCGGGTTCCGTCGCCGATCGCCCACCGGTCGGATCCGGCCCGGCACTGGCCCCTGGTTGCCGGGAGGAACTGGCATGAGTACGTGCACGCGATCCGACGCTCCTCCACCGCCTCCCGCACGGTCCCGGGCCGAGGACCGCTTGATCCTCGGCCCGCGCCTGACGGAGGAGGAGGCGTTCGCGGCCGTGTACCGGCGTTGGGGTTCACTCGTCCACGCGATGGCGACCCGTTCACTGGGTGACACGCACGAAGCGGAGGACGTGACCCAGCAGGTCTTCCTCGGCGCCTGGCGTGGGCGAGCGGGATTCCGTCCGGACCGGGGTTCTTTCGGCGCCTGGCTCGTCGGTATCGCACGCCGGAAGATCGTCGATGCTCTGGCAGCCCGGAACAGACGGCTGAACCTGATCGACTCGGTGGTGCACACCGTCGACCCGCACGGGCTCCAGCAAGGACCTGACGACGTCCTGGACCGCGTACTCCTGGTCGACGCGCTGTCCCGTCTGCCCGTCCACCAACGCCAGGTGCTGTGCCTGGCCTTCTACGCGGACCTGACTCAGGCCCAGATCGCCGACTTCACCGGAATGCCTCTGGGCACCGTCAAGAGCCATGCGCGGCGCGGCCTGCACCAACTGCGCGCGGGTATCGACACCGATGACGCGGACAGTTCGGACCACACCGACAGCGCGGACAGGAGCACGGCATAGGCGCGTCGGCTGAGACGGCCGAAGCCTCGGCAGGACTCCCTGTCGCCGCAGACATGCGCGGCCCGGGCCGGGCAGGCGGCCCTCAGGGGCACGGCGGGACACCCGCATCATCCTCCATGGAGGACGATGACCGGATGCTGGTCGGAGTGGAGGCGGTGCGGCAGGACCCGTCGACGCCTACGACGGTCCAGTCAACGCCTACGACGGTCCGTGTCCACTGCGCAGCGGGAACCGCGGTGGTGCTCTGGCAAGGCGCCTCGGTCCCCGTGGACGATGAGCATTCCGTCGAGTGGACAGCCGTCGAGTGGACAATCGACGAGGACATCGTCTGGGCGGGAAACACGGGACCGGCCGCTTCCTCTTCGCCGAAGCTGTCGGAGGACGGCGACCGTATCGTCTTCCGAGGGCGGATGACCCTCGAAGAAGACGGCGCGGCCTTCTTGGACGTGGGTGGGACGTTGATCTTGTTCGACCTCGCCGAGCCGTCGCCCCCGGAGGGCACTGACGGGTCATGGGTCGAGGTCCGTGTCGGAAGGAGCAACGTCAGTGTCTGGCCCTGCCGGCTTTGACGGGCGACGGACCGACCACTGATCCCACCGGCCGAGGGTGCGTTCACGGGGGGCCGGCGACTTGCCGAGTCAGCCGGTGCGTGACCTGGTCCGCAGAGGCGATCGACCCGTCGGGCCCGATCAGGGGAGAGGTGCCACTCACCCAGGGGCGAGTACGCCCGTGGCGCCCTGCGCCATGACGGCACCGGCCCCACCGAGGTCCGATCCTCCCGAAAACTGTCGGCGCGGGTCCACAGCACATGACCGGCCTC
Source organism: Streptomyces sp. JH34 (assembly GCF_029428875.1). Taxonomy (NCBI): domain Bacteria; kingdom Bacillati; phylum Actinomycetota; class Actinomycetes; order Kitasatosporales; family Streptomycetaceae; genus Streptomyces; species Streptomyces sp. JH34. The sequence continues at coordinate 6,458,996 of NZ_JAJSOO010000001.1, read as the reverse complement.
ATCGAGGACGACCACTCTGCGGCACCTGGACGCCTGAGCAGTCGAACATTCCATCGAACCTACGATCGAATCAAGGTTCCGCTCAGCGTGACCCGACCGACGACGCGCCGGTGTCGCAGGCCCGCGACACCAATTGGTTCTTTGATCCTCCCGTGCGACACCTCGCCCGCAGGAGATGCAACCTGAGCAACGGACATCGTCTGACCTGGAGCTTCCTACATCAGGTGGACGGTTCGGAACCCGTATGGACGCCCGGTAAGCTCGGGACACGTGACTGCTGTGTCTGCGAAGCCTCGCATCCCCAATGTCCTGGCCGGCCGCTATGCCTCCACGGAGCTGGCCGTCCTCTGGTCCCCCGAGCAGAAGGTGAAGCTGGAACGTCAGCTGTGGCTGGCGGTGCTGCGCGCTCAGAAGGACCTCGGGATCGAGGTGCCCGACTCGGCGCCGGCCGACTACGAGCGCGTGATCGACCAGGTCGACCTCGCCTCGATCGCCGAGCGCGAGAAGGTCACCCGGCACGACGTGAAGGCCAGGATCGAGGAGTTCAACGCCCTCGCCGGCCATGAGCAGGTCCACAAGGGCATGACGTCCCGGGACCTCACCGAGAATGTGGAGCAGCTGCAGATCCGGCTCTCGCTGGAGCTGATGCGCGACCGCACGGTGGCTGTTCTCGCACGGCTGGGCAAGCTCGCGGCGGAGTACGGCGAGCTGGTCATGGCGGGCCGTTCGCACAACGTCGCCGCACAGGCGACGACGCTCGGCAAGCGCTTCGCCACCGCCGCGGACGAGCTCCTGGTGGCCTACGGCCGACTGGAAGACCTGCTGGGCCGCTACCCGCTGCGCGGCATCAAGGGCCCCGTCGGCACGGCACAGGACATGCTGGACCTGCTCGGCGGCGACGCCGGCAAGCTCGCGGACCTGGAGCAGCGCATCGCCGAGCACCTCGGCTTCGCGCACGCCTTCACCTCCGTCGGCCAGGTGTATCCCCGTTCTCTCGACTACGACGTGGTGACCGCGCTGGTGCAGCTGGCCGCCGCCCCCTCCTCGGTCGCCAAGACCATCCGGCTGATGGCTGGACACGAGCTGGTGACCGAGGGCTTCAAGCCGGGCCAGGTCGGGTCGTCGGCCATGCCGCACAAGATGAACACCCGCTCCTGCGAGCGTGTGAACGGCCTGATGGTGATCCTGCGCGGCTACGCCTCGATGACGGGCGAGCTGGCCGGCGACCAGTGGAACGAGGGCGATGTGTCCTGTTCCGTGGTCCGCCGGGTCGCGCTGCCGGACGCGTTCTTCGCGTTCGACGGTCTGCTGGAGACCTTCCTCACCGTTCTCGACGAGTTCGGTGCCTTCCCCGCGGTCGTGGCCCGTGAGCTGGACCGCTACCTTCCGTTCCTCGCCACGACCAAGGTGCTGATGGGCGCGGTTCGGGCTGGGGTCGGTCGCGAGCTCGCACACGAGGCCATCAAGGAGAACGCGGTCGCCTCTGCGCTTGCCATGCGGGAGCAGGGCGCGGAGCGCAACGAGCTGCTGGACAAGCTGGCCGCCGACGAGCGGATCCCCCTGGACCGCGCGGAGCTCGACGCACTGATGGCGGACAAGCTCTCGTTCACCGGTGCGGCGGGCGACCAGATCGCCGCTCTGGTGTCCAGGATCGAAGAGATCGCCAAGCAGCACCCGGAAGCCGCCGCCTACGCTCCCGGCTCCATCCTCTGACCGCCGGTTCCGCTGCCTGACTCCACCCGAAGAGCTCCTGCCTGCCCGCGACCGCGTCGTACCGATGTGGTCGCGGGCGGTGTGCCTGTGGTCTGCGTGTGGTGTTCGTGTGCTGTTCCACAGAATCGGTCCGACCTCATGACCGCCGCCGCGGCGCACCATTTCGCCCATCCGGGCAATCGGTTCCGGCCTCTCCTGCACTCGCCCCGGGTAACGGCGGTGGCCAGCAGTCCGGCCACCCGGGTGCGCCGGCTGGCGGAGATGACGTTGCTCTCCGAAGGAGCCATCGGAATCACGTGGGCATGAGGCGACGTCCCGACAACGTGCTGTTGACTGCGGACCAGGTCATGGTCGTCGACCGGCCTTGGGCCGCGGGCGGTACCAAGTGGTTCGACGTGCTCGCCATGGGCCCGAGCATGATCATGCAGAGTACCCGGGACACGATCGACCTCCTCGATGAGCACCTCGAGCCCAAGGTGCTCGTCGAGAGGACGTCATCACGGTCCTGATCGCCCTGGCTGGTCATTTCCTTCACCAGTCCGTCCAGGTCGCGCCGCCAGGGCTGCCAACCGTACGCGGGTTTCAGCGGGCTCAGGGCGGCGCTGCGCTCCGCTGGCTTCACCACGGACACATTGGCGGCAACGGAAGCGTCCGGCCCTCCGAAGGAGCTGCCGTGGGTATGTGGCTGGTCAAGAAGCCTCCGAGGTCGCGAGGAGGGTGATTCGGGCTGAGGACGCCCAGTTGGCCGGTCGCCCAACGCGGATGGTCAGGCGCTGCTGAACTTCAGCGTGGAGTCACGCGGACTCGCCGTAACCGGTTCGGTCTCGCCGCCGTATTTGTTGCCGACCGCGACCACGCAGGGCCCGGCGCGGTGATCAAGGTGGGTCCACCACGGTGACAACGACACCCAACTCGCAGCCCGGCCCGTCGTTCTGCAGGTAGAGCACGATGGCTGTCCAACGGCCCTCCGTCCGCCACAGCAGGAGGTACTCACAGCTCGCCACCGGTTCGGCCCAGGGTTCGGGTATCACCTCCCCCGCCATCATCCGCTCCTGCGCGCTCCACAGGCTGACCATCTGAGGTTCGCCCCAGCGCAGGGTCAGGAGCGCAAGCAGGGAGTCGTGCTCCGCTATGCATCGCGCGCGCAGTTCGAGGCGGTCCGCCTCATCTCCCTCACTCCTTTCGTCCTCGCCGAGGAGAAGCGTCGTGTGGTAGCCCGGTCCGCTGATTCCCGAGCCCGACGGAACGCGTTCCAGGGGGAAGTCCTTGGTGCGCATCCCGTCGATGAGGCGGAGGTGATGTGCGGTGGTCATACCGTCAGTAAACCTCCCTGCACTGACACATGGCGTCCCTCGCCCTGCCCCTTGCTCGCGCACGGGCAGGAATTGCGAGTCAAGGGGTACACGAAGCCGAGACACGAGAAGCCGGGCCTTCCGGCGGTCAACGGTGCCGCGCGTGCCGCACGTGCCCCACGTGCCCCACGTGCCCCACGTGCCCCACGTGCCGCACATGCCCCACGTACCCAACGTGCCTTTCACGCGTCCCTAGTCCGCAGGCTCCACCAGCCGGCCAGGAGAGCGACCGCGGCCCACGCGGCGGTGACGGTCAGGCCTGTCCACGGGCCGAGGTTTCCGTCCGGATTCTGGTGGAGCACCAATTGCCCCGCCCGGTCGGGCAGATACCGGGCCACATCCCCGGCGATGTCTCCGACCACGAAGGAGACGATCAGCAGGAAGGGTATGAGCGTGCTGAGTACGGCGACGGCACTCCTCAGCAGCATGGTCAAGCCTGCGGCGAACAGGGCGATCAGCGCGAGATAGACACCACCGCCGAATGCCGCACGGAGCGCACCGGGGTCCCCCAGGCCGATGGCGTACTCACCCATGAACATCTGTCCCACCAGGAACGTGGCGAAGCTGGTGATCAGCCCGACGGCGAGGGTGAGTCCCCCGATCACCGACACCTTGGCGGCGTAGAGAAGACCTCGTCGTGGGACGGCAGAGAGCGATATCCGGAGCGCACCGTTCACGAACTCCGAGGACATGGCGGTCGCCCCGAAACTGATGGCTGCGATCTGGCCGAAGTTCAACGCGTAGAAGGCGGAGAACAATGGCTCGTAGTCGGCGTTGGCCGCCTCCGACTGGCCCACGGTGGCCGAAGCGAGCACGGTGACGGCGAGCGTGGCTGCGAAGACCGCCATGAGGGAGAGCGAGACGGACCGCACGGATCTGACCTTGATCCATTCGGATCGCAGCACCGCAGTCATCGACATGTCCATCACGAGGCCTCCGGGTGTGCAGCGGAAGTGGTCGCGGTGAACTGCGATTCCTTCGACGTGAGATCGAGATAGGCCTCCTCCAGAGTGGCCTGCAGATCGACGAGTTCCAGCAGAGGGATCCCTTCTCCTGCTGCTGCGGTGCCCACCTCCTCCGCCGTGACGCCCTCGACCGTCCATCGCCCGTCGTCACCCAGCACAGGCCGGAGACCCCTGCGGACCAGAACGTCGTGGAGCCGTCCGGCTTCGCCTGTACGGAGCCGGACACCAGGCCGGCTGTGGGAGTCGAGGAACTCCCGCATCGGCAGATCCGCGAGAAGCCGTCCCCTGCCGAGGACGATCAAGTGGTCCGCGAAGGTGGAGGTCTCGTTCATCAGGTGACTGGAGACCAGGACGGTCCGCCCCTCACGGGCCATGCCGCGCATCAGCTCACGGATCCAGATGATGCCCTCGGGGTCCAGCCCGTTCGACGGCTCGTCCAGCATCACCACGCCGGGCTCGCCGAGCAGTGCCGCCGCGATTCCGAGACGTTGGCGCATCCCGAGAGAGAAGGTCTTGATCCTTCGTCTGCCGACCGCTGCGAGGCCGGACTCCTCGAGGACCCGCTCGACCCGGCTGTCGGCTATGCCGTTGGTTGCGGCGAGAGCGAGTAAGTGATCGCGTGCCGTGCGGGACCCGTGAGCCGCCTGGGCATCGAGCAGGGCCCCGACCCTGTGCAACGGTTTCGGCAGCGAGACGTACGACATCCCTCCGACGGTGGCGGTTCCCGCCGTGGGCCGGTCCAGCCCGAGGACGAGCCGCATCGTGGTGGACTTGCCGGCGCCGTTGGGACCGAGAAACCCCGTCACTCGGCCGGGCCTCACGCTGAACGTGAGGTGGTCCACGGCGCGTGTGGGGCCGTAGTCCTTCGTCAGTTCGTGCACGTCGATGCTGGTCATGGGCACAGCCTGGCTGGCTGCCGCCGCCTGCTGCCTCCCCCGCCCGGGTGGTTCGTCTCCCTCGCCCGGGGGAGGCCACCACCGGGCCCGCGCTGACACGATGAGTCCATGCGCCACCTTCTCGGGCCGCTGGCCGCGCCCGTCACGTACAGCCGCTGGCTTCACCTGCTCATTCCGTCAGCGGTCGTCAGCCTGTGGCTGTTCATCTCCATGGACACCCCGTGGATGCCCTGCCTCTTCGCCGTTCCCGTCGGGTTGCTGCCCTCGATGCGCCTCGCGGAGGGATTGCAGGCGCAGCTCCTCCTCACGCCCGGGGAGCACGGGACGGACTTCTCCATCTCCGCCGCACGTGCCGTCACTTGGGGGGACCGCTGGCGCACTGTGGCGTGGCTCGAGGTCAGGCTCCTGCTCACAGCCGCGGCGGGCTTCGCCACGGTCTGGCTGCCGGCGACGACGTTCGACCTTCTCGGCGTTTCGCTCGGTGCGACGCCAAGCTCGAACTGGCTGACTGGGGTCCTCCAAGCGCGGTGGCTGTGCGCTCTGTTCGCACCCTTGCCGATGCTGCTGCTTCTGGGGCTCGTCGTCCTCTGCGGCGAGGTGGCCACGGCCTCGGCACGCGGGCTCCTGGGGCCGTCGCCGACCGAGCGGATGACCGCGCTGGAGGAGCGCACCGAGCAACTTCTGGAGCGTAATCGGATAGCGCGCGAACTCCATGACTCGATCGGACATGCGCTGACTGTGGCGGTCGTACAGGCAGGGGCCGCCAGAACGGCGGGCAACCCGGAGTTCACAGCGCGGGCACTCGCCGCCATCGAGGAGACGGGGCGGCACGCGCTCGAGGATCTGGAACGAGTCCTGCGGGTGCTCCGGGAGTCGGACCTACCCGCCGGGGCGCATCCAACTCTGGCCGAGGCCGACCGGTTGCTGGAATCGGCCCGCGTATCCGGAGCCGAGATCCATGTGGACATGACCGGACCACTGGATCTGGTCCCGGTCCCGGTGTCCCGTGAGGGCTACCGGATTCTGCAGGAGTCGCTCACCAATGTGCTGCGTCACGCCGGCGCGGTTCCCGTACGGGTGAGGATCGTCGTGGTGAAGGAAAGGCTGGAGCTGGAGGTGACCAACCCGCTCGCGGGATCGAGGCGCGGTCCGGGCGGCGGCAGCGGCCTGCGAGGCATACGGGAGCGTGCGGCCCTGCTGGGCGGCAAAGCCATAACGGGCCCGCACGAAGGGGACTGGAGGGTGTACGCGAGCCTCCCGTTGGACCGCATACGCTGACCCGATGCCGGTTACCGTTCTTCTGGTCGACGACGAACCACTGGTGCGCGCGGGGCTCCGCGCGGTGCTGGAAGCACAGGACGACATCCAAGTCGTGGGTGAGGCCGCAGATGGTGCGGCGGTGATCCCGCTCGTCAACCGGCTCCGGCCCGATGTCGTGGCCATGGACGTGCGTATGCCCCTGATGGACGGCATCGAGGCGACCCGGGTGGTGCTCCGTACCGTGGCCGATCCGCCGAAGATCCTGGTGGTGACCACATTCGAGAACGACGAGTACGTGTACGAGGCACTGCGCGCGGGGGCGGACGGGTTTCTGCTGAAGCGTGCCCGGCCGGCCGAAATCGTGCATGCCGTCCGGCTCGTGGCGGAGGGCGAGACACTGCTCTTCCCAGCTGCGGTGCGGCAGCTCGCCGCAGAGTACGGCACGAGCAGGGCGCGGGCCGCGCTGGACCGGGCGGCGCTCACCGCCCGAGAAGGAGCGGTACTCCGCCTGATGTCCCGGGGCATGTCCAACGCGGAGATCGCCGCCGAGCTCGTCGTCGGCGTCGAGACGGTCAAGACTCATGTCAGCTCGGTGCTTGCGAAACTGGGAGCCCGGGACCGCACACAAGCGGTGATCGCCGCCTACGAGTCCGGCTTCGTCGCTCCGAGCTGACCGGTGTCACGGTCCGGGCAGGGGCTGTGCGCAGGTTCCGCATGCCCCCTTCCAGGCGTTGGTCGCCGCTGCAGGGGCCAGCGAGTACGATCCGGCAGACACGCGCACGACCTGGGAGGACACACGGTGGGCAGGCTGACCGGTGGGGACCCGTCTCTGCTGCGGAGGATCAATTCCGCGGTGGTGCTGCACGCCCTGCGAGGGGCGGATTCCCCCACGCTGACGGATCTGACCCGGATCACGGGTCTGTCGCGTCCCACGGTGGAAGGTGTAGTCGAAGGGCTCTTCGGCGCCGGACTCGTGGTCGAGGCACTGCCTGACGAGAGCGGGGCAAGGCGACAGGGCCGTCCCGCCAGGCGCTTCAGGTTCCGTGCGGAGGCCGGGTATCTCCTGGGGGTGGAGATCGGCTCGCACCGGGTCTCCGCCCTGCTGTCCGGCCTGGACGGCCGGATCGTCGGCGCGGGCTCGCGCGACGTCTCCGAGTCCGCGTGTGCCGATGACAGGCTCGACCAGGTCAGAGCCGTGATCGCCGATGTGCTGCGGCGCACCGGAGTGGCCCGGAGCAGCCTGCGTGCCGTCGGGGTCGGTAGCCCCGGCATCGTCGAGGCGGACGGCACGGTGCGGCTCGGTACGGCGCTGCCGGACTGGACGGGGCTCGCGCTAGGCGAGAGGCTGCGGCGCTCCTTCAGATGCCCCGTCCTGGTGGAGAACGACGCCAACGCCGCAGCGGTGGCCGAACATTGGAAGGGCGCTGCAACCGAGTCCGACGACATCGTGTTCGTCCTCGCGGGCCTGAGTCCTGGAGCGGGTTCACTGATCGGAGGGCGTCTGCACCGCGGCTTCGGCGGCGCGGCCGGGGAGATCGGCGCCTTGCATCTTCTGGGCCGCGATGTCACGCCGGAACACCTGCTCTCGACGACGGACACCCCGCTCGACCCGTTGGACGAGCCGGCAGTGGCCGCGGTCTTCGCGGAGGCCAGGGGCGGCGATGCCGGGGCACAGGCCGCCGTCGCCCGATTCATACAGCGGCTGGTGCACGATGTCGCGGCCTTGGTGCTGGCGCTCGATCCGGAGCTCGTGGTGATCGGCGGGTGGGCCGCCGGCCTGGACGGCGTTCTCGATCCGCTTCGCGAAGAGCTCGCCCGCTACTGCCTGCGACCTCCCCGTGTGGCCCTGTCGCTTCTCGGGGAGGCAGCCGTCGCCACCGGCGCGCTGCGGCTGGCACTGGACCACGTCGAGGAGCAGCTCTTCGCCGTGGAAGGAACGGTGACGGCCCGCCGCTGACAGCGACGGGCCGTACACAGTTCAGCGACGGGCCGTGCACGAGCTCAGGAGGGCGGCGCCAGGGGCACGGAACCGGTGCGGGCTCCGTCCGGAGAGGTGTCCGAGTAGGGGCGCTGCGAGTGTCAGGACGCCTGGCGTTCCCGCTCGTCGTGGCTGATCTCCAGCGAGCCGGAATCCCCGAAGGTAAGCCGGCAGGTGTCGGCCCGGTAGGTGGCGACGGACACTGCTGCCGTTCCGGCAGCGGCGAGATACCGGGTGGTGACCACCAGGACAGGAGCACCGGGAAGCCGGTCGAGCTCCTTCGCGTCGTCGGCGCGGGCCGAGCCGAGTTCGACCGACCGGTCCTGGCCGTCGAGGTCGAGACGGTGCAGTTCCCTCACCACGCTTCGGGCCCGGGCAGGCCCTGACGGCGCCTCGATGGCGGAGAGTTCGGGCACGGACGAGGTGGGAACGTACAGGAGCTCCGCGGCCACGGCCTGGCCGTGGGCGACGCGGATGCGGCGCACCACGTGCACGGGCTTCCCGGCGTCGGTGTCGAGCATGAGGGCTACTGAGGCAGGAGCGGTCGCCGTCGTGCACTCGAGGGGCTGCCATGCCTCGTCCGCGTCACTTCCCGTTCCGCCGTGGCGAGCGGTGGTGACGGCCACACCGACTCGGGGCGGGGCGACGGTGGTGCCCACACCGCGTCGTCGCTGCAGCCTGCCTTCGAGTTCCAGCTGCTCCAGTGCCTGACGGAGCGTCGCCCGGGCGACGCCGAAGCGCGCCGCCAGATCCCGCTCGTTGGGAAGCACTTCCCCCACCGCGAAGTCCGAGTCGAGTGCCTCACTGAGCACGGTCTTGAGGTGCCAGTACTTCGGCTCCTGCACCGATTCCAGCTGCGTGGTCCCCACCCTGTCCTCCGCATCCGCCCGGTGGCTTGTTTCCGCGACGTTATTTATTAAAGGTTCCTGCCTTATCGTTCAGACCTTAGGACGGCGAACCACCTTGGTCAAGACCAATCATCTCTTAGTGACGCTGCGGAACGACCTGCTGCCGCAGAGCGTTCACGGGACGTTCGCGCGACCGCGAGCCCGGGCAGCGTGAAGCCCCGGTGCCGATGCCTCCAGGCGGAGGTACCGCAGCAGCGGGGCCATGTGTTCCACAGGTCATCAGGCACAAGGCCGGCAACACCCTGCAAGCCCTGCCGACGCAGGGCCCGACCGCCGAAAGGCAGTCCTGCGACGCTCTCGTCACCGGGACGATCATGGGTCCTGCGCGTACTCAAGCGAATGCGGCGCGGGGCTGTTGGGTACGGGCCGTCTGCCGGCCACGAAGATCCTGGATCAGGGCCGTCGTCCTGGTACCACGCCGGCAGAGGGTCCCCCGCACGGGGCCGGCCGGCTCGAGGGAAAGCTGGTGGTCGCCAGCCGTTCGATGGACTCGCGGTCCACTTCGAGCCACCGTCCTGATCGCCGCCTCCGGCCGATGGTCACGAACGGACCTGGGCGGCGGGTTCCCGCACCGGCACGGGAACGATGCGTCCTCGGTGCAACGCAGACCCGAACGCCGCACGTTGACCTTACGGTCGCGCGGCGGCTTTCCAGGCGGCGGTGACACATCCTTCTTCCCAGTGCCACCACTCCTTCGTCTCGCCGTGCTCCAACAGCTCGCGGATTTTGGGCAGGTCGGCCTGTGGCGGGACATCCAGGGCCACCATCCGGAACTGTTCGATTCCCTCACCCGTCGTGCCGAGGCGGTGGAAAGCTGCCAGCACGCTCTGCCGGGCGGCGGCCGAGCCGTCGTCCTTCAGCACGATGAGCCGGATGGTGCAGTTCTGCGAGGGCTGAACCGTCTCCCCGGCCCAGAGCACACCGTCATCGTCCGGTTGCACCCTGATGACGTCCCCGGCGGCGACCCCGCGGACGAACCAAGGCGTGTTGTCAAGCCGCGCCGTACCGTCGTCGAGGTCCACAGCCCACAGGCTCTCGACACTCGCCGGCGGCCAACCTTCCTCGTCCACGTCCATACGGAAATGGACCTTCACGTGGTCGTCACTGATGTCCGTCACCGAACCATCATCCACTTCGCGTCCATCGGACCGGGCTGCGGAGTGGGAAGTGCGGAATACGGAAGACGGGTGCCTCCGGATCCCGCGGTCGGCCATGATCGCCGACGGACAGCGCCGACTGTCCGGCTGCCAGAACACCACCCGGGCCGAGGGCCGATCCCGAGCACAGAGCAACAGCCCCAGGAATCGCGGCACGAGGGACTCACAGATCGAGGCCGCCACCCGGCACCTCGACACCACCCGCCACCTCAAGTCCACCCGCCACCTCGACACCTCGACGCCACCCAACACCTCAAGGCCACCCGGCACCTCGTCGACCGGCCCAGCTCGCAGTGGGCACCCTTTCGCAGCGGGGCTGGACCGATCGGCCGAAGGACGTGTCACTCGACCCGGCGGACAGGTCCTCGCCCCAGGTGCACCGCCGCCAGCTTGTCCGGGTTACGGATGACGTAGACGCACCGGATGACTCCGTCCTCGAATTCGGCCTGGAACACCGTGTCCACCGTGCCGTCCACGCTGAACACCAGAGCGGGGCCGCCGTTGAGCTCCAGGACGTGCGCTTCCGCTGCGGTGGACCAGTCGTGCGCGACTGCGAGAAGGAAACGGCCGACCTTGTCCGAGGTCTCGATGATCCGCCGCGGTGCCTTCGCCTTGCCTCCGCTGTCGCTGACGAGGCGGACGTCCGGTGCCAGCAGGGCGAGCAGCTTCTCCAGATCTCCGCCCGAAGCCGCGGCGAGGAACCGTTCGGTGAGATCGCGCCTCACGGCCGGATCCACCTCGTACCGGGGCTTGCGCTCATCGACATGGCGCTTGGCACGGCCGGCGAGTTGCCGTACCGCGGCCTCGGACCTGTCGAGGGTGGCGCCGATCTCCGCGTACGGGAACCCGAAGGCCTCGCGCAGGACGAAGACCGCACGCTCCAGAGGGGAGAGCGCTTCGAGGACGACGAGTACGGCTAGGGACACCGAGTCCGCGAGCACCGCGCGTTCCGCGGAATCGGGTACGGCGGGGCCGAATTCGGTGACCACGGGTTCGGGCAGCCAGGGCCCCACATAGGCCTCGCGCCGGGACCGCAGGTGGCGCAGCCGGTCGATGGCGAGCCGGGTGGTGATGCGAACGAGAAACGCCCTCGATTCCCGCACGTCCTCGCGCCCGGCCGAGGACCAGCGCAGCCACGCTTCCTGCACCACGTCCTCGGCGTCGGCGGCACGGCCGAGCATGCGGTAGGCGACCCCCATGAGGAAGGGCCGGTGTTCTTCGAAGAGATCGGACACGGCGTCGGCAGTCACTCGTCCATCCCAGCCGACACACCTGAGCGTGTCCAGCGGGAATCGCGCTCCCCCTTGAACTGCAAGCTACCCCTCGGTAATCATTGTTGACGAAGTGTCTCGTTCCAGCCGCCCCGCCCCGCCAGGTCCTTCCCGAGGAGCAGCATGGCCAGCACTGTCTCGTTCGCGGTCGACTCCCCCGTAGGCCGCCGGACGGTCGAGGTTTCCTACGAGCGAACAGGTGCGGGCGCACCGCTGGTCCTGCTGCACGGGATCGGCCACCACCGCCAGGCATGGGATCCGGTCCTGCGGCTCCTGGCGGCCGAACGGGATGTCATAGCGGTGGATCTGCCCGGCTTCGGCGCCTCACCGGCGCTGCCGCACGGGCTCGCCCACGACCTGCGGACCATGGTCCCGGTGCTCGGTTCGTTCTTCGGCGCGCTCGACCTGGTGAGGCCGCATGTGGCCGGGAACTCCCTGGGGGGTCTGCTGGCGCTGGAGTTGGGCCGCGAGAAGCTGGTCCGCTCGGTGACGGCGCTGTCCCCCGCAGGTTTCTGGACGCCGAGTGAACGCCGCTATGCCTTCGGCGTGCTGCGGGCGATGCGCGGAGCGGCCCTCGCGATGCCGATGCCGCTGATCGAGCGCCTCTCGTTGAGTTCACCGGGCCGCACGGCGCTGACCAGTACCATCTACGCTTGGCCCGGGCGTCGTTCACCCGGTGCGGTCGTGTCCGAAACCGTCGCGCTGCGCGAAGCCACCGGCTTCCGTCAGACTCTCGAGGCCGGCCTGACCGTGGCCTTCACCGAGGACGTACCGGACATCCCGGTCAGTATCGCCTGGGGCAGCAAGGACCGTCTGCTCCTGCGCCGCCAGGGTGTCCGGGCCAAGCACGTGATTCCCGGCGCCCGGCTCGTCCGTCTTCCTCGTTGCGGCCATGTCCCCATGAACGACGACCCTGCCGCCGTGGCGCGCGTCATCCTCGACACGAGTCGCTGACCCACCGGGTCCACGCGGCCCGAGGATGCCCGAACCCAGTGCCACTCCGAGACCCACCAGGAGGCTCCCGGCGCCCTGACCCGTGCCGTACGCACCCGTGCCGACCAGCGGTGCGGTCAGCGCGGCCGACACGGGGATCAGCCCGGAGAAGAGCGTGGCGCGCTCGACTCCGAAGCGTCGCATGCCGCTGTACCAGCAGACGAAACCGACGACGGTGACGACGGCGGCCTGCCAGAGCAGAGCGGCCGTCTCCACCGGGGTGGGCAGCGCACCCCGCGGTCGGGGCGCAGGACAGGAAGCACACACGCACCCCGCGGTCGGGGCCTCGGACGGGGAGGGCCCAGGCACGGTCGGCCGACCCGTTGTTCATCTGCGGTTGGCGTGACCGCCGCCACCGGGGACTAGGTATGGATCCGCACTTCCGCCCGTACCGAACCGCTGTTCCGGCAGCCCCTCTCGCCCATGGAGGCGCATCGATGTCGAACCGTCCGCTGATCCCTGCCCCGGGGCGCCGCACCGTGCTGCGCGGCTCGCTCCTGGCCTCGGCCGCGGTCGCCGTGCCCGCGGCGGTCACCGCCGCGCCGGCGTTCGCGCTGTCGGGCCGGCCGAGCGCCTCGTGGGGGGTGCAGGTCGGGGACGTGACGGCGTCGACCGCCCTGGTGTGGGTGCGTTCGGACCGCCCCGCCCGGATGGTGGTGGAGACCTCCGCGACGGAGTCCTTCCGGCGCGCCAAGACGTGGCACGGCCCCCTGATCGGCGCCCGTACGGACTTCACAGGGACGACTCCGCTGTACGCGCTGCCGGCCGGCGAGCAGGTGCACTACCGGGTCACCCTCGTGGACCCGCACGACCCCCGGCGCACCGGCAAGCCCGTGTACGGGACCTTCCGCACCGCTCCGGCCGTACGCCGTGACGGGGTGCGTTTCCTCTGGTCCGGCGACATCGCGGGGCAGGGGTGGGGCATCAACCCGGACATCGGCGGCTACCGGGTGTACGACGAGATGCGGCGCCTCGACCCGGACTTCTTCCTGTGCAGCGGGGACAACATCTACGCGGACGGGGTGCTCGAGCCCAGCGTGACGCTGCCCGACGGACGGGTCTGGCGCAACATCACGACCCCGGAGAAGTCCAAGGTCGCCGAAACCCTGGACGAGTACCGCGGGAACTTCCGGTACAACCTGCTCGACGACAATCTGCGGGCGTTCAACGCGCAGGTCCCGTCCGTCGTCCAGTGGGACGACCACGAGGTGCGCAACAACTGGTATCCGGGGCAGATCCTCGACGACGCCCGCTACACCGAGAAGAACGTCGACCTGCTCGCGGCGCGTTCGATGCGCGCGTTCCGGGAGTACTTCCCGGTCTCCACCCTGCGGGGCGGCCCGCAGGAGAGGCGCATGCACCGTGTGGTGCGGCACGGTCCGCTGCTCGACGTGTTCGTGCTGGACATGAGGTCCTTCCGCAACGCGAACTCTCCCGGCCGCCGGCCCGACGACACGACGGGCATTCTCGGCGCCGAGCAGCTGAGCTGGCTGAAGCGGGAGCTCTCCCGGTCGCGTGCCACGTGGAAGGTGATCGCCGCCGACATGCCGCTGGGTCTGGTGGTCCCGGACGGATCGACGGACTTCGAGGCGGTGGCGCAGGGCGACCCGGGCGCGCCGCTGGGCCGGGAGCTGCAGATCGCCGAGTTGCTGCGCCACATCAAGCACCGGCGTATCACCGGTACCGTCTGGCTGACGGCCGACGTGCACTACACCTCTGCTCAGCATTACGCCCCCGAGCGCGCGGCCTTCAAGGACTTCGCGCCGTTCTGGGAGTTCGTCTCGGGGCCGCTGGCGGCGGGCGGATTCCCCGCGAACGCACTGGACGGCACGTTCGGCCCGGATCGGGTCTTCGTCCGGGCACCGGACCGGGCGAACGTGTCCCCCATGGAACAGCCGCAGTTCTTCGGCGAGGTGGACATCGACGGCGGGAGCGGGGAGCTGACGGTACGGCTCAGGGCCCAGGGCGGCACGGTCCTGTTCACCAAGGTGCTGCAGCCGGGCCGCACCGGTCAGTGATCTCTCGGCGGGGACATGGAAATGGTGCTGAAGGCGACCAGATCCACACGTAACCCATCGGTCACAATGCGTTCGTGATCAGGCAACACCGTTCGTCCACAGTGAAGGCATGACTGATGTGACATCCGCGAAGAGTGCCCGCCGTCCGCACCACTGGCGGCGGGACCTGATCGAACTGGCCGCCCTGTTCACCGCAGTGGCCGTGGCCGACGCGATCGCCAACCTGATCGGGCACCAGCCCGACGGCCCCTATCTGCTCGTGGCCTCGGCCGTGGCCCTGGTCGCCACGGCCGCCTTCCACACCTGGTGGGCACGGCGCCACAGCCACGCGCCCCCGCCGGACACGGATACCGGCGGCGCCGACGCGGGGCTTCCCTCCGCCGGCGCCGACGAGGCCGTGGAGACGGTGCTGTGGCGGATGCGGACGACCGTGCGGGACGCCCCCGGCACCCTGGCGGCCCTCTGCATCGCTCTCGCCCGCCACCGGATCGACATCCTGACCCTGCAGACCCACCCGCTGGCCGAGGGCACGGTCGACGAGTTCCTGCTGCGTGCGCCGGCGTCGCTGTCGGCACAGCAGCTCACCCGGGAGATCGCCGCCGCGGGCGGCTCCGCCACCTGGATCGAGCGCGCGGACGCCCACGACCTGGTGGACACGCCCACCCGGGTTCTCGGCCTGGCCACCCGCACGGCGCTCGACGCGGCCGAACTCCCGCTGGCCCTGCGCCAGCTCCTCGGCCGGTGCACCATCCACTCGCTGCCCGCACTGTCGATCACCGGCCGCCCCACCGGAGAGAGCGCCCCCGTGGAAGGGGTCCTCGAGGACACCGTGATGCGGCTGCGCGATCCGTCGGGCGGTGTCATCACCGTCGAGCGCCCCTACCTCCCCTTCACTCCGACCGAGTTCGCCCGCGCCCGGGCCCTGGTCGAGCTCGACGCACGGCTCGGCCCGCGCGTACCGCGCAGTGAGGACGTCCTGACCCTGCCCGAGGGCAACGAGATCACCGTGCGCCGCGCGGACCAGAACGATCTCGACGCCGCCCTGGCCATGCACGCCCGCTGCTCCGAGCGCACGCTCGGCCTGCGCTACCACGGTCCGGTCCGTGACGCCGACCGCTATCTGGACCACCTGCTGAGCCCCCGCTTCGGCCGCACACTCGCCGTGCAGACGCCCTCCGGCCGCCTGGTGGCACTCGGCCATCTGCTCTGGGACGGGGACGAGACCGAGGTCGCCCTCCTCGTCGAGGACGACTGGCAGCGCCGCGGGATCGGGACGGAGCTGCTCGGCCGGCTGGTGGCCCTCGCCGTCGAGGCGGGATGCGAGAGCGTCTACGCGGTGACGCAGGCCCACAACACGGGCATGGTCGCCGCCATGCGGGCGCTCTCGCTGCCTCTCGACTACCAGATCGAGGAGGGCACCCTCGTCATCACCGCCCGGCTCACCGCGGCTCCCGCGCAGCAGTCCCCGCAGCCGACGGAACCGGCGACCCGCTCAGGGGCCCCGTCGCGCCCGTCGCTCCACCGGGCGGAACCGCCGCACCGGGCAGACCGGCTTCCCCGGTCCGAGACGCCCGCCCCGGCCGAGCAGGCGGAACCGCGCCTCCGTCGCTGAGCGCCTGACACAGGTCGGCCCAGAGGTCCTCGACGTCCTCGAGGCCGACGGACATGCGCAGCAACCGGTCACCGACGCCCGCGTCCCGGCGGTCTCCCTCATCCACGATGCGGTGGCTGATGGAGGCCGGATGCTGGATGAGCGTGTCCACGCTGCCGAGGCTCACGGCGGGCGTGATCAGCCGGACGCCCGCGATGATCCTGTGGGGGTCCCCGAACACCTCGAAGGACACCATGGCACCGCCCACCTCCGGGTAGTGGACCCGCGCGACACGGGGATCGGCCGAGAGCCTCCGGGCCAGCTCGGCCGCGGAGGCGGACGCCGCGCGGACGCGTACGGGCAGGGTGGACAGGCCGCGCAGCAGCAGGTAGCCGGCCATGGGATGCAGCACGCCGCCGGTGGCGAACCGCACCTGCCGCAGGGTGGCGGCGAACTCCTCGTCGCAGGCGACGACACCACCCATCACGTCTCCGTGACCGCCCAGGTACTTGGTGGCGCTGTGCAGCACGATCCGCGCGCCGTGTTCGAGCGGCCGCTGCAGCACGGGCGTGGCGAAGGTGCTGTCGACGAGGAGGGGCACGGAGCCGGAGGAGTGCGCCACGGCCCGGATGTCGATCTCGGCCAGCGTCGGGTTGGCCGGCGTCTCGACCATGACGAGGCCGGTGTCCGGGCGGATCGCGTCGGCGATGCCCGCCGGATCCGTCCAGGTCACCTCGGTGCCCAGCAGCCCGGCGCCGAGGAGGTGGTCGCTGCAGCCGTAGAGCGGCCGCACCGCGACGACATGGCGCAGCCCCAGGCTCGCCCGGGCCAGCAGGACGGCGGTGAGCGCGGCCATGCCGCTGGCGAAGGCGACCGCGCTCGCGGCTCCCTCGAGCCGGGCGAGCGCCGTCTCGAAGCGGGCGGTCGTCGGGTTGTCCAGCCGTGCGTACACGGGCGGGCCGTCGGGCCTGGCTCCGGTGGTGGCGAAGGCGTCGATGCGCGCGGCTTCGCCCCGGGAGTCGTACGAGGGGTAGGTGGTGGACAGATCGATCGGCGCGGCGTGCAGACCCTGAGAGGCGAGATCGTCGCGTCCGGCGTGCACGGCTTCGGTGGCGAGCGCTCTGGACCGGAAGGAGGGCTGGGGTGTCAGCGGAGTGGCTTCGGTGTCCATGTCGCCAGACTGAACAGTGACCGGCGAGTAGCGCCCGGATGCCGTGCTACGTTCGCCCGATGTCTGAATCCGTCGCTCTCGATCCGGTCGATCTGCACATTCTGCGCCTCCTGCAGAACGATGCGCGGACGACGTACCGGGAGCTCGCCGCGGAAGTCGGAGTGGCCCCGTCCACGTGTCTGGACCGGGTGGCACGGCTGCGCCGGTCCGGTGTGATCCTCGGGCACCGGCTGCGGCTCGATCCGGCACGGCTCGGCCGGGGCCTGGAGGCGCTCCTGCTGGTCCAGGTGCGGCCGCACCGCAGGGAGCTCATCGGTCCGTTCGTCGATCGGATCAGAGCGCTCCCGGAGTCCCGGGCGTTCTTCCACCTCACCGGCCCCGACGACTACCTGGTGCACGTGGCCGTCGCGGACCCGACGGATCTGCAGCGTCTGGTGCTGGACGAGTTCACCTCACGCCGTGAGGTGGCACGTGTGGAGACCCGGCTGATCTTCCAGCAGTGGGAGTGCGGACCGTTGATGCCGCCCGCCGCGGACGGGCGGAATCCCGCCACGACCACGGGGGAACGTCCCGGCTCCTGAAGGCGTCGACGTACCTCGCCCGGCCGAAGTCCGGTTCCCCCGTGACGTGGAGGGCCTCGGCATAAGAGGATGTCCACATGTCAGACACATCGAGCAGCGCACTGCCGCGCCAGGTCGCCGACGCCTACGTCGACGCGTACATCGATCTCGATCCGATCACCGGTACCTATCTCGGTGTCGCGGAAAGCTCCCGCCGGCTGCCCGATTTCTCGCCCGCCGGTCAGGACGCCTCGGCCGAGCTGATCCGCAGGACGCTCGTCGAACTCGACGCCGCGGAGCAGGCGCCGGGCGCGGACACCGACGAGGAGAGGCGTTGCGCACGGCTGCTGCGCGAACGTCTCACGGCCGAACTCGCGGTCCACGAGGCCGAGGAGGGGCTCCGGGCCGTCTCCAACATCCACTCCCCGGCGCACAGCCTCCGTGAGGTGTTCACGGCGACGCCGACGGCGACGGAGGAGGACTGGGCCGCGGTCGTGGACCGTCTGCGGGCGGTGCCCGCCGCGCTGGAGGGGTACCGTGCCTCGCTCGCGCTGGGGCTGGAGCGGAAGCTGTACGGCGGCCCGCGGCCGACGGCGACGTTCATCGGTCAGCTCGGCACCTGGGCCGGGGAGAACGGCACGGGATTCTTCGAGGACTTCGTGGCCGAGGGACCCGCCGCACTGCGTGCGGAGCTGGACGAAGCAGCGGGGCAGGCGTCCGCCGGCCTGGTCGCGCTGCGGGACTGGATGAGAGATGTGTACGCCCCCGCCATCGAGGGTGCTCCCGACACCGTCGGCCGGGAGCGCTACGCGCGCTGGGCACGCCAGTTCAACGGTACGGACCTGGATCTCGACGAGGCGTACGCCTACGGCTGGTCCGAATACCACAGGCTGCTGGCAGAGATGAGGACCGAGGCGGACAAGATCCTGCCGGGCGCCGGCCCCTGGGAGGCGCTCGCCCATCTCGACGTGCACGGCAAGCACATCGAGGGCGTGGACGAGGTCCGGGTCTGGCTGCAGAACCTGATGGACGAGGCCATCGAGGCGCTCGACGGCACCCACTTCGAACTCGCGGAGCGCGTGCGGAAGGTGGAGTCCCGGATCGCCCCCGCGGGCGGCGCCGCGGCCCCCTACTACACCGGGCCCTCGGAGGACTTCTCCCGGCCGGGCCGCACCTGGCTCCCCACCATGGGTGAGACCCGCTTCCCCGTCTACGACCTGGTGTCCACCTGGTACCACGAGGGCGTACCGGGCCATCACCTGCAGATCGCGCAGTGGACGCACGTCGCCGAGAGCCTCTCGCGCTACCAGGCCTCGGTGGGTCAGGTCAGCGCCAACGCCGAGGGCTGGGCGCTGTACGCCGAGCGGCTCATGGACGAGCTGGGATTCCTGCCCGACGCGGAGCGTCGCCTGGGATACCTGGACGCGCAGATGATGCGTGCCTGCCGGGTGATCGTCGACATCGGCATGCACCTGGAGCTGGAGATCCCCGCGGACTCGCCGTTCCGTCCCGGCGAGCGGTGGACGCCTGCCCTGGCCGAGGAGTTCTTCGGCAGCCACAGTGGCCGGCCCGCCGACTTCGTGGAGAGCGAGCTGACCCGCTACCTGTCGATGCCGGGACAGGCCATCGGCTACAAGCTGGGCGAACGGGCGTGGCTGCTGGGCCGCGAGAACGCCCGGAAGGCGCACGGCGACGCGTTCGACCTCAAGGCCTGGCACATGGCGGCCCTGTCGCAGGGGTCCCTCGGCCTGGACGACCTGGTGGACGAGCTGTCCAAGCTCTGAACACGGCGGGTGGGGCCGGTGATACGGTCACCGGCCCCCTCCCCTCGACGGTCCGAAGGACGGCTTCCGCATGACCGCGCCCGGTTTCCTGTTCTGCTGCGACCCGTTGCGGCCGACGCGTCCCGATCCCCTGTTCGCCGGGGAGGAGGCCGCGGCCCGGCGCGTCGGTGCCCGCACCGCCCTGGTAGACCACGACGCGCTGCTCGCCGGGGATCCGGAGGCCGCGGTCGGCCGGGTGCGGCGGGACTCGGGGCCGTACTGGTACAGGGGCTGGATGATGCCCGCCGCCCGTTACGCGGATCTCGAGCGCGCCCTCGCCGCCCGTGGCTGCGCGCTGCTCACCGACGCGGCCGCGTACCGCACCGCCCATGAACTCCCCGGCTGGTACGAGACGTTCGCCGGGCTGACCCCGCGCAGTGTCTGGCGTGCCCTGTCCGTGGGGGAGGTTCTGCCCGGTCCCGCCGTCTGGTCCGGCCTCGCGGGGACTCTCGGGCCGGGGCCCGGCATCGTCAAGGACTTCGTGAAGTCCCGTAAGGACGAGTGGCACGAGGCGTGCTTCGTGCCGGAGCTGGAGGACGCGGACCGGCTCGCCTCAGTCGTCGGCCGGTTCGTCGAGCTGCAGGAGGAGTTCCTGGCCGGCGGAGTGGTGCTGCGCGCGTACGAGCCGTTCGTGCCGGGCGGCGAGGCGCGGGTGTGGTGGGTGGACGGCGAGGTCGCGCGGGTGACCGCTCATCCGGACACGCCGGGACGGCTGCCCGCACCGGACCTCGACTCCGTCGGCGAGGCCGTGCGCGCTCTCGGCTGCCGATGGGTGACCACCGACATGGCGCTCCGGGAGGACGGGACGTGGCGGGTGGTGGAGGTCGGCGACGGCCAGGTCAGCGGCCTGCCCGCCGGTGACGACGGCGAGGCCCTGTTCCGCGCGCTCCTCGGGCCGTCGGGCCTCTGAACGTGCGACGTTCGCCGAGCCGGCCCGCGCCGTGTCGATGTCCGCCGGCGCCGTCACGGAGCGGGTGCGCGGCCTCGAGGAGGTGGGGGATCAGCGGCCTCCACACCGGAGATCGCGGAGGCCCACCACGTGACCGGGGACGACTGCTTCGTCCTCAAGGTGACCGCCAGGTCGATGCGTCACCTGGAGGAGGTCACGGGGAGGAGGTCACGGGGAGGAGGTCACGGGGAGGATCGGCACCCTCGGCTCCGTGACCACCGGCGTCGTCCACTCCTCGCCCCTCCCCCGCCGGGCGATCAGCCGCTGAGCATGCCGGCCGTCCGGTGGACCACGGCCGATCCGCCCCGTTCCTTGACCACCTCGAGCTGGACGGGGATGCGGCGGCGCAGGTCGGCCACGTGACTGACGATGCCGACGCTGCGGTCGCGTTCCCGCAGCGAGTCCAGGACGTCGAGCACCTCGTCAAGCGTCTGTTCGTCCAGGCTGCCGAAGCCCTCGTCGATGAAGAGCGTGTCCAGGCGTACGCCGCCCGCCTCGTCCGTCACCACGTCGGCGAGGCCGAGAGCCAGGGCGAGCGAGGCGAAGAAGGTCTCTCCGCCGGACAGGGTCGCCGTGTCGCGCTCCCGTCCCGTCCAGGAGTCGACGACGTGCAGGCCGAGTCCCGCCCTGCGGCCCCCGCTGCGGTCGTCGGAGTGGACCAGCGTGTAGCGGCCCCCCGACATCCGCTGGAGGCGGACCGTCGCCGCGGCGGCCACCTGCTCGAGGCGGGCCGCCAGGACGTACGCCTCCAGCCGCATCTTGCGCTCGTTGTCCGCGGAGGTGCCCGCGGTCAGCCCGGCGAGGCGGGCCACCCGTTCGTACTCCTGACGCACCGGCCCCAGTGCGCGCACCTCGTCCTCCGCGAGGCGGGAGAGCCGGTCGAGCTCCGCGCCGCGCTCCTGCGCGGCGGCCTGTGCGGCGGCGTTCTCGCGCAGCGCCCGCACGGACAGGTCGTACGCCGCCTGTGCCTCGTCCGGCGTGGCCGCCGGCCGGCCGGCGGCGTCCTTGGCGTCCTCCTCGGCGAGACGGTCCGCGACGGTGGCTGCCTCCGTCTGCCAGGCGTCGATGCGGTGCTGGAGCTCCCGCTGCGCGGTGTCGCCGAGGATCTTCGCGGCGGCGGCCTGCGGCGTGTCGAATCCGGCCCGGAAGGCGGCGTCGGAGAGCCTGCCGTCGGCCTCCTTGAGGCGCTCGGCGGCTCCGTGTCCGGCACGGAGTGCGTCGGCGGCGCGGGCCAGCAGATCGGCTCGCCGCTCCAGCAGTGCGGCGTGCTCGGCCACCGAGGAAAAGGCGCCCCGGGCCTTGACCAGTTCGTCCTCAAGCGCCGCCTGTTCACGGTCGAGCGCTTCCCGCCGCGACGTACGGGCAGCCGTACGCCGCTCCGCCTGCTGCCGGTCGTCGAGCCTGCCGAGGTGCTCGCGCTCCGCGGAGGCCAGGGCTTCCTGCGCCGCGTGCGTCTGCGCGGCCAGGCGGTGCGCCTCCGCGTGTTCACGGGTCAGGCGGTCGACCACCGCCCGCAGTTCCGCCACGGAGGCGGGCGCCCGGCCCGCCGATCCGGACTCACCCGGGTCCGACGCCTCCGCACGCGCCGTCGCGAGGCGCTCGCGCAGGACGCCCAGCTCGCTCTCCGCCGTCGCGCGGGCGCGGTCGGCCCGCTGGTGGGCGGCGAGCGCCGCCTCCTCCGTGGCCCGGTCCACGTGACCTGCCCCCGCCCGGGCCGGCTCGGGGTGCTCGGCCGAGCCGCACACCGTGCAGGCGACGCCGTCGGCCAGCTGTCCGGCGAGTTCCGCCGCGATACCGCGGAGCCTCTGTTCGCGCAGGGCCAGCCACTTCTCGTGCGCGCCCACCGCGCTCTCCCGTGCCGCGGTCAGGGCCGCCGCCGCGGTCTCCTCCTGCTCGCCGAGTGCGTCACGCCGTCGTGCCGCGTCCAGTCTCCTGCGGGCGGGGTCGAGCCGGCCGGCCAGCTGTTCCGCGCGGGTCGCTGCGTCCCGTGCCGTCTCCACGCGTTCCCTGAGGTCCCGGTGGACGGTGTCCCAGCCGGCCAGCCATTCCGCCGCCTCCTGGATCAGTTCGTCGTCCGAGCGGGACTGCCGGTCCAGCCCTGCCCGTTCGGCGTCGATCTCGCGGCTGCGCCGCTCGGCACCGCGTGCGGCGTCGAGGGTGCCCAGCTCCGCCCGGAGCCCGCGTTCCCTGCCCGCCAGCTGGTCGAGGCCGGCCTCGGCCAGTTCGGGCGGCAGACCGGAGCGGGACCGCTCGAGCGCGGCGACAGCCGCGTGGTGGGCCCGCTCGGCCTCGTCGCGCAGGTCGAGAGCCGGGGCGACCAGGTCCGCCTTGCGCGCGCGGGCCAGCTGCTCATGGCAGCGGTCCCGCTCCGCTCGACGGTCCTCCAGCCCGGCGGCACGGCGGCGGGTCTCCTCGTACCGCTGCTGGAGCCGAGCCCGTTCACGTTCGGACTCGAAGAGGCGGCGTGCGGCCTCGCTCCGCCGCTCCGCCTCCGCCAGCGCCCGGCGGGCGATGTCGAGCCGTTCACGGGCACCGCTGCGCGCGACGGCGGCCCAGCGCAGGACCCCCTCGGCGAGCCCCGGCTCACCCGGCCGCTCCTCGGGTACCGGTTCCTCCGCCGCCGGACCGGCCGCCTGCGCGAGGCGATGGGCCAGGGCGAGGATCTTCTCGTCGCCCGTCCTGACCCGCGCCTCGGCCGCCCGTCGCAGCTCGGCCAGCCGCTCCTCGACGGCGGCGAACCGGCGGGTGTCGAAGAGGCGGCCGAGAAGCTTTCCCCGGGCCTCCGCGTCGGCCCGCAGGAATCGCGCGAAGTCGCCCTGGGGCAGCAGCACCACCTGGCAGAACTGGTCCCGGCTCATCCCGACGAGCCCGCCGATCTCCTCCCCGATCTCCTGGTGGGAACGGCTCAGGGCCTTCCAGCCGTGCTCGGGGTGGTACTCACGCAGCCAGCTCTGCGCCTTCTCGGTCGTGAATCCGCCGCCCCTCTTCTTGGGGCGGGGCTGGGCGGGCCGCCGGGTGACTTCCAGTCGGCGCCCCCCGATCGTCAGCTCCAGGCACACCTCGGTCGGCCGGTCCACCGGGGCGTGGTCACTGCGCAGCGAGCTGCCGGGGCTCTGCCGGGCACCGGGCACCGTCCCGTACAGGCCGTAGCAGACGGCGTCGAGCACGGAGGTCTTGCCCGCGCCGGTGGGGCCGTGCAGCAGGAAGATCCCGGCCGAGGACAGCGCGTCGAAGTCGACCTCCTGTGTGGCGCCGAAGGGGCCGAACGCGGTCAGGGTGAGTCTGTGCAGCCTCAACGGGACACCTCGCCGACCGCGTCGTCGACCCGCACGTCGTCGAGGACGGCACGCAGCACCGTGCGCTCGTGCTCGCTGGGTCCGCTTCCGCCGCGTACGTGGGCCACGAAATCCTCCGCCACCTGCTGGTCGTCACGTCCTTCGAGCCGCTGCGCGTAGGAGGCGAGCGGGTCCTGAGGGGCACGCTCCGGATCGAACGCCAGGCTGAGCGCGTGGGGGAAGCGTTCGAGGAGGCGGGCCATGGGCTCGTCCGGCCGCGCGGGGTCGGTGAGGGTGGCCTCCACCCAGGATTCCCGGTGCCCTTCGAGGGCCGGGTCCTCGAGCAAGGTGTCGAGGCGGCCGCGGAGCCGCGCGAGCGGGCGCGGGGCGGGGCAGTCGACGCGTTCGGCGGCGAGTTCTCCGCCGGGCGCGACGTCGATGAGCCACATCGTCTTGCGGTGCGCGTGCTCGGAGAAGGAGTAGGCCAGCGGCGAACCCGAGTACCGGACCCGTTCGGTGACCCTCTGGCAGCCGTGCAGGTGACCGAGTGCCACGTAGTCGACGCCGTCGAACACCCCCGCGGGGACGGCGGCGACACCGCCGACCGTGATGTCGCGTTCGCTGTCGCTGGGTTCACCGCCCGCCACGAACGCGTGAGCCAGGACCACGGACCTGGTGCCGTCGGGCCGGGCGGCGAGATCCGCCCGTACGCGGTCCATCGCGGCCGTGAGGACGGCTTCGTGCCCCGCCTTGGAGGCGCCCAGCGTGTCCTTGACGAGGGCCGGCTCCAGATAGGGCAGTCCGTAGAACGCCACCTCACCGTGCGCGTCGTGGAGCACGACCGGTGTGGCGCAGTCGTCGGGATCGGTACGCAGATGGATCCCGGCCCGCGCGATCAGCCCGGCACCGACTCCGAGCCGGCGGGCCGAGTCGTGGTTGCCGGAGATCATGACCGTCGGCACCCCGGCGGCGGCGAGGCGGTGCAACGCGTCGTCGAACAGCTGCACGGCCGACAGCGGCGGAACGGCCCTGTCGTAGACGTCACCCGCCACCACGACCACGTCGACGGCGTTCTCCCGCACCGTCTCGACGAGGTGGTCGAGGTAGGCGGCCTGGGCGTCGAGCATCGAGACGCGGTGGAACGATCTCCCCAGGTGCCAGTCCGAGGTGTGGAGAATCCTCACGACGCCACTCCCACGACCGCGACCCCCATGGTCCGTTTCCTCCGCCCCCGGGCTCCGCCACGGCCCCCTGTGACCGTGCGGGGACGGGCGCTCCCTTCCCCGCACAGCTCATCCGGTTCAGACATCCCCGTACGCCTCGCCGCCCAGTTCGAGTGTCGCGGCGCCCGCGGTGGCGTCCGCCAGCCAGGCCCTGAAGTCTTCCACGCCGGCGTCCGGCAGCCCGATCGCGATGGTCACCGCCTCCGCGTAGGTCACCTCGTGCACGGCCACACCGGTGGCGCGCAGATCGTTCTCCAGCTTGCCCGCGCGCTGGTGGTCCACCGTGACGGCGGCGAGGCGGAACCGGCGGCGGGTGGTCGTGCCCAACGCGTCGAGCGCCTCACCGACCGCTCCTCCGTACGCCCGGATCAGTCCGCCCGCGCCGAGCTTCACGCCGCCGAAGTAACGGGTGACGACGGCGACGGCGTACCGCACCTCCCGGCGCATGAGCATCTGCAGCATGGGGACGCCGGCGGTCCCGCCGGGTTCCCCGTCGTCACTGGCCTTCTGCACGGAGGCGTCGGCGCCGATGACGTAGGCGAAGCAGTTGTGGTTGGCGGTGGGGTGCTCCTTGCGGACGCGCGCGACGAACTCCTGCGCCTCCTGCTCGGTGGCGGCGGGGGCGAGCGCGCAGAGGAAACGCGACCGGCTGACCTCGGTCTCGTGCACACCCGCGCCGGCGACTGTCCGGTACTCCTCCTGCATCCGTCCACCCTATGCGCCGGTCCGCCCGGCACTTTCACCCTCCCGTGGGGAATGGTGGGGCGGGACCGTCCGTTGTCCGGGCATGTACGCAGACGACGATACGGTCCGCAGGATCCTCCGTGACACGGGCGACACCTGGGCGGTGGTGGGGCTGTCCGGCAACAGGTCCCGCGCGGCCTACGGAGTGTCCGAGGTCCTCAGGCGCTTCGGCAAGCGTGTGGTGCCCGTCCATCCCAAGGCGGAGACGGTACACGGCGAACAGGGGTACGCCTCCCTGGCGGACATACCCTTCCCCGTCGACGTGGTGGACGTCTTCGTCAACAGCGACCTGGCGGGCGCCGTAGCCGACGAGGCGGTGGCAGCCGGGGCGAAGGCCGTCTGGTTCCAGCTCGGCGTGATCGACGAGCAGGCGTACGAGCGCACCCGTGCGGCGGGCCTGGCGATGGTCATGGACCGCTGCCCGGCGATCGAGATACCCCGCCTGAGCCCCCTCCGCTGAGTCCTGCCTGGGGAGGCGTGGTGTCGCGGAGGACCCCGGGCGGGGAGAATGTCCGCCGTGACCCGGCATCTTCTGCCCGGCGGTGAGCGCGCCGCCACCCAGTTGTGCGAGCTCGGTGTGCGGCGGGGCGGTGCCCTGCTGGTGCACGCCTCGATGCGCGCCGCGGGCGGGGGCGCCGGGGACATGGCGCACGCGCTGCGCCGGGCTCTGGGACCGGCGGGGACGCTGGTCGTCCCTTCCTTCACTCCGGAGAATTCCGACACCTCCCGCGCCTATCTCGACAGGGTCCGCGGCCTGAGCGAGGAGGCCGCGGCGGCGGTGCGCGCGCGGATGCCCGCGTTCGATCCGGCGGTGTCTCCCGCGCCCACGATGGGCGCTCTCGCCGAGGTGGTGCGGCTGGCACCGGACGCGCGGCGCAGCAGCCATCCGCAGACCTCGTTCGCCGGGCTCGGCCCGGCGGCCGTGCGGCTGCTCACCGGCCACCGCCCTGACTGCCACCTGGGCGAGGACTCCCCCCTCGCCCGGCTGTACGAGGCCGACGCTCAGGTCCTGCTGCTGGGCACGGGCTTCGACCGCTGCAGCGCCTTCCATCTCGCGGAGTACCGCCGCCCCGCACCGCCCCGCCGCCTGTACCGCTGCGTGATGGCGTCGGGGGAAGGCCGTCGCTGGTGGGAGTACGAGGACGTCGCGCTGGACGACAGCGACTTCGCCGGGCTCGGGGAGGACTTCGTCCGTGCCCGGCCCGGAGCGGTCAGCAGCGGCCCGGTGGGGGCGGCGTCCGGCCGGCTGTTCCGTCTCCGCGCGGCCGTGGACTTCGCCGTGGGCTGGCTGGAGGAGCGTCGGGCCGCCGGCTGCTGAGCGTACCCGGCGGGTGATCGCCGCACCGCACCCTGTGCCGGGGCCCTGCTCGCTCCGGCGGGCAGCCCTTCTCAGACCCCGAGGCCTTCCAGCAGGACGGCTCCCGGCAGCGCGGCCAGCGCCTTGCCCGGGACGATGAGCTTGCCCCGGCGGCGGCCGCTGCCGATCAGGACCCACTCCGTGTCCGCCACCGCCGGGTCGATGAGGAGGGGCCAGGCCGCGGGCAGACCGATGGGGGTGATGCCGCCGTACTCCATGCCGGTCCCACCCACCGCCACGTCCATGGGGGCGAAGGACGCCTTACGGGTGCCGAGGTGCTTGCGCACGACCCCGTTGACATCGACACGGGTGTGCGAGAGCACCACGCACGCGGCCAGGGTGGTGTCGCCGCCCCGCTTGCCGGCGACCACCACGCAGTTGGCGGACGCCTCCAGCAGCTCGGGGCCGTGGTGCTCGACGAAGGCGGCCGTGTCGGCGATCGCGGGGTCGGTGTCGACGAAGACGACGGACTCGGCGGGGGTGCCGCCCCAGCCGGCCGCGATCGCCTCGGCGACGGGCGGCGTGAGCAGGTCCAGCCGGTCGGCCGCGGGAGAGGCGTCGGTGAAGTCGCCCAGTGGTGCGCGCATGCCGCTCACGCTACAGCCGAACTCGGGGCGGCCTGAGCGGGGTCGGGGCGGCGTCACGCTTCGCGGGCGGCCGCCCGCGAACAGCTCATCCGCCTTCTCCGCGGACGGGAGGGATCGACACCGCCATCGTCAGGCAGGCGGGGTCGGAACCGTCGTTGCGGTAGACGTGAGGAACATGGGCCTCGAACGTCGCGGAGGTGCCGGCGGGCACCGCGTGGGCCTCACCGTCGACGACCAGCGTCAGCTCACCCGATGTGACGTGGAGGAGCTCCACCGTTCCCTCGGGGTGCGGGTCGGAGGCGCTGCTGTCGCCGGGCATCAGGTGCCAGGACCAGAGCTCGAGCGGACCGCGGGCCTCTGTGCCGACCAGCAGCCTCGCCGAACTGCCGGCCTCCGTCGACCACAGGCGCACCGCCTGGCTCCCGGGCACGAGCCGGACCTGGGACCCCTGTTCGTAGTCGAGCAGTGTCGTGATGCTGACACCCAGGGCGTCCGCGAGTTTGACGGTGGTGCCGACGCTCGGGTTCGTTCGCGCCTGCTCGATCTGGATGATCATGCCGCGGCTGACCCCCGCCCGGGCCGCGAGAGCATCCAGGGTGAAACCGCGCTCACCTCGCCAGCGCTTGAGATTCCGCGCGAGTGACTGGGTGAGCTGATCGAGGTCGGTCACATTCCGTCCAATATTCTGGATGTCGAGATCGAAAGCAGTGCACTACGGAGCGGTGCGCCCACCAGATCACCGCACTGTACTGCGAGGCACCGGGCGCAGCGCTGCCCGCCCATGACATGAGCCCGCCGACGACAGGGCGAGCGGCGACGGGGCGAGCGGCATCAGGCCGAGCGGCGTCGGGCACACCGCCGACGACGAGATCAGCTCTCGGACGGGTCCTCGAGCAGGCGAGCCACTGCGGCCAGCTGCTCTGGCGTGACCCCGTCGGGGATCGGCACGGGTGCGGGGGTGCGCAGCGGCGGCTGCCAGCCCTTCTCGGGGTCCCAGCTCCGCACCACCCTGGCGGGCGCTCCCGCCACCACCGCGTGGTCGGCGACCTCGCCGCGTACGACCGCTCCCGCCGCGACCACGACGTTCCGGCCCAGCCTCGCCCCCGGCAGGATCACCGCTCCGGTGCCGATCCAGCATCCGGGCCCGATCACGACGGGCTCCATGCGCGGCCACTGCCTGCCCACCGGCTCGTCGGGATCGTCGTAACTGTGGTTGGTGGAGGTGATGTAGACGTACGGACCGCAGTAGGTGTCCGACCCGATCGACACCGAGGTGTCGGCGATGACGTGGCTGCCCCGGCCCAGCACCACACCGTTGCCCAGGGTCAGGATGGGATCGGCCCCCAGATCCAGATCGGGCATCAGGCCGGCCGTGAGTGTCACCTGCTCGCCGATCACGCAGTGGTCGCCCAGCTCGATCCACCGCTCCCCGAAGACCGTGCCCTGGGGGAAGGCGA
This sequence comes from Streptomyces sp. JH34, assembly GCF_029428875.1. Lineage (NCBI taxonomy): Bacteria > Bacillati > Actinomycetota > Actinomycetes > Kitasatosporales > Streptomycetaceae > Streptomyces > Streptomyces sp. JH34. Next base: position 6,429,748 of record NZ_JAJSOO010000001.1, on the reverse strand, counting down.
GCCGGGTTCCGGCGCCGATGCGGCCGAACCGCAGCCGCCCGGGGTGCGTCGCGGTGACCGCCCCGGCCTCCTGCGCCCACGCCCAGACGCGGTGGACGGCGCTGGAAAGGACCTCACGCCGCCGGAGGGCCAGGGAGGAGAACAAGTTCCGGTTCTTCGGCACCCGCTCACGGTAGTCGGCCCGGCCGGAACGGACCGGCGCCACGGCTGTGATGTTCACCCCACCCCGCCGGGACACGAGGACCGTCGATTACGGTTCGTGCGGCGCACGGGGTGCCGGGCGCAGCACACCGCACCGGAGGAGAAGGCGATGGCAGAGCAGGCATTGGTCACCGGCATCGGCGGCAAGGAGCCGGACATCGACCCGGACGCCTTCCTCGCGCCGACCTCCGTCGTCATCGGCGAGGTGTCGATGGCCGCGGGCTCGAGTGTCTGGTACCACGCCGTGCTGCGTGGCGACGGCGGCCCGATCGCCCTGGGCCCCGACAGCAACATCCAGGACAACTGCAGCGTGCACACCGACCCCGGCTTCCCGCTGACGGTGGGCGCCAGGGTCTCGGTCGGGCACAACGCCGTCCTGCACGGCTGCGTCATCGAGGACGACGTGCTGGTCGGCATGGGCGCCACCGTGCTCAACGGCGCGCACATCGGCGCGGGTTCCCTGATCGCGGCGCAGGCCCTCGTACCGCAGGGGATGCGGGTGCCGCCGGGCTCCCTCGTCGCCGGTGTGCCCGCCAAGGTCAAGCGGGAGCTGACCGCCGAGGAGCGTGAGGGGATCGCCCTCAACGCGGCCGGTTACGTGGAGCTGGCGAAGGCCCACCGTTCGGCGCACCAGGAGGGCTGACGGCCCACCGGCGGGCACCGGGCACCCGGTGCCCGCCGGAGATCAGTCGGCTGCGGGGACCGCCTCCGGCTCGGGCGCCGGAACGCCGGCCTGTTCCGCAGCCTTCTTGGCGCGGTTCTTCAGCACCAGCATCGAGATCACACCGATCAGCACGGCGGCCACGAGCCCCAGCCACGAGAAGCGCTTGAGCCATGCCTCGGCGACGACGCCCACCGAGTAGATGACGGCGGTGGTGCCGCCGGCCCAGAGGATGCCGCCGAGCACGTTGGCGATCAGGAACTTCCAGTACGGCATGCGCAGGACGCCGGCCAGCGGACCGGCGAAGATCCGGAGCAGTGCGACGAAGCGGCCGAAGAAGACGGCCCACATGCCCCACTTCTCGAACGACCGCTCGGCAAGGGCGATCTGGGGTGCCCCGAAGTGTTTGGGGAACCTGCCGCCGAGCCAGGCGAGCAGCGGGCGCCCTCCCCTGCGGCCGATGGCGTAACCGATCGAGTCGCCGATGATCGCTCCGGCCGTCGCGCAGGCGCCGAGCACCACGGGGTCGATGTCGCCGTGCTGGGAGGCCAGGAGCGCCGAGCTCACGAGGATGATCTCACCGGGCAGCGGGATGCCCAGGCTCTCGAGTCCGATGACCACCCCCACCAGGAGGTAAATGCTGACCGCGGGTACGGTCTCGAGCCACTCCTGGACGTGCATCGCCGGGTCCTCCCGTGAGAAATCTGCCGCCGCGCACCACAAGGGTGCACGGCGGGCAGCCTACCGGGCCGGACGGGTGGGGAGGTCGCCGCGGCCCCCCGTCCGGGGTCCGCGGGACCGGCCGGCGGTCAGCGGTTCGGGCGCAGTGTCCAGACCACGCTCATCTCACTGGTGACGGCGCCGTCGGCGCGACGGATCTCGACGCTCACGGGGAACTCCGGGCGCTTCCCCTCGTCCAGTTCTGCGACGACCTCGGCCGCCGGGCGGCCCAGGACCGCGGTGGCGGTGAGACCGCCCATGGCCACCTTCTTGAAGGCCATCTCCGTCGTCACGGGCAGCGGGACGGCCCGGGTCATCTGGTCGCCGAACGCGGCGACGACGATCGCGCCGCTCGCCGACTCGGCGAGCGTGAACATCGCTCCGGCGTGCGGGCCGCCGAGGTGGTTGTGGTACTCGGCGCGGTCGGGGAGCGAGAGGACGGCGCGCTCCGCGGTCGTCTCGAGGTATTCGATGCCAAGGGTCCGGACCATCGGGACGCTCGCGGACAGGATCTCGCCGACCGTCATCTCTTCAGTGCTCATGGCGGCGATGTTACTTGTCAGTAGCAGGCTTTGGCCATCCCCTCACAGGGGCGCCCGTAGCAGAGGGGGCCCCTCCCCTCTATGGTTACTGGCCATGTGGCCAGGACAGCAGCCGCCCGGGGGCGAGCAGAACCCGCAGGACCAGAACCAGAACCCGTACCAGCAGCCGGGGTACCAACAGCCGAATCCCTACCAGCAGCCGGGATATCAGCAGCAGGGTCAGCCAGGGCAGCCGGGTTACCCGCAGCCCAACCCGTACCAGCAGCCCACCGTGCCGCAGTACGCCGTACCCGGCGGGCCCGGCGGCCCGCAGCCGGACGACAAGAAGAAGACGACGATCGTCGCCGTCGTCGCGGCGGCCGCCGTCGTCGTCGCGGCCGTCGTCACCGGTGTCGTCGTCATGAAAAAGGACGACAAGGGCGGCTCGGACGTGGCCGACGACAAGACGTCCTCCTCACCGTCCGCGAAGCCGTCCGACACCGCCTCCTCGCCGGCGGCGAACCCGCGGGGCGGCGAGGACGCGGCGCCCACGGTCCCGGGCTGGAAGGTCGTGACCAACCCCAAGTGGGGCACGCAGTTCGACGTACCGGGCGACTGGGAGGTCTCCGGCACCAGCGTGATCTCCGGCTTCGAGGACGTGAAGGACCCCACGGGTCCTCCGGCGGTCGGCTTCTCCGCTCCCGCGTACCTCAAGACGAAGTGGTGCAGCGACGACACGGACAAGGACGGCAAGCAGGAGGACACCGGTCTGGCCGGTGTCGGGACCAAGGGTGCCAAGGGCGCCAAGAACACGGATGAGGCAGCCACGAACGAGGCGGCCAACTGGGTCTGGGCCGCCTACGCCCAGGAGGACCCGAAGGAAAAGGTCAAGACCGGCAAGCCCGAGCAGTACACGACGAAGTCGGGTCTGTCGGGCAGCGTCGTCAAGGCCACCGCCACCGGGCTGGCCAACAAGAACAAGTGCGACACGGACGGCAAGTCGATCGCGTTCAGCTTCAAGAACGCCAAGGGCGACTACTCGTCCTGGATCCTCTACGCCAACGCCGGCGTCGACGACGAACTCCCGGACGCCACGATCCAGAAGATCCTCAGCACGGTACGCCTGGCGGAGGGTGTGGAGCCCGCTTCCTGAGCCTGAGGAGCGTACGGCCGGGACCGCCCGTTTGGCGGGATGGGGCGGCGGCAGGGATAGTCCCTTGGTGACTACCGCCCCCGCCTCCCCCTCTCCGGCCCCGCGCTCCGTGCCGGCGGGCCGCAATTTCGGCCTGCTGACCGCCGCCGCGATCATCACGAGCCTGGGCACCAACGGCGCTCTGATCGCGGCGGCGTTCGCGGTTCTGGAGTCGGGCGGCGACAGCGGTGACGTCGGACTGGTGGCCGCCGCTCGCACGGCGCCGCTGGTGCTCTTCCTGCTGATCGGCGGCGCGGTCGCGGACCGGCTGCCACGTCACCGCGTGATGGTGGCCGCGAACACACTGAACTGCGTCTCTCAGGCGGTCTTCGCCTGGCTGGTGCTGACCGGTGGCGCCGAGCTGTGGCAGATGATGCTGCTGACGGCTCTCTGCGGCACCGGGCAGGCCTTCTTCGGCCCGGCCGCCGAGGGCATGCTGATGTCCAGCGTCGACGGTGAGCAGGCGGCCCGCGCCTTCGCCTTCTTCCGGATGTCGATGCACGGCGCGGCCATCGGCGGCGCGGCGCTCGGCGGCGCCATGATCGCGGCCATGGATCCGGGCTGGGTGCTCGCGATCGACGCGGCGGCGTTCGCCGTCGCCGGTGTGCTCAGGGCCTTCCTCGACGTGAGTCACATCCCCGCGCGCCTGCCGGGCGGCGGGCTGCTCGCCGATCTCCGTGAGGGCTGGCAGGAGGTCGTGGGGCGTCCCTGGCTGTGGGCCGTCGTACTGCAGTTCTCGGTGGTCGTGGCCGTCGTGGGGGCCGCGGAGGCGGTCTACGGACCGCTGGTGGCGCGGGACGAGCTCGGAGGCGCCCGCCCCTGGGGCTTCGCCCTCGCGGCCTTCGGCGTCGGCACACTGGGCGGGGCGCTCCTGATGACGCGGTGGAAACCCCGGCGGCTGCTGCTGGCCGGCACCCTCTGCGTGTTCCCGTTGGCCCTGCCGTCCGCGGGGCTCGCGATCCCGCTGCCGGTGGTCGGCCTCTGCGCGGTGATGTTCGTGACGGGAGTCGCCATCGAGGTGTTCGGGGTCTCCTGGATGACGGCTCTCCACCAGGAGATCCCGGAGGAGAAGCTGTCGCGGGTCGCGGCGTACGACTGGTTCGGCTCGGTCGCGATGGTGCCCCTGGCCACGGCGGCCGCCGGTCCGGTGGAGACGCTCGTCGGCCGCAGCGAGGCCCTGTGGGGCTGTGCCGCTCTGATCGTGCTGGTGACCGCGGGCGTCCTGCTCGTTCCCGACGTGCGGAATCTGACGCGCCGCAGCACCGTGAAGCAGATCGGCGCGCCGGAGCCGGCCCCCACGTCAGCCGATGCCGAAAGCCCCGTCGGGGGGCTCGGGTGAGGCCACGGCCTCGCTGTCGCGTACCGGCTTCGCACCGCCGATGAACCGGGTGAGCGCCGCACCGTGCTCGACCCGCGCGGGGAACACGTCGGCCGCGCAGAGCCGCGTGAGCGGTGCGATGTCGAGGGGGGCGCGCGAGGCCAGCAGCACGGCGTTGCCGAACCGCCGGCCGCGCAGGACGGCCGGTTCGGCGATGAGGGCCAGCTCCTCGAACACCTCCGCGAAATTGGCCAGTTGTGACCGAAGGAAGGTGAACGGAGCGCCGTCGGCCAGATTGGCCGCGTAGACGCCGTCACCGCGCAGGACCCGTCCGGCGGCCCGCGCGTACTCGACGGAGGTGAGCTGCGCCGGTACCCGCGAGCCGCCGAAGACGTCACCGATCAGAAGGTCGGCGGAGCTGTCCGGCGCCTTCTCGATCCACGCCCTGGCATCGGCGGCGTGCACGGTGACATCGGCCCCTCCGGGCAACGGCAGGTGCTCGCCGACCAGTTCGGTGAGCCCGTGGTCCGCCTCGACGACGTCCTGCCGCGAGCCCGGGCGGGTGGCGGCGAGGTAGCGGGGCAGCGTGAGCGCGCCGCCGCCGAGGTGTACGGCGTCCAGCGGCGCACCCGGTGCCCCCACCCCGTCCACCACGTGGCCGAGCCGCCGTACGTACTCGAATTCGAGGTGCTCCGGTTCGTCGAGGTCGACGTACGACTGCGGGGCGCCGTCGACCGTGAGCAGCCAGGCCCGTTCCCGGTCGACGTCGGGCATCAGCCTCGCGGTGCCGCAGTCGGTGTCGCGGATGACGGGTATCTGCTCGTTCACTCCCCCATTGTGACGGGCTCCGGGCCCTCTCCCCGCCGGGTCAGCCGTTCCACAGCGCGGCGACCGCCTCGGTGTGGTCCGTGGACTGGGCGAGGCCGGCCCGGGCCGCCGCGGCACGCCGGGCGGGGTCCAGGGGATTGCGCCCGATGGCCTTCCGGGTGGGCGCGTCCGGGGTGATGACCTCGACCCTGGCACCCGCCGCCTCCAGCAGGGCGGCCTGCGCGCGGGGAGAGGCGATCACCTTGTTCCCGGTGGCGGTGGGCGCGATCACGACGACGCGGTCGTAGCCGGAGGCCAGCTGGGCGTTGGCCGGGGAGTGCACTCCGCCGTCGATCCAGTTCCGGCCCCCCGCGCTGACCACGGGCCAGACCACGGGGACCGCGCAGCTGGCGGTGACGGCGTCGGCGAGCGCGACCGTGCCCGTCCGGTCGAAGGTGTGCAGCGCGCCCGTGGCGGCGTCCACCGCCGTGACCAGCAGGTTCCGTTCGGGCCATTCCGACGAGGGGAGCAGGCTCGCGATCATCTCCCGCCGCTCGTCCGCGGTCGCCACGGGCCGGCTGTCCCGGGCCAGGGCCCCCAGCCTGCGCCCGTAGTCGTCCGGCGTACGGGAGGAGAGCACGGCTCTGGCGTAGCGCAGCACGGTGACGGGTCCGAGACGGCCCACCGGCCCGTTCGCGCTCTCCGGAGCGGCGAGCTGACGCTCGTAGAGATCGTCGACGCCGGCGGGCCCGAAGGCGAGCTGTGCCCCGACGATGGCACCGGCGGAGCTCCCGACGATCAGATCGGCGGTGGAGAGGTCGACGCCCGCCTTGGCGAGCCCGTGCAGGATGCCGCTTTCCCAGGCGGTGCCGGTGACGCCTCCGGCACCCAGTACGAGAGCTGTGTCTGCCATGGCCCCCAGTCTGCCGCAGCCGGCGTGGCCCGCCTCCCCGGGGTCGGGGAGGCGGGCCACGCCGGTCCGTCAGAGCAGGCCGGTGACGGTGCCGGCGCCGACCGTGCGGCCGCCCTCGCGGATCGCGAAGCCGAGGCCGGACTCCAGCGGGACGTCACGGCCGAGCTCGACGGTCATGGTGACCGTGTCACCGGGCCGCGCGACCGCCGCCTCGCCGAGGTCGACGTCCCCGACGACGTCGGCCGTACGGATGTAGAACTGCGGCCGGTATCCGGTGGTGACCGGTGTGGTCCGGCCCCCTTCCCGGGCCGACAGGACGTACACCCGCGCGGTGAAACGCCGGCTGGGCGTCACACTGCCCGGCGCCGCGACCACGTGGCCGCGGCGGACGCGGTCGCGCTCGACCCCGCGCAGCAGCAGGGCGACGTTGTCACCGGCCTCCGCGGACTCCATCGGCTTCCCGAAGGTCTCCAGACCGGTGACGACGGTCTCGACGTCCGCGCCGAGCACCGACACACGGTCCCCGACGCGCACCGTGCCGCGCTCCACGGCTCCCGTGACGACGGTGCCGCGGCCGGTGATGGTGAGGACGTTCTCCACGGACAGGAGGAACGGCGCGTCGGTGTAGCGCACCGGCATCGGTACGTACGTGTCGACGGCGTCCAGCAGCCCCTCGATGGACGCCGTCCAGCGCGGGTCCCCTTGGAGCGCGCCGAGCCCCGACACCCGTACGACGGGCACGGTGTCCCCGCCGTATCCGTGCGCGGAGAGCAGCTCACGGACCTCCAGCTCGACCAGGTCGGTGAGCTCGGGGTCACCCGCGTCGGCCTTGTTCAGGGCGACGACGATGTGGTCGACGCCGACCTGACGGGCCAGCAGGACGTGCTCAGCGGTCTGCGGCATGATGCCGTCGAGCGCGGAGACGACGAGGATCGCTCCGTCGAGCTGCGCCGCTCCGGTGACCATGTTCTTGATGTAGTCGGCGTGTCCGGGCATGTCGACGTGCGCGTAGTGCCGGGTGTCGGTCTCGTACTCGACGTGCGCGATGTTGATGGTGATGCCGCGCTGGGCCTCCTCGGGGGCCCGGTCGATCCGGTCGAACGGCACGAAGGTGCCGGTCCCTCGGTCGCTGAGCACCTTGGTGATGGCGGCGGTCAGGGTGGTCTTGCCGTGGTCGACGTGGCCCATGGTGCCGATGTTGAGGTGCGGTTTGGTGCGCACGTATGCCGTCTTGGGCATGGCTCGTCCTTGGTGTTCGAAGCTGAGAGAGAAGACCCCAGGGCCCCGCCGACCCTCCCCTTACGGGGTCCGCCGGACTGTCGGGGGAGGGTCAGCTTCGGGCGCCGCCGAAGGGCGCCGCCGCAGCGGCGAACGCTGCGTCGGTTGCTGCTGCCGCGACAGCGGTCGCAGGGCTCACGGCAGCCTTCGGCGTGTCCGCGACTGCGGACTGCGCTGCGAGGAAGGCGTACCGGAACATGCCCCTGAGCATGGCGGAGCGGCGCGGCGGCGTCGAATGGTTTTCGCACGGAAGTCGCCTGCGGCACGGCGGGGTCAGGCCGGAGTCACTGTGCGGCGGACGAGCCGGAGAGGCCGCCGACATGATGGGGAGACCTCACACGGCGACAAGGAGGACCGGTGCACCGAAGATCCGCCCTGCGACCACACCTGCTCGCGGCCCTCGGGGCCGCGCTGCTGCTCACCTCCTGTTCCCCTGCCGGCGCGGACGATCGCCGCACGACGGACGGCCGCGCCCCGCACTGGGAAAAGGGCACGGGCGCCCCTGAAGCGGCCACGTTCATGAAGGTGGCGGTGCCCGAGAGCGCGACGGAGGTGAAGGGCGCCGTGCAGATCAATCCGCAGGAGGACATCCACCTGCTCTCCTTCGTCACCGACGAGAGGACCGCTGTACGGATCGGGGAGGACCTGCGTTCCGAGGAGCCCTTGCGCACCAGGAACCAGGCCACTCCGTCCCCCTCCGAGCTCTTCGGGCATCTCGGCCTCACCGAGCCCGGGAGCGAGAAGGGCGTCCGCTGGGCCGGGGTCTGCCCGCCCTGCGTGGGTGACAACCGTCGGAGCAAGGTCCAGTGGATCGAAATCCACGTGGTCGTACTGGGCGCCGACAGGACCCGGGTGTACCTGCAGGCGTTCTGACCGTCGCGAGAGCCGTGCAACGCCTCGAAGCTCGACGCCCGGCCCCCGGGCTTCGAGAGCCGGGAAGCGCGGCTCACCCTGCGGAACGGGGTCGTGCGTCGGTCCGATGCTGCTCGCGAACGGGCCTGGTTCAAGAGCAGTTACAGCGGTGCCGAGGGGGCGACTGCCTCGAGGTGGCGAACGCACCCGCAGCCGTGCACGTACGGACTCGAACGACCTCGCGGGGCCGGTGCTCACTCTGAGCCCGGCAGCCTGGAACGGCTTCATCGGTCTCGCTTCGGGGCGAACAGCCTGATACCGGTGCCACACCATTTCACTTGGGAGCCCCGCCACTTCGAGGCGGGCGGCGGGGCTCCCACGCGCTGTGCGAGCCCCTCCGCGGTGGGCGCTCCGGGCCGCCGAGCGCTCAGACCACCACCCCGGACGACGAGTGACGTGTCTCCGACCGCCCGCGCATTACGACGATCACACACACGTTTCAGTTACGCTCCCCAAATGTTCGACCCCGTCCCCGCAACACGGCCCTCCGGTGGCCTCGCAGTGCGCTGTACGAGGGCGCTGCTCGCCCCCTGGTCCCGGTTCTCCCTGCTCGTGGCGGTCCTGCTGGCCGCCGCCGTCACCATGCTGCTGTTCGAACCACAGCGGCTGCTGGCCTCCGGCTGGCCGCCTCAACTGACCGGTTCCGCGGCGGCGATGCTGTTCGGGCTCGCGTACGGCGTGTGCACCGTGGCCTTCGTGCCACGCCCGCTGCTCAATCTTGCCGCCGGCGCGCTGTTCGGCACCCAGGCCGGTCTCGCGGCGGCGCTGGCCGGCACCGTCCTCGGCGCGGGTGTCTCCTTCCTGCTCGGCAGGGTGCTGGGCCAGGACGCACTCCGGACGCTGCTGCGCGGCAAGTACCTGAAGGCGGCGGACGGACTGCTGAGCCGGCACGGATTCAGGTCCATGCTGGCGCTGCGGCTCTTCCCCGGGGTGCCGTTCGCCGCGGCGAACTACTGCGCGGCGACGTCGCGCATGAGCTACCCGCCGTTCCTGCTGGCCACCGGGATCGGCTCGATCCCGAACACCGCCGCGTACGTCATCGCGGGGAGCTCGGCCTCCTCGCCGACGTCGCCGGTGTTCCTGGCGGCGATGGCCTTCATCGTGCTGTCCGGCGCGGCGGCGGCCGTGGTGGCCTGGCGCAGGCGGCACCGGCTGGCCGGGACGGAGACCGTCCGGCCGGAGGCAGGCGGCGCGGCCTAGCCCGGGGCAGGCGGCGGTCCGTTCACCCACAGACGATACGCTGCCCGCAACCGACAGAGGATGTCCGGGACCGTGGCGTCCCGTCTCCCTTTCTGACCGCATCCGCACGTTGCCGACGGCCTTCGCGTCCGTCGGCCGTTGCTTGAGTACCTCCGGGATGGCCTAAGCCCCATGAGCTGGTTCGAATCATTCGTCCTGGGCCTCGTTCAGGGACTGACCGAGTTCCTGCCGATCTCCTCCAGCGCGCACCTGCGGCTGACCGCGGCCTTCGCGGGCTGGCACGACCCGGGAGCCGCGTTCACCGCGATCACCCAGATCGGCACCGAGGCCGCGGTCCTCATCTACTTCCGCAAGGACATCGCACGGATCATCTCGGCCTGGTTCCGGTCGCTGACCAATTCCTCGATGCGCAGCGACCACGACGCCCAGATGGGCTGGCTCGTCATCATCGGGTCGATTCCCATCGGTGTGCTGGGCGTGACGTTCAAGGACCAGATCGAGGGCCCGTTCCGCGACCTTCGCCTGATCGCGACGACTCTGATCGTCATGGGTGTCGTCCTCGGCATCGCGGACCGGCTCGCGGCCCGCGACGAGACCGGCGGCAAGCACCGCGCGATCAAGGAACGCAAGTCGCTCAAGGAACTGGGCGTCAGGGACGGTCTGATCTTCGGCTTCTGCCAGGCGATGGCACTGATCCCCGGTGTCTCCCGCTCGGGTGCGACGATCAGCGGTGGTCTGCTCATGGGGTACACCCGTGAGGCGGCGGCGCGCTACTCCTTCCTGCTGGCGATTCCGGCGGTACTCGCATCCGGCGCGTTCGAGCTGAAGGACGCGGGCGAGGGACACGTCTCCTGGGGCCCGACGATCTTCGCGACGATCATCGCCTTCGCGGTCGGTTACGCCGTCATCGCCTGGTTCATGAAGTTCATCACCACGAAGTCCTTCATGCCATTCGTGATCTACCGAATCCTGCTCGGAATCCTGCTGTTCGTGCTGGTGGGGGCAGGTGTCCTGAGCCCGCACGCGGGTGAGTCCGGCGGCTGAACCAGGCCCGTACAGGTAGCGCTGTCGAGCATTTCCCAGCGCCTGATTGCAGCACCACGCCATGATCAGGAATGCCGCTTCCAGTGGTCCGAGGGAAGCGGTCCAGCTACCTGTGCCCACACTCCGGGGGGCGCCTCAGGGGAGTCACGCACCCAGCAGCGGGTTCGCAGTCGCGTCGGTCGTCGCTGATCCGGGCGGGCCGCTGCTGGCCGATGTCGAAGGAGACCACGGTGGTCAGGGCCGCCTTGTGGACGTCATCGCCGCAGTTCGATCAGCCCGAGTCCAGCTGCCCTGGTGCTATGCGGTGGCGTAGGGGTTGATGATGCGGTGCGGTCGGCGGGAGGTCGCCATGACGTTCTGCGGGAAGCGGGGGCCGGCCACGTAGTGGCGTCCCTTCGTCTGCCCGATCGCGGTGAGCACGTCGCCCTTCGTGAGGGCCTGCAGGTCCCGGGTTGCCTGCTGGGTGTTGATCGCTTCCTGCCGCTCGTAGCGCGAGCGGCGCACCCGGCCCACCATGGCGACCTCGTGGAGGGCAGTCACTTGCCGCTCGCTGATCCCGTTGGCGTCTGCGTGCTCCATCAGCTCGATCCAGACCTGGTTCGAGCGGTCGACCCGGTGCTGCACCCGCTGAGCCTGCTCGTGGTAGGCGCGCAGGTTGAACTTGATCCAGGGCAGCGTGTCGCGTTCGGGCGAGTACACCGGCCCGCCGACCTCCCGGAGCACCTTGTAGTACTCCCAGGTGTTGCCGGGCATCCCGAGCCACTCCTCAATCGAGGAGAACTCCGGTGCGAGAACGCCGCCGCGGGCAATCAGCAGGGTCTGCAGGGAACGGGACATACGGCCGTTCCCGTCGGACCATGGATGGATCTTCACCAGGTTCAAGTGCGCCATCGCCGCCCGGATCAGGACGTGAGCTTCGGTGTCGCCGTCATTGAGCCAGTCCACCAGCTCGGCCGTCAGGCCGGGCACGAGCTCCTGGTCGGGTCCTGGACGAGCTCGGCGAGGACACCACCCTGGTCAGCCTCAGCACCGGAGGCAACGACTCAGGTTTCGCGTCGACCATGCTCAGCTGTCAGTACTCCACCCAGTCGGCCTGCGAGAGAGCCCTGAGGACCGCCGGGGCGTACGTCGTGAACGAGCTGCCGGGCGAGCTGGACAGCCTCTACGCGGCCGTCCGCGCGCGGGCACCCCACGCCGAGGTCGTCGTCGGCTACCCGCACCACTACAAGGAGGGCGGCCTCTGTCCGGGAGGGCTCAGCTCCGCCAGGCGCTCGGCGGTCAATCAGGGTTCCGATCTGCTGAACGAGACGATCTCGGGCCGTGCCGAGGCCGCCGGGTTCACGTTCACGGACGGCCGGCCTTCGCCGGGCACGAGATCCGCACGGGCGACGCGTGGATCAGCGGCACGAACGTCCACCCGACGGCCGAGGGCCACGCGTCCGCGTATCCCCCGGCCTTCAGCGCGGCCGTGTCGGCGAGCTGATCTCAGTACACGTCGCGGACGTACCGTTTGTCCGCCGCGAGCTGCTTGACGTAGGCGGTGGCGGCGTCCTCCTGGAGGCCGCCGTGGGCCACGGCGATGTCCCGCAGGGCCCGGTCCACGTCCTTGGCCATCCGGGAGGCGTCGCCGCAGACGTAGAAGTGGGCGCCTTCCTGCAGCCAGGACCACAGTTGTGCGCCGTGTTCGCGCATCCGGTCCTGGACGTAGACCTTGGCCCGCTGGTCGCGGGAGAAGGCCGTGTCCAGCCGGGTCAGGGTGCCGTCGCGGCGCAGGGAGTCGAGCTCCTCGCGGTAGTAGAAGTCGGTGGCCCTGCGCTGCTCGCCGAAGAACAGCCAGTTGGCCGCCCGGTGGCCGAGGGCACGGCGTTCGTCGAGGAATCCGACGAACGGGGCCACCCCTGTGCCGGGACCGACCATGACCATGGGTGTGGCCGGGTCGGCCGGCGGGCGGAAGTGCGGGGCGCTCTGCACGAAGACGGGGACGGGGCTGCCCGCGTCCGCGTCGGCGAGGAAGGTGGAGGCCACGCCCTTGCGGACGGCCCCGCGCCGGTTCTCGTACCGGACCACGGAGACGGTGAGACTCACCAGGCCGGGGTCCGTGAGCGGACTGGAGGATATGGAGTAGAGCCTCGGCCGCAGGCGTGTGAGTGCCCCGGCCCACTCGGCCGCGGTGGCGCGGGCGGAGTGTTCCGCGAGCACGTCGACGGCCTGCCGGCCCCAGGTGTACTGGGCGAGTTCGCCCTTGTTGTCGGGTCGGAGGAGCTTTTTGAGGGTGCGGTCATGGGTGCGGTCGGCGACCAGGCGCAGCAGTCCGGGAGTGATGCGGGCGATGTCCAGGTGCCGGTGGAGTGCTTCGTCCAGGGGCACGGTCCCGGCTCCGGGCACGTCGACGGGGTCCGCGGGGTCCAGTCCGGTGACGGCGAGCCATTCCGCCACGAGCGCGGGGCAGTTGCGCGCTTCGACGCCGAGCGCGTCGCCGGTCTCGTACGTGAGCGGGACGGCGCTGTCCCGCGTGTCGAAGGTGAACCGGCGCACCTCCTTGGTGGCGCCGGGGAGGCTGAGCAGCTCGTTGCCGACGAGTCGCCCGGTCGACGCCGTCCGGGAGGAGCGTCCCGTGCCGGAGGCCACGACGGGCGGCGGAGCCGCGACGGACGGACCGGGGCCGGGCGGGGCGCCCAGTGCGGCGAACACCTCGTCGAGCCACTGCCCGGCCGGCTCCTCGTAGTCCGGTTCGCAGTCCGTACGAGGGACGAGCCGGACGGCGCCCAGCTCGCCGAAGCGTTCGTCGAGCCGTCTTCCGTGCCCGCAGAAGTCTTCGTAGGAGGAGTCCCCGAGGGCGAGTACCGCATAGCGCACACCGTCCAGCCGGGGCGTGTCGGGCGCGTTGAGCGACTCCCAGAACCCGGAGCCGTTGTCAGGTGCGTCGCCGTCGCCGAACGTGCTGGTGACGACGAGCAGGTCGGCCGCGCGCGGGAGGCTCTCCAGGGGCCTGTCGTCCATCCCGAGGAGGGTCGCCGTCCGCCCTTCCGCGGTCAGCCGCCGGGCCGCCGCCGCGGCGACCTCCTCGGCGTTCCCGGTCTGCGACGCCCAGAGCACCACCACCTGGCGGCCGGACGCGGCGCCGGCAGCGTTCGGCAGGGGGTCCGAGCCGTGGGCCGCGTCGCCGGGCGCACGGGAGAACATGCCGGCCAGCACGCCGTTGACCCACAGGGCGTGGTCCGGTTCGAACGGCGCGCCGGCCGGCAGTACGGGTGTCCCGGTGGGCCGGGTCCCGAGCCCCGCGACGAACCCCGACAGGTAGCGCCGCTCGTGTTCGGCCAGGACGGGCGGTGCCGTGTCCGCGATCCCCAGCACCCCGGCGAGGGCGGCGACGGGTGCGGCCGAGGCGGACGGGACCGCGGCCTCCACGGACACGGGCGCGGCGGCCGGTACGACGGCCGCGACCTTCACGAGCGTCACCGCACAGACCTTGAACTCGGGCTGGAGGGAGACCGGGTCGACGGCGTCGTTGGTGACCGCGTTGACGCTGAGGTACTCGCCGAAGAGATCGTTCCAGTGGAACGGCGCGAAGCAGTCCCCGGGCCGCACCCGGTCGGTCACCACGGCCGGCAGCACGGCCCGGCCGCGCCGTGAGGCGACCTCGACCGGGTCGCCCTCCGTGATCGACAGAGCCGCCGCGTCCCGCGGGTTGATCTCCACGAAAGGGCCGGGGTTCAGCCTGTTGAGCTTGGCGACCTTCCCGGTCTTCGTCAGGGTGTGCCACTGGTGCTGCAGGCGGCCGGTGTTGAGGACGAAGGGGAAGTCGTCGTCGGGCATCTCCGCCGGGGACATGTGCGGGCGGCCGAAGAACACGGCCCGGCCGCTCGCCGTGGGGAAGGCCAGCCGGGGCACGCCCCCGTCGGGGCGTACGGTCAGGGTCTGGCTGACGCCGTCGTTGAGGTAGCGGACCGGGTTGCGGTCGGGGCCGTCCGGGGCGGCGCTGGGCCACTGGACGGGGGTCCGGCGGAGCCGCTCGTAGGTGACTCCGCGCAGGTCGTATCCCGTCCTCGGGTTGTGGGCCCGCCTGATCTCCTCGAAGACCTCCTCCGCGTCGGTGTAGCCGAAGGCGTCCTCGTAGCCCATCTCGCAGGCGATCCGCGCGATGATCCGCCAGTCCGGCCAGGCCTCGCCCGGCGGGTCGGCGGCCTGCGTGGCCAGGGTGAGGTTGCGCTCCGAGTTGACCATGACGCCCTCGGCCTCGCCCCACAGTGCGGCGGGCAGGGCGACGTCGGCGTACGCGTTCGTCTCGGTGTCGGCGAACACGTCCTGGGTGACGACGAACTCCGCCGCTTCGAGGCCCTCGATGACGGTCCGGCGGTTGGCCACGGACGCCACCGGGTTGGTGCAGATGATCCAGGCCGCTTTGATCCGGCCGTCCGACATCTGCCGGAACATGTCGATGGTTCCCGCGCCCGCCGCGTCCGTGCGCAGGCTCCCCGGCTCGATGCCCCACAACTCCTCGACGCGGGCGCGGTCGTCGTCGGACTGCAGGACGCGCTGGCCCGGGAGGCCCGGTCCCATGTAGCCCATCTCCCGGCCGCCCATGGCATTGGGCTGGCCGGTCAGCGAGAACGGGCCGCTGCCAGGGCGGCAGATGGCTCCGGTGGCCAGGTGCAGATTGATCAGGGCGTTGGTGTTCCAGGTGCCGTGGGTGCTCTGGTTGAGTCCCATGGTCCAGCAGCTCGTCCACTCGCCCGCCTCGCCGATCCAGCGGGCGGCGAGGCGGATGTCCTCCTCCGGGATGCCGGTGATCTCCGCGACCGTCGCGGGCGGGTAGTCCCGCAGGAAGCCGGGCATGGCCTCCCAGCCCTCGGTGTGCTCGGCGATGAACTCGGGGTCGGTGTGGCCGTTCTCGACGAGCAGGTGCATCAGGCCGTTGAGCAGGGCCAGGTCCGTTCCCGGGCGTATCTGCAGGAACAGGTCGGCCTTGTCGGCGGTGGCGTTGCGGCGCGGGTCGACCACGATGAGTTTCGCGCCGGCCTTCACCCGCTCCAGGAGGCGGAGGAAGAGGATGGGGTGGCAGTCCGCCATGTTCGAGCCGATCACGAAGAAGGCGTCGGCGTGCTCGAAGTCCTCGTACGATCCGGGCGGACCGTCGGCGCCGAGGGAGAGCTTGTAGCCGCTGCCCGCACCGGCCATGCAGAGCCGGGAGTTGGACTCGATCCAGCTCGTGCGCACGAAGCCCTTGGCCAGCTTGTTGGCGAGGTACTGCGCCTCGAGCGTCATCTGTCCGGAGACGTAGAGGGCGAGCGCGTCGGGCCCGTGCTCGTCCACGATCGCGCGGAGGCGGCGTGCGGTCTCCTTGACCGCCTGCTCCATGGGCAGCGGGGCGGGCTCCTGGCTGCGGTCCTCCCGCACCAGGGGTGTCGTCAGCCGGCCGGGGGCGGCGAGCAGGTCGGCGCTCGTCGCTCCCTTGGTGCAGAGCCGCCCGCCGTTCGTGGGGTGCGTCCTGTCGCCCGTGGCCTTCAGGACCGTACGGCGTCCGTCGGGCCCCCTGCCGACGTCGAGGACCATCCCGCAGCCGACCCCGCAGTACGAGCAGACCGTCCGCACCTGGGCGGGGGTGTCCGGCTGTGGATTCGCCACGGTCATGGACGGCCTTTCCTGGGGAACGCTGATGTCGCGACGGTACGAAACGCCCGTTTCCCGGGTGTCACACCGGACGATCGGCCGTGGTTACGTTGCCTGCACAGTCGTCCGCGTGCGCCGGTGAGGCCCGGCGGACCTCATGGGCACGCGGTCGGGTCATAATCGCAGTTCGGGCGATCATGGCCCCGCCCGGGAGACTCCGACGGCCCAGGAGGCCCGCATGACCACCGACGACCTGCCCGTGATCGCAGCGGTGGACGGTTCCGCGCACAGCTGGGAGGCGCTCGACTGGGCCGTGGACGAGGCGGTGCGCCGCAGGCTGCCGCTGCTGGTCGTGCACGTCCGGCCGCGCGCCGGGCACGGGGAGGAGGAGAAGGGACTGCGGGAGGCCGGGGAACTGCTCGCGCAGGCCGTGCTGCGCGTCTCCGGGCGGGCGCCCGAGCTGCCCGTCTCGACGCTGGCCCCGCTGGACTTCCCCTCTGCGGCGCTGGTCTCGCTCAGCCGTGACGCCTCGCTGGTGGTCGTCGGGTCCCGCGGGCTCGGCGGTTTCCGCTCCCTGATGACCGGATCCGACAGCCTGGCCACCGCCTCGATGGCGCGGTGTCCGGTCGTCGTCGTCCGGACGGGCCGGACGGACGGGAGCGATGCCGAGCCGGCGGCCACCTCCCTGGACGTGGTGGCGGGGGTCGCCGCGGACGAGAGCAGCGGAGCGGTCCTCGATTTCGCCTTCGAGGCCGCCGCCGCCAGGCCGGGTGGCCGGCTGCGGCTGGTGCACGGGTGGACGATGTTCTCCTCCATCCTGTCCGGCGGACCGGTCTTCGACAGCGAGGCCGCGGCGGAATCGGCGGAGCGGGCGCTCGCCGAACTCACGGCGGGCCGGGACGAGAAGTACCCGTCGGTGGAGGTCGTGCGTGAACCCGTCCGGGGCTCGGCGTCGCGCACCCTGGTCACGGCGTCGGCCACCGCGGCACTGACGGTGGTCGGACGGCGCAGGGGCGGTGAGTCCCTCGGGCTCGGCCTCTCGCCCGTCGCGCAGACGACGGTGACGCACGCGCTCGGTCCGGTCGTCGTCGTGCCCAGCTGACACCTTGCCTCACGGCGCACCCGGGACCGGAACGCCCCGACCGGGCGGAGAGGCGCGGCCCGGCGGCTGCGGCACGCCCCCTGTGCGCTCCTGATCTTCTGCACCACACTGGGACCAGGCACTGGACCGGCGAGGAGGAGACGCATGCCGATGCGGGTCGGGCGGCATCCCGCCGTGCGGGCGGACAAGGGCGGCGGACGGCCGTTCGAACGGCTGCTGCGTTCGCGTACCGGCCGCGGTGCCGTGGCTCTCTGCGCGGGCGCCCTGCCCGCCCTGGCCTTTCCGGCGCCGTCGCTCTGGTGGTTCGCCTACGTCGCCCTGGTGCCCTGGCTGCTGCTGATCCGGTCGGCGGACACGGGACGCCGTGCGGCGGCCGACGGGTGGCTCGGCGGCATGGGCTTCATGCTCGCCGTGCACCACTGGCTCATGCCGAGTCTCCATGTGTTCATCGTGGTCCTCGCCGCTCTGCTGGGACTGCTCTGGGCTCCCTGGGGTCTGCTCGTGGCGCGGCTGCTCGGTGGCTCACCGTCCGTGCGCCGCGCGGTGGCCGCCGTGGCCGTGGTGCCCTCCGGGTGGCTGATGATCGAACTGGTCCGGTCCTGGGAGGGGCTCGGCGGCCCCTGGGGTCTGCTGGGCGCCAGCCAGTGGCAGGTGGCGCCCGCGCTGCGGGTCGCCTCCGTGGGAGGGGTGTGGCTGGTCAGTCTGGGTGTCGTGGCCGTGAACACCACGATCGTGCTGCTGCCGGCCGTGCCGACGGCGCGCAGGGCCGCGACCGCCTGTCTGGCCTCGGTCGCGGTCGGCGTGGGGGCGACGGTGATCTGGGCGCCGCGGCCGGAGGAGACCGGCTCCGTCCGCGTCGCCGTCGTGCAGCCGGGCGTGGTCGAGGGCCCCGGCAGTGTCGAGCGCCGGTTCACCCGCAGCGAGGAACTCACCCGGGGTCTCGCGGGCCGGGACGTGGACCTGGTGCTGTGGGGGGAGAGCAGTGTGGGCGTCGACCTGTCGCGGAGCCCGGGAACGGCGGACCGGGTCACGGCGCTGTCGCGTCTGGTCGGGGCCGACGTGCTGGTCAACATGGACGCCCGGCGGACGGACGACCGCCCCGGCCGCACCGGAATCTACAAGTCCGCGGTCCTGGTGGGCCCGCAGGGTCCGACCGGGGACCGCTACGACAAGATGCGCCTGGTGCCGTTCGGTGAGTACGTCCCGGCCCGCGCGCTGCTGGGCTGGGCGACCTCGGTGGGCAAGGCGGCGGGCGAGGACCGCCTGAGGGGCAGCGGCCCCGTGGTGATGGACCTGCCGGACGGGCTGCGGGTGGGCCCGCTGGTGTGCTTCGAGTCGGCGTTCCCGGACATGAGCCGGCAGCTGGCGAAGGACGGGGCCCAGCTGCTGGTAGCCCAGTCGTCCACCTCGACGTTCCAGCACAGTTGGGCCCCCGCGCAGCACGCCTCGCTCGGTGCGCTGAGGGCGGCGGAGACGGGCCGTCCGATGGCGCACGCCACGCTCACGGGCGTGAGCGCGGTGTACGGACCGCTGGGCGAACGGGTGGGACCCGTACTCGGCACCGGCGCGAGCGAGGCTGCCGTGTACGACGTGCCGTTGGCACGGGGCACCACCCTGTTCGTCCGGCTGGGCGCCTGGCCGGTGTACGGCGCTCTGGCGGTGCTGGCCGTCTTCTTCGGTGCGCTGGGTCTGCGGTCCCTCAGGACGCCTGCTCCGAGGCGTCCCTGATCACCCGCTCGCACAGGCGATGGGTCTCCAGGGCGTCCCGCGCACTGAGCAGTTCCCCGGAGCGCACCGCGTCCAGGAAGGACAGGACGCTCTGTTCGATCCCGCGCTGACGTGCGACGGGCACCCAGTCGCCGCGCCGCCGCAGGGTGGGCTGTCCCTTGTGGTCGACGACGTCCGCGAGGTTGAGTACCTGCCGCTTCGTGTCCTGCCCGGAGACCTCGAGGATCTCCTCCGTCGATCCGTTGAGCCGGTTCATCATGCCGATCGCGGTGAATCCGTCGCCGGACAGCTGGAGCACCACGTGGTGCATGAGCCCTTCGGCGATCCGCGCCCGCACGACCACGCTCGACACAGGCCCGGGGACCAGGAAGCGCAGGGTGTCGATGACGTGGATGAAGTCGTCGAGCACCATGGTGCGCGGGTCCTCGGGCAGTCCCACCCGGTTCTTCTGCAGGAGGATCAGCTCGCGCGGGTGCTCGGCACACTGCGCGTAGGACGGGGCGAGCCGGCGGTTGAACCCGACTGCGAGCGAGACGCCGCGCTCCTCGGCGAGGGCCACCAGCCGCTCGGAGTCGGCGAGTTCGTAGGCGAGGGGCTTGTCCACGTAGGTGGGGACGCCCGCTTCGAGCAGCCGGCCGGTGATCTCCGCGTGCGCGGCGGTCGGAGCGTGCACGAAGGCGGCGTCGAGCCCCTGGGCCAGGAGCGAGCCGAGGTCCTCGTGGCACTGCGCCGCGGGGATCCGGTGTGCCCCGGCCACCGCCGCGAGGGTGGCCGCGGTGCGGGTCTGCAGATGCAGTTCGACGCCCGGCAGGGTCGTGAGTACCGGCAGGTACGCCTTCTGCGCGATGTCGCCGAGCCCGATGCAGCCGACCTTCACGAGGTTCTCCCTGTCGCCTTGACCAGGGCCTTGTCACGGTCGCGTGCTCTGCCCTTCCCTGGTCCCGGCAGCATACGTGCGCTGTGGGGGCCGCCAGTCGCAGATGCCGTCGAAGGTCCTCAGGACGAGGCCGGGGCCGAGCCGGGAGACCGCGGACATCAGTCCGTTCCTGAGAGCGACGGCGGGTGCCGAGGACAGCGCCGTCATCCGGGAGACCCGCGCCGCCTTGCGGACCATCGCGGTCGTACGGGGCACCCTGGCCGCGCTGTAGGCGGCCAGGCCCGCGCCCAGGTCACCGTCGGGCGGGAGGTGGTGGGCGAGGACGACGGCGTCCTCGATGGCCTGGTTGCCGCCTTGTCCGAGGAAGGGCACCATGGCGTGCGCCGAGTCGCCGACGAGCACGGTGCGGCCCCGGTGGAAGGACGGCAGCGGGTCCGCCAGCTGGTACACGTCGTGGCGCAGGACCTGGCCGGGCCCGACCGAGGAGATGATCCCGGGGATCGGGTCGTGCCAGTCTCCGTACCTGCGCAGAAGCTCCGCCTTCTCGTCGTCTGCGGCCCGCCCTCCCGCCGGGACGGCTGCCGCCGCGTAGGCGTAGATCCCGCCGCCCTTCAGCGGGTGGCTGCCCCACAGCGCGCCGCGGCCCCAGGTCTCGTGCGAGCCGAAGGTGCGGCCGAGGCCCGGCGAGATGACCCGCCAGGTGGTGAATCCGCTGTACGCGGGCCCGGGGTGGCTCGGGTAGAGCGTGGCGCGAACCGCCGAACCGATGCCGTCGGCACCGATCACCAGATCGGCCTCGATGTCCTTTGAGGGGGTCCGGACCACCGCCCGGCGCCCGTCCGCCTCACCCGGTGCGACGAGTGTCGCCGGTGTGCCGGTGTGCAGGGCGGACTCGGGGAGCCGGGCACGGAGCAGGCCGATGAGGGCGGAGCGGTGCAGCAGCACGAGCGGCCCGCCGAACCGTTCGGCCGCGGCGGCGCTGTCCGTGCGGGCGAGCCAACGCCCGGACGGCGTGCGCATACCGCCGTCGCCCTGCCAGGCGGCGAGGGACCTGACGTCGTCGCCGAGTCCGATGACGTCGAGGGCGCGCTGGGAGTTCGGGGCGAGACTGATGCCCGCGCCGACGGGTTCCAGCGAGGCTGCGCGCTCCAGCACCGTGACCTGCCAGCCGCTCCGGTGCAGCGTGGCGGCGGCGGTGAGCCCGCCGATGCCGCTTCCGATGACCACCGCTCGCGATGTCGCCATGACTGGACCTCCTGGGAACTACACCTGTAGTAACAGCCTCACCGTACTACAGGTGTAGTGACAGCGGTAGATTGGCTCCATGCCCACACGCACCACGCCCGCAGCCGGCGCCCGGCCGTCCGGGGCGTCCCGCGCCGATCTGATCGCCGACGCCGCGCTCGCGCTCCTCGCGGAGCGCGGCATGAGGGGCCTCACCCACCGGGCCGTGGACGAACGGGCCGGACTCCCCCAGGGGTCGACGTCGAACCAGGCCCGCACCCGGGAAGCCCTGCTGGAGGCGGCCGTGCGCCGGCTCGCCGAGCTGGAGGGGCGGGTGCTCACCCTCGGGGAACCACCCTCGGACGCCGGACCGGACCGGATGGCGGAGGGGCTGGCCCATGCCCTGCACCGCTATCTGACCGGCAGTACCGAACTCCTGGTCTGCCGCTACGAACTCGCCCTGGAGGCCACCCGGCGGCCCGCGCTCCGTGCCTTCTACGACGAGGCGGGCAGGCGGTTCCGTGAACCTCTGGTCGCTCTGATGGCCGCGGCGGGGTCGGCCGAGCCGGAACGTCACGCGCTGTCTCTGGTGGCGTGGGCTGAGGGGATGATGTTCGCCTGCGCCGTGGGTTCCTACCACCGGGCCGTACCGACGGAGGCCCAACTGCGGGCAGGCTGCGCCGAACTGCTGCGGGGCATGCTCGGCACCGGGGCCGGACAAGCCGTCGCGGCGGTGATCGCCGGTGCGGGACGATGACTGCCATGACGACTGACGAACGCTCCACGCCCGCCCTCGACGCCGCCGAGCGCACGATGCTGGAGGGGTGGCTCGACTACCACCGCGCGACCCTGGCCATGAAGTGCGCGGGCCTCACCGACGCCCAGCTGCGGGAGGCGTCCGTACCCCCGTCGGAATTCACCCTGCTCGGCCTCGTGCGGCACCTGGCCGAGAACGAACGCGGCTGGTTCCGCGAGGTACTGGCCGGCGAGGAGCTGCCGCCGATCTACGGGACGGACGAGGACCCGGACGGGGAGTTCCACCTGACCGAACAGGACACCTGGGAGGAGGCCAGGACGACCTGGGAGGCGGAGATCGAGGCCGCCCGGGCGAACGCCGCGAAGCTCGGACTCGACGATCTGTCCGCCGGCGTGGGCAGGGCGGGCAAGCCCTTCACCCTCCGCTGGATCTACACGCACATGATCGAGGAGTACGCCCGGCACAACGGCCACGCCGACCTGGTGCGGGAACGGATCGACGGCGCGACCGGCGCGTGACGGGAGCGGGCCAGGCCCCTGCGGGGGCCCCGGCCCGCGTCATCCCCCGCCGCCGCTCCCCCGCATGCGCTGCTCCATACGCCCGATGGCCGCCCGCACCCCGCCGCCGTACCCGTCGTCGTCCAGCACCGCGACGGCGTCCCACGCCCGGTCCAGGTGGATCCGGGCCGCCTCGAAGCGCTGCAGCTTCAGATAGCTCCGCGCCAGATCGAGGTGGAGCGACGGGACCAGGGCCCGCACGGCGGTCACGTCCCGGTGCTCCGGGTCCGCGCGCGCCGCCCCGGTCAGGCCCTCCGCGGCCGTCAGCGCCCTGAGGCCCCAGGCCAGCCCGTCCCCGGGATCGTCCTGGGTGCCCGCCATGTAGTGGGCGAGGGTGCAGCGGTGCAGGGCGTCCCCGCGCTCACCGATCTCGGACCAGATGACCCCGAACCGGTTGCGGGCCTCCTCCCTGTCCCCCGCGTGGAGCAGCATGACCGCCTGACCGATCCTGGTCATGACGACGTCCCCCGGCACTTCCCGCCGCTCCACCGCAGAGGTCTCCCCTGATCACCGCCGGCCTGTTCCGGTGGCTCAGACGCTAGCCGCAGCCACCGGCGATCCCGCTCAGGCGCGGGCCGCGGCCTTCGGACGGGTCGCCGGGATGCCCAGGTCCGGGATCCGCCAGTCGATGGGCTCGTGGCCCTGCGCGGCGACGGCCTCGTTGATCTGGGTGAAGGGGCGGGAACCGAACCACTTCTTGGCGGAGAGCGGCGAGGGGTGCGCGCCCTTGACCACCACATGGCGGTCCTGGTCGATCAGCGGGACCTTCTTCTGGGCGTAGTTGCCCCAGAGGACGAAGACGGCCGGGTCGGGCCGCTCGGCCACCGCGCGGATCACCGCGTCGGTGACCTTCTCCCAGCCCTTCGCCTTGTGGGAGTTGGCCTCGCCGCCGCGGACCGTCAGCACCGCGTTGAGCAGCAGGACGCCCTGCTCGGCCCACGGCATCAGATACCCGTTGTCAGGGACGGGCAGGCCGAGCTCGTCGTTCATCTCCTTGTAGATGTTGCGCAGGGACGGCGGCGTCTTCACACCCGGCTGGACCGAGAAGCACAGGCCGTGTCCCTGGCCCTCGCCGTGGTACGGGTCCTGGCCGAGGACGAGCACCTTCACCTGGTCGTACGGTGTGGCCTCCAGCGCGGCGAAGACCTGCTCACGCGGCGGGTACACCGGCCCCCTGGCCCGCTCCTCCTCGACGAAATCCGTGAGCTCCTTGAAGTAGGGCTTCTGCAGCTCTTCGCCGAGGACGCCGCGCCAGGACTCGGGCAGCAGGTCGGTGTCGGTCACGTCCACAACCTCCGGTAAGCAATCGGTTCTTGATGACAGAACCTACCGGGGACCACTGACAGCCGACCCGCCGAGCCCGTCGGCTCCACTCCTACCAGCTGGTCTTGCGGTACAGCTCCCACATCTGCATGACCGTCTGGGGATCGAGCGCGCGCTCGCCACCGCCGATGTCCTCGCCGGCCGCCACGTAGAGCTTGCCCTGCCACAGGGGCAGCAGCCGGACGTCCTTGACGAGGATCTCCTGGGCCCGCTTGAACTGGTCGGAGACGGCACCGCGGTCGCTCTCCTTGCGGGAGGACGGCAGCAGCTCACGGGTGATCTCGTCGCTCAGGTACGGGGTACCGGTGACGCTGTCCTGGCCGACGAAGGGGGCGATGAAGTTGTCCGGGTCCGGGAAGTCGGGGAACCAGCCGCGCCCGAAGACCGGGTAGGCACCCTTGTTGAAGCCTTCCTGGAAGGACTTCCACGGCGCGCTCCTCAATGTGATGCGGAAGAGGCCGGACGACTCGAGCTGGCGCTTCAGCTCGGCGAACTCGGGAGCGGTGGAGGAGCCGTAGCGGTCGGTGGTGTACCAGAAGGTCATCTTGACCGGCGCGGTGATCCCCGCCTTGGAGAGCAGGGCCTTGGCCTTCGCCACGTCCCGGTCGCCGTAGAAGTCGAAGAAGCTGGTGGCGTGTCCCGCGATGCCCTTCGGGACCATGGAGTAGAGCGGCTCGGCGGTGCCCCGGTAGACCTTGGCGACGAGCGCGTCGCGGTCCACCAGCTGGGCGACGGCCTGCCGGACGGCGAGCTTCCCGGCGGCCGGGTCCTTGGGGTTGAAGACGAGGAAGCGGATGTCGGCGCCCACCGACTCGACGATCTGCAGACCGTTGTTGTCCTTCTTGTTGTCCTCGAGGCCGATGACCTCCTCGGCTGTCAGACCGCGGTAGGTGGCGTCGATCTCCTTGTTCTTCAGCGCCTCCACCATGAGGGTGGAGTCGTCGAAGTAGCGGATCGTGACCGCGTCGTTCTTCCGGTCGGCGAACCCCTTGTAGCTGGGGTTCCTGGTCAGCTCGGCCTGCTTGCCCTGCTCGTACGAGTCCAGGACGTACGGCCCCGAGCCGGTGACCTTGCCGTCGTCGCGGATGCCGTCCGCCGGGTATTCACCGGGCGGGACGATCGACATCGCGGGAGTGGCCAGGATGAAGGGGAAGGTCGCGTCCGCCCTGGCGAGGTGGAAGATGATCTCGTGGTCGCCCTTGGTCTCCACCCGGTCGAGAGATCCGAGGAGGCCGGCCGGACCACCCTTGACCTTGATCGTCCTGATCCGGTCGATGGAGTACTTCACGGTCTCGGCGTCGATCTTGTCGCCGTTGGAGAACTTCAGGCCCGACCGGAGGGTGCACCGGTACTCCACGCTCGTGGAATCCGTGAAGCGGCATTCGCGGGCCGCGTCGGGCTCGGGGCTGGTGCTGCCGGTCGGGAAGCTCACCAGGGTCTGGTAGACGTTCCTCATCAGCTCCCAGGAACCGTCCCAGGCCGCCGCCGGATCGAGGGTCGAGGGCGAGCTCGTCGTTCCGACCGATATCCGCTGTTCCGTCTTCGAACCGCTGTCGGACAACAGACCACAACCGGCCAACAGAGAAAGGGAAGCAAGGGCTGCAGAGGCCTGCAGACTGGCCCGGTAGAACACGCGCACGCTCCTCGATCGGCCTTGGGGTCGGCAGACCATACCGCAGCGCCTCGCCGGGACAACCCACAAACCCGGCGAGGCACTTCAGCCAATCAGGACCGAACTGGATCAGGCCAGGTCAGCCCACGCCGGCGTTCAGGAAGATACCGCCGTCGACCACCAGCGTCTGCCCCGTGACCCAGGCGGACTGCTCCGAGGTGAGGAACGCCGCCGCACCGCCGATGTCCTCGGGAACACCGAGCCGGCCCAGCGGGTAGGCGGCTGCCGCCTCGGCCTCGCGGCCCTCGTACAGCGCCTCCGCGAACTTGGTCTTCACCACGGCCGGGGCGATCGCGTTGACCCGCACGACCGGAGCGAACTCGTGCGCCAGCTGGAGGGTCAGGTTGACCATGGCCGCCTTGCTCATGCCGTAGGCGCCGATGAACGGGGACGCGGAGACGCCCGCGACCGAGGCGATGTTGACGATCGCCCCGCCGTTCTCCCGCTGCCAGGCCTTCCAGGTCTGCTGGGCGAACCCGAGCGCGGAGATCACGTTGGTCTCGTAGACCTTGCGGGCCACGTTGAGGTCGAGCTCGGCCATCGGCCCGAAGACGGGGTTCGTACCCGCGTTGTTGACCAGGTAGTCGACCCGGCCGAACGCCTCCATGGCACGCTCGACGGCCGCCGCCTGGTGGGCCTCGTCGTGCGCCTTGCCCGCGATGCCGACCGCCCTGTCGGCGCCGAGCCTCTCGACGGCCTCCTTCAGCGCGTCCTCGCCGCGGCCCGTGATGACGACCCGGTCGCCGCGGGCGACGAGCGCCTCGGCGATGCCGTAGCCGATGCCCCGGCTCGCGCCCGTGATGAGCGCGACCTTGCCACTGTCCTGCACAGTCATGGTGTCCGTTGCCCTTCCGGGGTCAGTTGAGCGGTCCGCCGGCGACGTACATGACCTGCCCGGACACGAAGCCCGCGTCGTCGCCCGTGAAGAACGCGATGGCGTTGGCGATGTCCTCGGGGTGCCCCACGCGCTGCACGGGGATCTGCGTGGCGGCGGCCGCCTGGAACTCCTCGAAGCCCATGCCGACCCGGGCCGCCGTCTGGGCGGTCATCTCGGTGACGATGAAGCCGGGGGCGACGGCGTTCGCGGTCACGCCGAACTTGCCGAGCTCCTTGGCGAGCGTCTTGGTGAAGCCCTGGAGGCCGGCCTTGACCGCGGAGTAGTTCGCCTGGCCACGGTTGCCCAGCGCCGAGGAGGAGGAGAGCGAGACGATGCGGCCGAACTTGGCCTCCACCATGTGCGACTGGACGGCCTTGGCCATCAGGAACGCACCCTTGAGGTGGACGTTCATCACGAGGTCCCAGTCGGACTCGCTCATCTTGAACAGCAGGTTGTCGCGGAGCACGCCCGCGTTGTTGACGAGGATCGTCGGTGCGCCGAGCTCGGCGGCCACCCGCGCGACGGCGGCCTCCACCTGGGCACTGTCCGACACATCGCAGCCGACGGCGAGGGCCTTGCCCCCGGCGGCGGTGATCTTCTCGACCGTGTCCTTGCACGCCGCCTCGTCGAGGTCGAGTACGGCGACGGCGCGGCCCTCGGCCGCCAGGCGTACGGCGGTGGCGGCGCCGATGCCCCGTGCCGCTCCCGTCACGATGGCGACGCGCTGCTCGGTGGTGGACATGCTTGGTTCTCCTCGCCCTTGGATCGCGGCTCAGCGGACGTCAGGAAGTTCCCGATAACTGAGCAACCGCTTAGTACCTTCAGCAGACGAGACGCTAGAAGCCCTCGCACCCGGTGTCAACGGCACACGGGGGCGTGGGCGCATGTCACACCGGACGGCGCCGTGGCCGCGTACCTCGCGGGCGGCGCCGCCGGTGCCGGAGTCAGCGCACCAGCAGGTCGAGCAGCCGCTCGATCTCGGCTTCGGGGTCCAGGGTGAGTCCACTGTGCACGGTGCCCGGCTGGACGACCGTGGAGCGCGGAGCGATCAGCCAGCGGAAGCGCCGGCCGGGGTCGTCGCCGGCCGCCTGACCGGCCGCGTCGCCGCCGCCGCAGACCCCCTCGACCGCGCGGAGGGCGGCCTGGACACCCCTCACGTCGGCGTTCGGGTCCAGCGCCATGAGCTTGCCCTCGTCCAGTTGCGTGCGCGCGCCGACGAAGGACTTCGCCCGGCAGTAGACCAGTACGCCCGCGTTGAAGCACTCGCCCCGCTCGACCCGGGGCACGACACGAAGGACCGCGTACTCGAAGACATCGCGTGTGCTCATCGTCCGCTGTCCTCGCTGTTCCGTCCGCTGTCCGCCCGGGCGGCACGGTCCTTCTTCGCGGCGTGCGGCTGCGGGGCGAGACGCTCCGAGAGCCAGCCGGGGGCCTGGGAGCGCTGCGCCTTCGTGGGCTCCCCCATGGTGATCCGCTCGTGGATGCTTCCGGCGCGCGCCAGCAGCGGCTCCACGTAGGCCCGCCGCAGCAGGTCAGTCGTCCCGAATCCGGGCTCTCCGGTCAGCCACTCGTCCGGCACCTCGGCGGCCACCTCGGTGAGCAGTTCCTCGGTGACCAGCGGGGCGAGCTCGGCGGCGGCGGCCGCGATGTCGGGACCGAACGGCGCGAGGACGTGGTCGGAGGCGTTGTACGGCTTCGCGGCGGAGGCCTGGGCGCCCGGCCAGTTGTGGTGCCAGATCATGGTGGCCCCGTGGTCGATCAGCCAGAGATCGCCGTGCCAGACCAGCATGTTGGGGTTCCGCCACGAGCGGTCCACGTTGTTGATCAGCGCGTCGAACCAGACGATCTTGCCGGCCTCCGCCGGGTCCACCTGGTAGGCGAGCGGGTCGAACCCGAACGAGCCGGGGAGGTAGTCCATGCCGAGGTTCAGCCCGCCGCTCGCCTTGAGGAGTTCCTGCACCTCCTGGTCCGGCTCGGCGAGACCGATGACGGGGTCGAGCTGCATGGTGACCAGCTCCGGCACCCGCATCCCGAGCCTCCGGCCGAGCTCACCGCAGACGACCTCGGCGACCAGGGTCTTGCGCCCCTGTCCCGCGCCGGTGAACTTCATGACGTACGTGCCCAGGTCGTCGGCCTCGACGATCCCGGGCAGCGAGCCGCCTTCACGCAGGGGCGTGACGTAGCGGGTCGCTACGACCTCTCTCAACACTTCCAGGCCACCCATCTCTTCGACCGCGCAATCCACGGACCGCCCCGTGCGGTCCCTCGACGGCACCGCGCCTCTCACCACCGGCCACCGGCACCAGGTGAGCATAGTCACCGAGGGTGATCGCGGGCGCAGGGTGTCCGGGTGATCCGGCGGGGTCGACGTGTGGCTCACACACCGCGGCCGCCCCCACGGCCAGGGTGCTCGTCCGGGCTCCCGAGCCGCGGATCCGGGTGCCGCGCGGCCCCCTACACTGGGAACCTTCGGGCCCGACCGCGCGGCCCACGCCGGACGGGAGAGCGATGGTGGCAGCAGGGGACCCCGACGATCCGCCCGCCGAGGTGCTGGCGGACGCGGCTGCGGCGTTCGGGCTGCTGGCGTCGCCACCGCGTCTGCACATCGTGTGGGCCCTGGCCGAGGGCGAGAGCGATGTGAGCGGACTCGCCCAGCGCGTGGGCGGAGCCCTGCCCGCGGTGAGCCAGCATCTGACGAAACTGAAGCTCGCCGGTCTCGTACGCTCCCGGCGGGAGGGGCGGCGCCAGGTCTACTTCGTCGACGACGCCGACGTGGTGACGGTGGTCCGGCTGATGATCGGCCAGCTGACCGACCGGGCCGCCCATGCTCCGGTCCCCCGCCTCCGTGACCTCGGTGCCTGAGACCGCAGCGGCCTGCGGTACCGATCCTGCGGGTTCCGGGGAGCGCTGGGCGGGGCACCCGGCGGGCACGGCCCCCCGGCCGGACGACGGACCACCGCCCTGGCACGGCCTCACCTCGCTCCAGGTGCTGCGGCATCTGGCCAGCGGGCCCCGCGGACTCGTCGAGGCGGAGGCGGTGGAACGGCTCGCCGCCTTCGGCGAGAACACGGTGCCCCCATGGCGCACGGCTTCCTGGCCCCGCCGCCTCGCCGTAAGCCTGCGGGACCCCTTCACCGCGGTGCTGCTCTGCCTCGGACTGGTGTCGGCCGCCGTGGCGGCCTGGGGCACCGCGAGCGTGATCCTCTCCCTCGTGGTGGTCAGCTGCGTCCTGCGGGCGGGCGGGGAACGCCGGGCCGACCGGTCCGTGGCCGCGCTGCGGAAGCTGGTGGCGACCACGGCGACCGTGCTTCGGCGCCCGGCGGAGCACGAGGCGCCCACGTCACGGGAGATGCCGGTCGACGAGCTGGTACCGGGCGACGTGATCCGTCTCGGCCCCGGTGACCTGGTCCCCGCCGACGTACTGCTCCTGCGGGCGAGCGGCCTCACGGTGCACCAGGCAGCGCTGACGGGCGAGTCGGCGCCGGTGGCCAAGCACGCCGTCGACGCGCCGGATCACCGGGGCGGACCGTTCGACGCGCCCCAGTTGTGCTTCCAGGGCAGCAGCGTGGCGTCGGGCAGCGGTACCGCGGTCGTCGTCTCGACCGGGTCGCGCACCCGCTTCGCCGCCACCCGCGGCGGCCCGGGGCAGCACGTGGCCAGTGCCTTCGACCGGTCGGTGCACGGGATCTCCTGGGTCCTCATCCGGTTCATGCTGCTGACCCCGCCCCTGGTGCTCATGGCCAACGCGGCGCTGCGCGGCAGGGGGTTCGAGACGCTTCCCTTCGCGGTGGCGGTCGCCGTGGGGCTCACCCCCGAGATGCTGCCGGTCATCGTCACCACCGCCCTGGCCCGTGGGGCGTCCCTCCTCGCCCGTGACCACCGGGTGATCGTCAAACGGCTGCCCGCACTGCACGATCTCGGGGCGGTGGACGTGCTGTGCCTCGACAAGACGGGCACCCTCACCCAGGACCGTCCCGTCGTGCACCGCACGCTGGACGTGCGGGGCGGCCATGATCCCGAGGTACTGCACTGGGCCGGTGTCAATGCCTGGTGGACGCTCCAGCTCGCCGACCTGCCGGTCCCGGACGCCCTGGACGAGGCGATCCTGGACGCCGTCGAGGGGGACGAACCACTGGAGTACGACGGTGTGGCGGCGATCCCCTTCGACCCGGTACGCCGCCTCTCCACCGCAGTCGTACGCCGCCCCGGCCGTCTCGGTCTCCACACGCTGGTCGTCAAGGGATCGGCACAGGACGTCATCGAGCGCTGCGCCCTCACCGAGGAGGAGCGGGCCCGGCTGCTCGCGCTGGCCGCCGGGGAGGCGGCGAGCGGTCTGAGGGTCCTCGCGGTCGCCATCTCCGAACGGCACGCGCGCGACCGCGGCTACACCCCGGCCGACGAGCGCGGCCTGACCCTCCTCGGGTTCGTCGCCCTGCGCGACACCCTCGCGCCGACCGCGGCGGAAGCCCTGGAGGTCCTCGCCGACCAGGGTGTCACCGTCAAGATCCTCACGGGTGACCACCCGGGAACGGCGGCCCGCGCCTGCAGGGATCTGGGGCTCGATCCCGGCGTCGTCCTCGCCGCCGACACCCTCGAGGGCCTGACGGACGGCGAACTCGCGGCGCTCGCCCGCCGCACCACCGTCTTCGCGCGCTGCGCTCCCGAGCACAAGGCCAGGATCATCTCCGTGCTGCGCGCCGACGGGCACACCACCGGGTTCCTCGGCGACGGTGTCAACGACCTGCCCGCGCTCCACGCCGCCGATGCCGGCATCTGTCCGCGCGACGCCGTGGACGTCGCCCGCGAGAGCGCCGACGTGGTCCTGGCCGACAAGGACCTCACCGCGATCTCCCACGCCATCACCTCGGGCCGGCACAGCAGCGTCAACATCGCCACCTACCTGCGCATCACGCTCTCGTCCAACCTCGGCAACGTGATCGCGATGCTGGTGACCGGTCTGATGCTGCCCTTCCTCCCGATGCTGCCTGCCCAGATCCTGGTCCAGAACCTGTGCTTCGACGCCGCTCAGCTGGCCTTCGCCTTCGAACGGATCCGTCCCGCCGCGCTCCGTGCGCCGACGGTGCTGCAGCCCCGCTACTTCCTCCGCTTCATCACCGGCTTCGGACTGCTGGGAGCCACCGCCGACCTGGCGACCTTCGGCGTCCTCGCACTCGCCCTGCACGAAGCGGCCGGATCCGGCCAGGCCGCGTTCCACTCCGGGTGGTTCACCGAGAACCTCCTCACCCAGGCGCTGGTCATGCTTCTGCTGCGCACCGGCCGCCGGACCGCCGAGGGCGCCACCGCGAGCCCGGTCCACTGGGCCGCCGCCGGCCTGGCCGTCATCGGCATCCTGCTGCCCCTCTCCCCGCTGGGGCCGGTGCTGGGCATGACGGCGCTGCCGGCCCTGTACTACCCGCTGCTCGCCGCGGTCCTCGCGCTGTACACGGTGGCTCTGGCGGCAGCACGGTCGCGTTACGACAGGCCCGGCGCCGAGCGGTAGGGACCTGCGTGGCGGTCCGGCCGCCACCCGCGCTCCTTCCGGATCATCCGTACGACAGCGCGGCGCAGAGGTCCTCGTCCGCGGTGCGCGCCCCCTCGGCGACCTCGGCCGGCACTTCCGAGGGCGCCGAGGACGCGTTACCCGCCCCGGAGGGAGTACCGGCCGCCCGGTCCGCGTAGGACTGCCCGAGCACGACGTCCAGGCCACCGGAGGTGGAGCGGAGCTCCCCGGTGCCGAGGATGCGGGCGAGCGTCTCCGCCTCCGCCCTCCGGCCGGGTCCGTACTCGATCACCGTGGTGCGCCGGTCCTGGCCGCTCGCCGTCGCCGTGCCGGTGACGGTGACACCCGATGCCTCCAGGGCGGCGGCCGCCCGCGCGGCGAGTCCGGTGACCCGCGTGCCGTTGCGGACGGTGACGGAGATGTCCTCGGCCGGGACCTGCTCCTCGGCGTCGGGCGAGGAGCCGGTGGGCTTCGGGGAGTCCGTGCCGTCCGGGTCCGCGTCGCTCCCGCCGCCCGCGTCCCCGCCGTCGAGGGTGCGGTCGGCCTTCAGAGCCGCCCAGAGCGCCCCGGCGTCCGGCTCGACGATCGCGACGCGGGCGCCCTCGTACCGCCAGGGGACGGTGACGAACCTGGTGTCGTGCAGATCGATGTCCTTCAGCGACATGGCGAAGGAGACCAGTTTGTCGGCCGAACCGAGGCCGGGGTCGACGGTCATGGACGTCGTCGCCGCGTCGGCGAGCGGCAGCAGCTTCGTGGGGGTGAACCCGTCGCTCTTCACCTTCTTGACCAGGCTCCCGACGAAGGCCTGCTGCCGTTTGATGCGGCCTATGTCGGAGCCGTCACCGATGCCGTGCCGGATGCGTACGTAGTCCAGGGCCTTCTGGCCGGAGACGGTCTGTACCCCTTGGGTGAAGAGGCGTTCGCCACGCGTGGCCCGGCCCGGGTTCAGGTCCTTCTGGTAGATGTCCTGCGGCACGCACACCTCCACACCGCCGACGACCTCCGTCAGCGCCGAGAAGCCCTTGAAGTCGACGACCACAGTGTGGTCGACGCGCAGGCCGGTGAGGTTCTCGACGGTGTTCTGGGTGCAGGCGGGGTTGCCCTCGGCCGTGCTGCCCACGGTGTACGCCTCGTTGAACATGGCCTGGTGCCTGGTCTCGGTCCAGCTGCCGTCGGGCAGCTTGCACGGTGGGATGTCGAGCAGGGTGTCACGGGGTATGGACACCGCGACCGCGTGCCGGTGGTCGGCGTAGACGTGCAGCAGGAACGCGGTGTCGGAGCGCCCGATGTCGTTCGTGTCGCCGCCGCCCAGCTCGCTGTTCCCGCCGGTCCTGGCGTCCGAACCGATCACCAGGACGTTCTGCCCGGCCGAGGACGCGGCGGGCCTGTCGTCGGATATCCCGTCGGCACCGAAGGTGTCGATGGTGCCGTTGAGCTTCAGGTACGCCCAGCCCGCGCCCGCCGTCACGAGGACGAGCAGCGACACCGCCGTGGCGAGGACGATCCGCATCCGGGGACGACCGGGCCGCCGGCCCCGGTCCGCGGCCCTGGCGCCCTGGCGGGTGGCCGCCGCCGCTCGGTGGCTTCCTGTCATCTGCGCACCCTCATTCGTCCGGATCCGGCGGAGGGGACGACTGGACCCACCCCATGCTTGTACAGTTGCGCAATCTAGCAATCTTTGAAGCGTGCGTCGCACCATCGGGTGCGCACACCGGCACCGGCGAGAGAAAGGACGTGGTGGAGATGCTCCGCAACGGACTGGAACCCTGGCACCTGCTGATCCTGGCGATCGTGGTCATCATGCTGTTCGGGTCGAAGAAACTGCCGGACTCCGCGCGCGCACTGGGTCAGTCGCTGCGGATCCTCAAGAGCGAGACGAAGGCCATGAAGGAGGACGGCGCGACGCCAGGCACCACCCCCGGCCCGGCCTCCACCGGACCGCTCACCACCGGGACCGCGCGATCCGCACCCGGCGACACTCCTCCGGCCCGGCCGACCGGCCCGGAGGGCGGCACGCGGGACCACTGAACGGCCTCGCCGGCGGGCACGTCAGGGACTGGCCGCGTCGAAGCCGTAACGCAACGACCCGTCCCGCACCCGCGGTTCGCGGCGGTAGACGTACAACGCGTCGACCCGCACCCCGGACGACGGCGCGTCCAGCTCGCAGGGGCAGGTCACCTGGACCACCCCCGGCCGGTCGGCGACCCTCACCCGCAGCCCGTCGGCGGGCCCCCCGTCGAGCACAGCGACTTCCCACAGCGTCGTACCGTCTCCGTTCATGCACAACACTTTAATAGTTGCGCATGTTCTGAAGTGTCGTGAAGTCCGTCACGCGGGAGAACCCGACCCCAGGATTTCCGGCACCTTCTCGACCGGGAGCAGCGGCACACAAGGGTGCCGGCCTCGCCGAGGGTCGGAACGTCGTCCTCACGCCACCGCCCTGACGGGTCAGGTGGCGTCGGGGTCCACCGCCGGACCGCCCCCGCCCTTGCGCGGGGAGAGCGCGCCCTCGCCGGGCGCGGGCGGGGAATCTAGTCCAGGCCCGGCGTCGACAGCGTCACGCACGACGTCCACGGCCCCCTTCAGTTCAGGCCGGGGATCCAGAGCGCCGCGGATCGCCTCCAGCCCCACGCCGTCACCGTCCAGGACATGCTTGCGCACGAAGGTCCGCGGGTTCAGGTCCTCGAACTCGAAGTCCTGGAAGTCCGGACCCAGGCCTTCCCGGACCTCCCGCTTCGCGCTCTCGGAGAACTCCCGGTACTTCCGGACGACCGCGGACACGGTTTTGATCGCTTCAGGCAGTTTGTCCGGCCCGTACAGAACGAGGGCGAGGACCACGATCGTGGCCAGTTCCAGCACACCCACATCGGAGAACACGCCGCCACCTTCCGGGCTGTCGTGATCCGCGTACCGTCAGAGGCTCCGCAGCCGGCATCCATAGTTACGAACT
This sequence comes from Streptomyces sp. JH34, assembly GCF_029428875.1. NCBI lineage: Bacteria > Bacillati > Actinomycetota > Actinomycetes > Kitasatosporales > Streptomycetaceae > Streptomyces > Streptomyces sp. JH34. The sequence goes on along the minus strand of NZ_JAJSOO010000001.1, from coordinate 6,394,804 downwards.
TGCGCAACCATGGAACCATAGGGGCCGCTCCGGCGTTGGACCGGATGACGACGCCAACCACAGCAATGGAGGAACACTCGTGGGAGTCAGCCTGTCCAAGGGCGGAAACGTTTCGCTCAGCAAGGAGGCCCCCGGCCTCACCGCGGTGACGGTCGGACTCGGCTGGGACGTGCGCACCACCACCGGTGCCGATCACGACCTCGACGCCAGCGCCCTGCTGTGCACCGAAGCCGGCAAGGTGGTCTCCGACCGGCACTTCGTCTTCTACAACAACCTCAACAGCCCCGACGGTTCGGTCCAGCACACCGGCGACAACCTCACAGGCGAGGGCGAGGGCGACGACGAGTCCATCAACGTGGACCTGGCGTCGGTGCCCGCCGAGGTCTCGAAGATCGTCTTCCCGGTCTCCATCCATGACGCGGCCGCGCGCGGCCAGAGCTTCGGCCAGGTCCGCAACGCCTTCATCCGGGTGATCAACCGCTCCGACAACGTCGAACTGGCCCGCTACGACCTGAGCGAGGACGCCTCGACGGAGACCGCCATGGTCTTCGGCGAGCTCTACCGTCACGGCAGCGAGTGGAAGTTCCGCGCGGTGGGCCAGGGCTACGCCTCCGGCCTGGCGGGCATCGCCGCCGACTTCGGCGTCAACATCTGACGCCGTAGCGAAGCAGCCGCACGAGGGACGGACGAAGGCGGGCCCGGGGAGTTTCCCCCGGGCCCGCCTTCCGTCCCGCCGGCCGGGGCGGGATGCCCGCGGTCCTCGGACCTGGCGGGGCTCTGTGCTCTACGCTGCCCATGTCCCCTGTCCCGCAGGCGAGTTCGATGCGCTTCCGGAGCCTTCGTCCTCTCGTGACCGCCACCGTCCGCCGATCGGACGCGCCTGCTCGCCACTTGCCCTGGAGCCCAGTTGAACACCTCACCGGCGAATCCCGGGCCTGGCCGCCCGTACCGCATGGACCCGGCCGGCGGTTGCCCGCACGTGGCCAACGCGCGTTTGCTGGCGCGGGGTCCGGTCGCCCCCGTGGTCCTGCCTGGTGAGGTGGCGGGTATGGCGGTTCTGGGGCATGCGGCCCTCAAGGAGTTCCTGGGGCATCCCGATGTGGCGAAGGACGCGCGGCATTTCACGGCGCTGGAGTCGGGCGCGATCCCGGAGGGCTGGCCGTTGGGGGCGTTCGCGACCGTGCGGGGGATGACCACCGCGGACGGGGCCGATCACCGGCGGCTGCGGGCGTTGGTGAGCAAGGCGTTCACCGCACGCCGGGTGGAGGAGTTGCGTCCTCGTGTCGAGGCGTTGACGGTTTCCCTCCTGGACGGGCTCGGCCGTGCCGCCACCGCCGGGAGCGGTGTCGCCGATCTGCGTGCGCATTTCGCGTTGCCGCTGCCGATGGGCGTCATCTGTGAGCTGCTGGGGGTGGAGGCCGCACATCACGACCGGCTGCACACGCTGTCCAACCGCATCGTCGCCACCGACGTGGGGCCCGCGGAGTCGTTGGCGGCCAACAGGGAGATGGTGGAGGTGCTGAGCGCGGTGGCCGCCGCCCGGACGAAGGAGCCGGGGGACGATCTGATCAGCGCGCTGATCGCCGCCCGCGAGGAGAACGGTGACCGGCTCAGCCCCCAGGAGCTGATCGGCACGCTGATGCTCACCGTCATCGCCGGCCACGAGACCACGCTGAACCTGATCACGAACGCCGTGCGTGCCCTGTGCACCCACCGCGATCAGCTCGGCCTCGTCCTGGCGGGAAGGGCGAGCTGGGCGGACGTGGTGGAGGAGACCCTGCGCTGGGACAGTCCGGTCAGCTACTTCCCGTTCCGCTACCCGACCCGTGACCTGACCCTGGCCGGCACGGTGATCCCCAAGGGGACCCCGGTACTCGCCGGCTACTCGGCCGCGGGCCGGGACGAGAGCGCCCACGGCCCCGACGCCGGCCTCTTCGACATCACCCGCACCGCCGAGACCCGGCACCTCTCACTCGGACACGGCACGCACTACTGCCTGGGCGCCCCCCTGGCCCGCATGGAGAGCACGGTCGCACTCCGCGAACTCTTCACCCGCTACCCCGACCTCCAACTCGCCGTCCCGGAGTCCGAGCTGCAACGCCACGCCTCATTCGTGGGCAACAGCGTGCGCACCCTCCCCGTCCGCCTCCAAGGCTGACGCCGGGGCCTCGGGCGGCCGGAAGCCGGACCGACGGCGCCGAGGCGAACGCGCCTGGCGGGGAAGGCCTTCGGTGCGGGTGTATGAACAGAGGGCCACGCGGATCCGTATGCACTGATGACGTCCTTCCACCTGACGTCTCGCCGATGAAGGGAATGCCGGCATGAACGCATCGCAGGAGAGCCAGGTCCGCCTCGGGCGGCGCACCGTCGTCACGGCGGGAGCCGCGGGACTGGCCGCCGCCCTCACCGCGTGCGGAGGCGGGCCGAAGGACACCGGCGGCTCCGACACGGTCGAACCGGCAGGGGAGGGCGGCGGCGCGAACGCCGGCGCGCCGCTCACCGCGACCGCTGACATCCCGGAGGGCGGAGGAATGGTCTTCGCCGACCAGGAGGTGGTGGTGACACAGCCGAAGGCCGGTGAGTTCAAGGCGTTCTCGTCGAAGTGCACCCACCAGGGCTGCGCGGTGAAGGGGATCGCCGACGGCGTCATCACCTGCCCGTGCCACAACAGCACGTTCGACGCGGCGACCGGCGCGGTGACGGGCGGCCCGGCGACCCAGCCGCTGCCGGAGAAGCAGATCCGGGTCGAGGGAGGCTCCATCACCCTGGTGTGAGAGGGCGGACCATTGCGCGACCACGGCAGAGGGCCCATGCTTCCGGAACCGGCCGGACACTTCCAGGAAGGGCGTCCCGTGAACGCTGCCCAGCGCCATGGCCGTCGGATCATGATGACCGACGCGGAGCGGGACGCCTACCTCGCCGAACAGCGCACCTGCAGGGTCGCCACGGTCTCGGCCGAGGGCATGCCGCACGTGGCGGCCCTGTGGTTCGTGTGGGACGGCACCTCCCTCTGGCTCTACTCGCTCGTCAGGAGTCTGCGCTGGTCGCAGCTCCGCCACACCCCGAAGGCCGCCGTGGTGGTGGACGACGGGGTGGAGTACGGCGAGTTGCGCGGGGTGGAGCTCCGTGGCGAGGTCTCCTTCGTCGGCGAGGTCCCCCGCACGGGCCTGGACTGCGCCGAGCTGGTCGTCCCGGAGAGGCTCTTCTCGGCCAAGTACTTCGGGCTGGACTCCCTGCCGCACGACGAACGGCACGCCTGGATCCGGCTCACGCCGCAGGCGGTCAGGTCCTGGGACTTCACGAAGCTGTCCGGGCCGGCCTGACGGAGCGTGCGCCGGAAGCGGAACCCGCCAGGGCCGAGAGCACGAGGGGTGAATGGAGTCAGCCGCCTGGCGACACCAGTGCTCCAGGCGGTCGAGGCGGACGGGACGGCCTGGGACGATCCGTCCGGTGATCAGTTGCACGACCTGCCGGCCCGTCGCGCCACCGGAGCCGGACCGGGCGGCGGGGACGCCCTCAGCACCGTGGCCACCGGGCCGGTCAGCCGTAACTGACCGGGCGGGCGGGCGGCGCGGCCGCCGCCACCGCGTCCGCCAGGGGCCCGATGTCCGCGGCGGACAGCGTCGAGACGGTCAGCCGCACCCCCGGCGGCGAGGCGATCCGGAACCGCGCCCCGGGGGCCACCGCCCAGCCGGCGTGCAGCAGCCTGGCGACCGCGCCGGTCTCGTCGCCGACGGGCACCCACACGTTCATCCCGGTCCGCCCGTACGCCTCGATGCCACGCTCCCTCAGGGCCCGGACCAGCGCGTCCCTGCGCTCCCCGTAGGAGCGGGCGACAGCCGGCGTGTCGACCGCCCCCGTCGCCCACAGGTGCGCGACGGTCCGCTGCAGCAGTCCGCTCACCCAGCCGGGCCCGAGCCGCTGGCGCCCCGTCACCCGGTCCACGGTCAGTCCGTCCCCGGTGAGCACGGCGAGCCGCAGATCGGGTCCGTACGCCTTGGACACGGACCGCACGAAGGCCCAGCGTTCCGTGACACCAGCGAGGGGACGCACCGGCAGGTCGACGATGGCGTGGCCGTGGTCGTCCTCGATCAGGAGCACACCGGGATGCTCCGCGAGAACGGACCGCAGCTCCTCGGCCCGTCGGTCCGTCACCGTCGCGCCCGTCGGGTTCTGCGCCCGGTCGGTGACCACCAGGGCACCGGCCCCCGCGCGCAGGGCTCGCTCCACCTCGCCCGGCAGCGGACCGTCCTCGTCCAGCGCCACCGGCAGGACGCGCATGCCGAGGGCCGGGACGAGGTCCAGCAGAGCCCCCCAACCCGGATCCTCGACGGCGACCGCGTCACCCGGCCTGAGGTGCGCGGTCAGCACCCTTTCGATCGCGTCGAGGGATCCGGAGGCGACGGCCACCGGCCCGCCGGGCACACCGTCCGCGTCCAGCTCAGCCCTCGCGATCTCCGCGAACCGGGGGACCACTGTCGCGTCGCCGTAGAGGTGCGGCTGCCGGCCGTACGCCGCCGCGGCCACCGCCAGGGCCTCCCCGAGACCGGGCAGCAGCGCGGGGTCGGGATTGCCGTCACCCAGGTCACGCACGCCCGGAGGTGCCTCCACCCGGAGCGAGCCGCGTGCCGTGCTCGCGGGACGCGGCCGCACCCGGCTCCCCCGGCGCCCGGCGGTCTCGATCACCCCGCGCTCGCGGAGGGACCGGTAGGCGGCGGCCACCGTATTGGGATTCACGCCGAGGAGCGTCGCCAACTCCCTCATGGGCGGCAGCACATGACCGGGCGCGAGGTCACCCGAGGCGACCCCGCGCTCCACACTCGCGGCGATCTCGGATGCACGCCGCCCACTGATCCGATACTCTCCTAGCACAAAAGACATTATGCACTAGTGCAATGGAGTACGCAATGCCGGACACTGACACGCCCGACAGCACCGGCCTCCCCGGGGACGCCTACGAGCCGACCGGGCGCACGGTCCCCAGCCGCGCCAGGCAGCGCGCCTCGTACGACAAGGAGACGGTGCACTCGATACTCGACACGGCCTACCTGTGCCATCTCGGCTTCGTCCGCGACGGCGCACCGGTCGTGCTGCCCACACTGTTCGGCCGGATCGACGACCGGCTGTACGTCCACGGCTCGACCGGTTCGCGTCCGCTGCGCGCGACCGCTGCGGCCGATCCGGGCCTAGCCGTATGCCTGACCGTGACGCATGTGGACGGCCTGGTACTGGCGCGTTCCGCCTTCCACCACTCGATGAACTACCGCTCCGTGGTGGTCCACGGCATCGCACGGACGGTGACCGACCCGGAGGAGCGGCGCGTCGCACTCGACGCGATCGTCGACCAGGTGGTTCCGGGCAGGTCCAGGGACTCGCGCCCGGCGGACACGAAGGAGCTCGCCGCCACCGCGGTGATCCGCCTGGACCTCGACGAGGTCTCCGCCAAGATCCGTACGGGCGGCCCGAACGACGACCCGGAGGACCTCGCACTGCCGCACTGGGCGGGCGTGATCCCGGTGTCACGGAGCTACGGGGCACCACTGCCGTCCGACGACCTGGCCCCCGCCGTCCCGGTGCCGGACTACCTCACCGCACTCCACGGCGGGCTGCCCGCCTGAGCCTGCGGACCGGGCTACGGCGAGGCCGGAGGCCGAGACAGCTCGGCCCCTGTATCCGCCGGCTCATGGGCGTCCGCCGCCCCGACCGCCACCGCCCCCGGGCCCGACGCCACGGGGCCCGACGGCGGCCTGGGGGCGGACGACTGCGCGATGAAGGCTCCGATCAGCACGACACCTCCTCCGACCAGTTGGGGCAGGGAGAGGTGCTCACCGAGGAGCACCCAGGCAAGCACGGTCGCGATGACCGCCTCGAGGCAGGCGACGACGCCTGCGACCTGCGGCGAGAGCAGGCGTACCGACACCACACCGGTCGCGTAGGCCAGCACGGTCGCGAGCAGCACGATCCAGCAGAGCAGCAGCCACGCGGGCACGTCGTGCCCGTTCATCTCCGCGCTCCCGCCGAGGACCGCCCAGTCCATGGCCCAGGGGGCGGCCACCACCGTGAGCACGGCCGCGCCGGCCAGCAGCCCGTACGCGATCACGCCCACGGGGTGCGGAGGCCCGGCGTCCGTCGTGTCACCGTGCCCTGCGCCCTGGTCCGACAGGACGAAGTAGCCCACCTGACAGCACGCCGCGCCGAGCGCGAGCAACAGCCCGACCGCGTCGAAGCTCAACCCGGCCCACACCTCGACGACGCAGGCGAGTCCGCCGACCGCCAGCACGACACCCGCGGCGGCGGCGCGGGTGACGGGGCGCCGTTGCACGAAGCGCACCCAGCCGAGGACCAGCGCGGGCGCCAGATACTCGATGAGGAGTGCGACGCCGACCGGGATACGTGAGATCGAGGCGAAGTAGAAGGCCTGCACCCCGGCCACGGCGAACAGCCCGAAACCGGCCAGCAGCACGGGCCGTTCCCTGACGAGATTCCGGTGCCGCCAGGCGATCGGCAGCATGACCAGGGCGGCACCGGTCACCCGTAGCCACACCACGTGCAACGGGTCCAGGCCCGCCTCGATCAGCGGCTTGGCCGCCACCCCTGAACCGCCGAACGCGAAGGCCGAGACAAGGGCCAGGCCCAGACCGGCACTTCTCCCCTGAGACACGTGCATCGGCACATCATGGCAGCAGGCGTCAGCAGCGTCACCCCCGTCGCACCTGTCCACCGCGTGTCCGCGATCACCCCTGCGGATCCCGTGCGGCCCGGTCCGCCGCACGGACGCCCAGCGGCTCGGCGGCGACACCGGCCCGGCGCAGCACCTCCACCGCACGGCAGCGCGGATCCGCGACCAGCGCGGCCAGCAGATCGAGGCCGTCGGCGTGGAGGTCCCCGCGCCGGAGCGCGCTACGGGCGGCACGGTCCATCGCTGCCGACGCCGAGGGCGACCACCCCTCACCCGCGGGTTCCGGCACGGCCGGGAACCTGCCCGAATCCTCCTGCGTCCTCTGCCAGCGGAGGCCGTACCCGATGGTGCGCTGCACCAGGTACCCGAGCACCTTGGCCAGTTGCGGACCACCGTCGAAGACCTCCCTGACGGCGGGATCGGACTCGACCAGGGAGTGCAGGAGATGCGCCGTGTCGACGTGACGGTCACCGTCCCGCACAGCTCGCCTGCGCGCGCCGGTCACCACGGCGGTCATCGCCGGACTCGGCCCGGAACCGGCCCACGGGTGGTTCGGCGGGGCTTGCTCGGGGATCCCTGATGTCCGGATGTGCACATCTCCACCCCATCAGTCCCAGGGAGCGGAAACATCCCCGGAGCGGCCCATCCGCCATCCCGCAGAAGTCGGGGGCGGCAGGCGGCTCCCTCATCCTTGCGGATGAGACCACGCCGCACCGTGCGGTACGCGGCGGTCGCGCCGGAGGGCGGCGGACAGAAGGAGGGCCCCACGAGGGAGCCTTCCTCCGCGTGCGCGTGCCGCACCGCTCAGTCCTCGTCGGCGAGGATCAGGTACAGCTTCTTACGGGCGTCGTTGATCACCGTGAGGGCCTTCTGCCGCTGGTCGGCCGAGCCGGTCTTCCAGACCTGGCCGAACGCCTCCATCAGCCCGAAGCCGGCCTGACGGATCTCGTTCACGCCCTCCCAGTCGACACCGCGCCCTGCCTCTTCCCAGGGGGCGTCGGGGCCGGACTCGGCCTCGCTCCGTCCCAGGTCGGTGAGGGTGAACAGCTTCTTGCCACCCTCGCTGGCGCTGACGATCAGGCCCTCGTCCTCCAGCAGCTGGAGGGTGGGATACACCGAGCCGGGGCTGGGCTTCCAGGCCCCGCCACTGCGCTCGCCGATCTCCTGGATCATCTCGTAACCGTGCATCGACCGGTCCTTGAGCAGGGCGAGGATCGACGCGCGCACGTCACCGCGCCTCGCCCTCCCCCGGCCGCCTCCCCGGCCGCGGCCGCCGCCGAAGGGCCCGCCGCCGAACGGCCCACCTCCGAAGGGCGGTCCGAACGGTCCGAACGCGGCACGGCCGCCTTCGAAGTCTCCCCTGCCGGCGCCGCGGCGCCCGGGTCCGCATCCGTGGTCGTTCCCATGTGAACGCATGACGCGCTCCTCTCGTCATCGTGATTCTGCGACTCTTCATTGAACTGTCGCGATGCCTCAACGATATATCGGAAGCTATCGCGTGACAAGGCTCCGTGTCTGCGGCCGCCCCACGGCGTCGGCCGAGGAGTGTTGCCGCGGGACGGCGGGGGCGCACCGCCGGAGCGGCGTCCAAGGCCGTCCGCATCACCGAGCCCAGCCATCTCAGCGCCGTCCGCGATTTCCGCCGCCACCGCCGCCGCCGCTACGCCGAACGCGTCAAACCCCCCTGTGGAAAGGACCCGTTGCCACGCGCGATGCTGTCCACGTTCGCCGAACTCGTACGGACCGCCGGACTCGGCCCCGTCGCGGATGCCGGGTACGGACCCGGGAAGGTCACGGCACGTCCTGCGTCCGGCGCAGGCGTACGGAGGGACATCCGGTGTCCTACGCGTCCCATCCGGTCCAGCCGGACCGGATCCCCCGCCCTCCGGGCGAGGCCGGTCTCGAGGTCACCGCGCATCTGCTGCAGGAGCCCGGCGAAGGGACGAACAGGCGGGCCGCCACGTTCCTGGCCCGCAAGCCCGGACGGCTGTGAACCGCGAAAGGGTCCCACCGGGCCGCGCGTCCGGAATTGGCCTTGGACCGCACTCCGAGGACCCGCCTACCGTCGGCCCCATGAAGATCCGCATCGTCGACGCGTTCACCGACCGCCCGTTCGCCGGCAATCCCGCCGGAGTCGTGATCCTGGACTCCGGCGCGTTCCCCGACGACGAACGCCTCCAGACCGTCGCCTCCGAGGTCAACCTCTCGGAGACCGCGTTCGCCCATCCGCTGCCGCCGGGCGGTGAGGCCGACTGGGCGCTGCGCTGGTTCACGCCGGCCGCCGAGGTCGATCTCTGCGGGCACGCGACGCTCGCCGCCGCCCACGTCCTGCACACCACCGGGGCGGCGAGCGGCACGGTGCGCCACGCGACCCGCTCCGGCGTCCTGCGCACCACCACCCACGACGACGGCACCCTGACGCTGGACTTCCCCACGGCGCCCCTGACACCGGCGTCCGCCCCTCCCGGGCTGGCCGAGGCGCTCGGTGCCGCACCGCTCTCCCTCCACGACACGGGCGAGCACGTCGGTGACCTGCTCGTGGAGCTGCCCGACGAAGCGGCCGTACGAGCCCTGCGGCCCGACTTCCGTGCGCTCGCCGGCTGTTCCCACAGGGGGGTCATCGCGACGGCGCCGGCCGACGACCCCACGCGTGGGTACGACTTCGTCTCGCGCGGCTTCTTCCCCGCGGTCGGCATCGACGAGGACCCGGTGACCGGAAGCGCCCACACGGCCCTGGCGCCGTTCTGGGCGGCCAGATTCGGCCGCGACGACCTCGTGGGCCTTCAGGCCTCAGCCCGCTCGGGCCTGGTGCGCACCTCGCTGCGCGGGGAACGCACACTGCTGACGGGCGGCGCCGTCACGGTGATCGACGGGGAACTGCTCACCGGGCTGTGAGAGGGACGTGCGCGGGCCGCCCGCTCACGGGGTGGGCAGCCAGCCCACCTTCCCCGCGAGCAGCGCGTATCCGACGAACGCCCCGATGTCGAGCAGGGCGTGCGCGACGACCAGTGGCCCGACCCGCCCCCAGCGCCTGTACAGCAGGACGAAGACCACGCCCATGACCATGTTCCCTATGAAGCCACCGATCCCCTGGTAAAGGTGGTAGGAGCCCCGCAGGACGGAACTCGCCACCAGGGCGGCCATCGGCGTCCATCCCAGCTGCCCCAGCCGTCGCAGCAGATAGCCGACGACGATGACCTCCTCCACGAGCGAGTTCTGCACCGCGGAGAGGATCAGCACGGGGAGCTTCCACCACACGTCCGGCAGCGACTCGGGGACCACGGTCAGGTTGAACCCGGCCGCCCGCGCCACCAGGTAGAAGGCCAGCCCGGCGCTGCCGATCCCCGCCGCGATCAGGGTGCCCCGGCCCAGATCCGGCCCCGGCCTGGTGCGGTCGAGGCCGAGGGTCCGCAGACCCGCGCCTTCGCGGATGAGCAGGTGCGCCACGAGCGCGACCGGCACCAGCGCCGAGGCGATGCCGAACAGCTGCCAGGCCAGGTCCAGCCACGGCCGCCCGGGGGCGTACGACCCGTTCAGCGTCGCCGCCTGGTCCTTGAGACCGCCGGGTCTGGTCAGCGACCCGATGAAGCTGATCAAGGCGGACACCCCACTGGCCCCGAGCGAGAGAGCCAGCACGAGCAGCGTCTCCGACCGCAGGATCCGCCGGGACACCTCCTCGTGAGGAATGGATTCAGCCACGCGCCCCGCCTCCACCTGTACGGCTGCCGTCAGCCGTGCGTCGTCCTAGCTTGCCCGACGTGAGAGGGGCGGCGGGACACGGGGCGGCGTCCTCCTCAGGGGGCGGGGAACCCGACGGGCCAGGTGTGCACCGGCTCCCCGGCCTGCATCAGCTCGCCGTAGCGCCGGGTGGTGGCGGCGAGGGCGCCTTCCCGTTCGAGGCCCGCCTCCAGGGCCCGGTGGTAGGTGTCGACCTGCCAGGACGCGCCGTTCACACCGCGCCTGCAGCGCTCCTCGATGACGCCGAGGTAGCGGTCACGGTCCGCGGGTTCGATGTTCCAGGCGTCGAGCCCGGCGGCCGCGAGCGGCAGCAGTTCGTCACGTACGAGTTTCACGGCCGGCACCCTCGCCACCCCGCCCGAGCGGCCGGGGCGCGGCCAGAGCAGCTCGGCTTCGATCCCGTGGCGGCAGGCGGCGTCGAAGTTCTCGGCCGCGGCTTCGAAGGGCAGCTTCGACCACACCGGCCGGGACTCGTCGGCGAGCGCGCGCACCAGTCCGTAGTAGAAGGCGGAGTTGGCGATCACGTCGACGACCGTGGGGCCGGCGGGCAGGACCCGGTTCTCGACCCTCAGATGGGGGACGCCGTCCGCCAGCCCGTACACCGGGCGGTTCCACCGGTAGACCGTGCCGTTGTGCAGGACGAGTTCGGCGAGTGACGGTACGCCGCCCTCGTCGAGGACCCGCAGCGGATCCTCCTCGTCGCAGATCGGCAGGAGGGGCGGGTAGTAGCGGACGTTCTCCTCGAAGAGCTCGTACGCCGAACCGATCCAGCGCTCCCCGAACCAGGTCCTGGGGCGCACCCCCTGGTTCCGGAGCTCGGGCGGCCGCACGTCGGTGGCCTGCTGGAACAGCGGCGGCCTCGACTCGCGCCACAGTTCCTTGCCGAACAGGAAGGGCGAGTTGGCCCCGAGGGCGATCTGCACGGCCGCGATGGCCTGGGCGGCGTTCCAGACGTCCGCGAAGCGGTCCGGCGTCACCTGCAGGTGCAACTGGACCGATGTGCAGGCCGATTCGGGGGCGATCGAGGCGGAGGTCGCGACCAGCCGCTCGACGCCCTCGATATCGAGCACGAATTCCTCACCGCGGGCAGCCGCCATTTGGTCGTTCAGGAGCATGTAGCGGTCGACGTCCGACAGGTTCGCCGAAACCACGTCCTCCCGGCCGAGGGTCGGCAGGATGCCGATCATCACGATCCCGGCATCGACCTCCGCGGCCTTCCGGTGGGCATAGGCGAGCCCCGTACGCAGCTCCTCCGCCAGCTGATCGAATACCCGGCCGCTCAGCCGGTGGGGAAGAATGTTCACCTCCAGATTGAACATCCCCAGCTCCGTCTGGAAATCCCGGCTGGCGATGCGCTGGAGCACCTCAGCATTCCGCATCCTCGGCATGCCGTCCGAACCCGCGAGATTCAGCTCGATCTCCAGCCCCATGAGATTCCTGGGGCGATCGAACCTCCGCTCCGACAGGAGCCTCTCCAGCCCGTTCAGGCACTGGGTCAGCTTCTCGCGGTACGCCTGCCGATCGGACGGGGCGAACGCGTCCGCCACGACCTTCTCGCCCATCGAAGGGTCCCTCCTCGAGTGGGCGGCCCGCGGCCCAGGCCGCTCGTATCACGATCGATAATGCCCCGACGAGATGATCCGTAACGCCCCCACGGCCGACGAGCACCCAGTAGTCTGGTGACCGGAGCCGGAGGCACATTCCTAAGGCATGGGGCATATGCAGTTGCACCGCCGGGTCGCGCAGTGGGAAAACCGATGCGTTTCAGCCTACCGCCGCATCGGGAAAGTACCTGGCGACGGGTGTCGGGCGCGGTTCGAATCCACAGATACGGCACAATCCAAAGACTCGAATCCGCCTTGCGCGCAATACGCGGGCCGAGTAGTCGAAACATAGTGTGAACATTTGTCGTATAAACTCTGCGCACGAGGCAGAGAGTTGACGCACCGGCTCGGCCGCCCGTCACCGGCCTTCCTCTGGCCCCGCACGCCGACAGCGCCGTCTGCACCCGCCCATGCACCACCGTGTCTCCGAAGTGAGAGGCGACCCACCATGCCGCTGCATGTTTCCCCGGCCCCAGCGCCCGCACTGCGCAGCGTTCTCGCGGCACTCGGTTCTCCCACCGCAGTCCGCGAGGCCCACACGCCCGCTCTCCGGTCCGTCCAGGGATCGCTGAGTCCCGAACTCCCGCTTCCCGTCCACGTGCTGGACCGGATCGTGCCGAACGAGGCCGCACCGCGTACCCGCCTCGCCGGCTGGCGCTTCCTGGTCCGCAGCGGTGAGCGCGCCGTCGCCGCAGCGGACACCATGCTCACCGCCGATGGCTGGACCTTCTCGCACTTCTTCGAGGGTCCTTACATCGTCTCCACCGAACTCGCCGTGCGCCAGGCGGAGTCGACGGCGACGCACTACCAGCCGCGCCTGCTGTCGGTACCCGAGCTCTACATGTTCACCCTGTGGCTGCATCACGACGTCGAGGCCGACGCCGGTGCCGGCACGCTCGCACCGTCCGACGTGCTGGTGCCGCTGGCCCCGGCTCCCCCGGGCATCACGGCCTACCGTCCGCACCGGGTCGCGGACCTGCTCCCGGTCATGACCCTGCGGGTCACCCCGGCACCTCTTCCGGAGCTTCCCGGCCTCCTCGGATCGCCCGCCTGACCGCCCGTCGCCCACGCGCCCCTGCCGAGATGACCGGCGGGGGCGCGCCCTTACCCGTCCGGACTAGTCCGGTCAGGTCACCCCGAACCATCCGAACGGACAGTGCAGTTGCGTTGAACCGTCCGGCCGGGTGACGCGTCAGAGGAGGAAGAGGAGCAGCTGCCGCGAAATCCCTGCGGAAAGACGCCCGCGGGGCAACACTGGGACCGGACCGACCTGATACGGGGACGGTCATGAAGATCTCGTCCAGCCGCAGAACACTCGAATCGACGCAGCGAAAGAACACATCCATGTGCCAGCACCAGCCACCCTGTCCGACCGCTGAATCCAACGACCGTGAAGCCGCCCGCCTGATGGCTCACCACCCGGAACAGGGCTGGAGCCTGCTGTGCAACGGCGTCCTGCTCTTCGAGGACACCGGCGAGTTGCTCCCCGACGGTCAGATCATCGCCCCGCACCGTCCGCTGAGGAGCGGCCGGGTGATGAAAGCCGCCTGACCGCAGGCGGACGAAGCACAGGGGCCGGCCCGGAGAAAGTCTCCGCACCGGCCCCGAAACGTGTCCGCGTGCCTCTTGGCCGTACGCGTGCCTCTTGGCCTTACGCGTCCCTACTGGTCGTACGCGTCCAGAGGCGGGCAGGAGCAGACCAGGTTGCGGTCACCGAACGCGCCGTCGATCCTGCGCACCGGCGGCCAGTACTTGTCCGCCGGGCTGACCCCTGCCGGGAAGACCGCCTCCTGACGGCTGTAGGAGTGGGTCCACTCCCCGCCGAGTGCCGCGGCGGTGTGGGGGGCGTTGCACAGCGGGTTGTCGTCGGCGCTCCACTCCCCCGAGGCGACCTTGTCGATCTCGGCGCGAATGGCGATCATCGTGTCGCAGAACCGGTCGAGCTCGGCGAGGTCCTCGCTCTCCGTCGGCTCGATCATCAGGGTTCCCGCCACCGGGAACGACATGGTCGGCGAGTGGAAGCCGTAGTCGATGAGCCGCTTGGCGATGTCGTCGATGCTGACGCCGGTGGCCTTGGAGATGGGCCGCAGGTCGACGATGCACTCGTGCGCGACCAGACCGGCCGGGCCGTTGTACAGGACCGGGAAGTGCGGTTCGAGGCGCTTGGCGATGTAGTTGGCCGCGAGTACGGCGACCTGCGTCGCACGCTTCAGCCCCTCGCCCCCCATCAGGCGTACGTACGCCCAGGAGATCGGCAGGATCCCCGCGGAGCCCCACGGAGCGGCCGAGATCGGGCCGATACCGGTCTCCGGGCCCGCCGCGGGCTGGAGGGGGTGGTTGGGGAGGTACGGCGCCAGGTGGGCGCGCACCCCGACCGGGCCGACGCCGGGGCCGCCGCCGCCGTGCGGGATGCAGAAGGTCTTGTGCAGGTTCAGGTGGGACACGTCGCCACCGAAGTGGCCCGGCTTGGCGAGACCGACCAGCGCGTTGAGGTTGGCGCCGTCCACGTACACCTGGCCGCCCGCGTCGTGCACCTCTCCGCAGATGTCGGCGACGTGCTCCTCGAAGACACCGTGCGTGGAGGGGTAGGTGATCATGAGGACCGCGAGCTCGTCACGGTGCTTCGCGATCTTGGCCCGGAGATCCTCTATGTCGACCTCGCCGTCGTCGGCGGTCTTCACCACGACGACCTTCATGCCGGCCATGACGGCGCTCGCGGCGTTGGTGCCGTGCGCGGAGGACGGGATCAGGCAGACGGTGCGCCCGTGCTCCCCGTTGGCCCGGTGATAGGCGCGGACGGCCAGCAGCCCGGCGAACTCACCCTGCGAGCCGGCGTTGGGCTGGATGGAGACGGCGTCGTAACCGGTGACCTCGGCGAGACGCTCCTCCAGCTCGCGGATGAGGGTGAGGAAGCCCTGCGCCTGCTCGGCCGGCGCGAAGGGGTGCAGCGCGCCGAACTCGGGCCAGGTGATCGACTCCATCTCGGCGGTCGCGTTGAGCTTCATGGTGCAGGAGCCCAGGGGGATCATGCCGCGGTCCAGCGCGTAGTCGCGGTCGGCGAGCTTGCGCAGGTACCGCAGCATGGCCGTCTCGGAGCGGTGCTGGTGGAAGACCGGGTGGGTGAGGACCGCGTCGGTGCGCAACAGGCCCTCGGGCAGCGCGTCGGCGGTCGCGCCGTCGAGCGCCTCGACGTCGCCACCGGCTCCGAAGGCGGCCCAGACGGCGGCGATCCGGGTGCGGGTGGTGGTCTCGTCACACGCGACGGACACGTGGTCGGCGTCGACCAGACGCAGGTTCACCCCGCGCTCACGTGCGGCGGCCACCACACCCGCGGCCGCACCGGGCGCGCGGACGGTCAGGGTGTCGAAGTACGCGTCGTGCACGACCTCGGTCCCGGCGGCCCGCAGCCCCTCGGCCAGGATGGCGGCGAACCGGTGGGTGCGCCGGGCGATCGTCCGCAGCCCGTCGGGGCCGTGGTACACCGCGTACATGCCGGCCATGACGGCGAGCAGCACCTGCGCGGTGCAGATGTTGCTGGTCGCCTTCTCACGGCGGATGTGCTGCTCGCGGGTCTGCAGTGCCAGCCGGTAGGCCTTGTCACCGTCCGCGTCGACGGACACGCCGACGAGGCGGCCGGGAAGGCTGCGGGCGAACTTCTCCCGTACGGCCATGAAGCCGGCGTGCGGCCCGCCGAAGCCCATGGGGACACCGAATCGCTGCGTGGTGCCCACGGCGATGTCCGCGCCCAGTTCCCCCGGGGAGGTGAGCAGGGTCAGAGCCAGCAGGTCGGCGGCGACGGACACGATCGCGCCCAGCTCGTGCGCCTGCTCGATGACGGGCTTGATGTCGCGCACGGCACCGGAGGCGCCCGGGTACTGGAGCAGCACACCGAAGACGCCGCGCTCGGCGATCTCCGTGGGGATGCCGTCGGAGAGGTCGGCGACGACGACCTCGACACCGGTCGGCTCGGCGCGGGTCTCGATGACCGCGACGGTCTGCGGCAGCGTGTCGGCGTCGACCAGGAAGACGCCGTCCTTCACCTTGCCGACCCGTCGTGCCAGGGCCATGGCCTCGGCGGCAGCCGTGCCCTCGTCGAGGAGTGAGGCACCCGAGGTCGGCAGCCCGGTGAGGTCGGCGACCATCGTCTGGAAGTTCAGGAGGGCCTCGAGGCGGCCCTGGGAGATCTCCGGCTGGTACGGCGTGTACGCCGTGTACCAGGCGGGGTTCTCCATGACGTTGCGCAGGATCACCGGCGGGGTGAAGGTGCCGTAGTAGCCGAGACCGATCATCGGTGCGAGCACCTGGTTGCGGTCGGCGAGGCTGCGCAGCTCGGCCAGGACCTCGGCCTCGGTACGCGCCTCGGGGAGGTTCAGGGCCTCGGCGCTCTTGATCACGTCGGGAACCGCGGCGGCGGTGAGCTCGTCGAGGGAGCCGTAGCCGACCTGGGCGAGCATCTTCGCCTGCGCCCCGGCATCGGGCCCGATGTGGCGCTGCTCGAACGGAATGCCCTGCTCCAGCTGGGAGAGCGGAGTGCGACGGGGGGTCATGATGGAGGCCTCCTGGTCTGCCACGACCTGCGAGGGGCGCCACGGCGTGGCTGCCCGAACGGCCTCCCCCTCTGTCATCTCGACCTGAGAGCTTCACCGGCGCGCCGTGGGGCGTGCCGGTTTTCACCGTCGGTGAGGGCGGGACCAGCACGGCACGTGCCGCACGGATTCCGTCCTGCTTTCCAGAGTGACCTCGTCCGTGCGGTACGGGGGCCTGAGAGATTCCGGGGAGGAGTTGCTCCTTCGGCGCCCCCGGATCGCTCCGGAGGACTCTCCCGCACAGGGTCAGCAGCCGTGTTCCAGCCTACCAGCGGGGTCGGCGCGGGCCGTCTCGAGTGGCCGACGGCCACGATGTGGCCTTTCGTAGAGCCTGTGGAGCAGCCGCGACCACCCGATGCAGTCGTGACCAGTGGGAGGCACCGTGCAGACCGACATCGATCCGCGCAGCCTGATCGGCCGCAAGGCCTTCGACCGTCAAGGTGCCAAGATCGGAACGGTGGACGAGGTCTACCTCGACGACGCCACCGGGGTGCCCGAGTGGGCCGCCGTACGGACCGGCCTCTTCACCAGGGACGCGTTCGTCCCGCTGGAGCCGAGCGAATTCGTCGACGGCGCGCTTCTGATCCCCTTCGACCGGACCCTGATCAAGGACGCGCCCGACTTCGGCGTGGGCCGCCACCTGTCCCCCGAGCAGGAACTGCAGCTCTACCGCCATTACGGGCTGGACTCCTCCCCCTCCGCCGAAGCGGGTCCCGACAGGGACTTCGGCAGGCTGGCGGGCCAGGAGGAGTAGTCCTCCGGGTCGCGCACCAGGGGCAGTGGGTCGGCGGGCCGCAGTGCCGGGTCGTCGACGCGGAACGTGCGCACCCGTCCGGGCGGCGTCCACGGTTCCTCGAAGCGCACGGTGACACGGCCGACGCCGCTGCCCTGCACCCAGCCGTGCCCGTGGACGTCGTGCCGTACGTCGTGTCCGGCCGGCCAGCGCCGGGACGCCAGTCGCTCCTCGCTCTCCCGCTCGTCCGCGCCCGCCGCCTCCCCCGCGGCACCGTCCCGTTCGTCCGGGGCGGTGCCGGCGGCCGCGGATTCCTCTGCGGCGTGCTCCGCGTCGGCGGCCTGTGCGAAGAGGTCCTCCTGCGTGAAGTCCGCCAGCCCCGTGACACCGACACCGAGCAGCCGGACGCCGCCGGTCGTGTCGACGGCCTCCAGAAGCCGTGCGGCGGCCTCCCTGACCACCGTGGGGTCGTCGGTGGGGCCGCGCAGTGTCTCGGACCTGGTGAGCGTCGAGAAGTCGTAGCGACGCACCTTGAGGACGACGGTGCGCCCGGAGCGTCCCGCGCCACGCAGTCGCCGTACGCATCGGGCCGCGAGCCGCTCCACCTCCGTCCTGACCCGCACGCGGTCGTGCAGGTCCACGTCGAAGGTGTCCTCGACCGAGACGGACTTGGCGTCCCGCTCGGCGACGACGGGACGGTCGTCGTGGCCCAGTGCCATGCGGTGGAGCGCGACGCCGTGGGCCCTGCCCAGCAGCCGCACGAGCTCCGCCTCCCCCGCCTCCGCCAGGTGGCTGACGAGGGTCATGCCCGCGCGCCGGAGGTGGTCACCGGTGGCGGGGCCCACGCCCGGGAGGGTCCGCACGGACATGGGGGCCAGGAGCTCCCGCTCGGTGCCCGGCTCGATCAGCAGCAGTCCGTCCGGTTTCGCCTCCTCGGACGCGATCTTGGCCAGCATCTTGGAGCCGGCGAGGCCGACCGAACCACTGAGTCCGGTGACGGCCCTGATCACGGTGCGCAGCTCCTCACCGATCGCACGGGCGGACGCGGAGTCGTCCGCGACCCCACCTGCCTCGAGGTCGACGAACGCCTCGTCCAGACTGAGCGGCTCGACGAGCGGTGACATCCGTCCGAGCAGCTCCATCACCTGGTCGCTCACCGACCGGTAGAGGGCGAACCGAGGGACGAGGTACGCCGCGTTGGGCGCGAGCCGCCTCGCCTGCGCCATGGGCATCGCCGAATGCACACCGAGGCGCCGCGCCTCGTACGACGCGGTGGCGACCACGCCGCGCATCCCCAGGCCGCCCACCACCACCGGCTTGCCGCGCAGGCTCGGCTTCGCCGCCTGCTCCGCAGAGGCGTAGAAGGCATCCATGTCGAGATGCAGGATGGTGGGCGCGGCTCTCACACGGACCGATGCTGCCCTATGCCACTGACAACCGCTCCGCCCGGCACCCGCGCCGCGCCGTCCCGCCCCGGCGGCTCAGCCCGCGCGATTGCGCCGCCGCGCCAGTTCGTCAGCGGGGTTGTGGCCGATCAGGGTCTCCCCGGTGTCGACACGCTCCCCGTGGAGCTGGGACAGCGCCGCGTCGACATCCCTCCAGACGACACCGACAGCGATACCGAAGACCCCCTGGCCGCCCTGGAGCAGACTGACCACCTCGTCGGGCGATGAGCACTCGTAGACCGTCGCCCCGTCACTCATCAGGGTCATCCGCTCGAGATCCGTGAACCCGCGTGCCCTGAGGTGCTGGACAGTGGTGCGGATGTTCTGCAGAGCGACACCCGTGTCCAGGAACCGCTTCACGATCTTGAGGAGCACCACGTCCCGGAAGCTGTAGAGGCGCTGTGTTCCCGACCCGTACGCCGGACGCACGCTCGGCTCCACGAGCCCCGTGCGCGCCCAGTAGTCGAGCTGCCGGTAGGTGATCCCCGCAGCCGCACACGCTGTCGGCCCCCGGTAGCCGATGTCCCCTGTCCCTGCCACACCGTCCGCTGCCACCACAGCCGGCTGAACCGGCTGTCTGATGGAGTGGTCGGCCGCACCACCGTGCTGCCGGTACGGCCCACCCGCAGCCGTACCGTCGCCGCTACTTCTCACGCCGACCTCCGTCCTAGACCTGCCACCTCGAAGGTAGGCAGTCACCAGGGGTGCGTCAACGATCGCCACACTCGGCACGCCGAGTGATAATCACCCTGAGGGTGGTTTCCCGTGACTGGATTCCGGGAACGGCTTGTCGGATGCGCTGACACCGCCCCCGTCGGACGGTCACTGGCTGTTGGTACCGAAGTCCTCCGGCGAGATCTGGTCGAGGAACTCGCGGAACTTCTCCACCTCGTCCTCCTGCTCGTCGGGGATGGCGATGCCCGCGTCGTCGAGCACCCCGTCACTGCCGTAGATCGGCGTGCCGGTGCGCAGGGCGAGCGCTATGGCGTCGGAAGGACGCGCGCTCACCTCCACCCCGCTGGCAAAGACCAGCTCCGCGTAGAAGACCCCTTCCCTGAGGTCCGTGATGCGGACCTCGGTGAGCTCCTGGCCGACGGCCTCGAGCACGTCCTTGAAGAGATCATGGGTCAGCGGCCTGGCCGGAGCCATGCCTTGCTGGGCGAAGGCGATCGCGGTCGCTTCCCCAGGGCCGATCCAGATAGGGAGGTACCGGTCGCCTCCCACTTCACGCAGGAGCACGATCGGTTGGTTGGAGGGCATTTCCACCCGGACACCCACAACGTCGAGCTCGTTCACACAGCAACCCTAGGACGTGCCCGCCATGTTTGGATAGTCGGGATCCTCCGACCTCAGTGGAAGCCGGCCTTGAGGGCCGTCTGCACGAGCGCGGCATGGAGCCGGACGGAGAGGTCCGCGAGCTCCCTCGCGGTGGCCTCCGCATGTGCTCTGGTCTGCGGATTCCTGTGCCGCCGCAGGGGAGCGACCACCTGTTCGACGAGTCCGGCCTCACGCTCGGCGGCCGCCTTGACGGCCCGCAGATGCCGAGGTTCCAGACCGAATCTGCCCAGATCCGCCACCAGGCGGGCCACGGTCACCGCCTCCGCGTCGTAGCTGCCACCGGAGGCGGCCACGATCAGCCCGTACGACTCCCACTCGTCGAGCTGCTCCTCGCTGGCCTCGGCGGCGGCCAGGAGCTCTGCACGTCCGATCCGGGACGCGGTGGCCTGCCCCGGCTCCTGGTCCCGCAGCGGGTCGTCCGACCCGCCCTGACCGCCGCCTGACGGCAGTGCGGCCTTCTCACCGCGGGCCAGGGCGTCCAGGTGCTCACGGATGACCTTGAGCGGCAGATAGTGGTCCCGCTGCATCCGCAGCACCTGGGCCAGCCGCTCGACGTCGCCGGGACTGAACTTCCGGTATCCCGACGGCGTGCGTTGTGGCTCGATGAGCCCTTCCGCCTCAAGGAAGCGGATCTTGGAGATGGTGACTTCGGGGAATTCGTCGCGCAGCTGCAGGAGCACCGTGCCGATGCTCATCGCGCGCTGACCCGCGGAGGCGGTGCCGTGACCGGCACCGCCTGTCGATGTTCGCAGCATGGACCTTCCTGGGGTCCCCCCGGACGGTGTCCGGGGGAGGGTCACACGCCCCGCTGGCTCGCGTAGAAGACCAGCCGGTACTTTCCGATCTGGACTTCGTCGCCGTTGGTCAGCGCGACGGAATCGATGCGCTCACGGTTGACGTAGGTGCCGTTGAGACTGCCGACGTCGCCCACGGTGAAACTACCTTCCGGACTCCTGTGGAACTCCACATGACGCCGCGACACGGTCACGTCGTCGAGGAAGATGTCGCTCTGCGGGTGACGGCCGGCCGTGGTCAGGTCGCCGTCCAGCAGGAAGCGGCTCCCCGAGTTCGGGCCGCGTCGGACCACCAGGAGCGCGGAACCCGCCGGCAGGGCGTCGACCGCGGCCTGGGCCTCCGGGGAGAGCGAGGGCAGGGCGGTCTGGCCCGTCGCCTCGGCCTCGTACGCCTCGATACCGGAGATCGAGATGGTCGAGGTCGTCTCCGAGGCGCGCTCGGGGACCCCGCCCCTCAGCGGCGCACCGCAGTTGGAGCAGAACCGGCTGGCCTCGGCGTTTCGATGCCCGCACCTCGTGCAGACCGGCATGGACGAGCCCTCCGGAGCGGGGGCGAACCCTCCACCCGTACTCGAGGTCGATGACTCCCCGAAACCTATGCGCCCTGCACCGCCGGGGTCAACGGACGACGCGCCGGACCCACCGGCGACCTCGTCGCGGAAGAGCGGGCGCTCCGAGCCCTGCTCCTCGGCGCCCTGACCCTGGCGCGGAGCGCGATGACGGGCAGCGTTGTTGCTGTCCTCGCGTGCGCTCTTTCCGAACAACTTCGCAAACAACTTCACGGGCGTTTCCCCTTGACCGAAATAGACCCGCCCGTGGGGCAGGACGAACCCTGAATGAACACACCTGCCGACCCGGACATCCTCACAACGTCCGTATCCACTCGACAGTTTCCACCACGCGTCACCGATCCGTTGCGCCGACCCCCCGCAACGTGGTGCCCGAGTCCTTCGAGCACCGCGTGCCGACGCCTCACCGTGACGACGACCGAGCGTAATCAGGCTGCTTCGCCGGTCGCAAGGCGTCCACGACGATGTCGTCGGCGCGCGCGACCTCCGCCGTGGCCTGCTCCTTCTCGAGCGTCTGCACCACACCACCGGGGATGTTCAGAGCCGGTTCAAGGTCCTGCGGCTTGCCGATGACCTTGAACTCGTACGGCGCCTCGATCTTCCGGCCGTCCACTCTCAACTCTCCCCCGTCACCGGAGAAATACGTGTTCGCCACCACCCGCACACCGTTGATCTCGATCGCCTCGGCACCCGCGGCGCGCAGCTCCTGGATCGTGTCGAGCAGCATGTCGGCCTCCACCGCCCCGCTCGGATCGCTGATGGTCAGCGTGATGCCGGGGCCGTGCGCCGCGACCGTGCCCGCCAGGATACCGAGCTGCCGTTCCTTCTCGAGCGTCTGTTTCCGGGCCTCTTCGGCCTGGTCGGAGCTGTTCTCCAGCTCCGTGCGCTGGGCGTCGAGGCGCTGCTTCTCGTCCTCGAGGCGCTCGGTGCGGTTGTCCAGTTCGTCGAGGATGCGGACCAGGTCCTCCTGACGGGCACCGCGCAGGGCGCTGTTGTCACTGTTCGACCTGACCTGGATGGCCAGCCCCAGACCGAGGACGAACAGCAGAAGGGCGACGATCAGTTGGGCACGGCTCACCCTGGGCGGCCAGAGGCCCGCCCGGAGCCGCTGACGGCCGGTGACCTCCTCGGACGCGGCCGTGCGGGGCGGGGCGGGTGCGGCCGCCTCGGGGGGCAGCGCACCGCCGTGGCGCCGGTCCTCGTTCGGGTTCTGTCCGTTGCTCATCGGCCTCACGCCCGGAAGACGTGCCGGCGGATGGCCGCGGCGTTGGAGAAGATGCGGATGCCGAGCACGACCACCACACCGGTGGACAGCTGGGCTCCCACACCGAGCTTGTCGCCGAGGAAGACGATCAGCGCGGCCACCACGACGTTCGACAGGAAGGACACCACGAAGACCTTGTCCACGAAGATCCCGTCGAGCATGGCCCGCAGACCGCCGAACACGGCGTCGAGCGCGGCCACCACGGCGATCGGCAGGTAGGGCTCGACCACCGCCGGCACTTCGGGCCGGACCAACAGTCCGACCACGACTCCCACGACGAGGCCCAGTACGGCGATCACGATGTGCCCTTCCCTGTGTCGGCCGCACCACTGCCCGTGTCTGCGGCCTGAGGCTCTGCTGTACGTACGATCAGGCTGGGCGCGGCCGGAAGGCGCACCTTCTTCTGTTCGGCGATGCTGGTGCCGATGTCGAAGCTCTCGTGCAGCGCCTGAAGATACTGTCCGTCCGCGCTGTCACGGAAGGCCGCAGCGAGCTTCTTCCCGTCCCCCACCGCGAGCACTGTGTACGGCGGCACGAGCGGCCGGTTGTCGACCAGTATGGCGTCGCCCGCCGCACGGATCGCCGAGAGGGCCGTGAGCCGCTGCCCGTTGATGGCCACCGCCTCGGCGCCCGACTGCCACAGGCCGTTGACCACGCGCTGCATGTCCCGGTCGCGCACGCGCCCGGTGTCGGCGAAGCCGGTGGACTCACGGGGTCCGCCCCCGCCCTGGTCGGTGTCCTCGGCGTCGTCCACGACCAGCTTGATCCCCGGCCCCTGGACGGGAGTGGCCCCGGAGAGGAGCGCCACCAGACCCCCCTGGTCCCCGCCGTGCTTCTGGAGCGCCTTGCGCTGCCGCTCGCCCACGTCCTTGCGCAGTTCCTCGACGTCGGCCTCGAGCGTGTCCGCCGTCGAGGTCTCGGCGTTCACGCGGTCGATGAGCTCCTCGCGTTCCTTGGCCACGACCGGTGCGGCGACCTGGGCCTCGGCGGCACCGAGCGTCACCACGAGAGCGGCCAGAACGAGCCCCGCGGCAAGGCCCAGTTTCGCCTTCAGCGTGCGGGGCATGCCCTCGCTGCCCTCGGACCGGCGACGTGCCGAGGCCTCGGCGTATCCCTCGTCGAGGCTGTGTTCCATCACGGTGGTCAGCAGCGACATGGACGCGTCGGGGCGAGGGCGCGTCGGGGCGCTACTCCGATCGGGGGGCGGCTGCGACATGCCGCACATCGTCGCACGTCATGCCCGCTGCCGCCGAATGGCCCCACCGCCGGTCCGGAAGCCGTGACAGGCGGCTCCGGACCGGGGCTCGCCGGCTCAGTCCCCCGCGCTGTCCACGACCGCCGCCCACTCGTCCAGCAGCGCCTGTGCCGAGGCGTCGTCGGGCCCTTCCGCCCACAGGTGTGTGACCGCCTCCGACGGGTCTGGCAGCACCATCACCCAGCGGCCGTCGGTCTCCACGACCCGGACACCGTCGGTGGTGTCCACGCTGCGCTCTCCCGCGGCCTCGACGACCCGGCGCATCACGAGTCCCTTGACCGCCCACGGTGTGGCGAGATCGCGACGCAGGACGTGGGCACGCGGGATACGGGCGTCGATCTGGCTGAGAGTGAGCTGTGTCCTGGCGACCAGACCGATGAGCCTGACGAAGGCCGCCGCACCGTCGAAGACGCTGCTGAACTCGGGGACGATGAAGCCGCCGCGTCCGTCGCCGCCGAAGATCGTGGTGTCCTCACGTCCCACCCGCGTCAGGTCGTCGGGCGAGGTGGTCGTCCATTCCACCTGCGTACCGTGGTACGCCGCGACCTGTTCGGCGACGCGCGTGGTCGTCACGGGCAGGGCCACGCGTCCGCTCCTGCGCTCCGCGGCCACGAGGTCGAGCAGGACCAGCAGCGCCCGGTCGTCCTCGATGATGCGGCCTCGCTCGTCCACGAGGGACAGCCGTTCACCGACGGGGTCGAACCGCACACCGAAGGCGGCGCGCGCGGACGACACGATCTCGCCGAGCCGCACCAGACCCGCCCTCCGGGACTCGGCCGACTCGGTGGGCCGGGACTCGTCGAGTCCGGGGTTGATCGTCAGCGCGTCCACGCCGAGGCGCCCGAGCAGGCTGGGCAGGACGAGCCCGGCGCTGCCGTTCGAGGCGTCCACGACCACCTTCAGGCCCGCATCGGCGATGCCCGCCGTGTCGACGTTGCGCAGGAGCGAACCGGTGTAGGAGTCGAAGACGCTCGACGGGAAGTGCAGGTCCCCGATCTCGCCGGGGAAGGCCCTGCGGTACTCCTGACGGGCGTAGACCCGGTCGAGCTTGCGCTGCCGTGCCTGGGAGAGGTCGGCTCCACGCTCGTCGAAGAACATGATGTCGACCGAGTCCGGAACGCCTGGGGACGTACGGATCATGATGCCGCCGGCGCTGCCCCGCGCGGTCTGCTGGCGGGCCACCGGGAGTGGCACGTTCTCCAGGTCCCTCACGTCGATGGCACTGGCCTGCAGGGCCGAGATGACCGCCCTCTTCAGCGCACGGGCACCGCGGGAGTGGTCCCGGGCGGTGGTGACCGTCGCGCCCTTCTTCAGGGTCGTCGCGTACGCGCCGGCGAGCCTGACGGCCAGTTCTGGCGTGATCTCGACGTTGAGGATCCCAGAGACACCACGGGCGCCGAAAAGATGCGCCTGGCCGCGCGACTCCCAGATCACGGAGGTGTTGACGAAGGCGCCGGCCTCGATGGTCTTGAACGGGTAGACCCGGACGTTGCCCTGGATGATCGATTCTTCACCGATCAGGCACTCGTCGCCGATCACAGCACCGTCCTCGATGCGGGTAGCCCGCATGACGTCGGTGTTCTTGCCGATCACGCAGCCGCGCAGGTTGCTGTGCTGCCCCACGTAGACATTGTCGTGAACGACCGCACGGTGCAGGAACGCGCCGGATTTCACGACGACGTTGGATCCGACCACGGTGTGTTCGCGGATCTCGGCGCCGGCTTCGATCTTGGCGTAGTCACCGATGTACAGCGGCCCGCGGAGCACTGCGTCGGGGTGGACCTCGGCACCTTCCGCGACCCAGACGCCGGGAGAGATCTCGAAGCCGTCGAGTTCGACGTCGACCTTGCGCTCCAGCACGTCGGCCTGGGCCTTCACGTAGCTTTCGTGGGTGCCGACGTCCTCCCAGTAGCCCTCGGCGACGTAGCCGCAGATCAGCTTGCCGTCCTTCATGAGCTGAGGGAACACGTCGCCGGACCAGTCGACCGAGGTGTCGGCCTGGACGTAGTCGAAGACCTCGGGCTCCATGACGTAGATGCCCGTGTTCACCGTGTCGGAGAAGACCTGGCCCCAGGTCGGCTTCTCGAGGAAGCGCTCGACCTTTCCGTCCTCGTCCACGATCGTGATGCCGAATTCAAGAGGGTTCGGCACGCGGGTCAGGCACACGGTGACGAGTGCGCCCTTCTCCTTGTGGAAGGCGATGAGGTCCGTGAGATCGAAGTCGGTGAGGGCGTCGCCGGAGATGACCAGGAAGGTGTCGTCCTTCAGGGCCTCCTCCGCGTTCTTCACGCTTCCCGCGGTACCGAGTGGCTTCTCCTCGTTGGCATAGCTGAGCTCCATTCCGAGTTCTTCGCCGTCGCCGAAGTAATTCTTGACGAGAGAGGCAAGGAACTGGACAGTGACAACGGTTTCGTTGAGCCCATGCCGTTTGAGCAGCCGTAGCACATGCTCCATGATCGGCCGATTGGCCACGGGCAGAAGCGGCTTGGGCATGCTTGAGGTCATGGGGCGAAGGCGGGTGCCTTCACCGCCTGCCATCACGACGGCCTTCATGTCGGAAACGTCCTCCTCGAAGAGACGACGGTCTTGCCGACTTCGCCCGTCGGGGCAACACCAAAACTTCCGGTGCGGGCCGGCGACTCTGCACGGCGCCACGTCAACGAGCTAATCGGCTACTTGATCCGCCTTGACCAGACGGCGGACCTGGACCACGTATAGGATCCCTGCCCACCAATAGAGGGTTGTACCCCATCCAGCGAACGCCCATCCGAAAATGGTGCCCAGCGAAGCCAGCCAACCACTTCCGTCGCTGAGCAGCAACAAGGGGAAGGCGTACATCAGGTTGAAGGTTGCAGC
Organism: Streptomyces sp. JH34; assembly: GCF_029428875.1. Taxonomy (NCBI): domain Bacteria; kingdom Bacillati; phylum Actinomycetota; class Actinomycetes; order Kitasatosporales; family Streptomycetaceae; genus Streptomyces; species Streptomyces sp. JH34. Next base: position 6,367,943 of record NZ_JAJSOO010000001.1, on the reverse strand, counting down.
TTTCCCGAGGAAGTTCACCTGGGGCGGCGGATAGCCGTGCCTGCGCAGGATTCCCACCATGACGAGGAGCATCAGCTCACGTGCGAGGAGCGCGGCGGTCAGCCAGAGCGGAAGGATCTCCCGCCAAGTGAGCCCGACGAGCGTCGAGAGAATGTACAGCCGGTCCGCAGCAGGGTCCAGAAGCCGGCCGAGGCTGCTGATCTGGTTCCACCGGCGGGCGAGCTTGCCGTCGAGGTAGTCACTGACACCGCTCAGCATCAGGACCAGCAGGGCCCAGCCATCACTGTTGGGCCCACCGAACACGGGGCGAAGAATCAGCCACAGGAAGAGCGGTACGCCGACGAGGCGAGCCATGCTGAGGATGTTGGGGATGGTGAGTACTCGGTCCGTCTGAACTCGAGTCTCCTGGACCTCCACCCGGGGGCCTCCTGTGAAGAACGTGCCAATGATGCCTCCTGACCTTACCCTCAGTCCCCGAGCATCGGTGCACAGGGGTGCGAGACCACATCCCGTGAACGCAGAAAAGCCCCGTGCCACAAGGGCACGGGGCTTTCCCGGAATAATTGTTCGGCGGCGTCCTACTCTCCCACAGGGTCCCCCCTGCAGTACCATCGGCGCTGAAAGGCTTAGCTTCCGGGTTCGGAATGTAACCGGGCGTTTCCCTAACGCAATGACCACCGAAACACTATGAAATTAACCAACACCGGGCAAAAACACGGCCGTTCGTTATTTCAGAACTAACACAGTGGACGCGAGCAACTGAGGACAAGCCCTCGGCCTATTAGTACCAGTCAGCTCCACCCGTTACCGGGCTTCCACATCTGGCCTATCAACCCAGTCGTCTACTGGGAGCCTTAACCACTCAAGGTGGTGGGAATACTCATCTCGAAGCAGGCTTCCCGCTTAGATGCTTTCAGCGGTTATCCTTTCCGAACGTAGCCAACCAGCCATGCCCTTGGCAGGACAACTGGCACACCAGAGGTTCGTCCGTCCCGGTCCTCTCGTACTAGGGACAGCCCTTCTCAATATTCCTACGCGCACAGCGGATAGGGACCGAACTGTCTCACGACGTTCTAAACCCAGCTCGCGTACCGCTTTAATGGGCGAACAGCCCAACCCTTGGGACCGACTCCAGCCCCAGGATGCGACGAGCCGACATCGAGGTGCCAAACCATCCCGTCGATATGGACTCTTGGGGAAGATCAGCCTGTTATCCCCGGGGTACCTTTTATCCGTTGAGCGACAGCGCTTCCACAAGCCACTGCCGGATCACTAGTCCCGACTTTCGTCCCTGCTCGACCCGTCGGTCTCACAGTCAAGCTCCCTTGTGCACTTACACTCAACACCTGATTGCCAACCAGGCTGAGGGAACCTTTGGGCGCCTCCGTTACTCTTTAGGAGGCAACCGCCCCAGTTAAACTACCCATCAGACACTGTCCCTGATCCGGATCACGGACCCAGGTTAGACATCCAGCACGACCAGAGTGGTATTTCAACGGCGACTCCACAACCACTGGCGTGGCTGCTTCAAAGTCTCCCACCTATCCTACACAAGCCGAACCGAACACCAATATCAAACTATAGTAAAGGTCCCGGGGTCTTTCCGTCCTGCTGCGCGAAACGAGCATCTTTACTCGTAGTGCAATTTCACCGGGCCTATGGTTGAGACAGTCGAGAAGTCGTTACGCCATTCGTGCAGGTCGGAACTTACCCGACAAGGAATTTCGCTACCTTAGGATGGTTATAGTTACCACCGCCGTTTACTGGCGCTTAAGTTCTCAGCTTCGCCGACCCGAAAGTCAGCTAACCGGTCCCCTTAACGTTCCAGCACCGGGCAGGCGTCAGTCCGTATACATCGCCTTACGGCTTCGCACGGACCTGTGTTTTTAGTAAACAGTCGCTTCTCGCTGGTCTCTGCGGCCACCCCCAGCTCAGGAAGCAAGTTCCCTCACCAGTGATGGCCCCCCTTCTCCCGAAGTTACGGGGGCATTTTGCCGAGTTCCTTAACCATAGTTCACCCGAACGCCTCGGTATTCTCTACCTGACTACCTGAGTCGGTTTAGGGTACGGGCCGCCATGAAACTCGCTAGAGGCTTTTCTCGACAGCATAGGATCATCCACTTCACCACAATCGGCTCGGCATCAGGTCTCAGACTTTATGCACGACGGATTTGCCTACCGTGCGTCCTACACCCTTACCCCGGGACAACCACCGCCCGGGCTGGACTACCTTCCTGCGTCACCCCATCGCTTACCTAGTACAAGTCTGGTTCGTCGGCTCCACCACTACCCTCAACTCCGAAGAGATCGGGCCGGCTTCACGGACTTAGCATCGCCTGATTCAGTATTGGGCGTTTCAAAGCGGGTACCGGAATATCAACCGGTTGTCCATCGACTACGCCTGTCGGCCTCGCCTTAGGTCCCGACTTACCCTGGGCAGATCAGCTTGACCCAGGAACCCTTAGTCAATCGGCGCACACGTTTCTCACGTGTGTATCGCTACTCATGCCTGCATTCTCACTCGTGAACCGTCCACAACTCGCTTCCGCGGCTGCTTCACCCGGCACACGACGCTCCCCTACCCATCCACACAGGCGTTGGCCCTATATGTGTGAATGACACGACTTCGGCGGTACGCTTGAGCCCCGCTACATTGTCGGCGCGGAATCACTTGACCAGTGAGCTATTACGCACTCTTTCAAGGGTGGCTGCTTCTAAGCCAACCTCCTGGTTGTCTCTGCGACTCCACATCCTTTCCCACTTAGCGTACGCTTAGGGGCCTTAGTCGATGCTCTGGGCTGTTTCCCTCTCGACCATGGAGCTTATCCCCCACAGTCTCACTGCCGCGCTCTCACTTACCGGCATTCGGAGTTTGGCTAAGGTCAGTAACCCGGTAGGGCCCATCGCCTATCCAGTGCTCTACCTCCGGCAAGAAACACACGACGCTGCACCTAAATGCATTTCGGGGAGAACCAGCTATCACGGAGTTTGATTGGCCTTTCACCCCTAACCACAGGTCATCCCCCAGGTTTTCAACCCTGGTGGGTTCGGTCCTCCACGAAGTCTTACCTCCGCTTCAACCTGCCCATGGCTAGATCACTCCGCTTCGGGTCTAGAGCGTGCAACTCAATCGCCCTATTCGGACTCGCTTTCGCTACGGCTTCCCCACACGGGTTAACCTCGCTACACACCGCTAACTCGCAGGCTCATTCTTCAAAAGGCACGCAGTCACGACTGTTGCTCCGAAGAACAACAGCGACGCTCCCACGGCTTGTAGGCACACGGTTTCAGGTACTATTTCACTCCGCTCCCGCGGTACTTTTCACCATTCCCTCACGGTACTATCCGCTATCGGTCACCAGGGAATATTTAGGCTTAGCGGGTGGTCCCGCCAGATTCACACGGGATTTCTCGGGCCCCGTGCTACTTGGGTGTCTCTCAAACGAGCCGTTGATGTTTCAGCTACGGGGGTCTTACCCTCTACGCCGGACCTTTCGCATGTCCTTCGCCTACATCAACGGTTTCTGACTCGCCTCACAGCCGGCAGACTGTGAAAAAGAGATCCCACAACCCCGCATGCGCAACCCCTGCCGGGTATCACACGCATACGGTTTGGCCTGATCCAGTTTCGCTCGCCACTACTCCCGGAATCACGGTTGTTTTCTCTTCCTGAGGGTACTGAGATGTTTCACTTCCCCTCGTTCCCTCCACACTGCCTATGTGTTCAGCAGCGGGTGACAGCCCATGACGGCTGCCGGGTTTCCCCATTCGGAAACCCCCGGATCAAAGCTTGGTTGACAGCTCCCCGGGGACTATCGTGGCCTCCCACGTCCTTCATCGGTTCCTGGTGCCAAGGCATCCACCGTGCGCCCTTAAAAACTTGGCCACAGATGCTCGCGTCCACTGTGCAGTTCTCAAACAACGACCAGCCACCCATCACCCCACCCTTACAGGTGAGTGCACTGGGGCCGGCAACCGAAGGCGACCATGACGGCCGTACCTTCAGATACCCAACAGCGTGCCCGACCCGATCAACCCAATCCTGTGTTCCACGCCGAAGCAGTACTAACAAAACCGTGCTCATCGTGCCGAATAGTCAACGTTCCACCCTTGAGCAACCACCGTCGAACATTTGCCGACGAAATGGCCTCTGGACTCCCCGAAGAGAATCTAGATGCTCCTTAGAAAGGAGGTGATCCAGCCGCACCTTCCGGTACGGCTACCTTGTTACGACTTCGTCCCAATCGCCAGTCCCACCTTCGACAGCTCCCTCCCACAAGGGGTTGGGCCACCGGCTTCGGGTGTTACCGACTTTCGTGACGTGACGGGCGGTGTGTACAAGGCCCGGGAACGTATTCACCGCAGCAATGCTGATCTGCGATTACTAGCAACTCCGACTTCATGGGGTCGAGTTGCAGACCCCAATCCGAACTGAGACCGGCTTTTTGAGATTCGCTCCGCCTCGCGGCATCGCAGCTCATTGTACCGGCCATTGTAGCACGTGTGCAGCCCAAGACATAAGGGGCATGATGACTTGACGTCGTCCCCACCTTCCTCCGAGTTGACCCCGGCAGTCTCCTGTGAGTCCCCATCACCCCGAAGGGCATGCTGGCAACACAGAACAAGGGTTGCGCTCGTTGCGGGACTTAACCCAACATCTCACGACACGAGCTGACGACAGCCATGCACCACCTGTATACCGACCACAAGGGGGGCACCATCTCTGATGCTTTCCGGTATATGTCAAGCCTTGGTAAGGTTCTTCGCGTTGCGTCGAATTAAGCCACATGCTCCGCTGCTTGTGCGGGCCCCCGTCAATTCCTTTGAGTTTTAGCCTTGCGGCCGTACTCCCCAGGCGGGGAACTTAATGCGTTAGCTGCGGCACCGACGACGTGGAATGTCGCCAACACCTAGTTCCCAACGTTTACGGCGTGGACTACCAGGGTATCTAATCCTGTTCGCTCCCCACGCTTTCGCTCCTCAGCGTCAGTAATGGCCCAGAGATCCGCCTTCGCCACCGGTGTTCCTCCTGATATCTGCGCATTTCACCGCTACACCAGGAATTCCGATCTCCCCTACCACACTCTAGCTAGCCCGTATCGAATGCAGACTCGGGGTTAAGCCCCGAGCTTTCACATCCGACGTGACAAGCCGCCTACGAGCTCTTTACGCCCAATAATTCCGGACAACGCTCGCACCCTACGTATTACCGCGGCTGCTGGCACGTAGTTAGCCGGTGCTTCTTCTGCAGGTACCGTCACTTGCGCTTCTTCCCTGCTGAAAGAGGTTTACAACCCGAAGGCCGTCATCCCTCACGCGGCGTCGCTGCATCAGGCTTTCGCCCATTGTGCAATATTCCCCACTGCTGCCTCCCGTAGGAGTCTGGGCCGTGTCTCAGTCCCAGTGTGGCCGGTCGCCCTCTCAGGCCGGCTACCCGTCGTCGCCTTGGTAGGCCATTACCCCACCAACAAGCTGATAGGCCGCGGGCTCATCCTTCACCGCCGGAGCTTTTAACCCCGCCCCATGAGGGACAGAGTGTTATCCGGTATTAGACCCCGTTTCCAGGGCTTGTCCCAGAGTGAAGGGCAGATTGCCCACGTGTTACTCACCCGTTCGCCACTAATCCACCCCGAAGGGCTTCATCGTTCGACTTGCATGTGTTAAGCACGCCGCCAGCGTTCGTCCTGAGCCAGGATCAAACTCTCCGTGAATGTTTTCCCGTAATCGGGATCACAACACGAGAGCGGAACAACCAGGTCGGAATATGACCGGTTGTTCACAGCGTCCTCGCTGTTGTTGCCTACCCGACCCGAAGATCGTGCAGGACTTTTCAAAGGAACCACCAACCTGCGTGATGCAGGCCGGGGTATCAACATATCTGGCGTTGACTTTTGGCACGCTGTTGAGTTCTCAAGGAACGGACGCTTCCTTCGGTCCCGTTTCACCGGGGCCCTCCGGGCGCTTCCCTTCGTTCTTGCGTTTCTGACTCTATCAGACTCTTTCGTGTCCGATTCCCGGCCGAAGCGGGTTACTGCGGTACTACTTTTCCGCTTTCCAGTTCTTCGCTTTCGCGTTTCCCTTTCCGGCGAGTCCGACTCTATCAGGCCTTTTCCGTGTCCCTTACCGGGGTCCTCGCGAGCATGCGAGAGCACCGATCAGAGTTAGAGTCTGGGCTTGGGAGTCGCTGCCGATCCCGGACTCGAAGTCGTGTTGGGGTCAGGCAGGGGTACGACAGTACAGGCCGCTGTGAGACGAGGCAAATCGTTTCCGGTGCGCCCCTAGGTCGGCCAACCGGTAGCTCTCGGGCGGAACCGGGACTTCATATGACTTACGCTGCTGATCAGTACGCCGCCCCCGATCAGCCGTGGCGGTGACCATCAGGATCCCCACCCCTGGGAGGCTCTCCATGACCACAGTGACGTCCCCTCTTGCCGGCCGCGCCATCGGTCTCACCGCGGTTCCCGACCCCGTCTTCTCCGGAGCGATGGTGGGTCCCGGTACCGCCATCGACCCCGTGCGCGAGCCCTCTGAGGCCGTCTCCCCGGTCGACGGAATCGTGGTCTCCCTCCACCCGCACGCCTTCGTCGTCGTCGACGACCAGGGACACGGAGTGCTCACGCACCTCGGAATCGACACGGTGCAGCTCAACGGCGAGGGCTTCGAGCTGCTCGTGAACAAGGGTGACACGGTCACCCGCGGTCAGGGCATCGTCCGCTGGGACCCGGCCGGCGTCGAGGCTGCCGGCAAGTCCGCGATCTGCCCGGTCGTAGCCCTGGAGGCCACGGCCGAATCCCTTTCCGACGTGCGCGAGGACGGCGACGTCAAGGTCGGCGAGACGCTGTTCGGCTGGCAGTGACACCCTCGGCACTGTAGTGAGCCAGTCGGGTATCCACCGCGGCGGTGCGACCGCCGCACAATCGGAGACGAGTGCAATGGAGACAACGCTGCGAGGCGTCGGCGTGAGCCACGGGGTGGCGATCGGCGAGGTTCGGCATATGGGAACGGCCGTGCTCGAGCCCCCGGCCAAACAGATTCCCGCGGACGAGGCGGAGCGCGAGCAGGGGCGTGCCCGCCAGGCCGTGGAAGCCGTTGCGGCCGACCTCATCGCGCGCGGCAACCTGGCGGGGGGCGAGGCCCAGCATGTGCTCGAGGCCCAGGCCATGATGGCGCAGGACCCCGAACTGATCGCCGATGTCGAGCGTCGTATCGCCGTCGGCAGCACCGCCGAGCGCGGTGTCTACGACGCGTTCGCCGCGTACCGCGCCCTGTTGGCCAATGCCGGGGAGTACCTGGCGGGACGGGTCGCCGACCTCGACGACGTCCGGAACAGGATCGTGGCGCGGCTGCTCGGAGTCCCGATGCCGGGCGTGCCCGACAGCGACGAGCCGTACGTGCTGATCGCGCGTGACCTGGCTCCCGCCGACACCGCGCTGCTCGACCCCACGCTGGTCCTCGGCTTCGTCACGGAGGAGGGCGGACCGACCAGTCACAGCGCGATTCTCGCGCGGGCACTCGGAGTGCCGGCCGTGGTGGCTCTCCCCGGTGCCGGCGAGATCGCCGAGGGCACGGTCGTGGCGGTGGACGGAAGCACGGGTGAGATCTTCGTCGAGCCGAGTCAGGAGAAGCGCGCCGAGATGGAGAGCGCGTCTGCGGCCCGGAAGGCGGCGTTGTCGGCAGTGACCGGTCCCGGAGCCACCTCCGACGGTCACAAGGTGCCGCTGCTCGCCAATGTCGGTGGTCCCGGTGACGTTCCGGCGGCCCTGGAGGCGGGTGCCGAGGGCGTCGGGCTGTTCCGCACGGAGTTCCTCTTCCTGGACGACAGCAAGCAGGCGCCGTCCGAGGACAAGCAGGTCGAGGCCTACCGCGCGGTGCTGGAGGCGTTCCCCGAGGGTCGTGTCGTGGTACGGGTGCTCGACGCCGGTGCGGACAAGCCACTGGACTTCCTGACGCCCGCCGACGAGCCGAACCCCGCGCTGGGTGTGCGGGGGCTGCGTAGCCTGCTGGATCACCCGGACGTTCTGCGGACCCAGCTGACCGCCCTGTCGCGGGCGGCCGAGGGCCTTCCCGTGTATCTCGAGGTCATGGCCCCGATGGTGGCCGACCGTGCCGACGCGAAGGCGTTCGCCGACGCCTGCCGTGAGGCCGGGCTGGAGGCGAAGTTCGGAGCGATGGTGGAGATTCCGTCCGCCGCGCTCCGTGCCCGCTCGATCCTGCAGGAGGTGGAGTTCCTGTCGCTGGGCACCAACGACCTGGCGCAGTACACCTTCGCGGCCGACCGTCAGGTGGGGGCCGTGTCCAGGTTGCAGGACCCGTGGCAGCCCGCGCTGCTCGACCTGGTCGCGCTCTCGGCCGAGGCCGCCGGGGCGGAGGGCAAGAGCTGTGGTGTCTGCGGTGAGGCCGCTTCGGACCCGCTCCTGGCGTGTGTGCTGACCGGTCTGGGTGTCACCTCCCTGTCGATGGGTGCGGCGTCCATTCCCTATGTGCGGGCGACGCTGGCGAAGCACACGCTCGCGCAGTGCGAGCGCGCGGCCTCCGCCGCGCGGGCGGCGGACTCCGCCGACGAGGCGCGGCTCGCGGCGCAGGCGGTGCTGTCGGGCGAGTGAGGACGCCCGCCGTACGCGGTCGGATGTGAAGGGGTTCCCGTCGGTCGTGGCGGGAACCCCTTCGGTCTGTCAGGGGTCAGTGATGGGCCTCCGGTGCGTCGGTGCCGAGGTCGAACCCCGCGCAGTACTCGACGCCGGATTCCGGGGACACGGGTTCGCCGGTGTCGGCGTCGGTGCAGTAGGCGCTGAACACCTCGCCGGCCGTGAGCGGGACGAGGCTCCCCCGGTGCAGGCGCCAGCCGTGCACCCGGTCCGGGGTCTCGGGAGCGGTGGTGCGCAGTACGACGCCTCCCTGTGTCTCGAGCGCGACTCCCACGGCGAGCACGGTGGCGAACTCCGCCCCCTCCGAGGTGGAGAGGCGTGCCGGGCCGTCCGCGTCCTGCGCGGTGTGGAGGACGGCGAGGAGCTGTTCGTTGTCGGTGGGCGTGCTGCAGACGACGTGGTGGGTGCCCGGCCCCGCCGTCTCCAGCAGACGCATCAGGAGGTGGGACGCCCGGTCGAAGGCGGCCCTGCCGACGTCCTGCCCGCAGTCGGCGCAGTCACCGAGACCGGAGAGCAGCATCGTGGCGTACTCCCATGTCGCGCGGCGGACGGCACGCGAGACGAGGAGCGGGATCAGCGTGTCGATGGGCTGGCCGGTGTAGGCGACAGTGGCGCCGGCCGCGGCGATCTCGGCGGTGAAGCGGCTGCGGCTCGTGCGTTCGTCGGGATCGAGGCCCGATTCGGCACAGAACTCCGCGTAGTCTTCGGGGTCGAAGAGGGCGACGGTGGTGTGCATGCCCTGGGCCGTGAGCGTGCGCAGCAGTCCCTCGACCTGTCGCAGGTAGACCTCGTGGTCGTCGAAGGTGAAGCTCCGGTAGTGGCGCATGGCCGCGAAGTCCTCGGCGTCGACCAGGAGGCCGACGGTGCTGGGTGCTTCGCGGCGCAGTGCGCGTCGCATGGATGGTGCGGAGCGCCGCCGGCTTCGCCCGCTCTGTTCGATGTGCGCCATGAGTCCCCCTGTGCGCTGTGGATCGTTGCTCACTCAGAGTAATCAGGGGGACTGACAGCGGCTGCCGACGGCCCGATCAGTGGCGTTCGCGGGCCAGGTCCTCGTAGAAGTGGAGGAGTTCGAGGTTGTCGACGGATCCCGGGTTGACCGCCTTGGCCAGGGCTGTTCCCTGGAGGAGTCGCTTGACCGGAACCTCGATGCGCTTGCCGGTGAGGGTGTGCGGGATGCCGGGGACCTCGATGACTTCGTCCGGGACATGACGGGGTGAGAGGTTCTCGCGGATCGTCCGCTTGATGCTGTCGCGCAGCTCGTCGTCGAGCGTGGCCCCCTCGGTGAGGTGGACGAACAGGGGCATCCAGTAGCCGCCGTCCGGCTCCTCGATGCCGATGACGAGGGACTCGCGGATCTCGGGGAGCCGCTCGACGGCCTCGTAGATGTCGGCGGATCCCATCCGTACACCCTGCCTGTTGAGGGTGGAGTCGGAGCGGCCGTGGATGACGACCGAGCCGCGCTCGGTGAGGGTGATCCAGTCTCCGTGGCGCCAGACGCCGGGATACATGTCGAAGTAGCTGTCGTGGTAGCGGCGGCCGTCCGGGTCGTTCCAGAACCGGACGGGCATGGACGGCATGGGTGCGGCCACGACGAGCTCGCCGACCTCGCCGGTGAGCGGTTTGCCCGCGGGGTCCCAGGACTGGAGGTCGGTGCCGAGACAGGGGGCCTGGAGCTCGCCGATGTGGACCGGCAGGGTGGGTACCGCGCCGGCGAAGCAGCTGCAGACGTCCGTGCCGCCGCTGACGGAGGCGATCCACAGGTCGTCGGCCACCTCGTCGTGCAGCCAGCGGAAGCCGTCGGGTGGGAGCGGGGAGCCGGTGGTGGCGACGCACTGGACGCGGCTGAGGTCGTGGTCGCGGCCCGGGTGGACCCCTGCTTTCCGGCAGGCCATGACATAGGCGGCCGACGTGCCGAAGAGGGTCGTGCCGGTCTGTTCGGCGACGCGCCACTGCGCGCTGACGTCGGGGTGGCCGGGACTGCCGTCGTACAGCACCACGGTGGTGCCGGTGAGCAGGCCGGAGACGAGGAAGTTCCACATCATCCAGCCGGTGGACGTGTACCAGAAGAAGCGGTCGTCGGGGCCCAGGTCGCAGTGCAGCCCGATCTGCTTGAAGTGTTCGAGGAGGATCCCGCCCTGGGACTGGACGATCGCTTTCGGAAGGCCGGTCGTGCCGGAGGAGTACAGCACCCACAGGGGGTGCGCGAAGGGGACCTGCTCGAAGTCCGGTTCGACGTCGGAGGCGGTGAGCTCCGACCATTCGAGGGTGCCTTCGGGGGCTTCCGTGCCGAGGAGCGGGATGTGGACGACCGCGCGCAGGGTGGGGAGTTCGCGCCGGAGTTCGGCCACGGTGGCGGTGCGGTCGTGTTCCTTGCCGCCGTAGCGGTAGCCGTCGACGGTGAACAGGACGACGGGTTCGACCTGCTGGAACCGGTCCAGGACGCTGCGGGCGCCGAAATCGGGGGCGCAGGAGGTCCAGACCCCGCCCACCGCGGCGGTCGCGAGGAACGCGACGACGGCCTGTGGGATGTTGGGGAGGTATCCACTGACCCGATCGCCCGGGGTGACGCCGAGCGCTCTGAGTTCAGTGGCCAGCGAGGCGACCTGGCGCCGGAGTTCGGACCAGCTGACCGCTGCCTGGGTGTGGGTCTCGTCGACGTACAGCAGGGCGGGGGCGTCCGCCCGGAGCGGGTCGTCGGCGGTGCGCAGGGCGTGCTCGGCGTAGTTGAGGGTGGCGCCGGGGAACCACTGGGCACCGGGCATGGTGCGGTCGCCGATGACGGTTTCGTACGGGGTGGAGAAGCGTACGTCGAACCAGTCGGCCACGGCCTTCCAGAAGGTGTCGAGCTCGTCGACCGACCAGCGGTGCAGTGCCGCGTACCCGCCGTCGGCGGGCGCTCCGTGGTGCTCGGCCGCCCATCGCTGGAAGCGGGTGACGGCGGCGGCCTCGACGCGTTCGGGCTGGGGCTGCCAGAGGGGGGCTTCGCCGGCTGCTGAGGTCATGGAGGCTCCCTGGCCTTTCGGGGTGTACGCGGGGTGTGCGTGCGTCGCGCACGGGCTGGGGTGTGCGCGTGAACGGCTGTCACGGACGATGCCACGTGATCGTCTTGCGCACCAGGGTCCGCCTGCCATGGTTGCGTGTCCGGCTGTGTGGTGGAGCCACAGGTGAACGGAAGCTGAACGGGGCACGCTTCCGTCCGGGCGGATGGCAAGGTGGCCGCATGGATGGTCGTGACCTGATGCGCTCGGTGAGAATGGTCGGTTCCGTACAGGGGATGCGTGCGGTGCGCTCGGCCTGGCGGCACCGGCGTGCGGATGTCCGGGGGCTGGTGCCTCGCGGTGCGGAGCGGGCCCGTGTGCCTGGTCTCCTGGTCGGCGCGGAGCCGGGGCCCGGCGGTGGCGTGGTGCGGTTCGCCCGCTCGGAACTGGTGATCCGGGTGGCGGTGGGCGGAGCGGTGTTCTGGTCGTGGGACGGCGTCGGGCCGCTTCCCTCGTACGCCTTGCCGGGTGCCGCGCCGGAGGCAGATCCGCGGGCGTGTCTGGAGCCGGACACGAACGGCGGCTGGCAGGTGGTGTCGGAGCGGCTGACGGTGGTCGTTTCGCGGCTCGGGGCGGTGGAACTGCGTACGCCGGGTGGGGTGCTGTTGCGCCGGGAGCTGCCGCCGCGCTGGTGGGAGCCGGTGGAGGGCGGTGGGGCGCGGTGGGTGCAGCGCTCCGAGGTTCCGGCCGACGCGCGGTTCTTCGGGCTGGGCGGGCGTTCCGGGGGGCCGAGGCTGCGGGAGGGCACGTACCGGCTGTGGAACACCGATCCGGGCGGGCGTTTCGGTCCGGGGGACGATCCGCTGTACCTGACGATGCCGGTGCAGGTCGTGGTCTCCGACGCGGGGACGCATCTGGTGTTCCACGACAACTCGTGGTCGGGCGGGGTGACGCTCCGGGAGGGCGAGGAGGGTGCCGGTTCGGGGCACGACCGGCCCGGTACGTGTGAGGTGCGGATGGACGGGGGTCCGCTGCGCTGCTGGGTGGTCGTGGGTACGCCTGCCCGGGTTCTCCAGGGCTGGACGGGACTGACGGGGGCACCGGCGCTGCCGCCGTCGTGGGCGCTCGGTCCGCAGCACGCGCGATGGGGGTTCGGGAGCGAGCAGGAGGTGCGGCGGATCGTCGCGGGATACCGGGACAGGGGGTTGCCCCTGTCGGTGCTGCATCTGGACATCGACCACTACGACGCGCACCAGGTGTTCACGGTCGACCCGGAGCGGTTCCCCGGTCTTCCGCGGCTGGCGAAGGAGCTGCGTGAGGAAGGTGTGCGGCTGGTGTCGATCGTCGACCCGGCCGTGCGGGCGTCGGCGGGCAACGCGGTGTTCGACAGCGGCATGGAGGTCGGTGCGGAGGGTGCCTTCGTCCGGGATCCGCAGGGCCGGCCGGTGCTGGGTGAGGTGTGGCCGGGCGAGTGCGTCTATCCGGACTTCACCGATCCGCTGGTGCGGGAGTGGTGGGGCGGGCTGTACGAGGAACGGCTCGGCCAGGGGTTCGCCGGGGTGTGGCACGACATGAACGAGCCGGTGTCGTTCTCGGCCTTCGGGGACCCGTCGCTGCCGCGTTCGTCGAGGCACGCGCTGGAGGGGCGGGGCGGGGACCACCGGGAGGCGCACAACGTGTACGCCCTGGCGATGGCGAGGGCCGGGTACGAGGGGCTGCGGCGGCTGCGGCCCGAGGAGCGGCCGTTCCTGTTCTCCCGTTCGGGGTGGGCGGGCATGCAGCGGTACGGCGGTACCTGGTCGGGAGATGTGGCCACGGGGTGGCCCGGGCTCCGGGCCTCGCTGGCCCTGGTGCTGGGGCTGGGACTCTGCGGGGTGCCGTATTCGGGGCCCGATGTGGGCGGGTTCGACGGTTCGCCGTCTCCCGAGCTGTATCTGCGCTGGTTCCAGCTGGGCGCGTACATGCCGTTGTTCCGCACGCACGCGGCCATCGACGCGGGGCGCCGGGAGCCCTGGGAGTTCGGGCCGGAGGTGCTCGTGCACGCCGGGCGGGTGCTGGAGGAGCGGGAACGGCTGCTTCCCTATTTCGTGACGCTGGCGCAGCTGGCCCGGCTGACGGGTGCGCCGTATGTGCGGCCGCTGTGGTGGGGTGCGTCGGGGGACCGCGAGCTGCGGGACTGCGAGGACGCATTCCTGCTGGGTGACGCGCTGCTGGTCGCCCCGGTGCTGGAGGAGGGAGCCGTCCGCAGGTCGGTGCGGCTGCCGCGCGGGCGCTGGTACGACACGGCGACGGGACGGGCGTTCGACGGCCCTGGTCAGGTGGTGGTGGAGGCGCCGCTGTCACGGATCCCGGTGCTGGCACGGGCCGGGGCGGTGATCCCGGTGCGGAGCCCGGAGGGGGCACTGGAACTGGAGGTGTGGGCTCCGGCTGCCGGGCGTGCCGGGGGCGGGCTGGTCGTGCGGGACGTGGGTGACGGGTGGGAGCGGGCTGAGGTGGAGCGCTACACCTCGCGCATCGGTGCCGGGCGTGTGGTGGTAGAGCGGGACGGCGAGGAGGAGTCGGTGCCGTATCCGGTGCGTGTACGGGGGCTGCCGGGCGCCGCTCAGCCGTAGGCGCCGGAGAACCAGGCGTGTACGGCCCGGGTGTGCAGGGGGAAGGCGAGTTCGCCCGGGGTGCGCAGTACGTCGTATCCCGAGGTCTCGTCCGTCGGTGCGGAGGGCGGTAGTTCGGAGGCGGGCCGCGGCGGGAGCAGTCCGAAGAGAAGCAGGTGGCCGTCCGGGGAGCTCAGGGCGTCGGCGAGGCGTACGTCGGCCCCGTGGGCCCGGATGCCCGTCTCCTCGCGCAGTTCGCGCACGACGGCGTGGCGCCAGTCCTCGGTCTCGTCGATGTAGCCGCCTGGCAGCGCGGTTCCGCCCCGGTGCGGTGGGATGGTGCGGGTGATGACGACGAGGCCGGTGCCCTGTGCTTCGGTGACGGGCAGCAGGGCCACGGCGACGGGGAGAGGGTTGCGATAGGCGGTGCGACCGCATTCCGTGCAGGTGCGCGGCCAGGTGCCGGAGGCGTACGGGGACCCGCAGTAGCCGCAGTGGGAGTCCTTCACGGGCGGACTGTATCCGATCGCTCTTCTCCTGCGGCGCCGAAGCTGATAGACGGTGTGCCCATGACAGGAATTGCTCGTACCCTCCGCGCCCTTGCCGCCGCCGGCGCCGCTCTGCTCGCCGTGACCGCCGCCGCCCCGGCCGCCGCGGCCAGGCCCGAACCCAAGGCTCCGCCGGAGTTCGTCGACCTGCGCTCCGTCGATCCGACGATCATCACGGAGATGCGCTACACGACCGCGCACAACTTCATGGGTGAGCCGGTGGACGGCTACCGGCAGCCCGTCTGCATCCTGACCAGGCCCGCGGCTCTCGCGCTGCGCACGGCCCAGCGGAGCCTCCTGCGTCAGGGCTACTCGCTCAAAGTGTACGACTGCTACCGGCCGCAGCGCGCCGTCGACCACTTCGTGCGCTGGGCGAAGGACCTCGACGACCAGGCCATGAAGGACGAGTTCTATCCGCTGGTCGACAAGACGCGGCTGTTCGAGGACGGTTACATCGCGGAGAAGTCCGGACACAGCCGGGGCGGCACGGTCGACCTCACCCTGGTGAAGCTGCCGGCGCTGCCGACCCGGCCGTACGAGCCGGGCGAGGAACTGGCACCGTGCTACGCGCCGAGGAGCGAGCGCTTCCCGGACAACTCGGTGGACATGGGTACGGGGTACGACTGCTTCGACACCCTGTCGCACACGGACGACCCCCGGGTGCAGGGGGCGCAGCGCGCCAACCGGCAGTTCCTCAAGTCGACGCTCACGGGCCTGGGTTTCGTGAACCTCGCGGAGGAGTGGTGGCACTTCACCTACAAGCCCGAGCTCTTCCCCGACACGTACTTCGACTTCCCGGTGGCACGGCGCTCCGTCGCGGGGCACTGAGACCCGGCGGACGAACGGGCGACCGGGACCACCCCCGTGGGCTCCGGCCGCCCGTTCTCCTTCTCCGACGCGGAACTGCCGTGTCCGGTTGCCGGCCCAGCCGTTACGGTGCCCTCATGTCTCAGCAGACGTTCGATTCGTATGAAGAGTTCTGGCCGTACTACGTCGCCATGCACTCGAGGGCGGCGACCCGGTGGATCCATCTGACCGGGACCCTGACCGGCCTCGCGGTCACCACGTACGGTCTGGCGCGCGGCCGCAAGCGGTACGCCCTGGCCCTGCCCCTGATCGGGTACGGGACCGCGTGGCCGGCGCACTTCCTCATCGAGAAGAACAATCCGGCGACGTTCGGGAACCCCGCGTGGTCGCTGCGCGGCGACGTGCAGATGATCCGGATGATGCTCACCGGCCGGGACGCCGAGCTCGCCGAGACCGCCGCCGAGTGGCTCGCCGAGAACCGGTGACCTCACGGTGCGCGCAGGGTTGACGGGTCGTCACCCCGGGTGAAGACTCCTTCCACGTCCGCCCCCCGCACCGTACGCGCGGTCCGTACCCCGGTCGGCGGGGGTACGGGCCGCGTCCGGTGCGGATCTCAGGTCCCGGCGGGCTCCCGGACCCGGTCGGCACGCACCAGCGCGTGTTCCACGACCGCGACGAGTACGTCCCGCACGGAGGCCTTGTCGCGCGCGTCGCAGATCAGCACGGGCACCTCGGGATCGAGGTCGAGCGCGGCCCGGACCGTCTCCGTCGGGAACCGCTCGGCGCCCTCGAAGAGGTTGACGGCGACCGTGAACGGGATCGACCGGCGCTCGAAGTAGTCGACGGCCGCGAAGCAGTCCTCCAGCCGCCGGGTGTCCGCGAGGACCACCGCGCCCAGGGCGCCTTGGGCCAGCTCGTCCCAGAGGAACCAGAAGCGGTCCTGGCCGGGGGTGCCGAACAGATAGAGGACGAGGTCCTCGCGCAGGGTGATGCGGCCGAAGTCCATGGCGACGGTCGTGGTGCTCTTGCCCTCGACCCCGGCCACGTCGTCGACGGGACGGCCCGCCTCGCTCAGCCTCTCCTCCGTGCGCAACGGTCTGATCTCGCTGACCGCTCCCACCAGCGTCGTCTTGCCCACTCCGAAGCCGCCCGCCACCAGAATTTTCAGGGTAACGGGCTCGACGGGCCGCTTCCGGCGGCTAGAGCGCCCGAAGGCCATTGATCACCTCGCGAAGAATGCTCACATCCGGCAGCTCGGCCGGCGGAACGGGACGGGTGACGTGCACCAGTTCGTCCTCGACGAGGTCACCGACCAGGACCCTGACCACCCCGACGGGGAGGTCCAGTCCTGAGGCGAGTTCGGCGATCGACTGGGGCATGTCGCTGCACAGTTCGACGATCTCCACGTGTTCCGGGGAGAGCGTCTGGTCCCGGCCGGGATCGTCGGCCACCGGTTCCGGGACGACGAGCGCGATCAGGTCGAGACGATGGCGGGACGCGCTGCTGGTACGCCCCCGGGTCATCGCGTAGGGCCGGACCACCGGACCCGCTTCGGCGTCGTACCAGCGCGAGGAGCCCGCTTCGGCGGAAACGGGCGGTGATCCGGGCGCGGTGTCCCGGACGGAGTCAGCGCTCATCCCCTCGCCTCACCCTCCGGCGGGCAGACCGGTGGTCCGGGGGGCGTTGGCCAGGTGGACCCCCACGCGCTTGACCATCAGGGTCATCTCGTAGGCCACCTGTCCGACGTCCGAGTCCGACTCCGCCAGGACGGCGAGGCAACTGCCGTCACCCGCAGCCGTGACGAAGAGGAAGGCCTCGTCGAGTTCCACCACCGTCTGCCGGACGCGGCCGGCGTCGAAGTGGCGGCCGACCCCCTTGGCGAGGCTGTGGAATCCGGAGGCGACGGCAGCCAGGTGCTCGCTGTCCTCGCGGGTCAGGTCCTGGGACGTTCCGGTGGCGAGGCCGTCGCTGGAGAGCACCAGCGCCTTGCGGATGCTCGCGACGCGCTCGACCAGTTCGTCGAGGAGCCAGTTGAGTTCGCCTGAGCCCTGGCGTGCGGCGTTGTGTGCTGCTGCGTTCGGTGCGGTCATCGACCGTCCCCTCCCGGAGTGGTTCCTGGTGCTGTCTCGCCGGGGCCGGTCACGTCCTCGGCGTTCTGCCGACGGCCGCGCTGCCAGCCGCGTTGTAGCGAGGCCATGCGATTGCGTACTTCGTCCGCGTCACGTTCGAGGTCGTCGTCGGTGTCCGCGGGGGCCTGGCCGGAAGTCCGGCCAGCGGAGTCCTCCCGGAGCTGTGGGGCGAGACTGGCCTGCCGGACCCTGCGCGGGAGGCCGCCCACCGTGTCCGACGCCGAGAGCCGGGACGCGGGCCTGAGCCGCACCGGGGCCTCGTCGGATGTGGACGCTCCCGGGCCCGGCTCCGTCGTCCCGCCCGAGCCGGCGGCCGGGGGGAACCCCTCGGGTGTGCCGTGGTGGGAACGGCCCGCGTCGCCGATGCGGCGGCCCTGGTCGCTGACGAGCGTCGGCGGCTTGCGGCGCGGCAGGGGGACGGGCCCTGCGGGCCGCATCGGCCGGACGTCCGCGGAGCGGCCGTCGGACGCGTCGAAGGCCTGCTGGTGCTGCTCCCTGTCGGCTTCCCTGCGCAGGTCGCGGGCCCGGAAGATGCCGCCCCGCTCGCTCTCGGTGTCCTCCAGGTCGGACACACCGTCGAGGACGGGGCCGAGAGCCGGATCGAGCTCCCTGTCCCGTGCCGGGTCGGTGAACCCGAGTGTGCCCACCGGGCCTTCGAGTTCGACGGGACCGTCCAGCACGGACGGGTCGGTGAGGCCCGTGGGGACCGGGGAGAGTCCGGAGGGCCTGCCCGGGACGTCCGGGGCCGCGATGCCGTCCCTGCGGGCCTTGTCGCTGCCGGGCGCGTCCCTGCCCGGCCTGCCGCCGCCGATGGCCTTCTCGGCCCGCCGGTCGAGACGGAAGCCGGTGCCGTGCGTGTCGGGGGCCTCGGTGAGCAGCTGCGCCGGGATGAAGACGACCGCGGTCGTCCCTCCGTACGGTGAGGTCTGCAGCGACACCCTGACGTTCTGCCGCTGGGCGAGCCGGCTGACGACGAAGAGGCCGAGCCGGTCGGTGTCGGAGAGTTCGAAGTCGGGTGTCTCCGCGAGCCGCAGGTTGGCGTCCAGGAGGACTTCGGGCGCCATGCCGAGGCCGCGGTCGTGGATCTCCAGGGTGAAGCCGTTGGCGACCCGTTCGCCGTGCACCTGGACCGCGGTGTGCGGGGGCGAGAACACCGTGGCGTTCTCCAGCAGTTCCGCGATCAGGTGGGTGAGGTCGGCGACGGCCGGACCGCCGACACCGATGCGGGGCAGGCGGCGGACCTCGATGCGCTCGTAGTCCTCCACCTCCGCGACCGCCGCGCGCACCACGTCCATCAGCTGGATCGGCTTGCGCCACTGCCGGGACGGGGCCGCCCCGGAGAGGATCACGAGGCCTTCGGCGTGACGTCGCATGCGGGTGGTGAGGTGGTCGAGGCGGAAGAGGTCGGCGAGCTCGTCGCCGTTCTCGGTGCGCCGCTCCATGCTGTCCAAAAGCGTCAGCTGACGGTGCAGGAGCACCTGGTTGCGTCGTGCCAGGTTGACGAAGACCTCGGACACCCCGCGGCGCATGTCCGCCTGCTTGACCGCGGCTTCGACGGCGGCCCGCTGCAGGGTGTTGAGCGCCTGCCCGACCTGGCCGATCTCGTCGCGCTCGTAGCTGAGGTGGGGGGCTTCGGTCTCGACGTCGACCTGCTCGCCCGCGGCCAGCCTGCGCATCACGCTGGGCAGCCGCACCCCGGACACCTCGTGGGCGTCCTTGCGCAGCCGGGAGAGGTCGCGGATCAGCTCACGTCCCACGCGCACGGACACGAAGACGGAGACGAGCAGGGCGACGAATCCCAGGACTCCGGCGACACCGGCCTGGATCAGGACGCGGTAGCCGGCGGGTTCCGCGCGGTCCTGGAAGCGGTTGGACATCTCGGTGCCGTCGTTGGCCAGGTGCTCCAGGACCGGCGGGGCCACTTCCTCCCAGCGCTCGGAGTCCACGGCACCCGGCTCGGTGATCGGCCCCGCGGCGATGAGCTTCCGCTCCGTGGTCCGCAGCGGCTCGGTCTCGGGGCTGTCCCAGTACTGCTCCATGCGCTCGCGTTCACTTGCCGGCAGGAGCTCGAGGTTGACCTCGTAGAGGAGCGTGCGGCTGGCCGCGAGGTCGGAGACGACGCGGAGTTCGGGGGCGCCGAGGCGTCCCGCGATCAGGCCCGACGCGATCAGGGCGTCCTCGCGGGAGAGCATCTCCCGGGCCCGGGAAATACCGACCAGGGCCCGGACCTGCTTGTCCATCGAGACGTTCTCCATCGAGTGGAGACCGTTCAGGAAGCGGTAGCAGGGGTCGACGAGACCGTTGTAGAAGGCGAGGGCCCTCGTCCGGTCGATGGTGCGCTTCTCGACGGACCCCCGCAGCGCGTCCAGGCCGTCGATCTCGTTGAGTATCGAGTCGAGCTGGGCCTCCGAGTCCGGGCTCAGCCTGTCCCGGATGTCCGTGCTCTTCGCGCTCTGCCTGACGTCGGCCACGACCCTGTCGGTCACGGCGCGCCGGCGGCGCAGAAGGGGGAGGGCGTCCGAGGCCCGGGGATCGGCGAGGAAGACGAGCGTCTGGCGGCGTTCGCCCTGGACGGCACGGATGGTGTCCTCCAGCGGGTGGCCGACCTGCTCCACGATGGCGCCTGCACCCATCAGCTCGCCGGCCTCACGGCCGGTGACGTAGGTGGCGAAGACCCAGAGGCCCGTCAGGGACGCGAGCGGCACCAGGAGCAACGCCACGATCTTCCTGCGGATGGACTTCCCGCGAAAGCGCATGGCCTCCCCCAGCTCGGCCCCGCACCGCGGGGGTGTTCGTGTCGGCGTTCCGGGTGGTTCCGGCTGCCCGGTCTTCCTGGTCGTTCCGGCGTTCCTGCCGCGGTGCACCGGGCGTCCGCCCGTGTTCCGTCAACAAACGGCGCGAGCCTACTACTGACTCCCTGGTAACTCGAAGGCGTGTCCGGACGATTTCCGGCCGCTCTTTCCTGAGTTGTTCACCAGTTGTCCCGGTATTCCCAGCGAAGAAGTTCGCGAAAGCGACAGAGAATCGCTGGCCGAACGCGGTTCATCCTCACACGGCAGTTGGCTGGAATTCTTCGTTCCCTGACCTTTCGGGGCCGGTTGATGCCTCTCGGCGGGAATCTTCACGGCCTTGCGTTCGTCCGTACGTACGGGGCAGAAGAACCTCACGGGGGTACGTGCGACAGGCGAACGCCTCGGTCCGCGTAGAACGGGCGCGAGGCGGGAAGCCACCCCTGGTGTCGGACACTGATGGGGAGTTGAGGTCCTTGGACACGGATGAGCGCCGGGGGACGACGGGATCGTCGGCGGCCGGCGCGTCACCGGCTGCCATGGCCGGTGCCCGGATCCCGCGGCAGTTGTGGGTCGAGGAACCCGCGGTGCGGCGGAGAATGCCGGATCCTGTGAGGACCGCCGCCGTGCGAGCCGTTCTCGTCATGTCGCTGACCATCATTCAGGCTCTGGTGGCCTTCCTGTGCACACTGGCCGGGTCCTGGCTCGCCTTCCCGATGGTGCTGGGCGGTGTGGCGAGCACCGTGGTGGCGACGTGGTCGGTGCTGGACGTCTGGGTCACCCGTCAGGTGTGGAACCAGCGCAACGGCGTCGTCTCCGTGCCCAGCAGCACGGCGCGGCAGATGCGCCGTGAACGGCGGATCGCCAAGCGCACCGCCCGGGCCCGGGCACGCCGGGAGGCCCGGATACGGCGCCGGGGCGAAGGCAGGCTCTCCCGGGCCTGACCGCCTTTGCCCCGGCTCCCCTAGTGCCTGTCCGAGGCCGGTGCGGAATCCGTGTGCGCATCCGTGCGCGTCTCCGTACGCATCTCCGTACGCATCTCCGTACGCATCTCTGTGCGCATCTCCGGGACGGCGGTCGCCGGTGCGCTGCCGGGCGCTTCCCCGGTCCGCCTGAACATGCGGGTCGCGGTGATCTCGCCGTGGACGGTCTCGCCCTCCGGGTCCTGCTGCGGCAGTCCCGGCCGGAGGTGCTCCTCCACACTGATGTACTTCAGCCCGGCCCGCAGGTCCGCGTCGTTGCGCAGGCGGATGACGAGCGGGAACTCCGCGAGTGCCGTGGTGTCGAACAGCCCGGTCGTGTACAGCAGCTGGACGCCCAGGGCATCGGAGACCGCGCGCTGCAACTCCAGCAGGTACGTGGCGTTGGCGCGGCCGATGGGGTTGTCGAGGAAGAGCGTGCCGGCGTGCCGGTGCCGGTCGCGGCCCCTGTCGTTGCTGCGCAGGGCCGCCATCGTGCAGTACAGGGCGATCGCGGCGGTGAGCAGCTGGCCGCCCGAGAAGACGTCGCCCATCTGCCCGACCGGGACGCGCTCGGCGCGGAGCACCGCGTCCGGCTTGAGGATCTCCACGGCGATGCCCTTGGGCTGGAGTGCCGCCTGCACACCGCGCAGCAGGAGGGACATGCCGTCCCTGCGCAGGTCGGAGTTCTTCTTGAGGGCCGCGTGCGTGGCCTCGTCGATGACCTCGCCGAGCCTCTCGGTGAGCGTGGCCTGGTCAGGTTCCTCGAAGCGGATCCGCAGGAATTCCTGGCCGGACCACTCCCCCAGCCCCTCGGGAAGCTGCGAGAGCCTCTGCGCTGAGCGGAGCGTCGTGAGGGCCGACTCGACCAGGCCGCGGAGCCGGTCGACGATGGATTCGCGGTTGCGCTCCAGCTGGGCCAGTTCGTCGGTGAGCACCCGCAGCCTGGGCGCGAAGGCAGCGGCCCACTTCTCGGCGTGGTCCGGCAGGGCGGCGGCGGGGAGCTCCCGGATCTGCTGGCGGGCCGGAGTGCGGACCTGTTCGTAGCGGGTGGAGTTGGCGTGCCGTACGAGGACGTCGCTCGCCTCGCGTACGGAACTCTCCGCCGCGGACAGGTCGGTGGCGCAGCCCCGCAGTGAACGGCGCGCTTCGGCGGCGGACTGCCTGGCCTCCTCCAGAGTGCCCGCGTAGGGGTCGGGCGACTCGGTCTCCTCCTCCTGACCGTGGTCCCTGAGCAGGTCGCGCAGGAGGGCGGCGGTCTCGTCGAAGCCGCTCGCGGAGTCCTCGGCGGTGCGGTGGGCGCGCAGCAGCTCGGCGTGGGCCGCGCGGGCGGTCTCCAGCGCCTCGGTGGCGGAGGCGAGTTCGGCCGTCGCCGTACGGAGCCGGGTCTGCGCCTGGTCGGCGTCGGCCGGGGCCAGATCGGCGGGCAGCTCGGTGTGATGGGGCGCCTCGTCGGCGGGGGCGAGCCGTTCGGCCTCACCGCGCAGCCGGCCGAGCTGCTCGCTGGCCGTCGACGCGCGCGTCTCCAGGAGCTGGACCAGCGACTCGGCGCGGGCGGACGCCGCCTGCCGGGAGGGCCCGTCGGCTCCGTCGGTCCCTTCGAGGAGCTGGGCCGCGCGGGTACGGACCTTGTTGGTGAGGCGGTCGAGTTCGGCGAGCGCGGCGCTCTCGTCGCTCTCGGCGCGGGCCTGCTCGGCGCGCAGGTCCGCGCCGACCCCCACCTTCTCGTACAGCTGGGAAGCCGCCCGGTACGCCTCGCGGAGGGCCGGCAGGGAGGTGCGTACGGCGGAGGCGTCCGGTTCCGGCAGGGTTTCCGGGGCGCCCGCGATCTCGGCGCGCTCGGCGCGCAGGGCACGGGCGGTACGGTGCGCGTCGTCAGCGGCACGCTGAGCGGCCCGGCGGTCCTCGTCGGCGGCGCGTGCCCTCTCGAGGTACGCCGTGGCGCGTGCCTCGGACTCGGCCGCCTCGTCGGTCAGTTCCCTCAGCCTCGCCTGCCAGCCCGCACGGTCGCGGAGCCGGTGCGCGAGTCCGGCGAGCGCGTCCGCGGCGCGGCGGGCGCGCTGCGCCGCCTCCTGCCGTTCGTCGCGCACCCGCGCGGCGTCGGCGGCCGCCTCGTCGGCTTCCGCGCGCACGGTGCGGGCCTCGGCGAGTGCGGCTTCCGCGGCCTCCGCGGAGGCGCGGGCCGTGCGGGCGGCCTCACCGAGCTCGCCGAGCATCCCGGGCGGGCAGTCGGCGCGCCAGGAGCCGATGCGGGCGGCGAGGGAGCGGTCTGCGGTGAGCCGGGACGCGAGCGCCCTGATGTCCTCGTCGCGTGCCGCGGCCCGCTCCCTCAGTGCCTGGCGCTCCTCGTCGGCGGCGTGTTCGTCGTGCATCGCGGGGTTGGGCGGGACGAGGAACACGTCGTCGGCGCCGGCGCCGCCGGGCGTCGGCACGGGTGCGAGGAGGGCCGCGGTGGTGCCTACGGCCACAGCCGACCGCGGCAGCAGGGCGGCTGCGGCCAGGACCTCTCGGGCTCGGTTGTGCGCGTCCGGGTCGGTGATGACGACGCCGTCGACGAGTTCGGGCCGCGCGGCCAGGACCGCCGCGTGGTCGGCGGGGTCCACGGCCTGCGCCAGGTAGCGCCAGCCGGGCAGGGCCGGGATGCCGTGCTCACCGAGGAATTCGACGGTGGCGAGGACGTCGGGCCCGGGGGGCAGCAGTCCCCCGTCGCCGAGGGCGCCGAGGATGCGGGAGTCGTCGGCGGCCGCGGTGCGCAGATCGAAGAGCCTGCGTTCGGCGGCGGTGACGCCCTGGTCGAGGAGTTCCCTCAGCTGGTCGGCACCCGCGTCGAACTCCTCGGCCGTGAGGGGCTGTGCGTCGCCGGGAGCCGCTTCGTGCGCGCCGCCCCCGGTGTCGTCCGTCCCGGCGGCGGCGCGGCGGGGCCGTGGGACGCCCGCTCCGGCTGCGGTGGGCAGGCCCAGCAGGTCGGTGAGCCTGCGTTCGGCGGCGATCGACTCCGCGGCCCTGCGCTCGGCCTCGTAGGACTGTTCCGCGGCCTGTGCGGCGTCGGCGGCGCGGGCCGCGGCGAGCTCGGTGCGGCTCTCCGCGGCCCCTGCTTCCCGGGCCGTGTCGGCGGTGGCGCGGGCGGCTTCCCGCGCGGTGTCCCAGGCGGCGACGGCGGCCTGTTCGGCGTCGTTCGCGGCGAGGGCCGCGCGGGCCGGGTCGGCGTCCGGCGCTGTGTCGTCGAGCCAGCCGGCCTGTACGGCCTCGGCGGTCTCCTGCTCGACCTCGGCGAGGCGCTGGCGCAGGTGCCCGGCCTCGCTGCGGGCGCGCTGCGCCTCGGTGGCGGCGGTGGTGGCGTCCCGGTGTGCCGTTTCCCCGGTGGACTGGAGGGTCGCCGAGCGCTCCTCCTCCTCGTCGGCCACCCGCTCCCCCGCCTCGGCGGCGGTGTGCAGGGCTCGTACGAGGTCCGCGGCGGCCGTGGCGCGTGCGGCGAGGGCGGGGGCCGCGTCGCGCTCGGCCTCCCGGATGGCGACGGCGACGCGGGCGGAGCGGTCCGCGGCGGCCCGGTGGCGCAGGACCGCTTCGGCGGCCTGCCAGGCGGAGTGCAGGGTGCGTGCCTCGCCCAGCTCACGGCGCTGGGCGGCCGCGCTCTTCTCGGCGGCGGTCAGGGCCAGCGAGGCGTGCCGGTAGGCCAGTTCGGCCGCGATCAGGTCCCGGTGGCCACGGGTGGCCTCGGCCTCGGTGACGGTGTGGGCGGCGGCCGTGACCTGCTGGGCGAGCTCACCGGTGCGGCCGCGTTCCTCGGCGGCCCGGCCGGAGAGCCTGCGGGCGAGGGTGCGGGTGCGCCGCTCGGCACCGGCGTGGACGTCGCGGCTGCGTGCCCTGGTCGCGGTGGCCTCGACGATCCGGCCGAGCAGGTCGACGGAACCGGCGGTGAAGTCGCGTTCGGCCGTGAGCTCGGCGCGGCGGCCTAGCTTGTTGCCGAAGCCGCTGACGAGGTCGGCGAGACCGTCCGTGTCGCGGGTGTCGGTGACGGCCCGCAGCAACAGGTCGGTGAAGTCGGAGTCCTTCTTGACGGCGAAGAGACCGGCGGCCTCACCCTCGTCGGCGTTCATCTCCCGCTGGTAGCGGAAGAGTTCGGGGTCGAGCCCGAGGTCGCCGAGGTGTTCGTTCCAGCGGTCGTGGATCTCCTCCCAGTGCACGTCGAGGTGCGGGTAGAACTTTCCGGCGTCCGTGAGGGCGTCGCGGAAGCCCTTCATGGTGCGGCGCCTGCCCCGCGCGGCCGACACCCCTTCGGCGGGCCGGCCCACCGCGCTGGCCTCGGCGACGGGGAGGCTGTCGAGGCTGAGGCCCGGCCCCGGGCGGAAGCTGTACCAGGCCTCGGCGAACTTGCGCGGGTCGTTGGAGACCTGACGGCCGCGCCATTCGCTGACCTTGCCCACGACGACGCATTCGCCGGTGAGCGTGTGCTGCCACTCCAGGGCGACGTGCCCGCAGTCGTCGGCGAGGAGGAACTTGCGCAGCACGCCGGAGCTGGCTCCGCCCAGTGTGTTGCGGTGCCCCGGCAGCATCACCGAGAAGATCAGCTTGAGCAGGACGGACTTGCCGCCGCCGTTCTCGAGGAACAGCACACCGGCCGGCGCCGGTCGGCGCGGCGGGCCGACGGGCTCGTCCTCGAAGAACTCCGCCTGGGCCGGGGCGGGCCTGGGCACGGGCTCACCGACTCCGCGCAGGTCCAGCACGGTGTCGGCGTAGCGCGCACCGGCGGGCCCGATGGAGTAGAGGCGGACCCGGGACAACTCGTACATGGCGGCGGACTCTCGTCGTTCAGGCGGGGCGGGCGGGAAGGCGGGCGGCTGCGGCAGCCGTTGCGGTTCGGGGCCGGGCGGTTCAGGAGTGGAAGGGGAGGCCCGCGTCGGCGGCCAGTTCCAGGCCTTCGGTGTCGGGCGGGGGAAGCAGGGTGGCCGAACCGTCCGTGACGGGGACGACTCCGAGCTCCAGCAGTTCGGCCATGGCGGCGCTGCCCGCCATGTCGCGCACCTGGAGCTGGTAGCGGGCCGTGGTGCGGTAGGCGCCGCCCGCGTCGTCCCCGGTGCGCTGGAGGAAACCCGAGTCGGTGAGGAAGGCGACGGCCTTGCCGATGATGCCGGTCGTCGAACCGGCGAGCCTGCGGGCGTCCTTGGTCGCTCCGGTGGAGCTGCGGCGGGCGTAGACCCGCCACCCCGCTTCCAGGCCGGGGGCGTCGGTGGCGGGGTCGGTGTTGTCGCCGTGTTCCTCCGCGCGCTCCTCCAGGCGGTGGCAGGCCTGCCGGACGAACGCGTCGACGCCGTTCACCGTGATGCGGCCGATGTAGGAGTCGTCGGCGAGGTCCTCGGGCCGGGGGAAGGCCATGGCGGCTACGGCGAGATGGGCGAGGCCGTGCAGGAAGCGGTCGGCGGAGTCGGAGGAGGCGCGGCGGGCGTAGTCGCCCATGCGGACGGCGAAGACCGAGTCCTCTCCGGCGGTCACGGCCATACCGGCGCGGGTGGAGACCTCCAGGACGACGAGCCCGAGGCCGGTGGCGACGGCGTCGGCGAGCCGGGCGAAGGCGGTCTCCTCCCGGTAGCGGCGGAGCAGCTCGGTGTATTCGGCGTCGCGGGCGGGCATCAGCTTCGGCTGCAGTCCGAAGGAGACCAGACGGGCCGCGTCGGCCGCGTCGGCCGGGGTGACAGCGGCGGGAGCGGCCGGCCGTGCGGCGTCGGCCGCGTGCGTGGGGTACGGGTCTCCCCACGCGTCGGTGTGCTCGGCGTGCTGCTCGCTCAACTCTGTGACTCCTCGGTACGGGTGCCGCTCTCCGGCGGCAGGGGGTGGGTGGTGCCGTGGAAGCTCACGAGGCCTCTTTGCGGTCCGCGGCCATGCCCGCCGCGTCCAGCAGGGCCATGCCCACTATCAGGTCGGCTCCGCCGAACTCGTGGTCCTCGAGCGGGGTGCCGTCGTCGACGGCGAAGAGCAGCCGGCGCTCGCCCTGGCGGTAGGCCGTGCCGA
Organism: Streptomyces sp. JH34; assembly: GCF_029428875.1. NCBI lineage: Bacteria > Bacillati > Actinomycetota > Actinomycetes > Kitasatosporales > Streptomycetaceae > Streptomyces > Streptomyces sp. JH34. The sequence continues at coordinate 6,340,491 of NZ_JAJSOO010000001.1, read as the reverse complement.
CCGGCGGGCTGGCGGCGTGGACGGCGAGCAGCGCGACCAGGTAGGGGAGCTCGGGGTCGCGCAGCCGGGCCTCGGCGAGCAGTCCGGAGAGCCGCCGCGGGACGTCGTGGTCCAGATCGAGCAGCTCCATGGCGGCGGCCAGCTGCTCCTCGCTGAACCTGCTGTCGTCCGGGGTCGCGATCAGGTCGGGCTCGGGCATCTCCGCGCCCAGGTGCTCCCGCTCCACCGGGGGCATGAGCAGCAGGTCGACGAGGTCGCCGACACGGACCGAGGTGGGGGTGCGCAGTCCGGCGCCGTGTGCGAAGAAGGCGTCGGTCGCCCGGGTCGCCTGTTCGAGGGGGAGCGGCAGCAGCGGTACGACGAGCTGGCCGTACAGGTCGAGACCCGCCCGCGCGGTGGGGGTGGCGAAGGCCTGCCGGTCCTGTTCGGCCCGGAACAGCGGTCCGGCCTCCAGCAGCCGGGACTGGAGCTGGGTGTGGCGGCGGATGCAGTCCTTGACGATGTCGACGAGTTCGGCTGCGCGGCGCTTGTTCTCGGGTTCCTCGGCCTCGTCCCTGGCCTTGCGGATGTTGGTGAGGATCGCGTTCTCGTGGCGGTAGCGGTCGGCGACGTGGTCGAGGGCCTCCGCGATCATGTCGGGGACGGCGTTGAGCCAGTCGACGGCGCGGACGTTGCGCCGGGTCGCCTCCAGCGTCCTGCGGAGCGTCTCGGCGTACTGCACGGTGCGGTAGCGGGCCTGTTCGGCGGCGAGCTGCGCGTCCGCGAGGCGGCCCCTGCTGACGAGGACCTCCAGCTTCACCTCGGCGGCGATCTGGGCGCTGGTGACGTCCGTGTCCAGGGCGCCGACCAGGACGTTGACCGCTTCGTCGGTGGCGCGGAGGTAGACGGTCCCGCCGTGGCCCGGTACCTCCTCGACGAGTTTGAAGTCGTAGTCGCGGCGGACGTAGACCCCGTCGGGCCCGAAGGTGCCGTAGACGGCGCGGAAGCCGCGGTCCACGCTGCCGACGTTGATCAGGTTCTCCAGGACCCAGCGCGCGACCCGTTCGTGCTCGGTGACGGGCCGGCCGGGTGCCTGGGCGGCCACCCGCGGGAGGAGCCTGGCCACTATCTGGTCGTGGTCGGCGCCGGTGTCGAAGTCCATGTTGAGCGTGACGAGGTCGATGGCGGCGAGGGCGACTTCGGCCATGGCGTAGACCGTGTACTCGCCGGCCAGGTTTGCCTTGCGCACGTCGAGGTCGTGCAGGGGGGCGGTGCAGGCGAGCGCGCGCAGCCGACGCGAGAGCCCCTCATCGGCGGCGGGTCCCGGAGCGGGCCTCGGTCCCGCGCTGAGCTGGGGCGCAGCGGTCTGGGTGTCGGCAGGCGAAGTCACGCTGCACAGATTAGGTCCTCGCACCGACAACGGTCGAAACGGCGCAGAAGCGACCGGTCACGGACGCCCGTAACCGCCGCCTCCGGGGGTGCGCAGCACGAGGACGTCCCCGGTGTCGAGTGCGGCGGTGTCGCAGCCTTCGAGGGGGGTCACGGTCCTGCCGTCGGCGCGCTCGACGTACTGCTCGCCGAGGGCTCCGGCGGCGCCTCCCGCCATGCCGTAGGGCGGGACCCTGCGGTGTCCCGACAGCAGGGCCACGGTGACGGGTTCCAGGAAGCGGATCCTGCGTTCCACCCCGCTGCCGCCGTGCCAGCGGCCCGTACCCCCGCCGGCGTCCCGTACCCCGAAACTCTCCAGCAGCACCGGGTAGCGCCATTCGAGGATCTCGGGGTCGGTGAGCCGGGAGTTGGTCATGTGGGTCTGGACCGCGTCGGCACCGTCGAAGCCGTCGCCCGCGCCGGAGCCGCTGGCGACGGTCTCGTAGTACTGGACCCGGTCGTTGCCGAACGTGAGGTTGTTCATGGTGCCGGATCCCTCGGCCTGGACCCGCAGTGCCGCGTAGAGGGCGCCGGTGACGGCCTGGGACGTCTCGACGTTGCCCGCGACGGTCGCCGCCGGGTGGACGGGTGCCAGCATCGACCCTTCCGGGACGCGGATGCACAAGGGCTTCAGGCAGCCGCTGTTGAGCGGGATGTCCTCCTCCACGAGGGTCCGGAAGACGTAGAGGACGGCGGCCATGACCACGGACCGTGGGGCGTTGAGGTTGCCGGTCTGCTGCGGGGAGGTCCCCTCGAAGTCGATGACGGCGCTGCGGGCGTCGCGGTCCACGGTCACGCCCACCGCGATGACCGCCCCGTTGTCGGTCTCGTAGCGGCAGGTGCCGTCGTGCAACCCGGCCACGATCCGGCGTACGGACTCCTCGGCGTTGTCCTGGACGTGGCCCATGTAGGCCTCGACGACGTCCTGGCCGAACTGCTCCGTCATGCGGCGCAGTTCGGTGATGCCCTTCTCGTTGGCCGCGATCTGGGCGCGCAGGTCGGCGAGATTGGTGTCCGGGTCGCGTGAGGGGTGGGCGGCGGCGGTGAGCAGGTGCCGGGTCTCCGCCTCGCGGAGCGTGCCGTCGCGCACCAGGAGCCAGTTGTCGAACAGGACGCCCTCCTCGTCGACGGTGCGGCTGAAGGCGGGCATGGAGCCGGGGGTGATGCCGCCGATCTCCGCGTGGTGGCCACGTGAGGCCACCAGGAAGCGCAGCACGCCCTCCCGGCCGTGCCCGGGCTCGTCGAACACCGGCGTCACGACGGTCACATCGGGCAGATGTGTACCGCCGTGGTAGGGATCGTTGACGGCGTAGACGTCGCCAGGGCGCAGGGAGCCCCGGTTGCGCCGGAGCACCTCCTTGATGGACTCCCCCATCGACCCGAGGTGCACGGGGATGTGGGGCGCGTTGGCCACCAGGTCGCCGTCGGCGTCGAACAGGGCGCAGGAGAAGTCGAGCCGCTCCTTGATGTTGACGGAGTGTGCGGTGTTCTCCAGTCGCACGCCCATCTGCTCGGCGATCGACATGAAGAGGTTGTTGAACACTTCGAGCATGACCGGGTCCACGCGGGTGCCGACGGCGGTCCGCCCCGGTCTCGGCCCGGTCCGGGTCAGCACGAGGTGTCCGGCCGGCCCCGCCGTGGCCTGCCAGCCGAGGTCGAGGACGGTGGTGGCGTCGTCCTCGGCGATGACGGCCGGTCCGGTCACGACGTCCTCCGCGCGCAGTGTCCCGCGGCGGTGCAGCCCGGCGTCCCGCCATCCGTCCCCGGTGAACATCCGGACGGTTGCGAGGGGTTCGGGCGGCTCCTCCCCCGTACGCACGCCGGTCCGGGGCGGGGTGTGCGGGCCGGCGGTCCCGGTGGCCTCCACTGATACGGCCTCGGCCACCAGGGGTTTGTCCGTCGTGAACCCGTACCGGGCGCGGTGGGCCTCGGTGAACTCCCGGGTCATGGCGGTGACGGTGCCGTGGGCCACGGGCAGTGCGGCGTCCGTCCCCGCGTACCGCAGGAGGATCCGCGTCCGGGTGCCGATGGCGCTGTCGGGGATGCCGTCGGCGCGGAGTTCGGCGCGGGTGCGCTCCGCCAGGTCGTCGACGACCGCGCGCACGCGCCGTCCCGTGTCCTCGTCCAGGGGTGCCTCGACGGACTGTTCGCGCATCGCGGTGGCGTCGGCGAGACCGATCCCGTAGGCGGAGAGGACGCCGGCCAGCGGCGGTACGAGGACGGTGTCGATGCCCAGGGCGTCGGCGACGGCGCAGGCGTGCTGTCCTCCGGCGCCGCCGAAGGAGGTGAGGGCGTAGCGGGTGATGTCGTGGCCCCGTTGGACGGAGATCTTCTTGACCGCGTTCGCCATGTTCAGCACGGCGATCTCCAGGAAGCCCGCGGCCACCTCCGCGGCGGTGTGCCCGGTCCCCGTGGCGGCCGACACCTCCTCGGCCAGGGCGTCGAAGCGCTCGCGGACGAGATCCGCGTCGAGCGACTCGTCGCCCCCGGGGCCGAACACGGCGGGGAAGTGCTCCGGGCGGATGCGGCCGAGCATCACGTTGGCGTCGGTGACGGTGAGCGGCCCGCCCCGGCGGTAGCAGGCGGGGCCAGGGTCTGCCCCGGCCGAGTCGGGACCGACCCGGTAGCGCCGTCCGTCGAAGTGCAGGACGGACCCTCCGCCCGCCGCGACGGTGTGGATGCTCATCATGGGCGCGCTCATCCGCACCCCTGCCACCTGGGTGCCGAGTTCGCGTTCGAACTCGCCCGCGTAGTGGGAGACGTCCGTGGAGGTGCCGCCCATGTCGAAGCCGATGACCCGGTGGTGGCCGGCCTGGGCGGAGGTGCGCACCATGCCGACGACGCCGCCGGCGGGGCCGGACAGGACGGCGTCCTTGCCCCGGAAGTGCGCGGCCTCGCGCAGCCCGCCGTTGGACTGCATGAACATGAGCCGGATGCCCGCGAGTTCGCCGGCCACCTCCTCGACGTATCTGCGCAGGATCGGCGAGAGGTAGGCGTCCACGACGGTGGTGTCACCGCGCGGGATCAGCTTGATCAGCGGACTGACCTCGTGCGAGCAGCTGATCTGGGTGAGACCAGCCTTTGCCGCCTCCTCCGCCACGGCTCTCTCGTGCTCCGGGTACCGGTAGCCGTGCATGAGCACGACGGCGGCGCTGCGGATGCCGTCGGCGGCGGCGGCCCTGAGCCGCCCGGCCACGACGGCGCGGTCGAGGGGTCTCACGACCACTCCCCGGGCGTCGGTGCGCTCAGGGACCTCGATGACCCGGTCGTACACGGCCTCGGGTAGCAGGATGCGGCGGTCGAACAGGCGGGGCCGGTTCTGGTAGGCGATCCGCAGGGCGTCCCGGAAGCCTTCGGTGATGACCAGGACGGTCGGCTCGCCCCGCCGTTCGAGGAGCGCGTTGGTCGCGACCGTCGTGCCCATCTTGACGCCCGCGACCCGGTCGGCTGGGACCGGGTCGTCGGGACCGAGACCGAGCAGCAGACGGATCCCGGCCACCGCGGCGTCGCGGTGGCGTCCGGGGTCGTGCGACAGGAGCTTGCGGGAGATCAGCCGGCCTCCGGGGTCGCGCCCCACCACGTCCGTGAAGGTACCGCCGCGGTCGATCCAGAACTCCCAGCGTCCGGTCATCTCCCCATTCTCGCGTGGGGGACGGACCCCCGCAGAGAGGGCGCGGGGTGGTCGTCGGGCGCGTCGCGCACGGCCCGCTCCGACCGCGCCTCGTGCCGCGCGCCCCCGGCGCGCGGCGTCCGGGCTCCGCCGGTGGGGCGCCGGTTCAGACGGCCGGTGCGTCCGGTCCGATCCTGCTGCGTACGGCGGTCTGGACCTCGGCCTCCTCGGCCGGGTCGGCGGCGAGCCGCCTCAGCCGCTCGGCGACCCGGATGTCCCCGGTCTCCGCATGGTGTGCGGCGAGCTCCCGGGTGGTCTCCTCGCAGTCCCAGAGGCACTCGACGGCGAATCCGCTGGCGAAGGACGGGTCGGTGGCGGCCAGGGCCCGGGCGGCACGTCCGCGCAGGTGCGAGGAGGACGTCTCCCGGTACACGTGGCGGAGGACGGGAGCGGCGCAGGCGATGCCCAGCCGGCCCGTGCCGTCGACCAGGGTCCACAGCCGCGGGGTGTCGGGGCCCTCGCCCCGGACCGCCTCGCGCAGCGCGGCGAGGACGAGCGGGGCGTCCTGCGCGGTCCCGCGGCAGGCCAGGACTCCGGCCGCCGAGGCTCCGAGGGCGTCGGGCCGGTGGGCCCAGCGCCGCGCACGACGGACCGCTGCCTCTCCGCACATGCGCTCGAAGGCGGCCACGGCCGCCTCGGCGACGGTGCCGGAGGGGCCGGCGACGGCGTGTTCGACGAGATCGAGCACGGCGGGGTCCCGGGCCTCGGCGAGATAGTGCAGGGCTGCGCAGCGCGCGCCCTCCGGGCCGCTGCGGGCGGCCTCGACGATCAGGGGACGGTCCTCGGACCCGGCGACCGCCGACAGGCACCGTGCCGCGGGAACGTGGAGCGCGCTGCCGCGCTCCAGCCCTTCCTGGGCCCAGTCGAAGACGGCCTGGACGCTCCATCCGGGACGCGGCCCGCCCGGCCTCATCTGCCGCTGCCACCGGTCGAAGGAGCCCTGCTCCGTCGCCGCCCTGACCCGGGCGCCGACCGTCTCACGCGGGTCGTCGGCCCAGAGCCGCCAGGGACGGGGCTCGAAGGCGTCCCGCACGGTGGCGGCCAGCTCGGCGGCGCCCTCCGGGGTGGCGGGGAAGCGGGCGAGCACCGCCTCGGCGAGGGAGCGCAGCCCGGTGTCGTCGTCGCGCAGGGCCAGCTCGTCGAGCGCCCAGGCCCAGTTGGCCCCGGTCGCGGCGTACCGGCGCAGGAGCACGAGGGCGTCGTCGCGGCCGTAGGAGGCGAGGTGCCCGAGCACGGCGAGTGCGAGACCCGTGCGTGAGTCGTCGGTGTCGAGGTGGTCCTCGGGGTCCCACAGGTGGCGCTCGATCTCCTCGGTGCCACCGTCGAGATCGAGGTACAGGCGGGCGTAGTAGAGGGAGCGGTTCTCGACCTGCCAGTCATGACGCGGATCGCTCAGGACGCAGTGGTTGAGAGCCGCGAGGGCCTCGGAACGGGGGGCGGCGAGCGCGTGGAGCGTGCCGTCGCCGCGGCCCCTCTGCAGCAGGCCGAGCAGTGTGCCGCTCGGCGCTATGAACGGATCGAACATGAAGAAAGCCTCACATCAAGCTGTCGACGCAACCGGGACTGTGCTGTTCCATGTGCCGGGGTGACATCCCCTAGGCCGCGCAGCAACATGATCGGCCGACCGCCGTCTTCTGCCTGGTGCTCATCTTCCTCTGCCTCTCGTCGGTGGCCCGATTCGGACCCGCGACGTCATGATGCCCCGGCCATTTCGCCGACGCGACCACATTTACGACGGACCGGCCGGGCTGCGGTCCGGGCCGCCTCTCAGCGCGCACCGAAGAGTTCCAGCAGGTCGTCCTTGCCGAACATGCGCGCGGTGTCCACGGCGGAGGGGGTTCCGGCGGCCGGATCGGCCCCCGCGGCGAGCAGTGCGTCGATCACTTCGCGCTCGCCCTTGAAGACGGCTCCGGCCAACGGGGTCTGTCCCCGGTCGTTGGCCCGGTCCGGGTCGGCGCCGCGGCCCGCGAGCGCCACGACGGCGGGGGCGTGGCCGTGGTAGGCGGCGAGCATGAGCAGGGAGTCGCCCCGGTCGTTGGTGAGGTTCGCGGGGACCCCCGCGTCGACGTAGGCGGCGAGCGCGTCGGTCTCGCCCCGGCGGGCCAGGCCGAAGACCTTCGTCGCCAGCTCGACCACCTCGGGATCGGGGGTTTCGCTCATGGGGACGGACCGCCTTTCATGGCCTCCGCGGCCGTGGTCGGCCTGGTGGGGGGTACGGCGGAGGACCGTACGAGTGAATCGACAGAGTACTGCTCGGGGCGGTCGTGAGCCTTCCCCGGAGCGGCGGAAGATCACGGTGCCGGGGCCACTTCTCCGGCGGGGACAGGGCCGACGCGGTGCACGCGGGCAGGTGGGCGGAGGCTCTCCGCCCACCGGTCGGGTGAAATCCACCCCTCATCACTCAGTTGCACCTTTTATCGTATAGATACATCTTGTGATCCTGGAAGTACTCATGGTGACTGTCCCCTCAACCAGGAGAACCGCTCATGATCCTCTCCATCTCGGGCGTGGTACTGCTCGGCATCATCGTCTTCCTGTTCTTCAAGAAGGACGGGCTCAAGGCGTCCCACGGCCTCATCTGCGCTCTGTTCGGCTTCTACCTGGCCGGCACAGCCATCGCGCCGAGCATCACCGCCGGCGGGGCGAGCCTCGCCAGCATGCTGGGCGGAATCAAGTTCTGACGTCCCGAAACCGCTCCCACCTCTTCAGGAGACCGACGTGGCCCGGCGACCACTCCCCCGCATTCTCGAGCGCGGCACCGCTTCGATCACCCGCAGTCGCGAGATCGCGCGCACGGCCGCCGACAACGCCACGGACGTCCTCCATCCGCTGATCACGGTCACCCGTGGCATGCGGCTGCTGGCGGGAGCGGGACGGCAGAAGTGGGCCGCGACCCCCCGGGACCGGCGCGGACACGTGCTGTTCCTCGTCGCGGCCTGCGTACTGGTGGTGGCGCTCATCCCCTACGGGCCGCTGCTGGCCCTCATCTCGGTGATGGGCGCCGCCGCGTGGCTGGGGCGCGACCGCGCCCCCGCGAAGACCGGCCCCGACGAGGCGGAGACCGCACGGCTCCGGGCTCTGTACGAGGCACTGGTCCCGCACTTCTCCGTGCCCGAGGACCCCGGCCCGCTGTTCTCCCACGGCGGCGACTGGGAGAAGGCCTTCGGCACGTCGTACGCCTTCGACGGCAACGGCCGCCTCACCCGGCTCCAGGTGAACTACCCGGCGTACTTCACCGACGGCGATCCTGCGGCCCGCGCCCGGGTCGAGCAGGTGCTCCACGCCAAGTCGGGCCGGGGCCGCGAATACCACTTCGCCTGGGACGAGGAGAGCAACCACCTCCTCATGACCGTGCTCGATGCCCTGCCCACCACCATCGCCGCCCAGCGGTTCGTCACCGCCCCCGGCGAGACCGTGCTGGGCTTCACCGACGCCGACGCGGTCCGGCGAACCGTTCCGGTCCAGGACGGCGACGTGACCCGGGACGCCTCTCCGGTGATCTGGCGGACCGGGGCCCGGTCGACGGAGCCGCATCTGCTGATCGCCGGGCACCCCGGCAGCGGCACCACGACCCTGATGCGCTCGCTCGCCCTGCAGGCCCTCCAGTACGGCGACGTCCTCGTGGTGGAGGGCGGCGGCACCGGTGAGTACGGCTTCCTGACCGGCCGGGACGGCGTCCTGGCCGTGGAGTGCGGTCTGGCAGGGGCTCTCGCGACACTCGAATGGGCCGCTCACGAGACCGAGCGGCGGCTCATCGCCGCCAACCGCGCCCGCCAGGCCGGGCAACCCGAACCCGAGGACGTCAGACGGCCGCTCTGGATCCTGCTCGACCGCCCGAGCGCGTTCGGGCACCTGGCGGCCGCCGACAACAGGCAGGATCCGCAGGAGTTGCTCCGGACTCCGCTGCGGCACGGCCGCGCCGCCGGGGTCACGGTCGTCGTCGCGGAGCAGTTCGACAGCCTGGACGCCCTCGACGAGACCGTACGGATCCACACCAGGGCACGCGCCGTCCTCGGCCCGGCGGACCGCGAGGAGGTCGAGGCGGTACTCGGCGCTCAGCCGCACACCACACCCACCCCCGACGTCCCGCCGGGCCGCGGGTACACCCGGCTGGGCAGCGGACCCGTCCTGCGCCTCCAGGTCCCGGCCACCCCGGATCCGCACGACGACGCCACCAGCGAGGCGCACCGCGCGGCGGTGCTCGACCTGCTGCCCGGCGGGGTGCCCGCCGTGGAGCAGACCCCGCAGGAAACCCGCCCGGAGCCCGAGCCCGCCTCCGAGCCGGAGCCCGCGTCCGAGCCGGTCTCCGCGCACAAGGATCAGCTGATCGGGGCGCCGGCCACCGCCGACGGGTGAAAAACGGGCGCCTCAGGCGACGAAGGTGCGGGGGGCCTCGGCCCCCACTCCCGCCCCGGAGGCGACCAGACCGGCGGCCGTGGCGAGTCTCTGCGCCGCTTCGTCCGCCACCGCGCCGCCCACCGTGAAGGGCAGCCGCACATAGCCCTCGAAGGCCCCGTCGACACCGAAACGGGGTCCCGACGGGACGCGGACGCCGACCCGCTCGCCCGCCACGGCCAGCCGGGAGCCGGAGAGTCCGCCGGTGCGCACCCAGAGCGTGAGGCCACCGCGCGGCACCTCGAACTCCCACGCGGGGAGCTCCCGGCGCACCGCGCGCACCAGGGCGTCCCTGTTCTCCCGGGCCTGCTCGCGCCGGACGGCCACGGCCTGCTCCCAGCCCCCGGTCCGCATCAGCCAGTTGATGGCGAGCTGCTCCAGAACCGGGGTGCCCATGTCGGCGTAGGCGCGCGCCGCGACCAGGCTGCGGATCACGTCCGGCGCGGCACGCACCCAGCCGATCCGCATGCCGGCCCAGAACGCCTTGCTGGCGGATCCGACGGTCAGGACGGTGCTGCCCGCGGGATCGAAGGCGCAGACCTTGCGCGGCATGTCGTCATCGGCGTCCAGGTCCAGTTCGCCCATGGTCTCGTCGACCACCAGGACCGTGCCCGCCGACCGCGCCGCCTCGACCAGGGCGCGGCGCTGCTGCTCGTCGGCCAGAGCACCCGTGGGGTTGTGGAAGTCCGCGACGACGTAGGCCAGCCTCGGCGCGGCGTCCCGCAGGACCTGCCGCCACCGGTTCATGTCCCAGCCGCCGAGCCCCTCCTCCATCGCCACGGGCACCAGCCTGGCACCCGTCTCCCGCATGAGCTGGAGGATGTTGGCGTAGCTCGGCGACTCCACGGCGATGCGCTCGCCGCGCCCCGCGAAGAGGTGGCAGATGGCGTCGATGGCGCCCATCGCGCCGGTGGTGACCATGATCTGTTCCGGCATCGTGGGGATGCCGTACCCGGTGTAGCGGTCCGCGATCATCTGCCGGAGGGCGGGCAGGCCGGCCGGGTAGTCGCCGTGGGTGTGCGCGTACGGCGGCAGCTCCTCCAGCGCGCCCTGGACGGCCCGGGTCAGCCACGGTTCCGGGGCGGGCAGGGCGGCGCAGCCGAGGTCGATCATCGAGCCGAGGGACTCCGGGGGCAGCGGTTCGAGGCCCCGGGCCGGCAGCGGGTTCCCGGCCGGGACTGCGGTCCAGCTGCCCGCCCCGCGGCGTGACTCGAGGAAACCCTCCGCCCGCAGCGCCTCGTACGCGGCGGCGACGGTGGTGCGGCTGAGGGACAGGGCGAGGGCGAGCTCCCTCTCGGCCGGGAGCCGGGCGGCGACCGGGACCCGGCCCTCCAGGACGAGCAGACGGACGCCGTCGGCGAGGGCGCGGTAGGCGGGCGGTTTGCGGGTGCCCGGCGCCAGGGGACGGGCCTGCTGGCCCTGGAGCTGGCGGGCGAGTTGCGCCGCTCCGACGGTCGAGGTCCACTGCACCATGCGAATCAGTCCACCTTCCTCGGATTGGCCATAGTTGGCAGCCAATCCCCTGCCACAGAGTGACATGCAGCAGTCCACCACCACCACACAGGGGGCATCACCTTGTCCGATCCCACCGCCCCGAGCGGCACCAGGCTCACCCGGCGGCTGACCCATCTGTATGTGGGTCTGGCCCTGTACGGGGCCAGTTCGGCGCTCCTGGTGCGCGCCGGACTCGGACTCGAACCGTGGGGAGTGCTGCATCAGGGACTCTCCGAGCGGACCGGCATCTCCATCGGGGTCGTCTCGATCATCGTCGGGGCGGTCGTCCTGCTCCTCTGGATACCGATCAGGCAGCGCCCCGGGCTCGGCACCGTCTCCAACGTCTTCGCCGTCGGGATCGCGATGGACGCCACCCTCGCCCTCGTACCGGACGTGCACGGGCTCGGGGCGCGGATCCCGGTGATGGTCGCGGGCATCGCGCTCAACGGCGTCGCCACCGGCCTGTACATCTCCGCGCGGTTCGGTCCGGGGCCCCGCGACGGCCTCATGACGGGTCTGCACCGGATCACGGGCCGCTCCATCAGGCTGGTGCGCACCGCGATCGAGGTCGCCGTGGTCGTGACCGGCTTCCTTCTCGGCGGGTCACTCGGCGCCGGCACCGTCCTGTACGCCCTGGCCATCGGACCGCTCGCCCAGTTCTTCCTGCGCGTCTTCGACCTTCCCGCGCCGGATGCCGGCACCGCGCCCGTTGCCGGGCGGTCACCCCGAGAGGCGATACTGCCGCGGTGACCGCAACGACATCGGGGCGCCACCCCTACCTGGACCATCCTTCGACGATCCCCTTCGCCCATCGCGGAGGGGCGGCGGACGGCTCGGAGAACACCGCAGCCGCGTTCCGCCGGGCGGCCGACGCCGGCTACCGCTACTTCGAGACCGATGTGCACGCCACGGCGGACGGGCGCCTGGTGGCCTTCCACGACCCGACGCTGGACCGGGTGACGGACGCCCGGGGCCGGATATCCCGGCTGCCCTGGGACGAGGTGCGCCGGGCGAGGGTGGCGGGCAGCGAACCGCTGCCGCTGTTCGAGGAGTTGCTGGAGGAGTTCCCGGACGCCCGCTGGAACGTGGACATCAAGGCGGAGCCCGCCCTCGCACCGCTCGTCGAGCTGATCCGCAGGACCGACGCGTGGGACCGGGTCTGCGTGGGCTCGTTCTCGGAGTCGCGGGTGGCCCGGGCGCATCGCCTCGCGGGTCCGGGGCTGGCCACCTCCTACGGGGTACGCGGCGTGCTCGCGCTGCGACTGCGCTCGTACGGCATCCCGGCGGCGCTCCGGGCGGGAGCCGTCTGCGTGCAGGTCCCTGAGAGCCAGGGCGGCATCCGTGTCGTCGACCGGAGGTTCGTCCGCGCGGCGCACGCGCACGGTCTGCAGGTCCACGTCTGGACGGTCAACGAACCGGAACGGATGGGGGCGCTCCTGGACCTCGGCGTGGATGGCATCATGACCGATCACATCGAGACGCTGCGCACGGTGCTGGGCGAGCGGGGGGCCTGGTCCTGACGCCGGGACCTGCCGCGTCCACACGGGAGAGACGAGGGGGCGCGGTGTGAGCACCGGTACCACAGGGACCGCGGATCCGGCCGGGACCGCCGAACGCAGGCGGGAACAACGCGGCTGGTACTTCTACGACTTCGCGTGCTCCGTCTACTCCACCAGCGTACTGACGGTGTTCCTCGGTCCGTACCTGACGTCGACAGCCAGGGCGGCCGCCGACGCGGACGGGTTCGTGCACCCGCTGGGCATACCCGTCCGGGCGGGGTCGCTCTTCGCGTACTCCGTGTCCGTGTCCATCGTCGTGGCGGTCGTCGTGATGCCGGTCGTGGGTGCGGCGGCGGACCGCACGGGGCGCAAGAAGCCCCTGCTCGCCGCGGCCGCCTACACGGGCGCGACGGCGACGGCCTGCATGTTCTTCCTGGACGGCGACCGCTATCTCCTGGGCGCCTTCCTGCTGATCGTGGCGAACGCGTCGATCTCCGTGTCGATGGCCCTCTACAACGCCTATCTGCCCCAGATCGCCACCCCGGAGGAACGCGACGCGGTCTCCTCGCGCGGCTGGGCGTTCGGCTACACCTCGGGCGCGTTCGTCCTCGTCCTGAACCTGGTCCTCTACACGGGACACGACTCCTTCGGACTGTCGGAGTCCGACGCGGTCCGGATCTGCATCGCCTCCGCCGGTGTGTGGTGGGGCGCCTTCGCCCTCGTACCGCTGCGGCGGCTGCGCGACCGGCGGGTCGTGGCCGGCGGCGACGGAGCGGTCGGCTCCGGCTGGCGGCAGCTGCGGGCGACGCTGCGCGACATGCGCCGCCATCCGCTGACGCTGTCGTTCCTGCTCGCCTATCTGGTCTACAACGACGGCATCCAGACGGTGATCTCCCAGGCCTCCCTGTACGGCTCCGAGGAACTCGGCCTCGATCAGACGACCCTGATCACAGCGGTGCTGCTCGTGCAGGTGCTCGCGGTGGCCGGGGCCCTGGGAATGGGGCGACTCGCCCGGGTGTACGGAGCGAAACGCACGATTCTGGCGTCGCTGGCGGTCTGGACCCTGATCCTCGCCGCGGCGTACGTACTGCCCTCCGACGCGCCGGTGTTCTTCTATGTCCTCGCGGCCGCGATCGGGCTCGTGATGGGCGGCAGCCAGGCTCTCTCGCGGTCGCTGTTCTCGCACCTGATACCCCGTGGGAAGGAGGCGGAGTACTTCTCCGCCTACGAGATGAGCGACCGGGGACTCAGCTGGCTGGGGCCCCTGGTCTTCGGTCTCGGGTACCAGCTCACCGGCAGTTACCGGGATGCGATCCTGTCCCTGGTGCTGTTCTTCGCGGTCGGCTCGGCCCTCCTGGCGAGGGTGCCCGTGCGGGCCGCGGTGGCCGCCGCGGGCAATCCCGTTCCGGAACGGATTTAGACGTCGAAGTGAAAGGCCGGTAGTGTACGCCTTTGGCCTGCCCGGAGGACCGTTACTGCGAGAGGAAGACGTCGAACCGTTGGGTGACAACGTCGGCCAGAGGTGACAAACCGGGCACCGATGGGTAAGCAACCCAGACCAAGCAGCGGCACGACGGGCGACGCATGACCGGCAACGGGAATCTTTGCCGCCGACCGGACGTTGACCGGATGACGACGACAGCGACACCTGTCCTGTGGGCGACAAGCCCGGGAGGCACGATTCATGAGTGAGCGAGCTCTCCGCGGCACGCGACTCGTGGTTACCAGCTACGAGACGGACCGCGGCATCGATCTGGCCCCGCGCCAGGCGGTGGAGTACGCATGCCCGAACGGACATCGATTTGAGATGCCGTTCTCGGTAGAGGCGGAAATTCCGCCGGAGTGGGAGTGCAAGGCGTGCGGCGCCACGGCACTCCTGGTGGACGGGGATGGCCCCGAAGAGAAGAAGGGCAAGCCTGCGCGTACGCACTGGGACATGCTCATGGAGCGGCGCACCCGCGAGGAGCTGGAAGAGGTGCTGGCCGAGAGGCTGGCGGTTCTCCGCTCCGGTGCCATGAACATCGCCGTGCACCCGCGGGACAGCAGGAAGTCCGCCTGACCGGCTGACACCGCACATTTCAAGAGCCGCGGGCCGCGACACAGCACATGTGTCGTGGCCCGCGGCTCTTGGTGTGTCCGGTGGGTCCCGCCGCTGTCTCCCCGGTGCCGGAGGAGACAGCGGCGGGACCCGCGCTCAGGGGATCAGCGGCGGTCGGTCCGAGCCCGGGCCGTCGTCCGGACGGGGACGCGCGGGTGCGCCGTCCTCGCGGATGACCTCACCCTGGACGACCTTGCCGTCCGGCCGGTGGATCCGGGCCTGCTGGAAGACGTCCGAGAGCCCTCCGGGCGTCGCCGAACTCATCCGGCGGTCCAGGGAGCGCTCCGCGAGGCGTCCGAGCAGGGTGCGGACCGGGGGCAGCAGGAGCAGGAGCCCTGCCGCGTCGGAGATGATGCCGGGGATCATCAGGAGGAGGCCCCCCAGCATCAGGAGGCCGTTGCCCTTGCTGCCGGCCGGAGCCTCGGCCGGTCCTGCCGGAGCGCCGGGTTGTCCGGGCATCCGCTGAAGGGTCTCGGTGAGGTTGCGGAAGGCGCGCCGGCCCGCCCGCTTGATCACCGCGGCACCGAGCACGGCGCCGGCGACCAGGATCAGCAGCACGACGAAGCCGTTGGCCGCGCCGGCCACCACGGTCAGCAGCCAGATCTCCAGCACCAGCCAGGCGGCGATGCCCAGCGGCAGGAGGGTACGGGCGCGTGAGCGCCGTGGACGGGTCGGAGGCGGTGTGCCGGTCGTCATGCCCCCAGTGTGCCTGTACGGGCGTGCAGGCGGCGTAAGGGGGTGATCATGAGGATGCCCGCGGCCCCGCCGGGCCGGTCGGGCCCTGCGGCGAGGCGGCCGGGCCGGTCAGGGGGCCTTGCGGCCCAGCACCTTGTTGGCCCGGCCGGTGATGCCCCAGCCGGTGACCCGCCACAGAGCCTCCACGAGGATGTCGCGGCTCATCTTGGAGTCACCGATCTCGCGCTCCATGAAGGTGATCGGCACCTCGACGACGTGGTAGCCCGCCTCGACGGCCCGCCGGGCGAGGTCGACCTGGAAGCAGTAACCCTGCGAGGCGACCTCCTCGAGGCCGAGGCCGTCCAGGGTCTCGGTGCGGAAGGCCCGGTAACCGCCGGTGACGTCCCGGACGGAGAGGCCCAGCAGCATCCGGGAGTAGAGACTGCCGCCGCGGGAGATCATCTCGCGGTGCCGGGGCCAGTTGACCACCCGGCCGCCGGGCACCCAGCGCGAGCCGAGGACCAGGTCGGCGCCCTTCAGGGCGGTCAGGAGGCGGGGCAGCTCCTCCGGCTGGTGCGAGCCGTCCGCGTCCATCTCGACCAGGACGCCGTAGCCGTGCTCGGAGCCCCAGCGGAAACCGGCCAGGTAGGCGGCGCCGAGCCCTTCCTTGCCCTTGCGGTGCAGGACGTGCACGTGGCTGTCCCCGACCGCCAGCTCGTCGGCGACCTTGCCGGTGCCGTCGGGGCTGTTGTCGTCGGCGACGAGGATGTCCGCTTCCGGAACGGCGGCGCGCACCCGGGCGACGATGAGCTTGACGTTCTCGGCCTCGTTGTAGGTCGGAATGATCACCAAGACTCTGCCGAGCGGGCCGAACTGCCTCTGACCGCCGTCGTTCACTACTGCCCCTTAAAGTCCGTACGCAGGAGCACACCATATCCAGCACGGGGCGGCGCGGCTCCGACACGGTGCGGGGTGGCGTACGCCCGCGCGGACAGAAGCGTGGAACTGCGGACAGAAGGGCAGCACTGCGGGTGGGGGCCCGGCGTCCTTCGGGCCGACCTGGGATCCGCTGGCTGCGGGTCGACCGAGAGCCGTTGTCTACTGAACCTCCGGGCCCCACCCGGGTCTCACCTGCCGTCCGGACGGAACCTTCCCTCGCCCCCGAGGCGCGGGCGCTGAACCTGGCTGTCAGCGGTGGTGCGCCGGTGCGGCACACCACCCCACATGACCCAGCGGCGTTCGACGACTGCGTGAAGGTCTGACCGGTCGGACGTCCAGTGGTGGACCCGGCCGAACCTACCGGCCCGTGGGCGCTTCCTGTCAACAGTCGCCCGACCTGCCATTTCTTCGGAAAACGCCTGGTCAGCACTGCGGACGGGCAGGTCGGGGCGGAGTCCCCGCGCCTTCGATCGGCGGTACTGAATTCCGCGACGTCACTCGTTCGGCCGTACGTAGACATTTTGTCCGAACACCACAGTGCGGAGACAGACCGGAAGGTCGGCTCCGGGGGTGAGATCGGGCAGGCCGGGGGTGCCGGAGCGCGGGTCGGTCGACCAGCGCGCCACCCGGTCGTCGGGGGCCTGGACCAGCAGGTCGCCGGTACGCCAGACGGCGTAGTCGGCCGGTGCTCCCGGGACGAGCACGCCCCCGTCGTCCCGACCGACGGCCCGCCAGCCGCCCCGCGTGTGCGCGGTGAAACCGGCGCGCACGGAGACCCGGTGCCCGGGTGTGCGGTGATGGGCGGCGGCCCGCACGGTCCCCCAGGGGTCCAGCGGGGTGACCGGGCTGTCCGAGCCGAAGGCGAGGGGCACACCGGCGCGGAGCAGGGCGGCGTACGGGTTGAGCGTCGCGGCGCGCTCCACGCCGAGGCGCCGGGCGTACATGCCGTCGGCGCCGCCCCAGGCCGCGTCGAAGGCGGGCTGGACGGAGGCGGTGAGACCCAGCTCGGCGAAGGCGGCGACGGTCTCCGGGGTGAGCATCTCGGCGTGCTCCACCCGGTGCCTGGCGGCCCGGATCCGGGCGAGCCCGAGGGACTCCGCGGCGGTCCGGACACCCGCCACCACGGCGGAGACCGCCGCGTCGCCGATGGCGTGGAAACCGGCTTGGAGTCCCGCCTCGGTGCACGCCGTCACGTGTGCGGCGATCCGTGCGGCGTCGAGCCGGGCGCTGCCGGTGTGCGGGGCGTCCGCGTACGGCTCGTGCAGGAGGGCGGTGTGCGAGCCCAGGGAACCGTCCACGAAGAGGTCACCGGCCGCGCCCACGGCGCCGAGCTCGCGGATCCGCCTGGCGTCCTTCGCGTCCTCGACGGGCTCGGCCCAGTAGCCGAAGACCCGGGGCCCCGGCCGCTCGGACGCGAGCTCCAGGAGCGCGGTGAAGTCCTCCTCGTCCGAGATCTCGGGGCCCGCGCACTCGTGCACGGTGCCGATCCCCAGCGAGGCGGCGTGCGCGAGCGCGGCACGCTGGGCCCGGGCCCTCTGCGCCGGGGTGACCGCGCCGTGGGCCGCCGCACGCACCGCGTGGTGGGCGTCGCCGGTCAGGGCGGCGTCGGGGTGGTAGCCGGCCATCCCGGTGACGCCCGGGACCAGGTCGAGGAGCGCCGTGGTCACGACGGCCGAGTGGACGTCCACCCGGGGCAGGTAGAGGGGCCTGCCTCCGGCCGCCTCGTCGAGCTCGCGGCGCGACGGGGGACGCTGTTCGGGCCAGCGGGCCGCGTCCCAGCCGTGACCGAGGATCACCCCGCCGTCCGTCCGGCCGTTCGCGAACGCGCGCACGAGCCCGAGGGCCTCGGGAAGCGTGCGCGCCCCGGAGAGGTCCAGCCCGGTGAGGGCCAGTCCGGTCGACGTGGTGTGGACGTGGGAGTCGGTGAAAGCGGGGGTGACCAGGGCCCCCTCCAAGTCGATCACCACGTCGACACCGCTCGCGAAGGCGTCGGCGGCCCCCTCCGACCCCACCCAGGCGACATGGCCGCGTTCGACGACCATCGCGGTGGCGAACGGATCGGCGGGGCTGTGGACGTCTCCACCGCGCAGCAGCACGGTGCGGTGTTCGCTCTGGGGGGCGGCGCTCTCGGTCATGGGACCAGTCTCGCGCCTGCCGGGACCGGCCCCTCCCCCGGCCCCCTCCCCGGCGCCGGGCGGGACGCCTCAGATGCGCGGCGGCCGGGCCTCGTACGGCGTGGAGAGGACGACGGTCGTACGGGTGGAGACGCCGGCCAGCGTCCGGATCCGGGTGAGCAGGTGCTCGAGCTCCAGGGGACTGGCGACCCGCACCTTGAGGATGTAGTTCTCGTCGCCCGCGACGCTGTGGCACGCCTCCAGCTCCGGCACACCGGCGAGCCGTTCGGCGATGTCGTCGGGTGCGCTCGGGTCGAAGGGTTTCACCGAGATGAACGCGGTGAGGGGCAGGCCGACGGCCTCGGGGTCGACGACCGCGGCATAGCCCCGGATCACCCCGCGCTGCTCCAGCCGGCGGACCCGCTGATGTACGGCCGACGTGGAAAGGCCCGTGGCCTTGCCCAGGTCGGTGTAGCTCATCCGCCCGTCCTTGACGAGCAACTCCACGATCTGACGGTCCAGCTCCTCCATGCGGATCAACCTATGGCCACAGGGCTCTCCAGGCACAGTCACGAGGGCCCCGGAAGGGCACGTTCGAGGGGCATGTGACCAATGCCACATGTTTACGGGTGGGTAGCCGACGGCCTCGCGGTTACGGGCGACTTCTGACGGGCAGTGCTTGCTGTGGCCGAGGCCGTGGCGCCATGCCGGCCCACCCGAGGGGGGAAAGACCCATGCAGAGCCTGAAGCTCACCGGACGCACCGAAGCTGAGCCCGATACGGACGCGGTGAACGACGCGTTCACCGCTCCGGACGAGGACACCGTCCTCGACGCGTACGACACCTTCGAGATGTACCGGGTGATCTGCCCGGACTGCTCCCAGCCGATCGCCCTGCTGGCGGACGAGGACGTGCTCCCCGAGCACGCGCTGTGCGCCACGCCGTGGAACCCGTTCGTCCTCACGGTCTGCCCGGGAACGAACCGCGACGCCTCGCTGGCGCGCCCGGCGGACGAGTCGCTGGAGGTCCAGGAGCAGGAGACAGCACTGCTGCTGACGCTCCCTCAGGGGCTGGACTGGCGGATGCAGCCCTTCTCGCACGCCGGCGGCCCGGGTTCTCGCCCCCTGCGGTACGTGCCGCAGTCGCGACGGCACGCCGCCTGACGTCCCCGCGCCCGAGGGCGCGTCCCGCGCGCACCACGACGGCCGGGCCGGCGTGGTGCGGCAGTACACCGGGCGGCCGGTGGCCGCGGCACCCGAGGAACGGGCGCGCGAATCCTCCGGACAGTGACCCCGGACCGCGTGACGGCGTTGGCTCTGTATGACCACGCTGCATTCAACGGCCGGCCCCGCCCGCCGCCGTCTCGCCGCACCGACGCCCGGAGGACCGGTTCCCCGGTCCGGTCCGTCGTCCCAGGAACCCGCACGGCAGTCCGTGCCGCACAGCACCGACCCGCCCATCTACCGGGCCATGCTGCGCCATTGGGAGAGCACGGGCCGGACCCTGCCGGGCCGCCATGACCAGGAGTGGAACCGGATCATGACGACACCGGTCTGGTCCGACCGGCCCCTCCGGGTCAGCGCGTCTCGGGACCCGCGAGGTGACGGGCGATGACCATGCGCTGGATCTGATTGGTGCCCTCGACGATCTGGAGCACCTTGGCCTCGCGCATCAGCCGCTCGACCGGGAAGTCGAGGGTGTAGCCGTAGCCCCCGAGCACCTGGACCGCGTCGGTCGTCACCCTCATGGCCGCATCGGTGCAGAAGAGCTTCGCCATCGCCGCCTGCCGCGAGAACGGCAGGCCCGCGTCGCGGAGCCGTGCCGCCTCCAGATAGAGCGCCCGGCCGGCCTCGATCTGGGTCGCCATGTCGGC
Organism: Streptomyces sp. JH34; assembly: GCF_029428875.1. Classification (NCBI taxonomy): domain Bacteria; kingdom Bacillati; phylum Actinomycetota; class Actinomycetes; order Kitasatosporales; family Streptomycetaceae; genus Streptomyces; species Streptomyces sp. JH34. The sequence goes on along the minus strand of NZ_JAJSOO010000001.1, from coordinate 6,320,327 downwards.
GAGCATGAACCGCAGCCCCTGGAAGTCCGCGACGGGACGGCCGAACTGCCGCCGGTCGGTGGCGTATCCGACCGCCTCGTCCAACGCCGCCTGGGCCACACCGACGGCACACGCGGCGATCCCGAGGCGCCCCGAGTCGAGTGCGGACAGGGCGATGGCGAACCCCTGCCCCTCGTCGCCGATACGGCGGTCGCCGGAGATCCGTACGCCGTCGAAGTGCAGTTGGGCGGTGGGCGAGCCCTTCATGCCCATCTTCTTCTCGGGCAGGGCCGCGCCGAGGCCCTCGGCGTCACCGGGGACGAGGAAGGCGGTGATGCCCCGGGGGCCGTCCTCCCCGGTACGCGCCAGCACCGTGTAGAAGTCGGCGATGCCGCCGTGCGTGATCCACGCCTTGGTCCCGGTGAGCACCCAGTCCTCGCCGTCCCGGACGGCTTTCGTGCGGAGGGAGGCGGCGTCGGAGCCCGAGGACGGCTCCGAGAGGCAGTAGGCGCCGAGCAGGCCGCCGGCGAGCATCGCCCGGAGGTGGGCGGCCCGTTGCTCCTCGGTTCCGTATCCGGCGAGCGCGTGGCAGGAGAGGGAGTGGACGCTGACTCCGAGGCCGACGGTGAGGCGGGCGGCGGCCAGCTCCTCCAGGACCTGGAGGTAGACCTCGTACGGCTGGTCACCGCCACCGTGTGCGGAGTCGTACGGCAGGCCGAGCAGGCCGGCTTCGGAGAGGAGGGTGAAGAGCGGGCGCGGGAAGAGCCCCGCTTCCTCCTCCTCGGCCGCCCGTGGAGTGATCTCCTTCGACACGATGTCGCGTACGAGCTCGACGAGCTGCCGGGACTCCTCGCTGGGCAGACGGCGTTCCACCGGCTGCGGGGCACGGTCGGACATGACGGCGCTCTCCTCCCTGTCGGGCGTGACGGCGGTCGCGCGGGGTGTGCGCGGCACCGCCGGGTGGTCCCGGGCGACGCCCGGAAATGTACGGCTCCGCAGCCGATCCTGCCTTCCCGGATCACGGGAGGCGCTGGCCAGCGGCTGTGGCGCGTTGAGTATGCCCGATCGGAGCGCATGCGTCACCGGGTGGCGGGAGCCGCGATCAGGGAAATTGGTCCGAACCATTGACCCAACTGGTCTAGTCCTTCTACGGTCTGCCCCAATGCCTCATCGCGTCCATGCCAATAACAGGTGGACGGGGCAGGCCCCCCACACCCAAGCCCTCCCCCACGAGGAGCCACAATGACCGGACTTCACCGTCCCCGGGCCCGTCTCCGGGCACTCGCCGCCACCGTCTGCACCGCCGCGCTGGGAGCCGCGCTGCTCGGCGTCGCGGGTACGTCCTCCGCCGGTGCGACCCCCGCCGCCTCCGCCCCGCCGGCCGTCGAGGCCGCCCCGGCCGCGGCCGGCGACAAGGTGGTCGGATACTTCACCAACTGGGGTGTCTACCAACGCGATTACCACGTCAAGAACATCGAGACCTCGGGCTCGGCCGACAAGCTGACGCACATCAACTACGCCTTCGGCAACGTCCAGGGCGGCAAGTGCACCATCGGGGACAGCTACGCCGACCACGAGAAGGCCTACACGGCCGACCAGTCGGTGGACGGCGTCGCGGACACCTGGGACCAGGAACTGCGCGGGAACTTCAACCAGTTGCGCAAGCTGAAGAAGCTGCACCCCGACCTGAAAGTCATCTGGTCCTTCGGTGGGTGGAGCTGGTCCGGCGGCTTCGCCGAGGCCGCGAAGAACCCGGCCGCCTTCGCCGACTCCTGCTACAGCCTGGTCGAGGACCCGCGCTGGGCCGATGTCTTCGACGGCATCGACATCGACTGGGAGTACCCGAACGCCTGCGGCCTGACCTGTGACACGAGCGGACGCGACGCGTACGGGGAGCTCCTGTCCGCGCTGCGGTCGAAGTTCGGCACGGACAACCTGATCACCTCGGCGATCACCGCGGACGGATCCGACGGCGGCAAGATCGACGCGGTGGACTACGCGGGGGCGGCCCGGTACCTCGACTGGTACAACCCGATGACGTACGACTTCTTCGGCGCGTTCGCGGCGCAGGGACCGACGGCTCCGCACTCGCCGCTGACCTCCTACCCGGGCATCCCCACGGAGGGCTTCGACAGCGACGCGGCGATCTCCAAGCTCAAGGTCCTGGGCATCCCCGCGGAGAAGCTCCTGCTGGGCATCGGCTTCTACGGTCGCGGCTGGACCGGCGTCACCCAGTCCGAGCCGGGCGGCACGGCGACCGGGGCGGCCCCGGGGACGTACGAGGCGGGCATCGAGGACTACAAGGTCCTGAAGGACAGCTGCCCGGTCACCGGCACGGTCGCCGGCACCGCGTACGCCCACTGCGGGACCAACTGGTGGAGCTACGACACTCCGGCCACCATCGCCACGAAGATGGACTACAAGAACCAGCAGGGCCTGGGCGGCACCTTTTTCTGGGAGCTCAGCGGCGACACGGCGAACGGTGAGCTCATCAAGGCCATCAACTAGCCCCGGCGGGGTACACGCACCGCAGGGCGGGTCAGGGGTGGGGTGCCGGGCGGGCGCCCCACCCCACCCGTCGTGAGCGGGGAGCGCGCGTCACATCGGCCGCCCGTACGCCGCTTCTCCGCCGCCGCCACGGGATCCGCCGGAGCGGGACGGCACGGCACGGGCGCCCGCTGTGGCGGCCGCCACGTACCCGGCGGCCGGCGGGAGAGTGTCCAGGCCGTCGTCCCTGAGTGGAGGATCCGGTCCGGCCTCCACGGATCCCGCCGCGCGTTCGCCACGCCGCCCGCCCGGTGACAGGCTGGTAGGACGAGCCCGGCGCGGAAGCGCCCCTGCGCACGACCGTGACGGGTGCCCAGGACAACGAGAGCGGATCACCCGTACCCCTCGCCGCCAGGGGCGGCGCATCGGTTCGGCCGGGTGGCCGGAAAGCGTGGCTCGGCATGAAGGCAGTGGTGTACAACGGCCCGCACGACGTCAGCGTCAGCGAGGTCCCCGACGCGAGGATCGAACACCCCAACGACATCATCGTCCGGATCACCTCCACGAACATATGCGGATCGGATCTGCACATGTACGAGGGGCGTACGTCCTTCGAGCAGGGGCGCAGCCTCGGGCACGAGAACATGGGCGAGGTCGTGGAGGTCGGTTCGGGGATCAGCAAGGTGAAGGTGGGAGAGTACGTCGTCCTGCCCTTCAACATCGCCTGCGGGTTCTGCAAGCAGTGCGAGCGGGGGCTGACGAACTACTGCCTCACCATGCAGCCCGATCCGGCCATGGCCGGCGCGGCGTACGGGTTCGCCGAGATGGGACCGTACGCCGGTGGCCAGGCGGAGTACCTGCGCGTCCCGCACGGTGACTTCAACGCGCTGCGGCTCGGCGAGGACGCCGTAGAGCGGCAGAAGGACTACGTGATGCTCGCCGACATCTTCCCGACGGGCTATCACGCGACCGAGATGGCGGGCGTGAAGCCGGGTGACCAGACCGTGGTCTTCGGGGCCGGGCCCGTCGGGCTGATGGCCGCGTACTCCGCCGTGCTCAAGGGCGCGGGACGCGTGTGGGTCGCCGATCACCAGCCGGACCGGCTGGCGCTCGCGGAGCAGGTGGGCGCGATCGCGATCGACACGAGCAAGGAGAACCCGGCCGAGGTGGTCAAGGAGGCCACACTCGGACTCGGAGCGGACAACGGCTGCGAGTGCGTGGGCTACCAGGCCCACGATCCGCAGGGCCAGGAGGACGCGTCCCTCACGCTCAACCAGCTCATCGACTCGGTGCGCTTCACCGGCGGACTCGGCGTCGTCGGTGTGTTCCTGCCCGAGGACCCGGGCGGTGAGGAAGCGCAGAACGCGCTGCAGGCCAAGGGGAAGATCCCGTTGGACTACGGGCTGATGTGGTTCAAGGGTCAGACGATGGGAACCGGCCAGGCTCCGGTCAAGCGCTACAACCGGGCCCTGCGCGACCTGATCGCCGGTGGCGAGGCGGAACCGTCCTTCCTCGTCTCGCACGAGCTCACGCTCGACGAGGCGCCCAGCGCCTACGAGAACTTCGACACGCGGCAGGCGGGGTGGACGAAGGTAGTGCTGCATCCGGAGACGGTCCCCGCCTGAGGTACGCGGCGGTCACGGCTGCCCAGGTCATGCGGCGGGCCCGATCGTCGGGGTCGTGACCGAGGATGGCGGCGCGGTCCAGCAGCGGGGCGCCCTCGGCGTCGGCGCCCCGCGCGGCGATGCGCTGTCCGGCCCCGGCTTCCCCGCGCAGCAGGACGGCCGAGCCGCCGGACCCCGACCGGGCCTGGGTCAGGACGCGGTCGAGCAGGGCTCGCTCCCCGTGCCGACCGACGAGTTCACTGCCGGCCATGGCGTCGGCCCTCCTCACGTGCCCGGACACGCGGCGCGTGCGGGCTGAAAGACGGCATATCGACCGTTTGTCCGAGTAGACGGCCGGTTGCCGCGGGCCGTCCGGCATCGGCTCACGGCGCGGGGAGGCGGGCCCCGGCCGGGGAGTACGCGGCCCGACCGGGGGCCACGCATCTTCTACAAGGGCGTAGAAGCATAGAGTTGCGCCTGTGGACCGGGGCGCGGGCCGTGCGCCCGGTGGCCGGGAACGTGGTTCCGGTCAGAATCGTTGTGTGTGTGCACGCCTAGATGAGGAGCCCTCGCTTGTCCGCCAGATCGACGGACCCTTCGGGATACGGTCCCCGGCCGTCCCGCCCAGCGCTTCCTGAGCACGGCACGCGGCGGGGTGGTGTCGGATGAGTGCCGTGCAGGCGTGGCTCGGCGTGCTGTCCGTCTTCGTGCTGACCGCGGGTACCGGCTACTTCGTCGCCCAGGAGTTCGCGTACGTCTCCGCCGACCGGCTCGCCCTCGCACGGGAGGCCGAGGCAGGTGACAGGAAGGCGGCGCGGGCGCTGACCGTGCTCGGACGGTTGTCGTTCATGCTGTCGGGCGCCCAGCTCGGTATCACCGTGACCGGTCTGGTCGTCGGATTCATCGCCGAGCCCTCCGTCTCCGCGCTCCTGCGTCCGGCCCTGTCCGGTCTCGGCATCCCCGAGGGCGCCCTCGGCGGAATCTCCGTGGTGCTCGCGTTCGTCCTGGCCACGGTGGTGCAGATGGTGCTGGGCGAGCTGGCCCCTAAGAATCTGGCCATCGCCGTCCCGGAGCGGCTGGCGAAGTCGCTCGCCGGCTCCACGCTGGCGTATCTCAAGGTCGTCGGCCCGGTGGTGCGGATCTTCGACGGGGCGGCGAACAAGCTGCTGCGGAAGGTCGGCATCGAGCCGGTCGAGGAGCTGCACCACGGTGCCACCCTGGAGGAGCTCGGCCACCTGATCGGCGAGTCGCACGAGCAGGGCCAGCTGCCGCGCGGTACGGCCGAACTGCTCGACCACGCGCTGGAGTTCTCGGAGCGGACCCTGCACGCGGTGATGGTGCCGCGGGCCGACGCGGTCTTCGTCCGCAGGGACGCCACGGCCGCCGAGGCGATCGGCCTCATCGGCAGGCACGGCCACTCCAACTACCCGGTCCTCGGCGACCACCCCGACGACGTCGCGGGCGTGCTGGGCGTGCGGGAGCTCATGGCGCTGCCCGCGGGCCGGCACACCGCAGCGACCGCCGGTGCGGTGGCACGCGGGGCGCTGCTGCTGCCGGACACCCTGCCGCTGCCGGCTGCCGTGGAGCGGATGCGGGAGCGGGACGACGAGTTCGCGGTCGTCCTGGACGAGCACGGCGGCGTCGCCGGGGTCGTCACGTACGAGGACATCGCCGAGGAGCTCGTGGGTGACATCGCCGACGAGTCCGACACGGTCACCGAAGTGGCCGTCGCCGACGGCGGCGGATGGATCGTGGACGCCGGGCGCCGCCTGGACGAGGTGGCGGAGGCCACCGGGATCGAGCTGCCCGCCGATGAGGACTACGACACCGTGGCCGGCCTGATCGTCGACCGGCTCGGGCGCTTCCCGGCCATCGGCGACCGTCTCACGGTGCCGCTGGCCCACGGGGCGGTCGCGGCCATCGACGTACGCGCTCTTGACCGGCACGTGCCGGAGCGCATCCGTATCGAGCGTCTGGCCGACCGGCCGGAGGAGCAGGCATGAGTTTCCCGATGGCGCTCTTCGTCACCGTGCTGCTGCTGGTCGGCAGCGGTTTCTTCGTGGCGGCCGAGTTCGCACTGGTCGCCGCCAGACGGCACCGCATGGAGAAGGCCGTGGCCGAGGGCCGGCGCGGCGCCAAGGCGGCGCTGGCCGGAATGCGCGAGCTGTCACTGATGCTGGCCGGCGCCCAGCTCGGCATCACGGTGTGCACGCTGGGCCTGGGTTCGGTCTCCAAGCCGGCGATCTCCCACGAGCTGGACCCGCTGCTGCACGACCTGGGGCTTCCCACCGCGCTCAGTTACGGCGTCGCGTTCGCGGTGGCGATGATCGTCGTGGTCTTCCTGCACATGGTGCTCGGTGAGATGGCGCCCAAGTCCTGGGCCATCGCCCACCCCGAGCGCTCCGCGATGCTGCTCTCCCCGCCCTTCCGGAGCGTCGTGAAGACGGTGCGCCCGCTGATCTGGGTCCTGAACAGGATCAGCAACGCACTGGTACGGATGTGCAGGGTCACCCCGCGCGACGAGCTGACCTCCGTCCACAACCGCGAGCAGCTCACACATCTGGTGGAGGAGTCCGAGCGGCTGGGCCTGATCAGCGAGACCGACTCCGAACTGCTGACGCGCTCTCTCACCGAGCCGGACACCCCGGTGCGCGACCTGCAGGTTCCCGCTTCCGGCATCTCCGCCGTCGACGGCGACGCGGACGCGGAACAGATCCTGCGCCTGGCGGCCGACACCGACCGCACACGGCTGCTGGTCCTCCGGCAGGGGACCGTCCTGGGCTCGGTGCACGCCCGGGACGTCCTCGTCGCGCGCGCCCAGGGACGGGCGGCCTCGGCGCGTGAGCTGGCCCGGCCCGTGCCCGAACTGACCGGGGACGCCACGGTCGCCGAGGCCATCGAGCTGCTGCGGCGGCGCCGGGCCTCGCTCGCCGTCGTCCGGGACACCTCGGGGCGGCTCACCGGCATGGTGAGCCTGGACGACCTGCTGGCCCGGTTCCTCCAGCCCCAGGCGGCTTAGGACCCGCGCCCCGGTGAGCGCCCCGGCCCCGTGCCGGGGCGCTCACGCGCGCCGGTTCACCGAACCGGCCGGGGCCCGGCCTCCTCTGCGCATCGGGAGATCGCCGAAGGCGGCGTCGTTGGGGGTGAGTTCCACGGTCCGCGCGCTCTTGTACTCATGGATCAGGATGGACCGGTGGCGGTCCGTCGTGTTGCTGCTGGCGCGGTGCACGGTGAGGCAGTGCAGGAACAGCACCGCCCCCGGCCGGGCGCGCACCGGCACCACCTCGTGGGCCTCGGGCTCGGGCTCGTGGCGGAGATGGCTTCCCGGCCACACGAGCGTGGCGCCGGACTCGGCGTCCATGTCGTCGAGGTAGATCAGTGCGGTGACCAGCTCGGGCCGGGTGTGCCGGTCCGTGTCGAGGTCCCGGTGCCAGCCCTCCTCGGCCCTCAGCCGGGAAGGGCGCAGCCGGGCGAATCCCATGTGGAAGTTGATGTCGGGCCCCAGTAAATCCCCCACGACGTCCAGGACCCGCTCGTCGTGGATGAGGGCGTACCAGTCGTCCCCGGCCAGGGGCGTGTTGACGATTTTCCATACCGCGTACGGGTTGTAGGGATCGAGGTGGGGCAGGGGCGTTCCGGACGCGGCGTGGACGTGCAGCCGGGGGTGGCCGGAGTGCGGGGGGTCGATGAGGCCGGACAGCATCTTCTTCAGCTCCGCCACCTCGTCCTCGGAGTACAGGTCGGCCACCAGGTAGCCGTCACGCTCGAACACGTCGCGGTCGTTCATGGCGGGCTCCTCATGAACCGGTGCTGGAGTAGCGGTCGATCCCGGTCCGCCAGAGCAGGACCGCGGGCAGGCACAGCAGGGGCCCCGCGAGAGGCAGGAGCCAGACGAACGGCGAGTCGGTCCTGCCGAGGATGTAGAGGCAGGGGAAGTAGCCGACGAAGGCGAACGGCACGACCGTGGAGAACACCGTCATCAGCCACTTCGGGTAGAAGCTCATCGGCAGTTGCGCGAAGGTGTCCAGACGCCAGATCAGCATGCTCAGCATCGCGTCCTGCCGCAGCCAGAAGGACAGGGCGGTGACGGCGAGGTGCATGGCGGCGAAGACCAGTGCCGACCCGGCCAGTGCGAGGGGGACGAAGAGCAGGACCGGCCCGGAGAGCTCCGCCCCGCTGACGTGGAGGGCGACGCCGAGCATGCCCGTCCCCACGGCGATCTCGATCCAGACGTCCGTGTCCACCTTCGAGAACAGGATGAGCACCAGTGGGTCCGCCGGTCGGACCAGGTAGTGGTCGAGCTCCCCGCTGCGCACCATGTCCGGGATGTCGAGGGTGCCGAAGAAGACCGTGTTCCACAGGGCGCGGGCCACCGTGGTGAATCCCGTGAGCGCCGCCCACTCGGCCAGAGTCCAGCCGTGGATGCCGTCCGAGGCGGAGAGGGCCAGCATGAGGACGGCTGCCCCGGACACCGCCTGGACCAGGGCCCCGATGTTCGCCAGTACGACCTCGCCCGGGTGCACCAGGTGGCTCCGGAAGTTCATCCGGGTGGCGAGCAGCGCGATTCCCGCGGACTTCCGCAGCCCGGCCAGGGTCTCATCCACCGGCGATCACCAGCTTCCGCAGGGCGGCACGCGTGCACAGGACAGCGGCCGCGGACAGCAGGACCGCCCAGCAGGCGCCGAGGGCGACGACCCGGGCGTCGACGAAGGGATCCCGTACCAGGGTGCCGAGCGGGGTGTAGAAGCCGTGGACGAAGGGGGTCCAGACCGCCGCGTCCCGCAGTCCGGCCGGGTAGAGCGAGATCGGCATCATCGAGCCGCCGAGCAGGAGCAGAAGTGCCTCGCGGATCTCGTTGAGCCCTTCGACACGGCGGATGAAGAAGGCCGACAGACCGATCAGATAGCTGAAGTCGAAGAGGATGACGAAGGCGATGACGGTTGTCAGCACCAGGCGCCCGGCGTGGGCGGGATCGAGGGTGAAGGGGTACAGGACCGCGGCTCCGGCGATCGACGCGGGCACGCCGACGAGCACGGTGACGCCGGCCGTGCGGCCGAGCGCGGCGGAGAACCACTGCGTCATGAACCCGGTCGGCAGCAGGAGTTCGGTGACGATCCGGCCGTCCCTGATCTTCGTCTCCAGCTGCCGGGCCAGGGCGAGGCCCGGCAGGCACAGCACCCAGACCGTCCCGGCGGCGGCGTACACCGTCGTCTGGTGCAGGGTCAGCCCGCCCTCCCGCACCTGGCCGTCCCCGCCGGCGTACACGGCACTCCACAGGGCCATCTGAAGACCGATCAGCAGGAGGGCGCCGATCCCCTGCGCGAAGGCGCGGGTCCGGTAGTGGAAGGCCAGTTTCACCTGCGTTCCGGCGATGGCCCACCGGGTCTGCCACCCCCTTCGCAGGGTGCCCGTCACGGGCCCTCCAGGTAGAGGTCCTTGATGAGCGTCTCCAGACTGGGAGCCTCGATCCGCACGTCGTCGACCTGCGGATCGGCGAAGAGGTCGGTGAGGAGTCCGCCCGGCAGCTCCCCCTGGGCGAAGGCGTACGTGGTGACGGTGCGGGTCCGTGCCTCGGCCCGGGCCGGTCCGGGCAGCGGGGGCAGCCGGTGGCCCGCCGCGTGGTGGATCACCAGCGTGCGACGGCCGCCTCCGAGTGCCCTGAGCTCGTCGATCTTCCCGTCGTACACCAGCCGACCGTCGTCGATCATGACGATGCGGTCGCAGATCGCCTCGACGTCCCGCAGGTCGTGACTGGCCATGAGGACGGTGGGCGCGGTGTCCTGGCGGAGGTCGCGCAGGACGTCGCAGATGGCCTCACGCGCGAAGATGTCGAGGCCGATGGTCGGTTCGTCGAGCAGGAGCAGACGCGGCGCGTGGAGCAGTGTGCCCACCAGTTCGGCACGGGTGCGGTTGCCGAGGGAGAGTTCACGTACGGGAGTGCCGAGGTGCCGTCCGATGCCGAGGCGGGCGACGAGGTCGTCGTGGCGGCGCCGGAAGAGGGCCGGTTCGATGTCGTAGACCCGCCGGAGCAGCTCGTAGGAGTCCCTCACCGGCAGGTCCCACCAGAGGCTGGCCCGCTGGGCGGCCAGATATCCGAGCTCCGCGGAGAGACGGCGGCGGTCTCCGTGCGGATCGCGGCCGTCCACCGTGACCCGGCCTGAGGTCGGTGTGAGGATCCCGGCGACGAGTTTCATGGTGGTGGACTTGCCCGCCCCGTTGAGCCCGATGTAGCCGACCGCCTCGCCCTCGTCCACCCGCAGGTCGATGCCCCGCAGCGCCTCCACCTCGCCGCCCGCCCTGCGCAGCAGCCGGGCGAGCCGGCCTCCGGTCTCGGGGATCCGGCGCACCCGGTAGGTGCGGTGGACGGACTCCAGGTGGACTCTCACCGGGCCGGCCCCTTCCACGCGTCGTCGGCGATGCGGTCGATGGCCTCCACCTCGGCGGGAGCCAGGGTGAACTCGTGGGCCGTGAGGTTCGCGGCGAGATGGGCGGGAGAGGCCGCCTTGGCCACGGCCGGCACCCCGTGTTCGAGGTGCCAGCGCAGCAGGATCTGGTGGACGCTACGGCCGTGGTGCCCGGCGGCGGCCCGCAGCACGGGGTGCCGCAGGTCGTTCTCGCTGAACGGGCTGTGGCCCTGGACCACGATGCCCAGGGCTGCGTGGTGACGGGCGAGGACGGGGTCGAGGAGACGCGGCCCGAAGGCGACCTGGTTCACCGCCGGGACCACGCCCGAGCGGGCGACGAGGTCGTCCACCTGCGTGGGCAGGAAGTTGCTCACGCCGATGGCGCGGGCCAGGCCCGCCTCCCGGGCTTCGACGAACCGTTCCCACACGGCCAGGGACCCGTCGGGGTCCAGCGGTCCGTGGACCAGCCAGAGGTCCAGGTGGTCCACGCCGAGCAGGTCCAGGCTGCGCAGCAGCGTCTCGCGTTCACGTCCGGCGTCCTCCTCGGGGAACTTGGTGACGACCAGCAGGTCACCGCGCTCGATGCCCGAGGCGCGGATCCCCGCTCCGACGTCCCGCTCGTTGCCGTATCCGGTCGCGGTGTCGACGCAGCGGTATCCGAGGGCGAGCGCCTCCTCCACTCCCCTGCGGGCCGCCGGTCCGCGCATCCGCCAGGTGCCCAGGCTCACCGGAGGGAGACGGAAGGACGGCGTGCCGGCGCCGCTCACCGGGCGCCGCTCCCGCCGGTCACGGCATCGAGCCTGTCGAACGTCACGCCCACAGCGGTGAGCAGGTCGTGGTTCGCCTTGTCCCCCAGGATCTCGAAGTAGCGTTGCGCGAAGCCGATGTTGGACCGGTTGACGAAGTTGGCGGTGACGGAGACGGTGCCCGTGAGGTTGTGCACCTCGTGGGCCCAGCCGCTGGGTGTCACGACGATGTCTCCCGGCTCCTGGAGCAGGGTGAGGGCGTCCGCGCCGTCTTCGCCGGGCGGGCCTCCGCAGCCGGGCGGCAGCAGGCGCATCTCCTCCGCCCGGCCGGGAGGGTGGAAGGTCCACCTCTTGCGCCCCGAGCCGAGCAGGTTCCAGGCGGAGCTCGCCATCGTGTCGACGTGCAGCGGGGAGCCGGTGCCGGCACCACCGATCATCAGCCACACCCAGTCGGGGCGTACGTCCCCGGGCAGGGCCAGCAGCCAGTTCAGCCTGCGGACCTCCCGCGGGACCAGGTCCCACAGCGTGGGCTCGAACTCGGAGACCAGCTGGTCGCGCAGGTAGAGGCCCCGTGGGTGCTCGGCCCGCAACTCGTCGAGGATCTCCCGCAGACCCACGGTCACCGGGCGGCGCCCCGCGTCCTCCGCGACCACGGGGCGGTCCTCGAGCTCCCGCAGCCGTGCCTCTCCCAGTGCCGCGTACACCGGCCAGCCACGGCCCGCTCCGCGCAGGACGGCGGGCCGGTCTCCGCACATCCCGGCGGCGGTGCCGGAGCCGTCAGGCGTTGAAGTGGTCAACGCGACTGCCTCCTTGCGCCTGACGTGCCCAGTCCTCGCGGTGCCCCCGCAGGGCCTGGGCCCCGTAGGCGTCCTCGATGTCGGCCCGTGCGCGCAGGCCCTGTTCGAGGTTCTCCCGCTCCGACATGCAGCGCGCCCGCTTCGCCGTCACCTTCTCCCGTACCGTCCCGGCCGGGTCCGACGCCCGGAAGGGCGCCTCCGGAACGGTCACGGTGCACATCGGCGCCGCCCAGCAGGTCCGGCAGGAGCCCGCCTGCACGGCGTCCCGGAACATGCCGAGCTGCTCGACCCCGGCCAGCGGGGCGACACCCCGGTCCGTGTGACCGACGGCGAAGTCCGGGGACTGGTACTCGTACGACGAGTAGAGCGTGCCGTCCGAGCCGAGCACGAGGTACTCGTTCCCCGGGACGAGCTGGACGCCCAGGAGGTGCCCGAGCCGTGGGCCGCCCTCCCTCGTCGGCTGGTTCAGGGCCCGGTGGAAGGAACGGTGGAGGAAGCCGTGGCTGAAGGCGAAGCGGTACCGGCCCGACCGCTCACGCGCGTCGTAGGGCAGCCGGTGCGCCGCCACGAAGAGGTCCCAGACCCGGCGCTGCTCGGCGAACATCTGCCGTAGGTCCGGGTAGGACTCCTCGCCTCCCGGCAGCAGCAGGTCGAAGTCCCAGGCCAGGGCGCGCAGTGCGGTCGGCCACTCACTGAAGTACCGGTACAGGGACGCCTCGTCGAGCGGTGCCGAGAGGACGCAGATGACGGCGACGCGGGAGGCGAAGTACTCGGGCCGGTACTCCGCGAGCCAGTCGGTACGTTCGCGCACCCGGTCGTGGGTCCCCTTTCCGCGCCGGTCGATCCGGTAGCGGTCGTGGTTGGGGCCGTCGATGGAGATGTTGAGGTAGATGTCGTGCTCGACCAGGAATTCGACGATCTCGGGGGTCAGCAGCATGCCGTTGGAGTTGACCTGGACGATCAGGTTCTCCGGGTTCGAGCCGACCTCGCGCTTGCGTTCCTCCAGGCTGAGTACGGCCTGCTTCAGCTGGTCGAACGCCAGCAGCGGTTCACCGCCGAAGAAGTAGACCGCTCGCTGGGCGGGCTCCAGCCGTTCCTCCCCGGTGACGAACAGGTCGATCGCCGCCTTCACCATGTCCGCGGCGGGCGATGCCGTCTGGTGGGGCCGGGTACCCGGATAGGCGCCGCCGTAATAGCAGTACGTGCAGCGGATGTTGCACTGCTCCGTGGGGTTCAGCATGAGCACCCGCACCCGCGGCTGTTCCAGGCGCGCGTCCGGCGGCAGATCGGGGAACTGCCAGCCGTCTCCGTCGAACGGCATGATCAGTGCGGCCAGTTCCTCGATCTCGCGGTCGTCCCACGGGTCGACGGACGAGGCAGGGGGGCCGCTCCGTACCTCGTCCGGGACCGGCCGGTCCCAGTGGACCGCCCGCAGCAGTGCCGCCTGGCGGGGGGTGATCCGGTGGACCCGTCCGGTGGCCGGGGCGTAGAGATGGAAGCGGCCCGCCCGGCGGTCGCTCTCCCAGACCTTGTAGAGCCAGGTCCAACCGCCTTCCTGACGAATCGTCACATCGGTCTCGCCGGCGTTGACACCGGTGGTGCGGTCCCCGTGCGTCCGGGTGCCCGGCCGGTCCGTCCGCTCGATGAGCTCGATCTGCCAGTCGTGCAGGCGGTGGGCCCCGTGCTGTTCTGCCGTGTCCGTACTCATCTGCCCCGTGTCCCTCCTCGGTGGTCGTCGTCCAGCAGTGCCCGGAGGCAGCTCATGACGAGCGCGGAGACCGTGGCGCTCGTCGCCCGGTTCTCGCGGTCGTCCTGGAGGGCCTCCACGATGTCGACGGAGACCACGCGGCGCGTACGGCACACGTGCTCGACGGCGGCGAGCAGTTCCCGCAGCCGGTAGCCCCCCGCTTCGGGGTGTCCGGTCGCCGGGAACTCCATGGGGTCGATCACGTCGAGGTCGATCGACAGATGGGTCGGCTCGTCGTCCGCGGTGTCCGCCGGCTCCGGGAAGCCGTACTCGTACGCACAGCGCAGGTTCGCCGGAAGCGGGCCGCAGGAGCCCGGCAGCAGGGTGCGTACGCCGTAGAGTTCGCAGGCGGTGACCGCTCCGGTCTGGAACAGGTGCCCCAGGAAGTCGCCGTGCGTGATGTCGGTGACACCGGGCATCGGCCGGCCGCTGAAGTCGCAGTGGGCGTCGAAGCAGACGACGCGCACCGGTCCGTGCACGGCCGCGAGTCCCGTCACGACGGGGGCGGAGAGGCTGTGGTCCCCGCCGACGAAGAGGGGGACGGCCCGCGTCCCGGTGATCCGTTCCGCGAGCCTCGTCAGTGCCCGGTAGTACGCGGCCCGGTCCACCCGGGGGTCGATCGGTACGGCCCCGAGGTCGCCGAGGTCGAAGACCCGGCGGCCGGCGAGCACCGGCCCCCCGGTCAGCGGGTCGATCAGCCCGCCCAGCGCCCCGTCGTCGTCGATGCTCCAGTCGTGCCCCGGGCTCAGCTTGCGGAAGATCTCGGGGCCGTGGCGTTGGCCCGGCACCCCTGTCACCCCGGCGTCGAACGGCAGGCCCATGATCACGGCATCGGCCGCCAGGCAACCGGACACGACGGGGTCGAGGTCGGCCGCGGGCAGCCCCAGAGCGCCCGCTCCGGGCCGGATGGAGGGGTGTCTCATGAGGCCCGCCACCCTTCGGCCGGTTCGGCACCGCCGTCGGCGACAGTGACCAGCCGGGCCCGCAGCAACGCGGAGACCAGGGCCGACACGGCTCCCGGAGAGGCATCCGCCTGTTCGGCGAGTTCAGCCATACCGACGCGCCGCGCCCGGACGAGCACCTCGCACGCCGCCCGGTGCTCCGCCGGCAGGACGAACTCCTGGTCGGCGGCGGTGAGAACCAGCCGATCCCCTCTGATTTCGACCAAGGGCGGGTGCACGGTGGCCAGTTCGACGGACGTCCCGGCCGCCGGACGCGTCTTCAGCACGTCCCAGGGCAGGCTGGCGGTGTCCCGGCCCCCGCTCCCGCGGCGCTCGGCGTCGAAGAAGTCCCGCAGCGTCACGCCCTTCGCCTCCGTCACGAACGCCGTGACGAGCCGCTCGGCCTGGGCGCGCTGCTCCTGGGGCGTCCCCGCGCGGGCCAGGCTCTCCCGTACGTCGGTACTGCCCAGCGCCCGGTACGCCACCCAGCGGAGCCAGTCGTATCCGGTGCGCCGGGTGAAGGCGAAGGTCAGGTGGAGGCTGGATTCCCCGCCCCCGCGCACGGTGTGCCACCAGCCGCGGGGCACGTGGATCACGTCGCCCGGTTCCAGCGTCTTCTCGAAGAGCACGGCCTCGGGGCAGCGGGCGGGGTCGCTGTCGCCGTACTCCGGCAGGGGGTACTCCTCCGTAGGCCCGTGCACCTGCCAGCTCTTGGTGCCGAGCACCTGGAGGACGAAGGTGTCCACCTCGTCGAAGTGGCTGGCGAAGGCCTGCGAGTCGTCGAAGGTGACGAAGAGATTGCAGGACGCGGTCTCCCCGACCATGCGCATGACGTCGTCGGTGGCGGCGCGTACGGCGGGGTGGATCCGGTCCAGCGAGTCGATGACGAGGCTGGCGCCGGACCGCATGAGCGAGAACGTGCGGCCCAGGTCCACCACGCGGTGGCCCGCTCGCGTCACCGTGTACTCGTGCTCCGGCAGCGATCTGCCTCCGGTGCACAGCTTCAGCTCCGCCGGCTCGACACGGCCCCGGGAGAGGATCTCGTTCAGATCCCTCCAGGAGAAGTGCTTCTGGAGCAGTACCGGATCGAGTTGCCGGAGCACCACGTCGGTGCTGAGGTGTTTCACCACGAAGTCAGGGCCGAACGCGGCCGTCAATGCCCGGCCGAGTTCCGAGGCGGGTGCCGTCATGATCCCCATGTCTCCTGAAGGGCTGTGTATCCGGGCGTTCCGACAACGCGGCGAGGTGCCGTAGCTGTCGTCGTGCGCCCGCCGGGGACGACGGGACAGCCCTTGGTCGCCGCCGAACGGAACGAATCACGAAAAGGCCGCGGGAATGGGTTCCGCGTGCACCGGAACCTGGCGGTCCGGTGCACGCGGAACCTCGGGCCTCACTTCACCGAGTCACCGAACATCTGGGTGAAGTCCGGGACACCCGCACGGTTGTGCGTCTTGGCGAAGGTCGCCCGCGCCCTCTCGGCCACGGGTGAAACCTCGACCTCCACCTCGGGGAATTCCTGCTCCGCGGTATTCCGTGCAGTGTTGTCAGCCATGTTCGCCTCCAGAGCGACGTCGCCGGCAGTTCCCAGCGAGAGTACGACGCCTTTTACCGGGCGAACAAGAGGCAATTCTCCGGCACCGCGCGGAGGGGAATTCGTTCGCCATTCTGTAGCGGGAAAACAAGTTCTATTCGAGGAGCTCGTCATTCCACTGCGGAGCGGTCACTTCTCCGGACAGCCAGTCCCGGCGCAGAACCGCGTATCCGACCGCGTCGTGGACCTCGCCGTCCGGCGACGGCCACGCGTCCCGGTAGTGCGCCTCCTTGGCGTAGCCGCAGCGCAGGAAGACGCGCCGCATCGGGCGGTTGTCCTGACGGGTCGTGCCCTCGATGCGGCGCACGTCGGGGAATTCCTCGAAGAGATACCTGGTCAGCCAGGCAACTACCGCGGATCCGATCCCCCGGCCGCGGTCGGCGGCCCGGAGGCGCAGGTCGAACAGCGGTGTGGTGTCACCGAGATCCATGAGGCGGACCAGACCGACGGCCACCCCGCCGTCGACCACCCAGAAACTCCTGTTCCCCTCACCCTCGAAGCGACCCTCGGTGATCCACCGGCCGGCGGTCTCCGGGTCCACCTCACGCACAGCGTGAAACGGCCAGTCGTCGCTGGTCAGAAAGTGGATCAGGGGCGTGGTCTCGGAGGCGGAAAGCCGCCGGAAGGAAATGTCCATGATCGCTACCGTACGGCCTGGGATCAGCCCGTGAACACCTGCTGGAGCCGAGTCCTGGCTAAAGGTGGGGCGCAGAGTCAGGGGCCGAATATCGATGCTGATAACCTGCCGGTGCGGGGAATAATGCACCCGCAATTCACACGAGTCACGGGCGGGGATTCAACTACTTCTCCCGGGTGGCACTTCCGGCGCGTTCATGGCCGGAATGGGTGCCCCGTATGACCCGCCGCCCTTTCGGGTACGCGTGGCGGCTGAAACGGCACGGAACAGCCGGGTACCCGTGCCGGGTCCGGGGGCCATGGACAGCGCGATGGCGTACAGCCCCGCAACGGCACCCACCGATCCGGAACCGGCCATTTCGCGGAACCGAGGAGAATCACTGCGGCTGACGGGAGGTGCGCTCCGGCGCACGCGCCGTGCGTTCACCGCGCGCACCGGTTCGGGAGGGTCCCGGCTGCAGGTGCCTGTCTCAGGGGTGCGGAACGCGATCCGCGGGACACCGCGCCGAGGGCTCGCCGGGAAGGGGCCGGGGCCGGTGACACAGGTGCGGTCCGGGGAACGCGCGGGTGTACCCGCGGAGGATCTCCGCGGCTGGGGCGGCAGGCAGGCACCGATGTCGATGCGCGGATGCCCGCCGGCGGCTCGACGCTCCGGTGCCCGGGCGCCGGCGCCGGGGGGCAGGCACCCGGCGCGACGGGCGCCGTCGAGCGGTAGGAGCTCGAACCGGCGCCCGAGGCCGCGTGCGGCCGGGGAGTCCCCGGCCGCGGGACTACTTGCTGATCGCGAAGCGCATCAGGGCGTGCTCGTCACCCGGCTTGATCTTCCCGGTCGTGTTGATCACTTCGAGCTTCCACGAGCCGCCGACCCGCACGGCCTTCGCCACCGCGCAGCCGTTGTCCTGCGTCAGCAGGCTGGGCCAGATGTCGGCCACCTGCTGGGTGGTGCCGCCGGAGGCGTCGTAGACCTTGAAGCTGATGTTGCGGGCCTTCTGGAAGGAGCTGCCCTTCTTGAAGGCGGCGGCGACGAACACGATCGACGTGATGTTGGCGGGGACGCGTGAGAACTCCACGGTGACCGTCTCGTCGTCACCGTCACCGCGCCCGGTCTGGTTGTCACCGCTGTGCACCAGGGAGCCGTTGCCCATGGGGTCCAGCGAGTCGAGGCCCGCCAGACGCACCGGGTCCGCGCCCTGCATGGCGATGGCGATCAGGTCGAGGTCGGTGCCGGTCTTGCGACGGAGCATGCCCATGACCCCGCCGCTGCTCCCGGCCGTGGGGTCCCAGGACACACCTATGGACAGGTGGGTGACGCCGTCCAGGTCCGCCGGCCCGTCTTCCTTGCTGAGCGTAATCATGCGTGGATCATCCTCTGGTGATGGAACTACGACAGACCGAGTCTGCCTGGCGTCCCACCGGTTCCCCGCGCCGGGCCCCGCATTCCCACCCGGTCCCGGGCCGCGCCGGGCCGTCTGCCGGAGGGTCACGGCTGTCCACGTCGTGCGGTCCTCAAGGCTGTGGGACCTCAGCGGTCCTCGCCGAGGACGACGCCCGCCGCGCACGTCCTCGCCCCGGCCACGCACCCGGGGTGAAGACGTGCGCCGGCCCTGGTGACGGCGAGGGGTGCGCACCGCCCTGCCGTCAGGTCGTCGAGGCGGCCTTCGGCACCCGCCCGGTCAGGCCAGCCCCAGCGACCTCAGGACACGGCGCTGAGCCGCACTCGGACCGGAGGGCCAGTAGACGTAGCAGACTCCGCCCGTACCGCTCCTGACCACGCCGTTCGCGTCGTACCGCTTGGTCCTCAGCCAGATGTTCTCCCACTCGCGCCGCCGGTAGACCCGGCGCACCGCGTCGTTGGACGGTGAGGCGGGGTCGTTGGCGATCACGTCGCCGTCGGCCGTGAAGCCGATGACCGTCATCAGGTGGCCGGATGTTCCGTAACCCGCCCCCGTCAGCTCGCCCTTGAGGAACGACTGCGACGTTATGACCGGGATGCCCGCGGCGATCAGCTTCCCCAGGTCGTCGAGCGATCCGAGCCGGGTGACCACCGCGTTCATGTCCTTGTACGTCGCCGCGTAGGCGGCGTTGAAGGGCCAGTTGCCGCAGCCGTCGTACTGGTAGTCGAACGTGTAGCGGGCCGCGTGACAGATCTGCGGGTCGGCGAGACCCGGCTTGACCCAGGCCAGGTCCTCGGGCGTGGGCTTGCGGCCCCAGTGCTCGATGATCATCTGCGAGGAGGTGGGGCTGCACCAGGCCTCGCCCCCGTTGTCGTACTCCGGGTACTCCCCCACGTGGACGTTCTGGGAGTAGCGGGGCACCGCCAGCTCCCGGGCGGCACCGGGCGTGGTGGCCGGGACGGTGAAGCGGTCCGGGACGTCCGAGGCCATGGCACCCACGCGGTACACGGTGGGCGTGAGGCGGGTGCCGGGTGTCCGGTACAGGGTGAGCCTCAGCCGGTACGACACCAGCCGCAGGCCGCTCGCCGCGTCGTCGAGCGAGAAGGTGTCGGTCCAGACGGTGCTCCTGCCGTCCGTCTGGTCGTCGACGGAGGTCCGCCGGATGTCCGTGTCGGCCGAGGCCCAGCGGCCCATGACGTACCAGGGGGTGTCCGTGCCGTCGGAGTAGCCGCCGCGCAGCTCGACCTGGATCCAGGTGCCCTGCGGGGTGGCCGCGTTCCAGGAGGCGATCACCTCGGTGGCGGGGACCGCCGGGTGATGGGCCGGGGAGGTCCAGCTCGCGTACTCCCAGGTGCTGGTCGTACCGGTGTGCGGATCGGCGTAGTCGGTGCTTCCGGCGGGGGCGGAGATCACCAGGCCGGGCCGGAGGCCGGCGACGGCGCGGGTCCCGTCGGAGGAGCCGCCGCGCCAGTCGGTGCAGGTGGTCCAGAAACGGTTGTCCACGAGCGAGGCCGCCGCCGGGGCCGAGGAGGCGCGGGAAGGCACGGCGCCGGCCGGGCCGGCGGAGGCGACGGCGCCCGCCCCGGCCGCGAGCGCGGCGGTGAGCACGGTCCTGCGTGAAGTCGGTCTGGTCATGGGCGAGACCCCCGGTCGTTGAGCGGAATGGGGCTGCGGGTGCCGATCGGTGCGCCAACTATCGCGGGTCGGGACCGCATCCGGCCAGTGATTCGACCCGCGCCGCGGCGGCAATATTGGTCTGCTCCACTGGCGTGACCTGGGCGGGGCCGGGAGTGGCCCCGCACGGTCTCGTAGGGTGGAGGACATGAACGACCTGGCGGACCACGCGCGCCGACTGCGCTCCCTGCCTCCTTCCTGCGGTCCGGTGCGGCTGATCGCGGTCGACGGCCACGCGGGGTCCGGCAAGAGCACGTTCACGGGCCGCCTGGCCACGGCACTCGGTGACGCGCCGGTGCTGCGCCTGGACGACCTGGCCACGCACGAGGAACTCTTCACCTGGACGGAGCGGCTCCGCGCGCAGGTGCTGGACCCCCTGTCGCGGGGGCAGCCGGCGCGGTATCTCCCGTACGACTGGACGACCCGGCGCTTCGGGCCCCCGAGGACGTTGGACCCGGCCCCCGTGCTGCTGATCGAGGGGGTGGGCGCGGGCCGCTCCGCGGTGCGGCCGTTCCTCGCGCGGCTGCTGTGGATCGAGGGGGACAGCGAGGCGTCCTGGGAGCGTGGCCGGCTGCGCGACGGCCCCGGGCTCTCGGATTTCTGGGACGGCTGGACCGTGGCGGAGCAGCGCCATTTCGCCGCTGATCCCTCGCTCCCCTTCGCGGACGTGGTGATACGGCGGGGACTCAGGGGATACGAGTGGCTGGAAGGGCCTCACACGGCAGCGGGGGCGAGTCACTTCGTCACGGACAGTGAAGCCTGAGGATCACCCTGTCGGCCGAGAGGAAGTACCGCCGGTCGGACCTCAACTCGGCTTGACCGAGGGGCCGTACAGGTCTTACGTTCTCGATGTGCGGCTTTTCGGAGCCCCCGCAGACACGAAGCCCCCGGTCGTTCCCCCGTGACCGGGGGCTTCGTTCTGCCCTCCCGCGACCCCGGGCAGGGCCTTCCGCTCACCCTCGGTCACCACCTCCGGAGCGCCGGTAACGTACTTAACCGCTCACTCCCTGTGCAGGTACGATGCGTCTCGGATGTGGTCAATTCCCGTCCCCGGCACGGTGATTAGGACCGCCACGCTGGGCATGCTGTGCGGGCGGGACATTCTGGGGGCTCGGTTTGTGGGGGACCTGATGGACATCGGCACGCCGGGCACACAGGCCCCGGCCGACCTTGCCTGGCTGCGCGGGGTGGACGCCTACACGATGGGCGCGTACCCGCAGGCCGAGGAGGAGTTCAGAACCGCGGTACGCCTCGACCCGGGCATGGCGGACGGCTGGCTGGGCCTGCACGCGCTGCGGATCGACACGACCACGGCGCTGTTGCGCATGTTCCGCCACCGCGAACGCTTCGGCGAGCAGCGCGCCCGCCACCGTCGCACACTCAACTCGTGGTACTGGCTGGGCTGGTGGGTGCAGCCGGTGCTGGAGAGTCCGCGCGATCTGCTGCTCGCGCACGCGTCGCACTGGCTGGACGGCCGCCATGTCGCGGAGCTGGACCGGGCGTTGGCGGGGCTGCCCCCCGTCGACACCGATGCCCAGGTGCGTTTCCTGCACGCCTGCCGCTCCTACCTGGTCAAGGACTGGGAGCAGCTCGTACGCACCACGGAGCAGCTCGTGGACGATCCGCTGCTCGGCATCGAGGCGGGCCTCTTCGGCGGCATGGCCCGGGTGCGCCTGGAGATGTACGGGCAGGCGGAGCCGCTCCTCTCGGCCGCCCTGATGCGATGTCGCAGTGAGCAGCCTCAGCGCAAGGAGCTGCGCTACTGGCTGGCGCGGGCGCACGAGGGCACCGGTCGCAGCGCCGCGGCCCTGCCGCTGTACCGGGCCGTGCACCGTGTGGACCCGGCCTTCATGGACACCTCGGCACGACTCGCGGCGATCTCCGAGGGGGACGGTTACGACGAGGCGGTCGACCTCGCCGCCGTCTCGCTGGCCGGCTTCGGCGCCGACGGCACCGGGGTCGAGGCACGGGCGGACGGCGACACGGCGCTCGACACCGACCTGGTGGACGGCCGTGAGCCCTGGCTCGGCGGCGACCCGAAGGTCCTCCCCGGTGCCGGGGTGCCTTCGTCCGGGCCCGGCGGCGACGGGACGCGGGCGAAGCGGGGCGCGCCGCGCACCGCCGTCTTCCCCGCGGGACCGAGTGACCCCGCGATGCTCGCGAAGGCCCTGGCGGAACTCGAGCGGATGGTCGGGCTCGAACCGGTGAAGCGCCAGGTCAAGGCTCTCTCCGCGCAGCTGAACATGGCACGCCTGCGCGCGGAGCAGGGCCTGCCGGTGCAGCCCCCGAAGCGCCACTTCGTCTTCTCCGGCCCGTCCGGGACGGGCAAGACCACGGTCGCCCGCATCCTGGGCCGGGTGTTCTACGCGCTGGGCCTTCTCGGCGGCGACCATCTGGTGGAGGCCCAACGCGCCGACCTGGTCGGCGAGTTCCTCGGGCAGACCGCGGTGAAGGCCAACGAGCTGATCGATTCGGCCCTCGGCGGGGTGCTGTTCGTCGACGAGGCGTACAGCCTCTCCAACTCCGGTTACAGCAAGGGAGATGCGTACGGCGACGAGGCACTGCAGGTCCTCCTCAAGCGGGCGGAGGACAACAGGGACCATCTCGTCGTCATCCTCGCCGGCTATCCGGAGGGCATGGACCGGTTGCTGTCCACCAACCCTGGTCTCTCCTCGCGCTTCACCACGCGGGTCGACTTCCCGAGCTACCGCCCCCTCGAACTCACCGCGATCGGCGGGGTGCTGGCCGCCGACAACGACGACGTGTGGGACGAGGAGTCCCTCGACGAGCTGCGCAGCATCAGCGGGCACGTGGTCGACCAGGGGTGGATCGACGAGCTGGGCAACGGCCGATTCCTGCGCACCCTGTACGAGAAGAGCTGCGCCTACCGTGATCTGCGGCTGTCCGGATACACCGCCCCGCCGACCCGGGAGGATCTGGCGACGCTGCGGCTGCCGGATCTGATGCAGGCGTACGGCGAGGTGCTGTCGGGGCGGGGCCCCGTGGACCGGGGTTCACCGGAGCCCGGAACGCTGTGACGAGGCCGCCGGACGGCCCCTGAGGGACCGCCCGGCGGCGGAGGATCAGCCCGGGCCGGTCATGCCAGAGGAGCCATGGCCTTCGGCGCCTCCGGCGTGCGACGGGGTACCGAGACGCGGTGGGCGGGGTCCCGGACCTCGCCGACGAGCTTCTCCAGGACGTCCTCCATCGCGACCAGGCCGAGCACCTTGCCGGACGCGTCGGCGACCTGCGCGAGATGCGTGGCGGCGCGGCGCATCACCGTCAGGGCGTCGTCCAGGGGGAGTTCGGCCCGGAGCGTGGCCATGGGGCGCCAGATCTGCTGCGGTACGGCACGCTCGCCGTCCTCCAGTTCCAGGACGTCCTTGACGTGCAGGTAACCCATGAACCCGCCGCCCTCCGCACAGACCGGAAAGCGTGAGTAGCCGGTGCGTACGGTCAGCTCCTCGATGCGGCGCGGGGTGACGGAGGGATCCACCGTCACCAATGACGCCCGGTCGAGCAGTACGTCGGTCACGGGCCTGCTGCCCAGTTCCAGGGCGTCCCCGAGGCGTTCCCGCGCCTCCGGCTCCAGCAGGCCGGCCAGACCCGCGTCCTCGACCAGCCGGTTGAGCTGCTCACTGGTGAAGACGGCCTCGACCTCGTCCTTCGGCTCGACGCCGAAGAGCCTCAGCACGATCCGGGCACAGGCCCCGAGCGCGGAGGTGACGGGCCGGCAGAGCCGGGCGAACCCGACCAGACCGGGGCTGAGCCACAGCGCGGTCTTCTCGGGCGCGGCCATCGCCAGGTTCTTCGGGACCATCTCACCGATGACGAGATGGAGGAAGACCACGGAGACGAGGGCGACCGCGAAGCCGAGCGGGTGCACGAGTCCCTCGGGCAGATGTGCCGCGTGGAAGACCGGTTCCAGCAGGTGGGCGACGGTCGGCTCGGCGACGGCGCCGAGGGTGAGGGAGCAGACGGTGATGCCGAACTGCGCGGCGGCCATCATCTGCGGCAGGTTCTCCAGGCCGTACAGCACCTGCCTGGCCCGGCTCGACCCGCCCGCCGCGAGGGGTTCGACCTGACTGCGCCGTACGGAGACGAGCGCGAACTCGGCGCCGACGAAGAAGCCGTTCGCCAGCACGAGGAGACCGGCGAAGATCAGCTGCACGAGGCTCATCGCACGGCCTCCATGAGGTCCTGGGTGAGCCGCTCGGGGCCTTCCGGCACGTCCGGCCGTCCGGCAGGAGGTACCGGTATGTCCGTCAGACGGACGAAACGGACCTGCTCGGCGCGGTAGTGGCCGACCTGGCGGACCGCGATCCGCCAGCCGGGGAGCTCCGCCCGGTCGCCGGGTGCGGGGATGCGCCCCAGGAGATCGGCGACCAGGCCCGCCACGGTCTCGTACGGCCCCTCGGGTACGGCGAGGCCTATCCTCCGCAGGGTCAGCACCCGGGTGCTGCCCTCGACGTCCCAGCCCGCACGGCCGTCGTCGGCGACGACGGGCGTCAGCTCGGGCCGGTCGGCGCCCTCGGCGTCGTGCTCGTCCCTGACCTCGCCGACGAGTTCCTCGACGATGTCCTCCAGGGTGACGACTCCGGCGGTGCCGCCGTACTCGTCGACCACGACGGCGATCGGCTGCTCGCTGCGCAGCCGCTGGAGCAGCTGCTCGACGGGCAGGGTCTCCGGCACCAGGAGCGGCGCCACGGCGATCCGGCTCACCGGGGTGCGCAGCCGGTCCTGGGAGGGCACGGCCAGGGCGTTCTTGAGGTGGACCATGCCGACGACCTCGTCGATGCGGTCCCGGTAGACCGGGAAGCGGGACAGTCCGGTGGCCCGCGTGAGGTTGAGGACGTCCGCCGAGGTCGCCGAGGCCTGCAGTGCGCTGACCTTCACCCGCGGGGTCATGACGTGCTGCGCGGTGAGACCCGCGAGGGACAGGGTCCGCACGAAGAGATCGGCGGTGTCCTGCTCCAGGGTGCCGGCCTCGGCGGAGTGCCGGGCCAGGGAGACGAGCTCGCCCGGGGTCCTCGCCGAGGCGAGTTCCTCGGTGGGTTCGACGCCCAGCAGCCGGACGAGGCGGTTGGCCACGGTGTTCAGGGCGGTGATCACCGGTCGCAGGAGCGTCGAGAAGCGGTGCTGGGGCCCGGCGACGAACCGGGCGACCTGCAG
The DNA here is from genome assembly GCF_029428875.1 of Streptomyces sp. JH34. NCBI lineage: Bacteria > Bacillati > Actinomycetota > Actinomycetes > Kitasatosporales > Streptomycetaceae > Streptomyces > Streptomyces sp. JH34. The sequence continues at coordinate 6,295,155 of NZ_JAJSOO010000001.1, read as the reverse complement.
CGGCCTGGAGACCGCCCAGTTCTTCGGGACGAGTTCGCCGATCACCATCTGGACGGCGGAGGCGAACAGCATGCCGATCACGACGCTCACTCCGGGAACGGCCCCTCGGGGCAGTCCGGTGGCGGTGAGCGGTCCGGCGAGCAGCTGGGCGAGCGCCGGTTCGGCGAGCATGCCCACGACCAGCGAGGTGATCGTGATGCCGAGCTGGGTGCCGGAGAGCTGGAAGGAGAGTTCACGCAGGGCGGCGACGACGGTACGGGCCCGGCGGTCGCCCTCGGCGGCGGCGCGTTCGGCGTCCGGCCGTTCCACCGTGACGAGCCCGAATTCGGCTGCCACGAAGAACCCGTTGGCGAGGATGAGAAGGAATGCCGCGAGAAGCAGCAACAGGGGGGTGGTCATGCCGCCGCCTCCGGGGAGAGGGCGGCGCAGGTACTACCGGACGATCCGTCCATTGCTGGAGGGAGTCACTCCTTGGGTCGCAGGAATGTGCCCCGCGGGCCTCGGGAGGCCTTCTGGTGCGGGGCGGGGCGCACCCGGTGCGCCGCCGGTCCCAGAATAATCGGGATCGGGCCGAACGGGGCAGGGGGCTCAGCCGTTCTCCGTGGCGTTGTTCACTCCGCTGCCGTGGATCTCGACGAGCGCGCGCAGCGCCCGGGCGTCGGTGACGGCCCGTTCCCGGGCGATTCCGGGCTGGATGCCGAGTGCGGGCATGCTGGTGCCGTCGCTCAGGTCGAGGAAGACCCACGGATCGCCGGCACGCAGGTTGACGCGGAGGATCTCCGCCCAGGCAAGCCGACGGGTGCGGGTGATGTTGACGACCGTCACTCCTGCCTCGTCGGCCACGACGCGGGGCCTGCTGAGCAGGGCGAGCACACCGAAGAAGAGCAGGGCGACGAAGACGAAGCTGGCCCGCTCCCCCGGACCGAGGTTCTCCAGGACCATCGCGACCGCGGTGATGACGACGAACATCGCCGCCCCCACGGCCAGCAGGACCACCCGGGTGAGCGTGGGCCTGAAGGTGGCCGGGAGGGCGGGCGGTTCGGTGGCCCGGGGTGCGGGAGCGGACATGGCGGCGCTGTCGTCCTTAGCTGTGCTCGGGGTCCGGCCGCCGGAGGCGGCCGGCGTGGATGGCCGTCAGAGGCGGCAGGCGTGGATGGCCGTCGTGAGGATGGCGCGCGCACCCAGCTCGTACAGGTCGTCCATGATCCGCTGGGCCTCCTTCGAGGCGACCATGGAGCGGACGGCCACCCAGCCCTCGTGGTGCAGCGGGGAGATGGTCGGCGACTCCAGCCCGGGGGTGAGGGCGACGGCGCGCTCCAGGTGCTCGACCCGGCAGTCGTAGTCCATCATCACGTAGCTGCGGGCCACCAGGACGCCCTGCAGACGGCGCAGGAACTGCTGCACCTTCGGGTCGTCGCCGGGGGCGCCCTTGCGGCGGATCACCACGGCTTCCGACTTCATGATCGGCTCGCCGATGATCTCCAGGCCCGCGTTGCGCATGCTGGTACCGGTCTCGACGACGTCCGCGATGACCTGCGCGACGCCGAGTTCGATGGCCGTCTCGACGGCTCCGTCGAGGTGCACGACAGAGGCGTCGACGCCCTCGTCGGCGAGGTGCCTGGCCACGATGCCCTCGTAGGACGTGGCGATCGTCATGCCGGTGAAGTCCTTGGGGCCGGTGGCCGTGCCGGGCTTCGTGGCGTAGCGGAACGTGGACCGCGCGAAGCCGAGCTGGAGGATCTCCTCGGCCTCGGCGCCGGAGTCCAGCAGCAGGTCACGGCCGGTGATGCCGATGTCCAGCCGCCCCGAGCTGACGTAGATCGCGATGTCGCGGGGCCGCAGGTAGAAGAACTCGACCTCGTTCGCCGGGTCGACGAGGACCAGTTCCTTCGACTCCTTGCGCTGCCGGTAGCCCGCCTCATGGAGCATCGCCATCGCAGGCCCGGAGATTGCACCCTTGTTGGGGACGGCGATGCGCAGCATGAGGTCAGGTTTCCTTTGTACGGAGGGAGTTCCGGGACGGGCGGGGATGTGCTCAGAGGTGGGCGTAGACGTCGTCGAGGGAGATCCCGCGGGCGACCATCATCACCTGGACGTGGTAGAGCAGCTGGGAGATCTCCTCGGCCGCGGCTTCCTTGCCCTCGTGTTCGGCGGCCATCCAGACCTCGGCGGCCTCCTCGACGACCTTCTTGCCGATGGCATGCACGCCCTTGCCCACCAGCTCGGCGGTGCGGGAGGTGGAGGGGTCGCCGTCGGCGGCCTTGAGCTGGAGCTCGGCGAAGAGCTCTTCGAAGGTTTTGTTCGCCATGATGGTCCTTAGAATACGGGGTCCCGGGGCGCTGCTCAGCGCCAGGGTTCGCTGACGGTGCGCAGTGTGGCGGCGGTGGCCACGGCGGCGGTGACGGCCTCGTGTCCCTTGTCCTCGTTGGAGCCCTCGAGCCCGGCCCGGTCCAGGGCCTGTTCCTCGTTGTCACAGGTGAGCACGCCGAAGCCGACGGGGACCCCGGTGTCGACCGTGACCTGGGTGAGGCCGTTGGTGACCCCCTGGGACACGTATTCGAAGTGCGGGGTGCCTCCGCGGATGATCACTCCCAGGGCGACGATCGCGTCGTAGCCGCGGCCGGCGAGCACCTTGGCCACGACCGGGAGCTCGAAGCTGCCGGGGACCCGCAGCAGGGTCGGCTCGTCGATCCCGAGGTCGTGCAGCGCGCGCAGGGCCCCTTCGACGAGTCCGTCCATGACCTTCTCGTGCCACTGGGCCGCGATCACCGCCACCCGGAGGTCTCCGCAGTTGCGTACGGACAGTTCGGGTGCGCCCTTGCCGCTCATGTCTCTCCTGTGTGTGTTCGTCGGTGCTTACTGGTCGCCGCGGGCCGGGTGGGTCACTGGTTGCCGCAGGCCGACGCGGCGGCGTCGAGCCAGGGCAGGTCGTGCCCCATCCGGTCCCGCTTGGTGCGCAGGTAGCGCAGGTTGTGCTCACCGGCCTGGACGGGCATCGGTTCGCGTCCGGTGATCTCGAGCCCGTACCGCACGAGCGCGGCGGTCTTGTCCGGGTTGTTGGTCATCAGGCGCAGGGTCCGCACGCCGAGGTCGCTCAGGATCTGGGCGCCCGCCGCGTAGTCCCGGGCGTCGGCCGGCAGGCCGAGTTCCAGGTTGGCGTCGAGGGTGTCGGAGCCGCGCTCCTGGAGTTCGTAGGCGCGCAGCTTGGACAGCAGTCCGATGCCCCGGCCCTCGTGGCCGCGCAGATAGACGACGACCCCGCGGCCCTCGGCCGTGACGCGCTCCATGGAGGTGTGGAGCTGGGGCCCGCAGTCGCAGCGCTGGGACTGGAAGATGTCGCCGGTCAGGCACTCGGAGTGGACCCGGACCAGGACGTCCCGGCCGTCGCCGATGTCGCCGTGGACGAGCGCGACGTGCTCGACGCCGTCGACCACGGAGCGGTAGCCGTACGCGGTGAACGCGCCGAAGCTGGTGGGCAGTCGGACCTCGGCCTCGCGGCGCACGGTCGGTTCGGCGCTGCGGCGGTAGGCGATCAGGTCCTCGATGGAGATGATCGTGAGGCCGTGCTTGCGGGCGAAGGGGACGAGCTCGGGCAGCCGCAGCATCACCCCGTCCTCGCCGGCGATCTCGACGATGGCTCCGGCGGGACGCAGGCCGGCGAGCCGGGCCAGGTCGACGGCGGCCTCGGTGTGACCGTTGCGGACGAGGACCCCGCCGGAGCGGGCGCGGAGAGGGAAGACGTGGCCGGGGCGCACGAAGTCGCCGGGGCCCGCCCTGCCGCCCGCCAGCATCCGGAGCGTGGTGGCCCGGTCGGCCGCGGAGATCCCGGTGGTCACCCCGTGCTCGGCGGAGGCGTCCACGGAGACGGTGAAGGCGGTCTTCATCGACTCGGTGTTGTGCGTGACCATCTGCGGGAGTTCGAGGCGTTCCAGTTCCTCGTCCTCCATGGGAGCGCAGATCAGGCCGCGGCACTCGGTCATCATGAAGGCGATGATCTCGGGGGTCGCCTTCTCGGCGGCGATGACGAGGTCGCCCTCGTTCTCCCGGTCCTCGTCGTCGACGACCACGACGGGCCGTCCTGCGGCGATGTCGCGGATGGCCTGTTCGACGGGGTCCAGCGAGAGGTCCTCGAGGGTGCGGTCGTGCGACCAGGCGGGCTGGGCAGTCATGCCGTGGCTCCCTTCAGAGCGGGTGTCCGCGTACGCAGCCACCAGTCGCGCATGCCCCACAGGACGAGGGCGCCGTAGACGACGTAGATGAGACCGGAGAAGGCGAGTCCGCTCTGGAAGTTGAGCGGTACGCCGACGAGGTCGACGAGCAGCCAGGCGAACCAGAACTCGACCATGCCGCGTGCCTGGGCGATCATCGCCACGAGGGTGCCGGCGAAGATGTAGGCGTCGGCCCACGGGCTCCAGGAGAGCGACGGGAAGGCCGTGAACAGGCCGCCGACCGCCAGGGTCCCCAGAGCGGCGCCGCCCAGCAGGTATCCGCGCTCCTTCCAGGTGGCGAAGCGCACGGCGATGGACCCGTCCTGCGCCTGCTGCCTGCCGCGGGTCCACTGCTGCCAGCCCCAGACGGCGACGGCGACGACGATCAACTGCTTGCCGACGCTGCCCGCCTGCTGCACGGAGACGTTGGCGGCGACCAGGACGACGCCGGACAGGAGCTGGGCGGGCCAGGTCCACACCGAGCGCAGCCAGCCGAGGGCCAGGGCGATCAGACCGATCGTGTTGCCGATCATGTCCGACCAGATGATGTGCTGTCCGAAGGCGCTGAACGCCTCCGAGTTCAGCCAGTCCAGGGCGTTCATGCGACCGGCCCCCCGGCTTCCGGGGCGGACCCGTGGGCGAGCAGCCGCTCGACGTACTTCGCGAGGACGTCCACCTCGAGGTTGACCGGGTCGCCGGGCTCCTTGATGCCGAGCGTGGTCAGGGCGAGCGTGGTGGGGATGAGGCTGATCGTGAAGTGGTCGGTGCCCGCCTCGACGACGGTCAGGCTCACGCCGTCGACGGTGATCGAGCCCTTCTCCACCACGTATCGGCTCAGGCCGGCGGGCAGGGAGACCGTGACGATCTCCCAGTTCTCGGAGATCTTGCGCCCGACGATGTGGCCGGTTCCGTCCACGTGACCCTGGACGATGTGGCCGCCGAGGCGTCCGCCGAGGGCCATGGGGCGCTCCAGGTTGACCCGGGAGCCGGGCATCAGCGCGCCGAGGCTGGAACGGTCCAGCGTCTCGGCCATGACGTCGGCGGTGAACTCGTTCTCCCCGAGGTCCACGACGGTGAGGCAGACGCCGTTGACGGCGATGGAGTCGCCGTGCTTGGCGCCGTCGGTCACGACGGGCCCGCGCAGTCGGAAGCGGGAGGCGTCGTCGAGCTTCTCGACGGCGGTGACCTCACCCAGTTCTTCGACAATTCCGGTGAACACTCAGTTTCCCTTCCGAGTAGGGACGGGGACGGCGGTGATGCGCAGATCGGGGCCGATACGGACGGTCTCGGTCACATCGAGGCGCAACGCCTGGGAGATGGTGGAGATTCCGGCGTCGGCGAGGGCGGCGGGGCCCGCGCCGAGGAGGACCGGGGCGAGATAGCCGACGACGGTGTCGACCGCCCCCGCGGCGACGAAGGCGCCGGCCAGGACCGGGCCGCCTTCGAGGAGTACGGAGCGGATCCCCCGGCCGTGCAGGGCGGCGAGCAGCGCGTCGATGTCCAGGCCCGGTCCGCCGGTGGCGCGCGGCAGGCGCAGCACGGCCTCCTCGGGGAGGTGGCCGGCCTCGGCGTCGTCGGCGACCGCGACCAGGGTGGGCGCGGCCTCGTCGAGGACGCGGGCTCCGGGCCGGACGGCGGTGGCGCCGGTGTCGACGACCACCCGGAGCGGCTGGGTGGCGCCCTCGATGCCACGTGCGCCCAGCTGGGGGTCGTCGGCACGGGCGGTTCCGGAGCCGACCACGACGGCGTCCGCCTCGGCCCGCAGGCGGTGGACGTCGGCACGGGCCTCGGGGGAGGTGATCCAGCGGCTGGTGGCGTCGGCGGCGGCGATCCGGCCGTCGAGGGTCGCCGCGTACTTCCAGAGGACGTACGGGCGGCCGAGGCGGACCGAGGTGAGCCACGCGGTGTTGCCCGCCTCGGCCTCGTCGGCGAGGAGGCCCTGTTCCACCTGGACGCCCGCGGCGCGCAGGGTGTCGGCACCGCCGGTGGCCTGCGGATTCGGGTCGCCCACCGCGTACACGACCCGGCGGACGCCGGCGTCGACGAGCGCCTGGGCGCACGGTCCGGTGCGTCCTGTGTGGTTACAGGGTTCGAGGGTGACGAGGGCGGTGCCGCCCCGGGCCCGCTCGCCGGCCGCGCGCAGGGCGTGGATCTCGGCGTGCGGCCCGCCGGCGCGCTGATGGAAGCCTTCGCCGGCCTGTTCCCCGGCGGCGTCGAGGATGACGCATCCGACGACGGGGTTCGGGCTGGTGGCGCCGAGTCCGCGGGCCGCGAGCGTGATCGCCCGCCGCATGGCGTCTGTTTCGGCTGCGGTTGCCACCGGGTCCTCCTGCCTCTTCGGGCACGGACTCCGGGGCCTGTCGATGACGACAGATGAAGCGGAACGCAACAGGGGAACGCCGAAAACCGAAGACACGGATGCAGGCGTCCCGGGACTTCCCGGAACACATCCGCCGACGGCGGCGTACCTGTGACGGCCCGCCGCGCACTGCCTCCCATCCGGACTTTCACCGTCGGTCCAGGAATCTCACCTGGTCAACCGGCCGCTGGATGCGGACGGGTCGCGGACTATAACCGCCGGTTCGGAATTACACCGACCCCGGAGTGCGCTGCTGCTGGTACACGGTCATTGTGCCACGGCGGTCAACGGTCCATCCGGGTGACTTCTGTGGGACGGGTCACAGAGCGTGGGTGCGGCTGCGAGAACAGTGACCGGGGCCGGGCCTGACGGCTCCCTCGCAGGGCGTGCGGGGGGGGCGCTCCGTGTAGGTGGCTCAGTTCGCGGCCAGCCCGAGGAATCGCGCCCACGCCCGGACCCCCACGGTCAGCACGGGACCGTCTGACTGCTTCGAATCCCGGATGTGCACGTGCGTGGCCACGGCGGCGACCTCGATGCACTCGCCGCCCTCGCCACTGCTGTAGCTGCTCTTGAACCAAGCCGGTTCAGGCAGGCTCGACGCACTCATCCGGCTCATCATCCTTCTCCCAGGAGTCCCTCGACGACGTCCAGCGATTCACGTGGTGTCAGAGCCTGAGCTCGGATGATCCCGTACTGCTCCTCGACATCCCGTACCACCGCCCAGTCGGTATGCAGACGGCTGTCTCGCTGAACCTCAACGTAAGCCATCCTCCGCCCGTCGTGTTTCTCGATCAAGGTAAATGGCCCGGCGAGACCGCAGTGCTCCGTCCGCTCAGTCGGCATCAACTGGACCTCTACGTTGCGAAGATGCCCGTGGAGGATGATCTGTTCCAGTTGTCCCCGCAACACGGATCGTCCTCCGACAGGCCGATGCAGCACCGACTCCTCGATGACGAAGCTCAGAGTTGGCATGGGCTTGCGAGCGAAGATCGCCTGGCGTGCCATACGTGCAGAAACACGCTGCTCAATCGTCTCCTCATCAAGGAGCGGGCGTCGCATCGCGAAGACAGCGCGTGCGTACGCTTCCGTCTGCAGCAAGCCCGGCACGGCCAGCGTCGCGTAGACGTGAAGCGTGACGGCCTCGGCCTCCAAGCGCGCCATGTCCCGGAAGAACGCCGGGTACTGCGACCGCGCAAGCTCCTCCTTCAACGCCATCAACAGCCCACCGGCCTCCAGCAAACGATCCGCCTTGTCGACGAACTCCGACTGCGGGATGCGCCGCCCCTGCTCGAACGAGGCCACCGACTGGGCCGCGTAACCCAGCCGCTTCCCGAACTCCACCCGGTCCAGCCCCGCCCGCACCCGAAGCAGTTTCAACTGCCGTCCGAATGCGACCGCCACGCCGTTCTCCGACTTGCCGTCCGGCGGCGTCCCCGACGGGGTCACCGCCCCCGCGTCCATGGCCGCCTCGTCCTGCGTCATCGCCACCCGCCTGTCCCACGTGCGTACTCGCCTCGGCCCATCGCGTACAACCAGCCTGCTAAGGACGGCTCTTCAAGGTTGCGTCACACCGACGGCACCGGCTCCGGAAGGCAGCCCCGCCCCGGCTCGTCCCACTCGGGCACCGTAACGACCCACCCTCTCGCGCGCACACCATTCCGGCCGCGTTCCATCGAAGGAGTGGCCCGACCCTCGGTACTCAAGAGCCGAGCTTCGAGCGTCGGAAACGGATCGTTCACTCGTAGGGGGGATGAAATCAAGGGGGCGGGCCCGACGCTTGAGCTTCGGGATTCGGGAGTCGGGATGCGAGCTTCGAGATCCGAGCGATGTTGTTCACCCGGTAGGTAGAAGAAGGGTTTCGGGAAAACCTCCCCACCCTCCCTACCCGGCCACACCCAGCCGATATGACTAAATGTGATCGGCTTGCGGCGCACCGTCACGACTGCTTACGGTGCCCCCAACGAATCGACCCCGACGCGGTGCGGAAACACCAGGCCGGGGTCTCACCCCAAGATCGAAGTAGGCGATCTCGTGGCTACCGAGCACCTTAGCCCTGCCCTCCGCGCACCCGCATCCTCGCGCCCGTACGCGAAAGCCCGCCCCGGCTACGGCAAGCGAACCGCATCGGGCCAACGCGCGCCCCGGGCAGACGACTTCGCCCTGATGCCGGAGCGCGAGCGGCACATCGCCGGATACGTCGACCGGCTCCCCGACGGCGCGGCCATGGACATCAAGTCACTGGCCAGGAGCCTCCCGCTGTACGGACAGATGGCCGTCTCCAGCGCGTTGAAGGCCCTCTGAGTGGCCGGGCACCTACGGCGCGTACGCTGCCTGGCCGGCGAGGGGGAGCAGGTCCGCTGGGTCTCGCGCACCTACTGGTCCCGTACTGCCCGCGACAACGAGTGGTGGGACACGTTCCTGACCACCGAGAGCAGCCACTCCACGCCGGAAGCCACACCCACTCCCCCGCTTACCGACGCCGAAGCTCCCGCCGCGGCCTCGACCTCAACACCCGAGCCCGCCGCGCCTACGGTCCCGCCCGCTCCCGCGCCCGCATCAACCGCCATGCCCACGCAGCGCACCCCGGCGACACCAGCGGACGCCGCCTCCCCCGCGTACCTCGCCCTGGCCCAACTCGGCCGCCGGGACACGCGCCTGGCGCTCTCCGCCGCAGACTGCCGCGCCCTGGAGCCCCTGGCCGCCGGCTGGTTCGCACGCGGCGTGGATGCCGACTACCTCACCCAGGCCCTCACGGCTGGCCTCCCCGCCCAGGTCGACTCCCCCGTCGGCCTCGTGCGCCGCCGCCTCACCGACAAGCTGCCGCCGCTGCTGACCAGCAGCCCGACGCCTGCCGCAACCAGCGCCCCGAAGCGCCGCCTCCTCGCGGAGTGCACCGAATGCGGCCGCCCCGGCTCGCCCGAAGCCCTCCCCGACGGCCTCTGCCGCCCCTGCCGGACGACCTCGCAGGAGGCGCCCACCGCTCCACCTGCCGAACGCGACGTCCACGCACTGGTCGGACAGCTACGCGACCTGACCCGCCTGCCCTGACCCCGTTCCAGCCTGCCCCTCCTGCGTACAGGCCTCTCCCTCTCCACGCACATCCGGGCTGCGACAGTGCGTAACCCCTGGTCACTTTCAGTCATTGCGCGCCAGTGTGGGGGAATGACCGACAAGCAGCCGCTCCTCCCCGTACGACCGACGCGCGCCCCAGACGCGCAATTCGCCTGGCACCACTTCACGTTGCGTTTCAGTTCCACGCCGCGGGGCGCTCGTCTCGCCCGGCGCCTGGCCGGTGAACGCCTCGATGCCTGGGGCGTTCCGTACGGGAGCGAGGCGCACGATGCGCTGCTGCTGGCCGTCGCCGAGCTCAGCAGCAACGCGGTGCGCCATGGTCACGTGTCCGGCCGGGACTTCCGCCTCCGCCTCTCCGCCGAAGGCACGGCCATCCGCATCGAGGTCACCGACACCCGAGGCGAGCACCTCCCCGCCCCCGCCGAACCAGCCTCACCCGATCAGGACGGAGGCCGGGGGCTCCTGCTGGTCGCGGCCCTGGCCGACCGCTGGGGCTGGTACCCCTGCGCGGACGGGCCGGGCAAGACGGTGTGGGCGGTCCTCGAAGTCTCCCCGTGCCCGGAGCAGCAGGATTCCAGCCAGTAGGCGCTATCACGTTGCACTTGAAAATCCGTGCGTGTGATGATCCTTCGTATGACCACGGGTGGGGACGGGATACCGGAGCAGCAGCGGAGGCGGTCACGGCTGGCGGACCTGGATGATGTTCCGGGGCCGCCTCCCGAGCGGGCACTCGCTGCAACGTCGGTCGAGACCGAGAAGGAGCAGTTGCTTGCGGCACGCCGCGAGTTTGCCGTGCTGCTGGGTGAGTTTCGGCGTACGGCGGTGTTGGTGCCGCTGGACGAGGCCGGTGATCTGTGGTCGGCGGAACAGAACGGTGTGCGCTGGATCTGCGCCTTTTCGGACGAGGAGGCGTTGGCCCGGTTTGCGTCGGCTCGTGGGGAGGCCGGTCGTGAGTGGGCTTACCAAACCGTTCTGGGTGCGCGGTTGCTGGATGTGATGGTGCCGATGTTGCCGGGTCCTGCGGGGGTGGCGCTGGACGCGGGTAGTACGGACGGGATGTTGTTTCCGCCGGTGGCGGGCATCGTGCCGGATGCGGTCGCCGTTGATCTCGGGGGGATGCAGTGAGCGGGGAGAACGCGGATCTTCAGGTGCCGCCGGAGGCGTTGGCGGAGATCGCGAAGGGGATCAACCTGGCGCACGCGGAGCTGAAGGAGCTCGGATTCATCGGCGAGGCGTCGGTGGGCGGGGTTTTTCGGATCTGGCTTTGTCGGGGCTGGAGTTGGGGCATGGCGGGCTGACGTCTGAGTTCGAGACGTTCTGCAACCGCTGGGAGTGGGGCGTGCGGGCCCTGACCCAGAAGGGGAACGGGTTCGCGCTGGGAGTGGGGTTGTCGGCGGGTTCCTTCGCGGAGCAGGAGCAGTACGTCAAGGACTCGATCAAGATCGGCGTGAACTCCCTGAACGGGAATCCGCATGCCTCCGAGGACGACGTCAAGGGCATGAGCTGGGACGCGATCAGCACGCAGTCCGCGTACGACGACCCGGACTGGAGCTGGGACTCGATGGCCGAGGCCAACGACGAGGTGGGCCAGACCTGGCGGGACACGATGTACGACGGGGAGGACGCGCTGCTCGACTCGTGGGAGAACTCCGGGTTCATCTCCCCGGAACGGCGCGCGGAGATGGACGAGACGCTGAAGGAAAAACTCGATCCGTCCCAGGAGATTCTCGATCAGGCTGAGCAGCCGCGGTGGGGGCAGAGCAACTGATGGTGGACTGGGGGAAGTGGGGCGACGCCCTCTACGACGGGGCGGGCAACCTCGTCGACAAGGGCAAGGAGATCGTCGGCACAGGGATCGACAAGGGCACCGATGTGCTCGGCGCGGGTCTCGAGAAGGTCGGTGCCGACGAGTGGGCCGACGAGGTCGAGGACTGGGGCGATGAGACCGCCTCCGCTCTGGGTGCGAACGTCGGGGAGCAGCAACTCGGTCAGACCGAGGAAGCGGATGAGCTGATCCATGGCAGGCCGGAGAAGATCAGCGCGGCGGTGAAGAACCTCCGCGACTTCCAGAAGGCGTTCGATCTCGTCGGCAGCGGGATGAAGAAGCTCGACTCCGGCCGTTGGAAGGGTGAGGCCGCTGACACCCTTCCGCGCCAAGTTCCAGACACTGCCCACCGACTGGGTGCGCGCGGCGGACGCGTTCGAGGACGCGGCCAAGGCGTTGGAGACGTTCGCGGGGACGGTTACCAGGGCGCAGGCCAAGGCCGGTGAGGCGATCGCTCTCTACAAGGAGGGCAAGCAGGACTACGAGACTGCGGCGGCCGCTTTCAAGGAGAAGGCGGAGGCGTACAACGCGGTCCGCAACACCGACCACCCCCTCCCGCACCCGGGGAAGTTCTCCGACCCGGGTGCGGCCAAGCGCCGGCATGCCCAGGAGATCCTTCAGCGCGCCCGGCAGGCACGCGACGACGCTGCCGAAACGGCCAAGGGCGCGATCACCGCTGCAATGGCCCAAGCTCCGAAGGAACCCACCGGCCTGGACCGGGCGAAGCAGGAGCTCTTCGACTACGGGGTCGGCCAGTCCATGGAGCTGACCCACGTCGTCGGCGGTGCCGTCAAGGGCACCGCGGGACTGCTGAACTTCGTCCGCTCGGTCAACCCGACCGATCCGTACAACCTGACGCACCCGGCCGAGTACTACAAGGGCGTCAACATGACGCTCGCCGGCCTCGTCTCCACCGTGACCAACCCCGACCGCGCGCTGAAGAACGCCTGGGACGCGGCCAAGGGAGACCCCTCCGAGTTCCTCGGCCGGCTCCTCCCCGAACTCATCGGCACCAAGGGCGGCGGCCTGATCAAGGGCGGCCTACGGGCCGGGATGAAAGACCTCGCCGAACGCCCCAAGGGCCCCAACCGCCGAAGCCACGAGGAGAACCCCGACGCCAACGGGCAGCAGTGCAGCAAGGTCAAGTGCGCCGGAGACCCTGTCGACGTCGCGACGGGGCGCATGCTGCTCCCGCAGACGGACATCGTGCTGCCGGGCTCACTACCCCTCGTCTTCGAGCGCGTCTTCGACTCCTCGCACCGGGCCGGACGCTGGTTCGGCTCCGGTTGGTCCAGCACGGTCGACCAGCGCCTTGAGACCGACGCGGAAGGTGTGGTCTTCAGCTGCAACGAGGGCAGCCTCCTCGCCTACCCGCACCCGGCACCCGGCGCCCCCGTCATGCCCACGCACGGCCGACGTTGGCCCTTGGACCGGGTGCAGGACGGCTACACGATCACCGAGCCGGAGACCGGCCAGGTCCGGCACTTCGTCGACCAGCCGACCGGGGAGCTGGCGCTGCTGGCCCAGATCGACGACCGCAACGGCCGCTGGATCGCCTTCGAGTACGACGAGACGGGTGCCCCGACCTCGATCGTGCACCACGGCGGCTACCACCTGAAACTCACCACCGCCGAAGGCAGGGTCACCGCCCTGCACCTGGCAGGCGCCGGCCCCGACGGCACCGACCAGGAAATCCTCCGCTACGGCTACACCGACGGCCACCTCACCTCGGTCACCAACTCATCGGGGAAACCCCTGCGCTTCGACTGCGACGAACTGGGCCGCATCACCGCATGGACCGACACCAACGGCAGCCGGTACGAGTACGTCTACGACGAACATGACCGCTGCGTCTACCAGAGCGGCACCAACGGCCACCTCGAAGCCCGCTTCACCTGGGACGACATCGATCCGGACACCGGCCTACGCATGACGTCGATGACGGACGGCCTCGGCCACACCACGCGGTACGCGATCAACGACCGCGCGCAGGTCGTCACCGAGATCGACCCCCTGGGCGCGACCACTCGCTTCGTGTACGACCGTCACAATCGGCTGCTTTCACGCGCGGACCCACTGGGCTACGTCGTCCGGTACACCTACGACGAGCAGGGTCGCATGACGGTGGCGGAGCGCCCGGACGGACGCCAGAGACGAACCGAGTACGACGAGCTCGGACTACCGATACGCATCATCGGCACAGACGGCAACGTCACGCGCCAGGCCTTTGACGAGCGAGGCAACCGCACGTCGATCACGGAACCATCCGGTGCAGCCACCACGTTCGCCCACGACGGCGAAGGCACGTTCACCTCCCGCACGGACGCACTCGGACACACCTCGACGGTTGCTTCCAACGAGGCTGGCCTCCCTCTAAGCATTACCGATCCGCTGGGGGCGGTCACACGGTACGAGCGCGACCCATTCGGCCGCCCCGTGTCCGTCACGGATCCGTTGGGCGCCGTTACACAGCTCAATTGGACAGTTGAAGGCCACCTCGCCCGCCGTATCGAACCCGATGGCAGCACACAGGTGTGGACGTACGACGGTGAAGGAAACTGCCTTTCCCACACGGACGATATGGGCGGCACTACCCGCTTCGAATACACCGGCTTCGACCTGTTGACGGCCCGCACCGGCCCGGACGGCATGCGGTACGAGTTCACGCACGACACCAATCTCCGCCTCACCGAGGTGACCAACCCGCAATCAATGATGTGGACGTACACGTACGACCCGGCAGGCCGCCTCGTGGCAGAGACGGACTTCGACAACCGGACAATGACTTACGTGTACGACGCGATTGGGCGTCTGACATCCCGTACGAACGCACTGGCCCAGACTGTCACGTACAAGCACAACAAACTCGGCCAGATCGTTCGTAAGGACGCGGCGGGCGCAGTCACAGCCTTTAAGTACGACATCTTCGACGAGCTGGCGGAGGCCACTGGCCCGGACGCGACGCTGGTACGACTGCGGGACCGCTTCGGCCGTCTCAAGTCCGATGAAGTGAATGGCCGTACGCTCTCGTTCACTCACGACGCACTGGGGAGGCGAACGGGCCGAAAGACCCCGGGCGGGGTGACCAGCAACTGGTCATACGACGCAGCGGGCCGACGGTCAGCACTCACGGTCTCCGGCCGGAGACTCACCTTCGCGCATGACGAGCTCGGCCGCGAAACATCCTGCACAGTGGGCGATTTCGTATCTCTGACCTCCTCGTACGACATAATGGGTCGCCTCACGACCCACGAGGTCACTGCGGTAGGCGGCCGTCGTCTCCAGCGTCGCGCGTACGCCTACCGCCCTGACGGCAACCTCGTCGGCGTCACAGACGAGCTATCCGGCACCCGCCACTTCGACCTTGACGCGGCAGGCCGCGTAACAGCCGTACACGCGTCCGGATGGACAGAGCGGTACTCATACGACGAGGCAGGCAACCAGGCGAACGCCTCCTGGCCGCCTGCCCATCCGGCCCATGAGTCGACCGGCTCCCGCACCTACACGGGCACAAACATTACGCGCGCGGGCTCCACCCGCTACGAGCACGACGCCCAGGGTCGCACCATCCTGCGGCAGAAGGCCCGTCTCTCGCGAAGGCCGGCCACTTGGCGCTATGCGTGGGATGCCGAGGACCGCCTGACGTCGGTGACGACGCCGGACGGCACGGTCTGGCGGTACGCATATGACCCGTTGGGTCGCCGAATATCCAAGCAATCCCCCTCGGAGGTCGTTCACTTCATTTGGGACGGCGCAACCCTCTGCGAGCAGACGACAAAGCGCACGACCCTTACCTGGGACTATGCCGGTTTGCGTCCCTTGGCTCAGACAGAACGCCGCCACGGCTCCACCGACGACCGGTTCTTCGCCATCGTCACTGACCTGATCGGCACTCCAACAGAGCTCATCGACGAATCGGGCGCCTTGGCATGGCGCACCCGCGCTACCCTCTGGGGCACCACCACCTGGGCCCGCAATGCCACGGCGTATACTCCGCTGCGCTTCCCGGGCCAGTATTTCGACCGCGAATCGGAACTTCACTACAATTTCTTCCGCTATTACGACCCAGAGTCGGCACGCTATCTCACACCGGACCCCCTGGGCCTGACCCCGGCCGACAACCCGGTCACATACGTCCATAACCCACACACGTGGAGTGACCCGCTCGGGCTCGGTCCCTGTCCGCCCCGAATCAAGGACGGAGGCTGGGACCTCAGGGGGGATGCGGACCCGCTGAGCGTCATTCCGAAGGATGCGGTTCAGGAAACATGGAGGCCCATCCCAGGTGGTGTCGAGCACGGCATCAAGTGGTCTTGGACGGACGAAGTCACGGGTAAAACGGTGCGTATGCGGGTCCACGGGCCCGATCTCCAACCGCATGCCGGCCCCAACGCCAGCAGCGGCCCTATCTACCGGATTCAGATCGGGCGCCAATTCCAGGACGAGGCAGGAAATCTCTACCACCCGCAGATCGGAAACTCCAAGAGTCCGAACTACAATGAGGCGGCGATCAATGACACCCACATTCCGTGGCCCAGTCATCTACCAGTTCCGTACCCGCACTGAACAGGATGGTTTCCCATATGGAAAACAGGTACTATATCGACTTCCTCCGAGATCTTCTGAGTCTCGACGAAGCACTGCGCACAGAGGCAAGCAACCGCGTTGAGGACTTTGTAAATCTACTCTCCGACACCCAAGCCAGAGTGACAGGTGACCTTGTCGCCATGCTGGCCCCGCACGCGAACTCCCGGGTAGCCCTGGAGGCACTCCTGCATGCACTGTCCGATCTTGACGGATGCGGGAAGCTTGACGAAGTCGACCTCTCACCCCTGGCAAAGATCCCCGGATCCGCGATCCACGTGGAACACCGCGAGTATATGGAGGAATTCGTCCCACGGATCACAGGGACGAGTGAGTGAGCGTTTCAGCGTTACCTCTCCAGGGTGACGACGGCTTTGGCGGTTACTCGCGGAACGGAGGCACCCTGCGAGATAATTTGGGCTTCTTCAATTCAGCCGCACGAAACCCCTCCCTCGGCGACACGCAAGCCCTTGAACCTGCAGCACGATCCACATTCACCGGAGAAATGACCGCGCCACGGTTTCACGGAGGTCGACATCGTCGAACTGAGGGGTAACGCGTTCATGCAGCAGGCCGCGAACACCCTTCGGACGGCTCACCGCCTAGGATCGGGGGCGACAGAGCTTGGGACCTTGGCGAAGGACACCCTTGGCCCTGCATTCGGCCCACTTTCCTTCGTCGCCGTTTTTAGCAGCGCATTCGGAATTCCGATAGACGTCCTCCAGCGAGCGCTCGCCTGGCAAGGGTTCAATCCCGGCACTAACGCCATCTCGGATGAAGAGTTCACAGATCTCCTCGCCAAGTGGCTCGGCGAGTCGGCTAGCGAATAAAATTTCTCCATTCCCCCCTGAACTGAGGGTAGATACGTAACCGATTTCGATTTACAGAACCCCTCTCAAGGACATCGCAGAGGTCGTTCTGTTCGTGGCCGCTACCCCGGATCCCGCTCGCGCAGGGTTCAAGCGATCCCCTATGTCTCGCCTGAACCGACAACAGGAGGGGCAAGAATCTAAGCCCACCGGAACGCTGTCTGCTGTTCGTCGCCTGCACCCGCGCCCGGGACAGTCTGTACGTGTCATGGGGGGGCGAGCCGAGCCATTTCCTGGTGGAGGCGGGGGCCGTCGGGCACCGGAGCTGACGGGTCGTCCCAGGCCTGACTGGAACGTGTGCCTCAGCGCCCGGCCCCTCATCCCCCCACGCCGGAGCGTCACCGCGCGGGAGCGAAGAGGGCGTCCTGGGCGGCCTCCCGGGCGGCGAACAGCGCGCCGCGCAGTACCGCACCGCCCCCCAGCGTCCCGGCCCTGACCTCCGTACGCAGCGGTGACATCCGGGCGAGTCGCTCCGCCACCCGCGCGGCGAGGACGTCGCCACCGGCGCGGCCGACCTCGCCGGCGAGGACGAGGCAGCCGGGGTCGAGCACGGAGACGACGGAGGCGGCTCCGAGCGCGAGACGGCCGGCGAGCGCCTCCAGGAAGGCCTCGCCGTCCGTGCCGGCGCGGAGCGCGGCCCGTACGGCGAGCGCGGCGGCGGGGTCCTGCTCCTGGGAATTCTCCCCCGGGGACTGCGCGGCCTCCCCCGCCTCCGGTGAACCCCAGGCCCGGATGCCGTGCCGCGCGGCCAGCTCGCATACGGCCGCCGAGCCGACCAGGGAGTGGAACCCTCCGTCGCAGTTGACCGACGAGGGGACCCCCGAGGTGCCGGGCACCGGCAGGAACCCGATCTCCCCGGCTCCTCCTGACGCTCCGCGCCGCAGCTTCCCGTCGAGCATGACGGCGGCGCCGATGCCGTGGCCCAGCCAGAGCAGCACGAAGGTGTCGCGGTCCCGGGCCGCACCGATGCGGTGTTCGGCGACGGCGGCGAGGTTGGTCTCGTTCTCGACGAGGACGGTGGCGTCCAGACGCTGCTGGAGTTCCCTGACCAGGCCTCCGTGCCAGGCGGGGAGGCCTGCGGTGTTCCTGAGCTCGCCGGTGACCGGATCGATCAGGCCGGGGGCACCGATGCCTACGCTGTGCAGCGGGGCGGTGCCCGCCGTGCGGGCGGTGCGCTCCAGCATCGCCACGGCCCGCTCGACGGCGAACCGCGTGCCGGTGTCACTGCCGATCGGCAGGGTCGCCTCGGCGAGAGTGACGCCGAGCAGGTCCGCGACGGCAACGGCGACGCTGTCCGTCCGTACGTCGAGGGCGGCCAGGTGGGCCCGGTCGGCGACGATCCCGTACAGCCGGGCGTTGGGGCCCCGCCGGTCCGAGCCGCTCTCCCCGACCACCCGGACCAGACCGGCGTCCTGCAGGCGGTCCACCAGATCGGCGACCGTGGGCCGGGACAGGCCCGTCAGGGCCTTCAGCTGAGTGGCCGTCAGCGGGCCGTCCTGCTGGAGGAGTCGCAGGGCGAGCCGGTCGTTGATGGCCCGGGCGGTGCTCGGGGATGCGGGCATGCCGGGATCCTTCCAGATCTCTGACGGTCCGCCGCCATGGGGGTTATTTATCAGGCAGGGTTCCTGATAGTTTACGGCGCGCACCACACGACAGGCGCCGGGGGCCCGGTCCGCCGCAATTCCTCAGGGGAGGCACGGAGTATGACGAAGGACTCGACGGTCCCGGTCTTCGGCACGGAGCAGATCAGGCGGGCCCGGTACGCGGTCGGCGCGGTCTTCGCCGTGCACGGGGCGGTGACCGGCAGCTTCGCGACCCGGGTGCCGTGGATCCAGGACCACGCCTCGGTCAGCGCCGGTCAGCTCGGCCTCGCGCTCGCCTTCCCCGCGATCGGGGCCTCACTGGCCATGCCGCTGGCCGGCAGTGTCAGCCACCGCTTCGGCGCCCGCACGGCTCTGCGGGGCCTGCTGGCGCTCTGGACGCTGGCGCTGATCCTGCCCGCCCTGTCCCCGAATCTGCTCACGCTCTGCCTGGCACTGTTCGTGTACGGGGCGACCGCGGGCATGTCGGACGTGGCGATGAACGCCCTCGGCGTCGAGGTGGAGAACAGGCTCGACAGGTCGATCATGTCCGGGCTCCACGGCATGTGGAGCGTGGGCGCCCTCGTCGGTTCGGCGGCGGGCACGGTCGCGGCGCACACGGGTACCGACGCACGGCTGCACCACACGCTGGCCGCGCTGGTACTGACCGTCCTCGGGCTGGCCGCCTGCCAGGGGGTCCTGGACCTGCGCAGCGAGCCCGACGAGGAGCCGCCGCCGCGTTTCACCCTGCCGCCGAAGTCGGCGCTGGTCATCGGAGCGGTGGGCTTCTGCGCGGTGTTCGCCGAGGGAGCCAGCATGGACTGGTCGGCGGTCTACCTGCGCGACGTCATGGGCAGTTCGGCCGGCCTCGCCGCGGCGTCGACCACGGCGTTCGCCCTCATGATGGCCATCGCCAGGATCGCCGGCGACAAGGTGGTCGACCGGTTCGGGGCGGTGCGCACCGTACGCGTCGGAGGCGTCCTGGCCACGGCCGGCGGACTGCTGGTGGTCCTGTCGTCCGGCCCGGCCCTGGCGCTCTGCGGCTTCGGTCTGCTGGGCCTCGGCGTGGCGGTGGTCGTTCCGCTTGCGTTCGCCGCGGCCGGACGCAGCGGCACGAACCCGAGCAGGGCCATCGCGGGCGTCGCCACCATCACGTACACCTCCGGGCTCATCGCCCCGTCCGCCATCGGTTCACTGGCCGAGGCGACCTCCCTCCTCGTGTCGTTCGGCCTGGTGACCGTGCTGGCGTTCGGGCTGGTCCTGGGCGCGGGGGTGCTGCGGGCCGGCGACCGCAAGATCGCGGAGGGTGGCACACCGCTGCCGTCGCCGGCCAGGAGCACCACGGACGGCTGACGGCGGAACGGCCGGCTCCGCCCGCGGCGGGCCCGCGCGCGAGGACACCGGCCGACGGCACTACCATGGCTCTGATCTTTTTCCGCGGGTGGACCTCCGGGGCGCACCGCACACACCAATCAGGGAGCGACCATGGGCCTCGGCGTGCGCTGGACCTTGCACGGCGACGGGAAGACCCCCGCACCAGGGGCCGTGGTGCGCCCCGACGAGCGGCTCTCCTGGCCCCGGACGTTCGGGCTCGGCGCCCAGCACGTGGTGGCCATGTTCGGGGCGTCCTTCGTCGCGCCCGTCCTGATGGGGCTCGACCCGAACCTCGCGATCATGATGTCCGGTGTCGCCACCGCCATCTTCCTGCTGGCGACGAAGGGCAGGGTCCCCAGCTATCTGGGGTGCTCCCTCTCCTTCGTGGGTGTGGCCGCCACGATCCGGGCCACTGGCGGCAGCAGTGCCACCGTCACGGGCGCGGTCCTGATCGTCGGTGCCGTGCTGTTCCTGGTCGGGCTCATGGTGCAGCGGTTCGGCGCGCGGATCATCCACGCGGCGATGCCGCCCGTGGTGACCGGTGCCGTCGTGATGCTGATCGGCTTCAACCTGGCGCCCGTCACCGCGTCGACGTACTGGCCGCAGGACCAGTGGACGGCCCTGCTGGTGATGCTGTTCACCGGCCTGGCCGTGGTCTGCCTTCGCGGTTTCTTCTCCCGTATCGCCATCTTCCTCGGGCTCGTCTTCGGCTACGTCCTGTCCTGGGTACTCGACCTGGTCCTCGGGAAGATCCACTCCCCGGCCGGCGGTGCCGAGGCGGTCGACCACTGGCGGCTGGACCTGTCGGCCGTCGCGGACGCGGACTGGATCGGGCTGCCGTCCTTCCACGCGCCGAGCTTCGAATGGTCGGCGATCCTGGTCGCGCTGCCGGTCGTCATCGCGCTGATCGCCGAGAACGCCGGGCATGTGAAGGCCGTCGGCGAGATGACCGGCGACTCTCTCGACGACAAGCTGGGCACCGCCATCGCCGCGGACGGCGCCGCGTCGATGCTGTCCACGGCCGTGGGCGGCCCGCCCAACACCACGTACTCCGAGAACATCGGGGTGATGGCGGCGACCCGGGTCTACTCCACCGCCGCCTACTGGGCCGCCGCGTGCTTCGCGCTGCTCTTCGGCCTCTGCCCCAAGTTCGGGGCGGTCGTCGCCGCGATCCCCGGCGGGGTGCTCGGGGGCATCACCGTCATCCTGTACGGCATGATCGGCCTGCTGGGCGCCCAGATCTGGCTGAACGCCAAGGTCGACCTGCGCAATCCCCTCAACCTCGTTCCGGCCGCCGCGGGCATCATCATCGGGGTCGGCGGGGTCAGCCTGAAGATCAGCGACAACTTCGAGCTGAGCGGTATCGCGCTCGGCACGCTCGTGGTGATCACCGGCTACCACGCGCTGCGAGCCTTCGCCCCCGCGCATCTGAAGACCCAGGAACCGCTGCTGGACTCGGGCACCTCCCAGTACGACGAGAAGCCGCCGACCGGTACCTCCTGAGCACACGCCCGGTACCTCCCGGGCGCCGGGCGCGGCACGCGGGCAGGCTCCGCTCGGCGCGTGACCGGCTCGTGGGCGGGGGCCGGCCGGCACGGCCTACGCCGGCGCCGCCGTGGTGTGGTGGCGGGCCGCATCGGACCTGTCCCGCGCACGTACACCCGGCACGCTTCGTCCCCTCCCCCGGCGCCCGGTGTTCGCCCGTTCCGATGAAGTCCCGGGCCGGTCGGCGCCGCGGCGAGGCTACGGCTGGGACGCTGCCCGCATGGACCGGATCGAGCAGTTCGCACCTCCGGCCGGCACTGCCGGCACGACGACCGATGTCGGCGGCGTGATCGAGCGGATGCGCGGGTTCCGCTCGCACTGGCCGCCCGGGGACGGCGTCGCGGTCTTCAACGAGGTCTATCTGACGGTCACGGAGACACTCGGCCGGCACCTCTCGGACGGCGCGTTCCGGGACCGGGAAGCCGTGTCGACGCTGGACGTGCGGTTCGCCGAACGCTATCTGGCGGCGGTCGACACGGCCGTCTCGGGCGGCCTTCCGCCGGAGTGCTGGCGGCCCCTGTTCCAGTACCGGCTCCATCCGGGCGTACGTCCGCTGCAGTTCGCACTCGCCGGTATCAACGCGCACATCGGACACGATCTCGCCCTTGCCGTCGTGGACACCTGCCGTACCCTCGGCTGCGCTCCGGTGGATCTGGAGGAGGAGTTCGAGCGGGTGGGAGACCTCCTCGTGATGCTGGAGGAGCAGATCCGCGAGGATCTGATGCCGGGTCCCGACCTGCTGCAGGTCGCCGATCCGCTGACCCACCTGGCCGGGGCCTGGAGTCTTGAGCGGGCCCGTGAGGCGTCCTGGTCGGCGGCCCGGATGCTGTGGCGACTGCGCGGGGCACCGCCCCTGGCCGAGGAGTTCCGGTCGCGGATGGACGCCGGGGCCGGGCTGGTGGGGCGCTTCCTGCTCACCCCGTGCCGCTGAGACGACGCGGCGGCGCCCCTCAGCCCGGCTCAGCCCGGCTTCAGCCCTCCGGGAGCTCGACCGGCGCGATCTCGTCGAAGACGTCACCCGGGCCGGGATTCGTCGGGTCGGTGGCGCCGCCGAACTGCGCCATCACACCCCATACGGCGTTCAGCGCGGTCTGCACGGCCCCCTCGGCCCAGCCCGCCGTCCACGAGATGTCGTCGCCCGCGAGGAACAGGCCGCGCTTGTCGGCGGGCAGTCTGTCCTGCATGAAGTGGGTGAACAGCCGCCGCTGGTAGCGGTAGTGGCCGGGCAGGTTGGCCTTGAACGCGCCCATGAAATAGGGCTCGTTCTCCCAGGAGACGGTGACGGGGTTGCCGATGACGTGCTTGCGGATGTCGACGCCCGGATAGATCTCGCCGAGCGACTTGAGCATGACGTCCATGCGCTCCGTCGGGGAGAGGGGCAGCCACTTCAGGCTGTCGTCGCACCACGTGTAGGAGAGGCAGATGACGGCCGGCTTGCCGGGACCGTCGTCCAGGAGGTACGTCCCCCGGGTCATCCGGTCCGTGAGCGTTATGGACATGGTGTCCCGGCCGGTGCTCGCGTCCTTGTCGAGCCAGAACGGACGGTCGACCGGCACGAACAGCTTGGACGACTCCATGTAGTGGGTGCGCTCCATCGCCGTCCAGTGGTCGATCGGGAAGAGCGCGTCGTCGCAGGCGATCTTGGAGAGCAGCAACCAGGACTGTCCGGTGAAGACCGCCGCCCGGTAGCTGCGGATGTCGCCGCCGGCGTCGGTGACGGTGATCCGGTTCCCGGCCGTGCGGTCCAGCCGGGTCACGGCGGTGCGGGGCTGCCCGTCGTGCAGGGAGGAGAGCGACGTGCCGAGCGGCCAGTGCACGATCTTCTGCGGCTCACGGTCCCACAGGCGCAGCGGCAGTTGCTGACTGCCGCCGACGATCCCCCGGTGGTGGTCGTCGGCCTCGGTGTAGACGACGCGGAGGATCTCCAGGATCGAGTTGGGGAAGTCGGTGTCCCAGCCGCCGGTGCCGAAGCCGACCTGTCCGAAGATCTCCCGGTGCCGGAAGGAGGAGAAGGAGTCGGAGCCGCACAGGAATCCGTAGAAGGTCTGGTCGTCGAGCTTCTCGACGAGCTTCGCCCAGATCTCCCGGATGCGCGGCACGTCGCGCTCGCGCATCGCGCGGTTCATGTCGGAGAAGTCGGCGCCCTCCTCCAGGCAGGAGTTCCAGGCGTCCATCACCTCGCGGTACACCGGGGGCAGGTCGTCGATGGTCCGCGCGTAGTGGGACTCGCCCTTGAGGTCGACGACGGTCGACGGGGTGGCCGGGGAGAGGGGGTTGGGGAACGGCTTGGTCTCCAGGCCCACGAGGTCGATGTAGTGCTGGAGCGCCGTGGACGAGGGCGGGAAGCGCATCGCGCCCATCTCGGCGGTCAGCGCGGGGTCGCAGCCCTCGAAGCCGACGGTACGCAGGCGCCCGCCGATCCGGTCCGCCTCGTAGACGACGGGCTTCAGCCCCATCTTCATCAGTTCGTAGGCGGCGATGATGCCGGAGAGCCCGCCGCCGATGACGGCGACCTCGGCACCGTGTTCGGTGGCCGGTATCTGTCCGATGCCCGCCGGGTGGGCGAGGAAGTCGTCGTAGGCGTAGGGGAAGTCCGGCCCGAACATGGTGATCGGCGGCTGCGCCTCGGTGTGCTGGACGGCGTTGGGCACGGTGGACGTCATGGGGGTGGGGCTCCTGGCGGGAGAACGTGCGACGGGGTGAGGGATATCAGACGAGGGAGCCGTACAGACCGGGAACACGGTCCTGGAGGTACGGGTTGGCGGCACGGGAGGCGGCGAGCAGCGCGGGATCGGCCTCACCGACGACGAGTTCCTCGCCCCGCCCGGCGCGGACGCGGACCGTGCCGTCGGGGCCGGCCAGGCAGCTCAGCCCGGTGAAGTCGAACTCGCCTTCCTGGCCTGCCCTGTTGACGTAGGCGATGTAGAGCTGGCTCTCGAAGGCGCGGACCGGCACCACGGCCTCGGCGACGAACGGGAAGGGGTGCATCAGCGCGGTCGGGACCAGCAGCAGCTCCGTCCCGGCCAGGGCGTGGGCGCGCACGTTCTCCGGGAACTCGACGTCGTAGCAGATCAGCAGCCCGAGGCGGACGCCGTCCAGCTCGGCCTGCACCACCGGCTGCTCGCCGGGGGTGAACCACTCCTCCTCGAAGCTCCCGAAGAGGTGGGTCTTGCGGTAGTTGGCGAGTGGCGCGCCGCCGGGGCCGATGAGCTGCGCCGCGTTGAAGACGGCGTCTCCCGACCGCTCCGGGTAGCCGTAGTGGACGGCGAGGCCGTGGCGTACGCAGATGTCGGCGACGGCCTGCGCCGAGGGCCCGTCCGCCGGCTCGGCCAGCTCGGGGGCGGCGTCGCCGATGGCGTATCCGGTGAGGAACAGCTCCGGGCAGACCAGCAGCCGGGCACCCGCGGCGGCGGCGCGCGCCGCGGCCTCCTCCAGCGTGGCGAGGTTGGCGTCCACGGAACCGGTCCGTCCGGAGCTCTGGAGCAGGGCGGTACGCAACGGCGGCATGGCTGACCTCGGGCGGGACGGGCGGGGTGGGGAGACGTATCGAAGGTACGGCGCGGGGATCACGGCCGACAAGACGCGAATGTTGCGCGTGCACCGTCGATCCGTTGCGCGGGGCGGCCCACCAGCGGCGATTCGTTGCGTGGGACGTTTCCGCAGGTCGGGCGAGTGATTTCGGTCTCTCCCACGGCCGGCTCCGAGGGGCCGGGGTCGCCGATGTCCCGGCTCCGGGGGGCCGTGCCATCGGCGGCCCCGGCTCCCGCGTCGTCAGGCGGGCGGGCCCGAGGAGAAGCGCCGCAGCAGCGGGGAGAGCACGAGGACCGACTTGGTCCGCTCGACGTAGGGCTCGCCCGCGATGCGCTCCAGCACCTGTTCGAAGTGCTTCATGTCGGCGGCGAAGACCTGCACGATCGCGTCGGCGTCGCCCGTCACCGTGGACGCGGACGCGATCTCCGGATACGTGGCCAGCCCACGTCTGATCGCTTCGGGGGCGGTGTTGCGGCTGCAGTAGATCTCGATGAAGCCCTCGGTCTCCCAGCCGAGTGCCGCGGGATCGACGCGCACGGTGAACCCCGTGATGGCGCCTTCGGCGCGCAGCCGGTCCACACGGCGTTTGACCGCGGGTGCGGAGAGACCGATGAGGGCGCCGATGTCCGCGTAGGAGCGGCGGGCGTCCTCGGCGAGGGCGTGGACGATGCGTTCGTCGAGGTCGTTCAGGCGCACGTCGGGCGGATCACTTTTCTGCGGCGAGGGCTTCGGGGGCGGCGCGTGCCGCCCCCGAAGTACACCACGGGCCACCCCGCCGGAGCGCGCTCACCGCGGGCGGCCGCGCCGGTCAGAAGGGGAACTGCGAGCGGCCGTGCTGGACCGAGATCCACTTCTGCGTGGTGAACGCCTCCAGCATCGACTCGCCGTTCAGCCGTCCCAGACCGGAGCTCTTCTCCCCGCCGAAGGGGACGATGGGCTCGTCGTGGACCGTGCCGTCGTTGATGTGGATCATGCCGGTGCGGATCCGCTGCCCCACCCGTACACCACGCTCGATGTTGCCGGTGTGGACCGCGCCGCTCAGCCCGTAGGGGGTGTCGTTGGCGATCCGCACGGCCTCGTCCTCGCCGTCGAAGGGGACCAGCAGGGCCACCGGACCGAATATCTCCTGCTGGAGGACGGGGGAATCGGCGGCGAGGCCGGTCAGCACGGACGGACTCACCACGTTGCCCTCGGCCCGGCCGTGCAGCAGTGCCGTGGCACCCGCGGCCACCGTCTCGTCGACGAGCTTGGAGACCGCGTCGGCCTGCGAGGAGCTGATCAGCGGGCCGATGTGGGTCGTGGGGTCGGCCGGGTCGCCGACACGCAGTGAGGCGACCTTGGCGACGAACTTCTCCGTGAACTCCTGTTCCACCGACCGGTCCACGAGGATGCGGTTGGCCGCCATGCACACCTGGCCCTGGTGGATGAAGCGGCTGAAGACGGCCGCGTCGACGGCGTAGTCCACGTCGGCGTCGTCGAGGACGATCAGCGCGCTGTTCCCGCCCAGTTCGAGCACCGCGCGCTTGAGGTTGGCCGCGCAGACCCTCGCCACGTGGCGGCCGATCCTGTCCGAGCCGGTGAAGGAGATGACCTGCGGGACGGGGTGCTCCAGCAGGCTGTCGCCGATCTCCGCGATGTCGGTGACCACGACGTTCAGCAGCCCGGCGGGCAGGCCCGCCTCCTCGAACACCTTGGCGATCAGCGTGCCGCCGCACACCGGGGTGTTCTGGTGCGGCTTGAGGACCACGGCGTTGCCGAGGGCCAGGGCGGGGGCGACCGACTTCAGCGACAGCAGGAAGGGGAAGTTGAAGGGGCTGATGACACCCACGACACCGGCCGGGAGGCGGTAGACGCGGTTCTCCTTGCCCTCCGTCGGCGACGGCAGGATCTGCCCGGTGGACCGCAGGGTGAGCTGGGCGGCCTCGCGCAGGAACTCCTTGGCCAGGTGAAGCTCGAAGCCCGCCTTCAGCCGGGTGCCGCCGAGCTCCGCGACGATCGCCTCACTGATCTCGTCCTCGCGCTCCTCGACGACGCGCAGCGCCTTCTCCAGCACGGTCCGCCGGGCGTACGGGTTCGTGTCCGCCCACTCGGGCTGCGTCCGCTCGGCGGCCCGGTAGGCCTGGTCGACCTCGTCGGCGGTCGCGACGGTGATCGAGGCGAGCTTCTCCCCGCTGTACGGGTTGAAGTCGATGATGTCCCAGGACCCCTTCCCCGGCCGCCACTCGCCGTCGATGTACTGCTGGGCCAGGTCGGTGAAGTAGGAAATCATGAAATCCCTTTACCGCAGAGGGGCGGGCAGCCTGATTGCGGCTCATATTACTTACCCTTCAACCGAGTTGTAGGGGTTACGGAAGTGCTCACCGGTGCGGCCGGTCCGGCGCCCGCGATCCGGCGCCCCGCACACGAAAGGTGCCCCTCCCCGGCGCGAACGCCGGGCAGGGGCACCCGTGGTGCGGGCCGTCCGGCCCGTCGTCATCAGCTCCAGCTGGCGTGGAGCGGCTTGCCCTCCGCGTAACCGGCGGCGCTCTGCACACCGACGACCGCCTTCTCGGCGAACTCCTCGAGCGAGGACGCCCCCGCGTAGGTGCAGGAGGAGCGGACACCGGCGATGATCGAGTCGATCAGGTCCTCCACACCGGGGCGGGTGGGGTCGAGGAACATCCGCGAGGTGGAGATGCCCTCCTCGAACAGACCCTTGCGGGCGCGGTCGTAGGCGGACTCCTCCGAGGTACGGTTCCTGACCGCACGCGCCGAGGCCATCCCGAACGACTCCTTGTAGTACCGCCCGTCGGCGGACTGCTGCAGGTCGCCGGGCGACTCGTACGTGCCCGCGAACCAGGAACCGATCATGACGTTGGACGCGCCGGCGGCGAGCGCCATCGCCACGTCACGCGGGTGCCGGACACCTCCGTCGGCCCAGACGTGCTTGCCGTGCTTCCTCGCCTCGGCCGCGCACTCCAGCACGGCGGAGAACTGGGGCCTGCCGACCCCGGTCATCATGCGCGTGGTGCACATCGCGCCGGGACCCACACCGACCTTGATGATGTCGGCGCCCGCCTCGATCAGGTCCCGCACACCCTCGGCGGCCACGACGTTGCCCGCGACGATCGGCACCGCCGGGTCGAGCGCCCGGACGGCGGCGACCGCGCTGATCATGGATTCCTGGTGGCCGTGCGCGGTGTCCACGACGAGGGTGTCGACGCCCGCGGCGAGGAGCTGAGCGGCCTTGCCCGCCACATCGCCGTTGATACCGACGGCCGCCGCGATCCGCAGCTTGCCGTCCGCGTCCGTCGCGGGGGTGTAGAGCGTCGCCCGCAGCGCCGCCTTACGGGTGAGGATGCCGACGAGGCGGCCGTCCGCGTCGACCGCCGGAGCGAGCTTGCGGTTGGCGCCGTCGAGCGTGTTGAAGGCCTCCCGCGGATCGATGTCCGCGTCGAGCACCACCAGGTCCTTGGACATGACCTCGGACAGCTGCGTGAAACGGTCCACGCCGGTCAGGTCGTGGTCGGTGACGACTCCGACGGGCCGGTTCTCCGCGTCGACGACGACACCGGCCCCGTGGGCCCGCTTGTGCAGGAGGGAGAGCGCGTCGGCGACGGTCTGGCCGGGGGCCAGGACGATCGGCGTGTCGAGCACGAGGTGGCGCTTCTTGATCCAGCCGATGACCTCGGTGACGACCTCGATCGGGATGTCCTGGGGGATCACGACCAGCCCACCGCGGCGGGCGATGGTTTCGGCCATCCGGCGACCCGCGATGGCGGTCATGTTCGCGACGACGAGCGGGATGGTGGTGCCGCTGCCGTCCGGCGACGAGAGATCCACGGCCTGCCGGGACCCGACCGCGGAACGGCCGGGAACCATGAAGACATCGTCGTACGTGAGGTCGTAGGGGACCGAGGGAGAGGTCGTGTAGCGACCCGTACCGGGCTCAAGAAAACGCATAAGAACCATTTTTTCATACGAAACGGTGCAGGTCGTTTCCACGAAGACACAGCAATGAGCCCCCGTCTTCGTCGGTTCCTCCAAGGAGGCCGCCCGGGGGCCGGGCAAGTGGAACCTGCCTTACCCATGGACCCTACCCGAACACGATTCGCTCGCTCGTGATCACGATCCCTGGACCGGGTGACGAGGGGTCAGGTAGCTTCAAATCCGCAGGTCCTCGCGGTAGGCGCGACGTCGCCCACGAGCCCGGAACACCTGTCACGCGTTCGGCCGGAGAGGATGGGGACCGCCCGTGGAGAGCGAACTGCCCGACATCTACTGCCCGTTCACCCAGCGGAGCAATCCGCACGTGGATCACACCCGTGAGCACCTCGACGCCTGGACGAGGCACACCGGCCTGGTACACCGGGAATCGGCCAGGCGCCGCTTCGAGCAGGCCGACTTCGGCGCCTTCGTGGGCATGGTCTATCCGACGGCGAACAGCGAGCACCTGGATCTGGTCGCCGACTGGTTCGTCTGGCTCTTCCTCGTCGACGATCAGCTGGACGACGGGCACCTCGGACGCAGCCCCGACCGCGTGCGCGACGTGGTGGAGCGGATGCGCGCCGTGGTCGAGGGCAGGGCTCCCGGCCCCGGTCCCGACGAGGAGGCCCCTGCCGCGCTGGTCGCCCTGGCGGACCTGTGGGAACGTACGATCCCACAGGCCGCCGTCCACTGGCGCACCCGCTTCACCTGGCACCTCATGATGTACCTGACGACCGCCACCACCTGGGAGGCGGGGAACCGTGCCGACGGGGTCGTGCCCTCCGAGGCCACGTACATCGCCAAGCGCCGGCACACCGGGGCGATCCATGTGTGCATGGACCTGATAGAGATCGTGGCCGGCACGGGAGCGCCCGAATCGGTCCACAACGACGCCCGGTTCATCACGGCGCTCGAGGCGTCCTGCAACGTCGTGTGCTGGGCGAACGACGTGTATTCGTACGAGAAGGAACAGGTGCTGGGCGAGATACACAATCTCGTCCATCTGGTCCGCCACCACCGCGGCTACGACAAGCACCAGGCACTGGAGCACGTGTGCCGGGAGATCGCGACCGAGACCGAGCGGTTCCTCACGGCCGAGAGCGAGCTGCTCGGCCGCTACCCGGAGCTGGCGGACCTGCTCGTGCCCTACCTCGACGGAATGCGGAGCTGGATGCGCGGGAACCTGGACTGGTCGCGGCAGACCCCCCGCTACAACCCGGCGGACGTCAGCCAGTACGCGGAGCCGGGGGCCTACCTGGAGGAGTCCGTCCTCGGCGTGAGCGAGGACCACGCGCGGCTGGGCGCCGGCCCCGGTCTCTGACCGGGCACGGCACGGACCGGGCATGACGGAGGCCGGGCACCGCACGGGTGCCCGGCCACCGTCGTCGTCGGTCCGTGCCGTGGCCGGGGGCATCGACGCCCCTGGCCGGCCCCGGCGACCAGGTCAGTTGTCGGGGTCGGCCCGCTCCAGCGCCGGCCGCTGTCCGGCGGCGGACTCCGTCAGGAGGTAGTCGGCCGCCGCCGTGTCCGTGACCAGGCTGGTGACCAGCCCGGAGCGCAGCACCGCGCCGATCGCAGCCGCCTTGCGCTGGCCTCCGGCGATGGCGACCACCTCGGGGATCCGGCGCAGCCGGTCCGCCTCCACGGTGATGCACCGCTCGCCGAGGTCCCGGCCGACCCGTCGGCCGTTCGTGTCGAAGAGGTGCGCGGACATCTCGGCCGCCACTCCGAGCGAGGCGTAGTGGGCACGCTCCTCGTCCGACAGCATGTCGTGGACGGTGGAGATGCCGGGCTCCCAGGACCCGATGGAGACCGCGGCGACCGTCACTTTGTCGAAGTACTCGAAGGCGCGGGCGATCCCGGTCTGATGGCGCAGCGCGGCCGCCGTCGCCGGGTCGGGCAGCAGCATCGGGGCGTAGATCGGGTGCGCCTCGCCGCCCGATACCTGCGCGGCACGGCGGACCGCCTCGACCGAGCCGCGCTCTGCCGTACCCGCGTCGTACACGCCGGTCAGCTGCACCACCGTGCACGGGGGCAGCCGGTCGAGGGCCGCCGCCATGTGGATGGTGGAGCGGCCCCAGGCCAGGCCCAGCACGTCGCCCTCGTCGACCAGCTCGCCGAGCAGCTCGGCAGCCACCTCACCCAGGTTCTCCGGGTCGGCGGCGTCGTCCTGTTCCTCCGCCGGTGACTCGACCACGACAGCGTGCCGCAGGCCGTAGCGCGCCCGGAGCGCGTCGGAGCGCTCCGCGTCCAGCTCCGCCGGTACCCGGATCTCGATCCTCACGAGATCACGCTCGAGTGCCGTCTCCAGGACCCGGGCCACCTTGAAGCGGCTGACGCCGAACTCCTCGGCGATCTGGATCTTCGACTTGCCCTCGAGGTAGAACCGGCGGGCCATGGCCGCCGCCTGCACCAGCTCCGCGGGTCCCATCCGCATGGCTGACCGACCCGCCGAGATGCCAGACACCGCGATCTCCTCACTGCTGTTCACACGCCCGATACGCCGTTCATCCTGTCAGATCCGGCGATCCTTGATCAGGCCCGTCGGGCCGCGTTCATCTGAGCTTGGTTCAGTGGCCGCACGCCCAGGGTGCGGAAGCGGTGACCGTGTCCGCCTGTGCGCGCAGTGCCCGCACCGCCTCCGCCGGGTCCTGGGCCCCGTAGACGGCCGATCCGGCGACGAAGACGTCCGCGCCGGCCTCGGCGCACCGCTCGATGGTGGTGGCGGAGACCCCGCCGTCGACCTGCAGCCACAGCTCGAGGCCGTGCTTGGAGATCAGCTCCCGGGTGCGGCGGATCTTCGGCAGCATGATGTCGAGGAACGCCTGGCCGCCGAATCCCGGCTCCACCGTCATGATCAGCAGCATGTCGAGCTCGGGGAGCAGGTCCTCGTACGGCTCGATGGGCGTCGCCGGCTTCAGCGCCATGGAGGCGCGGGCGCCCTTGGCCCTGATCTCCCGCGCCAGGCGCACCGGCGCCGCCGCGGCCTCCGCGTGGAAGGTGACGGAGCCCGCGCCCGCCTCGACGTACTGCGGTGCCCAGCGGTCCGCGTCCTCGATCATGAGGTGGCAGTCCAGCGGGGTGCCCGTGGCCTTGCTCAGCGCCTCCACGATCGGTACGCCGAGCGTCAGATTGGGCACGAAATGGTTGTCCATGACATCGACATGGAGCCAGTCGGCGCCTTCTACGGCCTTCGCCTCCTCGGCGAGGCGGGCGAAGTCGGCGGACAAGATGCTGGGGTTGATCTGGGCCATGCCCCAAGCCTGCCATGCCCGGCGCCACTTCCTTGCCGCGATGCGCCCCGGAGCCTCACAGGATCATTACGGTTCACGCGCTCCCGGCCTTCCGGCCCCGCGATTCCCTCCCGCGGTCCCGTCCTGTCCCGCTCACCGGCCCGGCAGGCGGCATCCCGCCCCGAGGCGGCACTCCGGTCCGTACCAGGACGCGGACACCCTCTGGTGTACGTCCTGAGCGTGTGTTAGAAAATCACCGTGATCAGCGACCAGTTCCTGAAGGAGCGCCTCAGCATCGATCTCTGCCGTGTGACCAGCTGCTCCTGTTGAGCCTGGCCCGGCGGCGCTGAGCGCTTCCAGAACTGTGCGGCCTCGTCCGCGCGCCTTCCGGCCGCCCCTCGGGTGAGCCGGCGGCCCCCTCCAGAACCCCGCACCCGAGCCGGCCCGGACGTCCCCCGTCCGCTCCCGGGTACGGACGCACGCGTTCTGCAGGGCCCCTCCCCCGTTGCCCGCGGGCGCCGTCCTCAGCGCGCCCGCGTCCCCTGCCGTGCCCGGTCCGCCCCCGGCGGCCCGGTGTCCTCGGCACGTCCCGACGGAGCCCGCCCATGACCGCACCCACCACCACGGAGAAGCAGCCGTCAGGCCCGGCTCCCTCCCCCGGACCCGCTCCCGCGCGCCCGGCGCGCCGCCGATCGCCCGAGAGGGCCGCGCGCTTGCGCCGGGCAGGACTGCGGCTGGTCGCGCTGGTCGTACTGCTCGCCCTCTGGCAGCTCGTGACCACGCTCGAGCTGTGGTCACCACTGCTCGTGCCGCCGCCGTCCGCCGTCTGGGACGCGCTCGTCGCGACGTCGGGCACCCATGAAGGGGTGCGCGGCTACCAGGGCCACACCTTGATCGAACACCTGGGCGTCAGTCTGCGCCGGATCGCGATCGGTGCGGGCGCCGGTGTCCTGGCCGGACTGGTCGCCGGGGTCCTGATGGGCACGCTGCCGTGGGTACGCGTGGTGTTCGAACCGGCGGTGGCCTTCCTCCGGACCCTGCCGCCGCTCGCGTACTTCAGCCTGCTGATCATCTGGTTCGGCATCGACGAGGCACCCAAACTGTGGCTGCTGGCGATCGCCGCGATGCCGCCCGTGGCCGTGGCCACCGCGTCCGCCGTCGCCTCCGCGCCCGCCTCGCTGGTGGAGGCGGCACGGGCCATCGGCGCCCGCCGCTCGCAGGTGGTCGCCTCCGTCGTCCTTCCGTCCGCGCTGCCGGAGATCCTGATCGGCGTGCGGCTGGCGTTCGGCATCGCCTACTCCTCGGTGGTCGCCGCCGAGACCGTCAACGGACTCCCCGGCATCGGCGGCCTGATCCGTGACGCCCAGCGCTACAACCAGTCCGACGTGGTCGTCCTCGGACTCCTCGCGATCGGCGTCTCCGGCCTGCTGATCGACGCCCTGCTGCGGGGTGCCGAGAACCGGCTCGCTCCGTGGCGCCGGCTGTCGTGACGGCGGGCACCGCGCCCACCGCACCGCCCTGCCCGCCATGCCCTCTCGATCAACGAACGAAGGACCACACCATGCCCGGAACACGCGGTTCGCGCCGCACCTCCACGCTCGTCGCGGCACTGGGAGCGCTCGTCGTCGTCACCGCCTGCGGGACGGGAGGCGGCGGAGGCGGTGACGACCGGGGCGACGGCAGGACGATACGGATCGGCTACCAGTCCTTCCCCAGCGGCGACCTGATCGTCAAGGAGAAGGGCCTGCTGGAGAAGGCCCTGCCGGACCACACGATCAAGTGGATCAAGTTCGACTCCGGCGCCGGCATCAACACGGCCTTCGTCGCGGGCTCGGTCGATCTCGCCGCCATCGGCTCCAGCCCGGTGGCGCGCGGTCTGTCCGAGCCGCTGAACATCCCGTACCAGGTGACCTGGGTACTGGACGTCGCCGGTGACAACGAGGCGTTGGTGGCGCGCGACGGTGCCGGCGTCGAGGACGTCGCGGACCTGGCGGGCCGCAAGGTCGCCACGCCCTTCAGTTCCACCTCGCACTACAGCCTGCTGGCTGCGCTCGACAAGGCGGGCGTCGACGCGTCGGAGGTCGATCTGCTCGACCTCGAACCGCAGGACATCGTCGCGGCCTGGTCACGCGGGGACATCGACGCGGCCTACGTGTGGCTGCCCACGCTCGACGAGCTCGGGAAGACCGGCACGACCCTTCTCTCCAGCCGGGAACTGGCCGCGGCGGACAAGCCGACCCTCGACCTGGGCGTCGCGTCCACCGCCTTCATCGACAAGCAGCCCGAGGTGATCGCGGCCTGGCGCAAGGCCCAGGCACAGGCCCTGGACCTGATCCACGACGACCCGCCGGCCGCCGCCGAGGCCGTCGGCAAGCAGCTCGGGATCAGCCCCCGGGACGCCGCCGCCCAGCTGAGGCAGGGCATCTTCCTCAAGCCGGCCGAACAGGCCGACGACAAGTGGCTGGGCCGCCCCGGGAAGGTCGGCAACCTGGCGGAGAACCTTCGCAGCGCGGCGGAGTTCCTGGCGGGACAGAAGCAGATCCCGGCCGCACCGGAACTCGCGGAGCTGGAGAAGGCCGTGTACGTGGAAGGGCTGAGCGATGCCGTCTCCGGATGACCGACGGAGGGGTGCCCCGGACGACGCGCGGGAGGCCGCACCGGCAACGGTCGCGCCCGCCGTGTCCGTGCGTGAGGTGACGCACCGCTACGGACGCGGCGCGGACGCCGTGACGGCCCTCGGCCCGCTGTCGCTCGACGTCCCGGGCGGCGAGTTCCTGGTGCTCGTGGGCCCGTCGGGGAGCGGGAAGAGCACGCTGCTGCGGCTGATCGCCGGCTTCGAGCACGCCACCTCGGGCGACGTCACCGTGCACGGCGGGACACCTGAGCCGGGACGGCAGGCGGGCGTCGTCTTCCAGCAGCCGCGGCTGTTCCCCTGGCGGACGGTCGGGGAGAACATCGCCCTGGCGCTGCGCTACGCGGGAGTCCCCCGGGCCGAACGCCCCGCGCGCGTCGAGGAACTCCTGGAGCGGGTCGGGCTGGCCGGCACCGCGGGCCGCAGGACCTGGCAGATCTCCGGGGGCCAGCAGCAGCGGGTGGCCATCGCACGGGCCCTGGCCGGCGGCAAGGGCCTGCTGCTGCTGGACGAGCCGTTCGCGGCCCTGGACGCACTCACCCGTGAGCGGCTCCAGGAGGACCTGCGCACGGTCAGCGCGCGTACGGGGATCACCTCGGTCTTCGTCACGCACAGCGTGGACGAGGCCGTCTTCCTCGGTACCCGCGCGGTCGTCCTGAGCGCCGGTCCCGGCACCGTCGCCCTGGACGTCCGCATCCCCCTGCCCCGGACGGGGAAAGACGACCCGGACGGGCTGCGAGGACTGCCCGAATACGCCGCGCTGCGCGCCGAGATCGGAGCGGCCGTGCGCGACGCGGCCCGCTGAGCCCGGACGGACGGCCCCGCCCGCACACTCCCACACAGACAGGAGTCTCCATGTCCCTCACCACGTCACTCGGTACCGGCCCCGCGCCGCGCGCCTCCCGGCTGCCCCCGGACGGGCTGTACGAGGGCCCGCGCGAGCTGCGCAGGCTGGCGCCGGGGCAGCCCGACCGGCCCTACACGCTGTTCGACGTCGTTCCTCTGGGGCCGCTCATCGGTGCCGAGATCGGCGGTGTCGACCTGACCCGTCCGCTCACGTCCGCGGTGCGCGAGGAACTCGACCGGGCGCTGCTGGAGTGGAAGGTCCTCTTCTTCCGCGGGCAGCACCCCAGTCCGGCCCAGCAGCGTGCCTTCGCCCGCCACTGGGGCGAGCTGGAGACCAACCCGCTGCTTGCGGCCGGGGACGATCCCGAGGTGGCACGCTTCGACCGTTCCTCCGTGCCGAGCTTCGAGAACGTCTGGCACACCGATGTGACGTTCCGTGAGCGGCCCGCCCTCGGCGCGGTCCTGCACCTGCGCGAGGTGCCCCCGTACGGCGGGGACACCATGTGGGCCGACATGGCAGCGGCGTACGACAACCTCTCGCCGGAGGTGAGGGCGCGTCTGGAGGGGGCGCGTGCGGTGCACGACT
This sequence comes from Streptomyces sp. JH34, assembly GCF_029428875.1. Classification (NCBI taxonomy): domain Bacteria; kingdom Bacillati; phylum Actinomycetota; class Actinomycetes; order Kitasatosporales; family Streptomycetaceae; genus Streptomyces; species Streptomyces sp. JH34. The sequence continues at coordinate 6,258,945 of NZ_JAJSOO010000001.1, read as the reverse complement.
TCGTACCGGGCTTCGCGCGGTTCACCCCTGCGGAGCGGCTGCTCCCCTTCCAGGACCGCTTTCCGCCGGTCGAGCACCCCGTGGTGCGGACGCACCCCGTCACCGGACGCCGGATGCTCTTCGTCAACACCTCGTTCACCACCCGGATCGTGGGCTGGGACCGGGACGAGAGCGACCGGATGCTGCGGCTGCTGTTCCAGCAGGCGCACGTGCCCGAGTACCAGGTCCGCTTCACCTGGCGCGCGGGGGACGTCGCGTTCTGGGACAACCGGGCGACGCAGCACTACGCGGTGAACGACTACGCACCGCACCGCAGGGTGGCGGAGCGGGTGGCCGTCGCGGGTGACCGTCCGCACTGACGGACGGCCTCCGCTCGGGTCGCGCCGCCGGGTCAGCCCGTGCGGCGCAGCAGGGCCAGGTACATGGCGTCGGTGCCGTGGAGGTGGGGCCACAGCTGCACGTCCGGCCCGTCCCCCAGCGCGGGCACCCCGGGGAGCAGCGGTCGGGCGTCGATCCACTCGGCCTCCACGGCCGCCCCGCCGCGCCCCTTGAGCACGTCCTCGACGACGACCCTGGTCTCCGCGAGGTGCGGCGAACAGGTCGCGTAACCGACGACGCCGCCGATCCGTACGGCCTTCAGCGCCTCGCGCAGCAGGCCGCGCTGCAGGGGGGCGAAGCTCTCCAGGTCCTCCGCACGGCGGCGCCAGCGGGATTCGGGGCGCCGTCGCAGCGCGCCGAGGCCGGAGCACGGTACGTCCATGAGGACCCGGTCGAAGGAGCCGGGCTGCCAGGGAGGCCGGGTGCCGTCGGCGGTGATCACCTGGTAGGGCCCCGGGTTGCCCGCCAGGGCGCGCTCGACGAGCCGTGCGCGGTGCGGTTGCTTCTCCGCGGCCAGCAGGGTGGCCCCGCGTCCGGCGGCGAGGGCGGCCAGCAGTGCGGCCTTGCCGCCCGGGCCCGCGCAGCCGTCGAGCCACCGGGTGTCGGCGCCCTCGACGGGCGCCGCGGCCAGGGCGGCGGCGACGAGCTGGCTGCCCTCGTCCTGCACCCCGGCGCTGCCGTCCCGTACGGCGGCCAGGGCTCCGGGCTCGCCGCCCTCGGCCATCCGCACGGCGTACGGCGACCAGCGGCCGGGCAGGCCGCTCTCCTCGCCGAGGGCGTCCAGCAGCTCGTCGGGGGTCGAGCGGCCGGGGCGGGCGACGAGCGTCACCTCGGGGCGCTCGTTGTCCGCCTCGAGCAGGTCCTCGATCCCGGCGCGTCCGCCGCCCAGGGCGTCCCAGAGCGCCGAGACGATCCAGCGGGGGTGCGAGTGGACGACGGAGAGGTGTTCCTCCGCGTCGTCGTCGAAGGGGGGCGCGACGCGTTCCACCCATCCGTCGAGGTCGTGCGCGGTGACCTTGCGCAGCACCGCGTTGACGAACTTGGCGCGGCCCTCGCCGAGCACCACCCGCGCCAGCTCCACGCTGGCGGAGACGGCCGCGTGGGTCGGGATGCGGGTGCCGAGGAGCTGGTGGACACCCATGTTGAGCACGTCGAGCACCGGCGGGTCGACCTCGCGCAGCGGCCGGTCGATGCAGGCGGCGACGATCGCGTCGTAGGTGCCCTGACGGCGCAGGGTCCCGTAGACCAGCTCGGTCGCCAGCGCGGCGTCCCGCCCCTCGAAGTCGCCCTTGGCCCGTGCCTTCTTGAGCAGTGGGGGCAGGACGAGGTTGGCGTAGGCGTCGCGCTCGTCCACGGCCCTGAGGACCTCGAAGGCGAGGAACCTGACGGGGTCCTTCTTGGGGCGGCGGTGAGGCTTGGCGGGACGACGGCGCTGCTGGTCGTTCACGTGAAAGGTGCTCCGCTGATGGTGAGGGGGCGAACCCGTCCAGCGTACGTCGCCCGCCCCCCGCCCCGTCCCGGGCCGCCGGGTCTCAGAGCCCCAGCAGCTCCCCGTGGGCGATGCGCACCCCGCGGGCCCAGTCGGCGGCCCGCATCGGCTTCTTGCCCTGGGGCTGGACCCAGAGGAGTTCCACGGCGTGCGAGCCGGTGCCCACGTACACGTTGTTCTTGCCGGCGGAGAGCTCGCCCGGGGCCAGGTCGCTGCGGTCCAGGACGGGTGCGGCCTGGACCAGCTTGAGGCGTTCCCCGCGGAACAGGGTCCACGCGCCGGGGGCCGGGGTGCAGCCGCGCACCACGCGGTCGACGCGGAGCGCGGGCGCGGACCACCGCACCTGGGCGTCCTCGACGGTGATCTTGGGCGCCAGGGTGACGCCCTCGGCGGGCTGCGGGACGGCGTGCAGGGTGCCGTCCTCGATGCCGTCCATGGTCGCCGCGAGCAGCCCTGCTCCGGCGAAGGCGAGGCGGGTGAGCAGATCGCCGCTGGTGTCGGTGGGCCGGACCTCCTCGGTCAGGACGCCGTACACCGGTCCCGAGTCCAGGCCCTCCTCGATCAGGAAGGTCGACGCGCCGGTGACCTCGTCGCCGGCCATCACGGAGTGCTGCACGGGCGCGGCGCCGCGCCAGGCGGGCAGCAGCGAGAAGTGCAGGTTGACCCAGCCGCGCGCGGGGACGTCGAGCGCCACCTTGGGAAGCAGGGCGCCGTAGGCGACGACGGGGCAGCAGTCCGGCGCGATCTCCCGCAGCCGTGCCAGGAACTCCTCGTCGCGCGGCTTGGCCGGCTTGAGGACCTCGATGCCCGCCTCCTCGGCCCGTTCGGCCACCGGGCTGGCGACCAGCCGGCGCCCCCGTCCGGCCGGGGCGTCGGGGCGCGTCACCACGGCGGCCACCTCGTGGCGGCCGGAGGCGATCAGGGCGTCCAGGGCGGGAACGGCGACCTCGGGGGTGCCTGCGAAGACGAGCTTCATGGGTGGCGGACTGCCTCTCGGGCGGAACGTACGTGGCGAGCAGCACACCAGTCTAGGGGTGCCCCCGCTCTCCCGCCCGGCCCGCCCCGGCTGTCCGGGCCCGGCGGACAGGGGGCGTACGCAGGTCCGCGCGCCCCCGCCCGGACGCGCATACGCCCCTCATGCGTGACCACATGGCCGGGTGACGCGTTGGTCAAGTGAGATTGACCGAAGTGGACCGCCCCCGTGCGATCCGATCCCTTTCAACGCCGGTTCGAAAGGCTTGTTCATGGCCGACCACGCAACCCACGACGCCCAAGCGCGTGCCAGCCTGCACCTGTTGGTGCGGGACATCGAGCGCGTCCGGCGGCAGGTGGACGCGCTGCGTACCCTCACCGCGCAGCTGGGCAACGTCTACCGTCCCCGCCGCACGGGCCCTTCCGCGGGCTTCGTCGTCTACGGCAGGGCGCCCGCCCCGACGGTCCGGCTCGCCCAGGAACTGCGCGACAGCGTCGAGACGCTGGTCACGGCCGCGGTGGACTTCGACCGCTCGCTGGGCTTCTCGTGGGACGCGGTGGGCTCCGCCCTCGGGGTCACCAAGCAGGCGGTGCACCGCCGGTACGGCGCCCGCCGCGCCACTCCTCAGCCGGCGACGGCCGACGCGGCGCCGGACACCACGACCCGCTCGGTGCCGACGGCTCCGGACTCCGCCCCGGCGGTGCCCGTCGTGCCCGCTGCCCGCTCGATGCCACCGCAGCCGTCGGACCGTCCCGGCGCGTTCCCCGGTCCGCGCAACGGCTGAGGACGGCGACGGAGACCTTTGCCGGGCCCGTCCGGCGGCCGAGGACGCTCGGCCGCCGGACGGGCCCGTTCTCCGCCGCGTTCCCTGCGCCCGTCCCGCTCGGCGGTGTCAGCCGATGTCCGGCGGATCGATCCTGATCCGGACGGGGTCCCCGGTGCCCCTGGCCGTCCGTGCCGCCTGCGCCGCCTTCAGCGCGGAGGCCAGCGCCGCTCCCCGCCCCGGCGGGACCCTGACCAGCGCCCGCTCCCAGGTCTCACCGGGTGGGGCGTCCCCCTGTCTGCGGGGCCTGCCCGGGGTGCCTGCCGGTACCGGCACCGGGCCGAGCACCTGCGCCTCCGGCGGCAGGTCCGCACCGGCGAGGTAGGCGGCCACCGCCTCCGGGGGCCCGGTCACCGAAGCCATCCTGGACACCGGCGGGAATCCGAGCTCCGCGCGCTCGGCGAGTTCACGGCGGGCGTGGCCGACCGGGTCCCAGCGGACCAGTGCCTGCACCGGCGCCAGCGTCGGCTCGGCCATGATCACCACCGTGCCGCCCTCCGGCCGGCCACGCACCAGTGCGGCGGCGGCCGTCCAGCGCCGCAGCGCCTCCTCCCCGGCCCGAAGGTCGGGGCGGCCGACCATCGCCCAGCCGTCCAGCAGCAGCGCCGCCGCGTAACCACCCTCGGCGACCGGCTCGGCGCCGGGGGTGCTGACGACCAGGGCGGGCGCGCCGGGCACGGAGTCCAGCACATGGTCCCGGCCGGACGTCCGCACCGGGACGGCGGGAAACGCCCGTCCCAGCTCCTCGGCGGTCCGCCGGGCTCCGACGATCCGGGCCCGCAGCCGTACGCCGCCGCAGGCAGGACAGTTCCATGCCGTCTCGGCCCGCCCGCACCAGGCGCAGTTGAGGTCCTGCTGGTCAGGGGCCTGCAGCGGCCCCGCGCAGTGCCGGCACCGGGCGGGCTCACGGCACCGCTCGCAGGACAGCCTGGGTGCGTAACCCCGGCGAGGCACCTGCACGAGGACGGGACCGCTGCGCAGGCCGTCCCGGACGGTCTGCCACGCCAGGCTGGGCAGGCGCGCCGAGCGTGCCGCGCCGTCCCGCGCGAGCTCCCCGTCGCCGACGGTGCGCACGAGGGGTGCGGCGATCCGCAGCTGCTCCCGGTCCGCCCGCAGGGGCAGGGCCCAGCCGTTCTCGACCAGCTGGGCGGCCTCCACCGTGCAGTTCGTGCCGCCCAGCAGGAAGCCGCAGCGACCGTGCGCCGCCCGCAGTTCCAGGACCTCCCTGACGTGTGGGAAGGGCGCGTTGTCGTCGCTGTGGCTGGAATCACCGTCGTCCCAGAGGGCCACGAGGCCCAGATCGGCGACCGGGGCGAACATCGCGGCCCTGGTCCCCACCACCGCGCGCACGGAGCCGCGCCGGACCGCCAGCCACTGCCGGTAGCGCTTCTCGGGCCCGGAGTCGGCGGTCAGCAGCGCGTGCCGCCCCTCCCCCAGCACCTCGGTGAGAGCCGCGTCGACCCGCCCGGCGCTCCGGCCGTCCGGTACGACGACGAGCGCGCCCCGGCCCGAGGCCAGGGTCGCGGCCATGGCACGGGCGATCTCCTCGGGCCAGTGCGGTCCGGGGAGCGCGGTCCACACGGCGCGTGGCGCGCCGCCCTCCGCCAGCGCACGCAGGAATCCGGGGCCTTGGGCGTACCGCTCCCACGTGCCGGGCGAGGGGGCGGGGGGCGGAGGCAGGGGGGCGGGCGACGGCTTGCCCTCGGCGCGTCCGTTCCGCGGGGGCACGGCGAGCTGCAGTACGTCGGCGAGACTGCCGGCGTAGCGGTCGGCCACGGCCCGCGAGAGCTCCAGCAGCTCCGGGCCGAGCACCGGCTCGGGCGAGACGACGTAGGCGAGGGCCGCCAGGGCTCCCTGGTAGTCCGAGGAGGCACGGCGCTCGATCAGGAAGCCGTCGATCAGCCCGCCGCCCTCGCGCCTCCCGCCGCGGACCTGACGTCCTCCGGCCCCGAACCGCACCCGGACGCGGACGCCCGGCCGGGCCTCCGCGTCGAGTTCCTCGGGGACGGCGTAGTCGAAGTACTGGTCGAGGTGGAGCGCGCCCTTGTTCACCAGGACACGGGCGACCGGCAGGTCCTCGGCGAGGGGGGCGCCCCGCCAGGTGCGCGGCTTGGCCCGCGGGACCTTGGCCCGGCGCACCGTCTCCCGGATGAGCGCAAGCTGCTCCGGCGCCCCGGACCCGGGCTCCTCGGACTGCTCGTCGTCGCTGCTCACAGCCACATTCCTACCAGACACCACTGACACGCCCCGGGCCTCCGCAAGGGCGCACACGCCGGGGCCCGGACACCTCGTACGGTGTCCGGGCCCCGGCGTGAGAACTTCCGGCGTGCTACAGCCCCGCCGCCTCGCGCAGCGCGTCCACGCGGTCGGTCCGCTCCCAGGTGAAGTCGGGGAGCTCGCGGCCGAAGTGCCCGTACGCCGCGGTCTGGGCGTAGATCGGGCGGAGCAGGTCGAGGTCGCGGATGATCGCGGCCGGGCGGAGGTCGAAGACCTCGCCGATGGCGTGCTCGATCTTCTCCGTGTCCACCGCGGCGGTACCGAAGGTCTCGACGAAGAGGCCCACCGGCTCGGCCTTGCCGATCGCGTAGGCGACCTGGACCTCGCAGCGCGTGGCGAGCCCGGCCGCGACGACGTTCTTGGCGACCCAGCGCATGGCGTAGGCGGCCGAGCGGTCGACCTTGGACGGGTCCTTGCCCGAGAAGGCGCCGCCGCCGTGGCGGGCCATGCCGCCGTAGGTGTCGATGATGATCTTGCGGCCGGTGAGGCCGGCGTCGCCCATCGGGCCACCGATCTCGAAGCGGCCGGTCGGGTTCACCAGCAGGCGGTAGCCCTCGGTGTCCAGCTTGATGCCGTCCTCGATGAGCTGGTTCAGGACGTGCTCGACGACGAACTCGCGGATGTCGGGCGCGAGCAGCGAGTCCAGGTCGATGTCGGAGGCGTGCTGCGAGGAGACGACGACCGTGTCGAGGCGGACGGCCTTGTCACCGTCGTACTCGATGGTGACCTGGGTCTTGCCGTCGGGGCGCAGGTAGGGGATGGTCCCGTTCTTGCGGACCTCGGAGAGCCGGCGCGAGAGGCGGTGCGCGAGGTAGATCGGGAGGGGCATCAGCTCGGGCGTCTCGTCGCAGGCGTAGCCGAACATCAGCCCCTGGTCGCCGGCGCCCTGCTTGTCGAGCTCGTCCTCGGCTTCCCCTCGCGAGGCGCCCTCGACGCGCTTCTCGTACGCGGTGTCGACGCCCTGGGCGATGTCCGCGGACTGCGCGCCGATGGACACCGAGACCCCGCAGGAGGCTCCGTCGAAGCCCTTCTTGGAGGAGTCGTAGCCGATCTCCAGCACCTTGTTGCGCACGAGGTTGGGGATATCGGCGTAGGCCTTGGTCGTGACCTCACCCGCGACATGCACCAGACCGGTGGTGATCAGGGTCTCGACGGCGACGCGCGAGGTGGGGTCCTCGGCCAGGAGGGCATCGAGAATCGTGTCGCTGATCTGGTCAGCGATCTTGTCGGGGTGGCCCTCGGTGACGGACTCCGAGGTGAAGAGGCGGCGGGACACATCGCTCCCTGGGGTTGCAGCGGCTGCTGGCTGATCATTGATGGAACTCCGGGAGCTGCGCCCGGCACATTCCGTCGACCAGTTTATCGGTCAGTTCCGGTGATTGGGTCACGCGTCTCGCCCCTTGGGAGGTCTGTGACCTGCGGCACTGTTGACGGCGGTACGACAATCACCCCATTTCCGGTAGTGAGACACGGCCGTTCGTCGTGAGGCCTCCCGTTTGAGCGGCGCCTACGCAATCTAACGGAAACGTGCCGCCGCCAGGTCCCATACGGTGTCGGCGAGTGCTTCCTTGGGTCCGTACGGCACAGCGGTCTCGCCGCCGTCGGCGCCGAGCACGACCGCCTCGTTCTCCTCGGACCCGAAGGTCTTGCGCTCCCCCACCTCGTTCACGACGAGAAGATCACATCCCTTGCGGCGGAGCTTCTCGCGTCCGTTGGCGAGGACGTCGTCGGTCTCGGCGGCGAATCCGACGACGATCTGGCCGGGCCGGGCCCGGTCGGCGGCGACCTCGGCGAGGATGTCCGGGTTGCGGACGAGTTCGACGGGAGCCGGCTCCTGGCCGTCCTTCTTCTTGATCTTCCCTGCCGCGTAGGCGGCGGGCCGGAAGTCGGCGACCGCCGCCGCCATCACCACCACGTCGGCGTCGGCGGCCGCCTTCAGCACGGCCTCGCGCAGTTGGACGGCGGTTCCGGCACGCACGACGTCGGCGCCCGCGGGATCGGGGAGCCCCGTGTTGGCCTCGATCAGCGTCACCCGGGCGCCACGCGCGACGGCGGTACGGGCGAGGGCGTAGCCCTGCTTGCCCGAGGACCGGTTGCCCAGGTAGCGCACCGGGTCGAGCGGCTCGCGGGTGCCACCCGCGCTGATCACCACGTGCCGGCCCACGAGGTCGGGGGCGACGGGACCGCGGGTGAGCACCCGCCGGCAGACCTCGAAGATCTCCCCGGGGTCCGGCAGCCTGCCCTTGCCCGTGTCCACACCGGTGAGCCTGCCGACGGCCGGCTCGATGACGACGGCACCGCGGCGGCGCAGGGTGGCGACGTTCTCCTGGGTGGCGGGGTGCTCCCACATCTCGGTGTGCATCGCGGGCGCGAAGACGACCGGGCAGCGCGCGGTGAGCAGGGTGTTGGTGAGGAGGTCGTCGGCCAGGCCGTGGGCGGCCTTGGCGAGCATGTCCGCGGTGGCCGGGGCGACCACGACGAGATCCGCCGCCTGCCCGATCCGGACGTGCGGCACCTCGTGCACGCTCTCCCACACCTCGGTCGACACGGGGTTCCCGGAGAGGGCCGACCAGGTGGCCGCCCCGACGAAGTTCAGCGACGCCTCGGTCGGTACGACCCGTACGTCGTGGCCGGACTCGGTCAGCCTGCGGAGCAGTTCGCACGCCTTGTACGCGGCGATGCCACCGCTGACCCCCAGGACGACCTTCGGCTTCTCCACTGCGTCTCCCCGCACTCGTGTCTCCGCGCACTCGCGTGCGGCCTCATGACGTACGCCCCCATGCTGCCTCACCGTCGCGGATCCGTTCCGGCGGGCCCGGGACCGGACACACCACAGGCCCGGCGGTCGCGGCCGCCGGGCCTGTGGTGAAGGTGCTTTTCCTGCGTGCCGCCTGCTTACTGCGCGGGGCCCTCGATGGCCTCGGAGGTCAGCAGACCCGCGTTGATCTCGCGGAGCGCGATCGAGAGCGGCTTCTCGTGCACGTGGGTGTCGACGAGCGGACCGACGTACTCGAGGAGGCCTTCACCGAGCTGCGAGTAGTACGCGTTGATCTGGCGCGCGCGCTTGGCCGCGTAGATCACGAGGCTGTACTTCGAGTCGGTGGCCTCGAGGAGCTCATCAATCGGCGGGTTGATGATGCCCTCGGGCGTGGTGATGGAAGAGGACACTCTCTGCCTTCCGAAGGGGATAGAGATCAAAGAGATCTTTGATCATGCTGGTTCCGCAGTGGTGCTCTGCGTCCGCGGAGGTGTGTGGACCGTCTGGACCCGTTGAGGTCAGCCGTCACTGCCGCGGAGGCCGGAAGCCTGCAGCATCAACGTTAGCAGCTCGCGTGCGACGTCCTCGACGGAGGTGTTGACGAGCGTCGTGTCGAACTCCGACTCGGCGGCCAGCTCGACCTTCGCCGCCGCGAGTCGGCGCTCGATCACGTCGGGCGCCTCCGTCCCGCGACCGGTGAGCCGGCGCACCAGCTCGTCCCAGCCGGGCGGCGCGAGGAAGACGAGCTGCGCCTCGGGCATCGACTGGCGGACCAGTCGCGCGCCCTGCAGGTCGATCTCCAGCAGCACCGGCTCGCCCGCCTCCAGGCGGTCGAGCACGGCCCGGCGGGGCGTGCCGTAGCGGTTGCCCGCGAACTCGGCCCACTCCAGCAGCTCGCCGTTGGCGACCAGCTTGTCGAACTCCCCGTCGTCCACGAAGAAGTAGTGGACGCCGTTGCGTTCGCCGGGGCGCGGCTTCCGGGTCGTCGCCGACACCGAGAGCCAGACCTCGGGGTGAACCGTGCGCATATGAGCGACGACCGTGCTCTTGCCGACCCCGGAGGGGCCGGAGAGCACGGTCAGCCGCGGACGTACGTCCGGGGGTACGGGGGACGTCCCCCGGGATGTTGCAGCCATGGGGCGATTATCCCCGTTCTCAGGAGTGCCTGAGAACGTCAGGCGGCGCTGCCGCCGAACTCACGCTCCAGGGATGCGATCTGGTTGGAGCCGAGACCCCGGACCCGGCGGCTCTCGGAGATGCCGAGCCGCTCCATGATCTGCTTGGCGCGGACCTTGCCCACGCCCGGCAGGGACTCGAGAAGAGCGGAGACCTTCATCTTGCCGATGACGTCGTTCTCCTGGCCCTGCTTGATGACCTCATGGAGCGAGGCGCCGGAGTGCTTGAGTCGATTCTTGACCTCGGCCCGCTCCCGGCGAGCCGCGGCGGCCTTTTCGAGCGCGGCTGCGCGCTGTTCAGGGGTAAGGGGCGGAAGAGCCACGCCTACGTCACCTCGGATGTCGATCTGTCGGATACGGACCGGCGCGGAGCCTGGATGGCTCCACACCTGGTGAGCAACGAACAACGTGTACTCGTTGGCTCTCGACGGAGACTAGCGGCCAAGGCCGCCTGAGTCAGCGAGAACAGACGAAAAGTCCTGGTCAGCTGACACCGACCCGGACATTTGACGCATAACAACCCGGTTTTCTGGTCAGGATTCCGTCAACAGGCTGTTACGTGGCATGGTCAGCTATCCGGGACGGCCGTTCGGACCTCGTCCGCGAACCGTCCGGCGGCTTCGCGCAGCCCTGAAGCGTCCGGTCCGTGACGCAGCACGCCCCGGCTCACGCTCGGCACCACGTTGCGCACCGCGGCGCCGAAGACCCGGGGAAGATCCGCGGGCGTGGCGCCCTGGGCGCCGATGCCGGGTGCGAGGAGCGGACCGTTGATCGACAGGTCGGCTCCCGTGTCCCCGAGCGTGGCGCCGACCACGGCCCCGACGGAGCCGAGCGGGGTCGCGCCCGCGTTCTCGGCGGCCATGTGGTCGAGCATCAACTGGGCCAGCGAGCGCCCGTCGGCGGCGGTGGCCCGCTGGACCTCCGCGCCCTCCGGGTTGGAGGTCAGGGCGAGCACGAAGACACCGGCCCCGGAGGCCTCGGCGGCGTCCAGCGCCGGGCGCAGCGAGCCGAAGCCGAGGTACGGCGAGACGGTGACCGCGTCGGAGAACAGCGGCGAGTCCTTGTCGAGGTACGTGGCGGCGTAGGCGCCCATCGTGGAGCCGATGTCGCCCCGCTTGGCGTCCATGAGCACGAGGGCCCCGGCCGCGCGGGCCTCCTCGACCGCCTTCTCCAGGACCGCGACGCCCCGCGAGCCGAAGCGCTCGAAGAACGCGGACTGCGGCTTGAGCACGGCGACCCGGTCGGCCAGCGCCTCGACGACCGTACGTGTGAAGCGTTCGAGGCCGGCGACGTCGTCGTTCAGGCCCCAGGAGCTGAGCAGGGAGGCGTGCGGGTCGATGCCGACGCAGAGCGGCCCGCGGGTGTCCATGGCGTGGCGCAGACGTGCGCCGAAGGGTTCAGGGGTCACTGCATGACCTTCCGTGTCTCGGCGCCGACGGCCTCGGAGAGGGTGGCGTACGGCGAGGCGGCCAGCCGGGCGGCCAGTCCCTTGTGGATCGCCCGGGCGTAGAACGGGCCCTCGTAGATGAAGGCGCTGTAGCCCTGTACGAGCGTGGCACCGGCCAGGATGCGCTGCCAGGCGTCCTCGGCGTTCTCGATGCCCCCGACGCCCACCAGGGTGATCCGGGTCCCCACGCGGGCGTACAGGCGGCTCAGGACCTCCAGGGAGCGCTCCTTGAGGGGCGCGCCGGAGAGCCCGCCGGTCTCCCGGACCAGGTCGGCGGGGGACCTCAGGCCGAGGCCGTCGCGGGCGATGGTGGTGTTGGTGGCGATGATGCCGTCCAGACCGAGCTCGACGGCGAGGTCGGCGACCGCGTCGACGTCCTCGTCCGCGAGGTCCGGGGCGATCTTGACCAGCAGCGGGACGCGCCGGTCGGTGACGGTGCGGTCGGCGGCCTCGCGCACGGCGGTGAGCAGCGGGCGCAGCGCCTCGGTCGCCTGGAGGTTGCGCAGACCGGGCGTGTTGGGCGACGAGACGTTCACCACGAGGTAGTCGGCGTGGGCGGCGAGCCGCTCGGTGGACTTCACGTAGTCGCCCACGGCCTCGGTCTCGGGGACCGTCTTGGTCTTGCCGATGTTGACGCCGACGGTCGTGCGGAAGACGGGGGTGCGGGCGGCGAGGCGCTCCGCCACGGCCGCCGAGCCCTCGTTGTTGAAGCCCATGCGGTTGATCAGCGCACGGTCCGCGACCAGGCGGAACAGCCGCTTCCTGGGGTTTCCGGGCTGCGGCTCGCCGGTGACCGTGCCGATCTCGATGTGGTCGAACCCGAGCATGGACATGCCGTCGATGGCGACGGCGTTCTTGTCGAAGCCGGCGGCGAGACCGAAGGGGCCGTGCATCCGCAGCCCGAGGGCCTCGGTGCGCAGCTCCTCGTGGCGGGGGGCGAGCGCGGCGGCGACGAAGGTGCGCAGCACGGGGGTGCGGGCGGCGAGGCGGATCCACCGGAAGGCCAGGTGGTGGGCCTGCTCCGGGTCCATCCGCTTGAAGACCAGCTGGAAGAAGAGTTTGTACATCACGGTGTCCTCATGAAGAGGGGGACACCGTTTCCGGTGTCCCCCTGCTGGGCCTGGCTGCTAGTCGCGGGCCGCGGTCAGATGTTCCGCGTGTTCCTGGAGGGAACGTACGCCGACACCGCCGTGGTTCAGCGCGTCGATGCCCTGGACGGCGGCGGCGAGCGCCTGGACCGTGGTCAGGCACGGCACGGACCGGGCGACGGCCGCGGTGCGGATCTCGTAGCCGTCGAGCCGGCCGCCCGTCCCGTACGGCGTGTTGACGATGAGGTCGACCTCGCCGTCGTGGATCAGCTGGACGATCGTCTTCTCGCCGTTCGGGCCCTCGCCCTCGGAGAGCTTGCGCACGACCGTGGCGTTGATGCCGTTGCGCTTGAGGACCTCGGCGGTGCCGGAGGTGGCCATCAGCTCGAAGCCGTGGGCGACCAGCTCGCGGGCCGGGAAGATCATCGTGCGCTTGTCCCGGTTGGCGACCGAGATGAAGGCACGGCCCTTGGTGGGCAGCGGTCCGTAGGCGCCGGCCTGCGACTTGGCGTACGCCGTGCCGAAGACGGAGTCGATGCCCATGACCTCACCGGTGGAGCGCATCTCCGGGCCGAGGACCGTGTCGACGCCGCGGCCCTGGATGTCGCGGAAGCGCGACCAGGGCATGACGGCCTCCTTGACGGAGATCGGCGCGTCCAGCGGCAGGGTGCCGCCGTCGCCGGTCTTCGGCAGCAGGCCCTCCTCGCGCAGCTCGGCGACGGTGGCGCCGAGCGAGATGCGGGCGGCGGCCTTCGCGAGCGGGACCGCGGTCGCCTTCGAGGTGAAGGGGACGGTCCGGGAGGCGCGCGGGTTGGCCTCGAGGACGTAGAGGATGTCTCCGGAGAGCGCGAACTGGATGTTGATCAGTCCGCGGACCCCGACTCCCTTGGCGATGCCCTCCGTGGAGGCCCGCAGCCGCTTGATGTCGTAGCCGCCGAGCGTGATCGGGGGCAGCGCGCAGGCGGAGTCGCCGGAGTGGATGCCGGCCTCCTCGATGTGCTCCATGACGCCGCCGAGGTAGAGCTCGGTGCCGTCGTAGAGCGCGTCGACGTCGATCTCGATCGCGTCGTCGAGGAAGCGGTCGACCAGGACCGGCCGGGTGGGGCTGATCTCGGTGGACTCCTCGATGTACGAGGAGAGGCGGGTCTCGTCGTAGACGATCTCCATGCCGCGGCCGCCGAGCACGTACGACGGGCGTACGAGGACGGGGTAGCCGATCTCGTCGGCGATGGCCTTGGCCTCGGCGAAGGTGGTGGCGGTGCCGTGCTTCGGGGCCGGCAGCCCGGCCTCGGCGAGCACGCGGCCGAAGGCGCCGCGGTCCTCGGCGGCGTGGATCGCCTCCGGGGGCGTCCCCACGACGGGAACACCGTTGTCCTTGAGCGCCTGCGAGAGGCCGAGCGGGGTCTGGCCGCCGAGCTGGACGACGACGCCGGCGATCGGGCCCGCCAGCGACTCGGCGTGCACGATCTCCAGGACGTCCTCGAGCGTGAGCGGCTCGAAGTAGAGCCGGTCGGAGGTGTCGTAGTCCGTGGAGACGGTCTCGGGGTTGCAGTTGACCATCACGGTCTCGTAGCCCGCGTCGTGCAGGGCGAACGAGGCGTGGACGCACGAGTAGTCGAACTCGATGCCCTGGCCGATGCGGTTCGGGCCGGAGCCGAGGATGATCACCGCCGGCTTGGTGCGGGGCGCGACCTCGCTCTCCTCGTCGTAGCTGGAGTAGAAGTACGGCGTCTTCGCGGCGAACTCGGCGGCGCAGGTGTCGACCGTCTTGTAGACCGGGCGGATTCCGAGGGCGTGCCGGACCTCGCGTACGACGTCCTCGCGCAGGCCGCGGATCTCACCGATCTGGACGTCGGAGAAGCCGTGCCGCTTGGCCTCGGCGATCAGCTCGGCGTCCAGGCGCTCGGCGGCGGCCAGCTCGTCGGCGATCTCCTTGATCAGGAAGAGCTGGTCGACGAACCAGGGGTCGATCTTCGTGGCGTCGAAGACCTCCTCCTGGGTGGCGCCGGCGCGGATAGCCTGCATCACGGTGTTGATGCGGCCGTCCGTGGGGCGGACCGCCTCGGCGAGCAGCTCGGCCTTGTCGCCGGGCTCGCCGGTGAAGGCGAACTGCGAGCCCTTCTTCTCCAGGGAGCGCAGCGCCTTCTGCAGGGCCTCGGTGAAGTTGCGGCCGATCGCCATGGCCTCGCCCACCGACTTCATGGTGGTGGTGAGGGTGGAGTCGGCGGACGGGAACTTCTCGAAGGCGAAGCGGGGCGCCTTGACGACGACGTAGTCGAGGGTCGGCTCGAAGGAGGCCGGTGTCTTCTCGGTGATGTCGTTCGGGATCTCGTCGAGCGTGTAGCCGACGGCCAGCTTGGCGGCGATCTTGGCGATCGGGAAGCCGGTGGCCTTGGAGGCGAGCGCGGAGGAACGGGAGACGCGCGGGTTCATCTCGATGACGATGACCCGGCCGTCGGTGGGGTCGATGGCGAACTGGATGTTGCAGCCGCCGGTGTCGACCCCGACCTCGCGGATGATCGCGATGCCGACGTCGCGCAGCCGCTGGTACTCACGGTCGGTGAGCGTCATCGCCGGGGCGACGGTGATCGAGTCACCGGTGTGGACGCCCATCGGGTCGAAGTTCTCGATGGAGCAGACGACCACGACGTTGTCGTTCTTGTCGCGCATCAGCTCCAGCTCGTACTCCTTCCAGCCGAGGATGGACTCCTCCAGGAGCACCTCGGTGGTCGGCGAGAGCGTGAGGCCCTGTCCGGCGATGCGGCGCAACTCCTCCTCGTCGTGGGCGAAGCCGGAACCGGCGCCGCCCATGGTGAAGGAGGG
This sequence comes from Streptomyces sp. JH34, assembly GCF_029428875.1. Lineage (NCBI taxonomy): Bacteria > Bacillati > Actinomycetota > Actinomycetes > Kitasatosporales > Streptomycetaceae > Streptomyces > Streptomyces sp. JH34. The sequence continues at coordinate 6,243,714 of NZ_JAJSOO010000001.1, read as the reverse complement.
GCGGACGACGACGGGGTAGCCACCGAGGGTGTCGACACCGGCGATGACGTCGTCCATCGTGTGGCAGATGACGGAGCGGGCGGACTCGCCGTAACCGATCTTCGCCTTGACGGCCTCGACGACGCCCTTGAAGAGGTCGCGGTCCTCGCCCTTGTTGATGGCCTCGACGTTGGCGCCGATGAGCTCGACGCCGTACTTCTCCAAGACACCGTTCTCGTGCATGGAGATCGCGGTGTTCAGCGCGGTCTGGCCGCCCAGGGTGGGGAGCAGCGCGTCGGGGCGCTCCTTGGCGATGATCTTCTCGACGAACTCGGGGGTGATCGGCTCGACGTATGTGGCGTCGGCGATCTCCGGGTCGGTCATGATCGTCGCCGGGTTGGAGTTCACCAGGATGACGCGCAGGCCCTCGGCCTTGAGCACGCGGCACGCCTGGGTGCCGGAGTAGTCGAACTCGGCGGCCTGCCCGATGACGATCGGGCCGGAGCCGATGACCAGGACGGACTGGATATCGGAGCGCTTAGGCACGCTGGCCCTCCATCAGGGTGACGAAACGGTCGAAGAGGTACGCGGCGTCGTGCGGGCCCGCGGCTGCTTCGGGGTGGTACTGGACGCTGAAGGCCGGCTGGTCGAGCAGCTGGAGTCCTTCGACGACCTGGTCGTTCAGGCATACGTGGGAGACCTCGGCGCGGCCGAACTCCGTGTCGGAGACCTTGTCGAGCGGAGCGTCGACGGCGAAGCCGTGGTTGTGCGCGGTGACCTCGACCTTGCCGGTCGTGCGGTCCTGCACGGGCTGGTTGATGCCGCGGTGGCCGTACTTCAGCTTGTAGGTGCCGAAGCCGAGCGAGCGGCCCAGGATCTGGTTGCCGAAGCAGATGCCGAAGAGCGGGGTCTTCCGCTCCAGGACGCCGCGCATGACGGAGACCGGGTGGTCGGCGGTGGAGGGGTCGCCGGGGCCGTTGGAGAAGAACACGCCGTCGGGCTCGACCGCGTACACGTCCTCCAGGGTGGCGGTGGCGGGCAGGACGTGCACCTCGATGCCGCGCTCGGCCATGCGGTGCGGGGTCATGCCCTTGATGCCGAGGTCGATCGCCGCGACGGTGAACCTCTTGGTGCCGACGGCGGGGACGACGTACGTCTCCTTGGTGGCGACCTCGGCCGCGAGGTCCGCGCCGCTCATCTCGGGCGCCTGGCGCACCTTGGCGAGCAGTATGCCCTCGTCCTGGACGGCGTTGCCGGAGAAGATGCCGACGCGCATCGCGCCGCGCTCACGCAGGTGGCGGGTGAGCGCGCGGGTGTCGATGCCGCTGATGCCGACGACGCCCTGGCTCGCGAGCTCCTCGTCCAGCGACCGGCGGGAGCGCCAGTTGGACGGCACCCGGGCGGGGTCGCGCACGACGTAGCCGGAGACCCAGATGCGGCCCGACTCGGGGTCCTCGTCGTTCACGCCGGTGTTGCCGACGTGCGGGGCCGTCATGACGACCACCTGGCGGTGGTAAGAGGGGTCGGTCAGCGTTTCCTGGTAGCCGGTCATACCGGTCGAGAACACCGCCTCGCCGAAGGTCTCCCCCACGGCCCCGTAGGCGCGGCCGCGGAAGGAGCGGCCGTCCTCCAGGACGAGTACGGCGGGAGCTTTTCCGGCTCCCCGGGTGGAGATCGTCATCGTGCGGTGCCTTCCGTCGTGCTGGTGGTGGTGCTGGTGAGGTGGTCGCCGGCCGTGCCGGCGAGGTGGTTGACGGCGTCGACCCACGCCTGGTGCCCGGCCGCGTGGTCGGAGCGGAAGCCCGAGTCGATCAGCTGGTCGCCGTGCGCCCAGGTGATGACCAGCAGGCCGCCCTCGGGGAGGACCTTGCCGGCGAGCGCCTTGTCGAGCCTGGCCTCGCGCAGGGCGGCGGCCGGCACGAAGAAGTCGGCCGCGCCGGGGCGTACGACGTCGAGGCCCTGCGCGGTGAGGGTCAGCTCGACGCGGCTGCGGGTGCCGAGGCCGTGGGCGACGATCCGGTCGAGCCACTGCCCGGCCGTGGTCGAGGCGTGGTAGCGGCCGGTCAGTGTGAGCAGGGTCTCGCCGTCCGTGAACCCCTCCGGGGTGGCGGGGAGCTCAGGGAGCCCGGACTGGAGGCTTCCGCGCCACTTCCATCCCTGGCGCATCAGCCAGTAGACGAAGGCGATGAAGACGAGCAGTCCGACGACCCAGCTGATGCGGGCGGACCAGTCCGTCACGTCGGCCGACTTCTGCTCGGCGGCCAGTAGGTACAGGGAGTTGAGAGTTGTCACGCGAGCTTCCCGTCGACGACCGTGGCACGGCCCCGCAGGAAGGTGTGGGTCACTCGGCCGGGCAGCTCGCGACCCTCGTACGGAGTGTTGCGGCTGCGGGAGGCGAAGCCCGCGGGGTCCACGGCTCCACGGTATGCCGGATCGACCAGAGTGAGGTTGGCGGGCTCACCCGCCGAGACGGGCCGGCCGTGTCCCTCGAGCCTGCCGATGGCCGCGGGGCGGCGGGACATGCGGTCGGCGACGCCCGCCCAGTCGAGGAGCCCGGTGTCCACCATCGTCTGCTGGACCACGGAGAGCGCGGTCTCCAGGCCCACCATGCCCATGGCCGCGGCGGCCCACTCGCAGTCCTTGTCCTCGTGCGGGTGCGGCGCGTGGTCGGTGGCCACGCAGTCGATGGTGCCGTCGGCGAGGGCCTCGCGCAGGGCCATGACGTCGGCCTCGGTGCGCAGCGGCGGGTTCACCTTGTAGACCGGGTTGTAGGTCCGCACGAGTTCGTCGGTGAGCAGCAGGTGGTGCGGGGTCACCTCGGCGGTGACGTCCCAGCCCTTGGACTTGGCCCAGCGCACGATCTCCACGGAGCCGGCGGTCGACAGGTGGCAGATGTGCACGCGGGAGCCGACGTGGGCGGCGAGGAGCACGTCGCGGGCGATGATCGACTCCTCGGCGACCGCGGGCCAGCCGCCGAGACCGAGCTCGGCCGAGACGACGCCCTCGTTCATCTGGGCGCCCTCGGTGAGGCGGGGCTCCTGGGCGTGCTGGGCGACGACCCCGTCGAAGGCCTTCACGTACTCCAGCGCGCGGCGCATGATCACCGCGTCGTCGACGCACTTGCCGTCGTCGGAGAAGACCTTCACCCCGGCGGCGGAGTCGTGCATGGCGCCGAGCTCGGCGAGCTGCTTGCCCTCCAGGCCGACGGTGACGGCGCCGACGGGCTGCACGTCGCAGTAGCCGGACTCCTTGCCGAGCCGCCAGACCTGCTCGACGACGCCGGCGGTGTCGGCGACGGGGAAGGTGTTGGCCATGGCGTGGACGGCGGTGAAGCCGCCGACGGCGGCCGCCTTGGTGCCGGTGAGGACGGTCTCGGAGTCCTCGCGTCCGGGCTCACGCAGATGGGTGTGCAGGTCCACGAGGCCGGGCAGCAGGACCTGGCCGGCCGCCTCGATCACGGTGGCGCCCTCGGCGTCGAGCCCGGTGCCGGTGGCGACGATGTTCTCGCCCTCGATGAGGACGTCCTGCGGCTCTCCGCCGAGGACCTTCGCGCCGCGGATAAGGATCTTGCTCATGGTTACTTGTTCTCCTCGGTACGGGCGGCGGCGGACGGCAGGGCGGTCTCGGAACCGCCCAGCAGCAGGTACAGGACGGCCATGCGGGTGGAGACGCCGTTCGCGACCTGCTCGACGGCGGTGCAGCGGTCGGAGTCCGCGACCTCGGCCGTGATCTCCATGCCGCGGACCATCGGGCCGGGGTGCATCACGATGGCGTGCTCGGGCATCCTCGCCATGCGCTCGCCGTCCAGGCCGTAGCGCCGGGAGTACTCACGCTCGGTCGGGAAGTAGGCGGCGTTCATCCGCTCACGCTGCACACGGAGCATCATGACCGCGTCCGACTTCGGCAGCACGTCGTCGAGGCGGTAGTTGACGTCACAGGGCCACTGCTCGACGCCGACCGGCACGAGGGTGGGCGGCGCCACCAGGGTGACGTGCGCCCCGAGCGTGTGCAGCAGGTGGACGTTGGAGCGGGCGACGCGGCTGTGCAGGATGTCGCCGACGATCGTGATCCGGCGGCCTTCGAGGTCGCGGCCGATCCCCGCGTCGGGCCCGACCAGCCGGCGGCGCATCGTGAACGCGTCGAGGAGCGCCTGGGTGGGGTGCTCGTGCGTGCCGTCACCGGCGTTGACGACCGCGCTGTCGATCCAGCCCGAGGTCGCGAGGCGGTACGGGGCACCGGAGGCGCCGTGCCGGATGACGACGGCGTCGGCGCCCATGGCCTCCAGGGTCAGGGCGGTGTCCTTGAGGGACTCGCCCTTGGAGACGGACGAGCCCTTGGCGGAGAAGTTGATGACGTCGGCGGAGAGGCGCTTGGCGGCGGCCTCGAAGGAGATCCGCGTCCGGGTCGAGTCCTCGAAGAAGAGGTTGACGACCGTTCGTCCACGCAGGGTGGGGAGCTTCTTGATCGGCCGGTCCGCGACCCTGGCCATCTCCTCGGCGGTGTCGAGGATCAGGACGGCGTCGTCGCGGGTGAGGTCTGCGGCCGAGATCAGGTGACGGGGGGTTCGGGGGGTGTCCCCGGGAGGGCGCAGCATCTGAGTGTCTCCGTGAAGGGTGGAGGGATCAGGCAGGCGGGCGTGCCGGAGCAGCCGTGCGGCCGGAGGGCGCGCACGGGACGGGACTCGGCTACTGCTCGCCCGCCGGAACGGTCTGCTTGACACCGAGCAGCACGGCGTCGCGGCCGTCCTCCTCGGCGAGCTGGACCTTGACCGTCTCCCGCAGCGACGTGGGGAGGTTCTTGCCGACGTAGTCGGCACGGATCGGCAGTTCGCGGTGGCCGCGGTCGACGAGGACCGCGAGCTGCACGGCACGCGGACGGCCGATGTCGCCGAGCGCGTCGAGTGCGGCGCGGATCGTGCGCCCGGAGAAGAGCACGTCGTCGACCAGGACGACGAGACGGTTCTCGATGCCCTCACCGGGGATGTCGGTGCGTGCGAGGGCGCGCGCCGGGCGCATCCGCAGGTCGTCGCGGTACATCGTGATGTCGAGTGACCCGACCGGCGTCTTCCGGCCGGTGATCTCCTCGAGCTTTTCGGCCAGCCGGCCGGCGAGGAAGACCCCCCGTGTGGGGATGCCGAGCAGCACCACGTCGTCGGCGCCCTTGGCGCGTTCGACGATCTCGTGGGCGATTCGGGTCAGTGCCCGGGCGATGTCGGGAGCCTCGAGAACGGGGCGTGCCGCATTGCCGGTGTGGTCATGCTGTGCGTCCATAAGAAACGGACCTCCTTCTCCGCCTCACTGGACGGACGTTAAAGGACGTCGAAATTGCGTCATCCACGTTACCAGGGCTTGCGTGAGGCCCTGGCCCCGCCCCCAGGAGGTGGCAGCCCGGACCTTTCGGCTTGACGCAGCCATGTAACGCTGCGTAACCTCACAGTGAGTTACCAGCCACGCGGCCCAGCCGCAGAATGTTCCAGCGTCCGGGGAGCCTTATGTCCAGCGAATACGCAAAGCAGCTCGGGGCCAAGCTCCGCGCCATCCGCACCCAGCAGGGTCTTTCCCTCCACGGCGTGGAGGAGAAGTCGCAGGGCCGCTGGAAGGCCGTCGTGGTCGGTTCCTACGAGCGCGGGGACCGCGCCGTGACCGTGCAGCGCCTTGCCGAGCTGGCCGACTTCTACGGCGTCCCGGTGCAGGAGCTGCTGCCCGGCACGACCCCCGGTGGCGCCGCGGAGCCGCCGCCGAAGCTGGTCCTCGACCTGGAGCGCCTGGCCCACGTGCCGCCGGAGAAGGCCGGACCGCTGCAGCGCTACGCCGCGACGATCCAGAGCCAGCGCGGTGACTACAACGGCAAGGTGCTCTCGATCCGCCAGGACGACCTGCGCACCCTCGCCGTCATCTACGACCAGTCGCCGTCCGTGCTCACGGAGCAGCTGATCAGCTGGGGCGTGCTGGACGCCGACGCGCGTCGCGCGGTCGCCCACGACGAGGGCTGACCGGCACCGCGAAGAGACGTACCGCCGGGTCGGCGGGGCCTCGGGCCCCTGCCGGCCCGGCGTTTTCGTGTCCCGGCGCACCCGGCCCCACGGTCCGGACACGCCGAAGGCCCACGGTCGGTACGACCGTGGGCCTTCGTGCGGCTCGACGCCGCCGGGATCACTGCTCCCGGCGGAGATTCGCCTTGAGGTCCTTGAACCGGGCCAGCAGGCCGTTCACGAAGGCCGGGGAGTCGTCCGTCGAGAACTCCTTGGCCAGCTGGACCGCCTCGTCGATCACCACGGCGTCCGGGGTCGAGTCCATCCAGATCAGCTCGTACGCGCCGAGCCTCAGGATGCTCCGGTCGACGACCGGCATGCGGTCGATCTCCCAGTCCACGGCGTAGGTGACGATGAGGTCGTCGATCCGGTCCGCGTACTGCGCGTACCCCTCGACCAGCTCCATCGTGAATTCGCCGACCGGCGGCTGACGGTCGTCGGTCCGCGAGAGCCGTACCCAGTCCGCGAGGACCGTCTGCACGGACTCGCCGCGCTGGTCGGCCTCGAAGAGGATCTGGAAGGCGCGCTTGCGGGCCTTGTTCCGGGCAGCCACGGTTAGCTGTTCACCCGGCCGAGGTAGTCGCCCGAGCGGGTGTCGACCTTGATCTTCTCGCCGGTGGTGATGAAGAGCGGGACACCGATCTCGTAGCCGGTCTCCAGGGTGGCGGGCTTGGTGCCACCGGTGGAGCGGTCGCCCTGCACACCCGGGTCGGTGTGCTGGATGGTCAGCTCGACCGCGGCGGGCAGCTCGACGTAGAGCACCTCGCCCTCGTGCTGGGCGACGGAGGCGGTGAAGCCCTCGATCAGGAAGTTGGCGGCGTCGCCGACGGACTTGCGGTCGACCATGAGCTGGTCGTACGTGTCCATGTCCATGAAGACGAAGTACTCGCCGTCCATGTACGAGAACTGCATGTCACGGCGGTCGATGGTGGCCGTCTCGACCTTCACGCCGGCGTTGAACGTCTTGTCGACGACCTTGCCGGAGAGCACGTTCTTGAGCTTGGTGCGCACGAAGGCAGGGCCCTTGCCGGGCTTGACGTGCTGGAACTCGACGACGGACCAGAGCTGGCCTCCGTCGAGCTTGAGCACCAGGCCGTTCTTGAGGTCGTTCGTGGAAGCCACGGTTGCGGAATCTCCTGGACTGAAGCTGGTGGACGACAAAGGATGCGCGCCGGAGTCCCCGTCAAGGGTTCTCCTACAGCGCGAGCAGCTCCTTGGTCGTAATGGTGAGTAGCTCGGGTCCGCCGTCCGCCTCGGGGCGCACGACGAGCGTGTCATCGATCCGGACACCGCCCCGGCCCGGGAGGTGGACCCCCGGTTCGACGGTGACCGGCACGCAAGCGTCCAGTTTACCCATGGCTGTCGGTGCCAACTGCGGGTCCTCGTCGATTTCGAGTCCGACACCGTGCCCGGTGCTGGGCGGGAGGCCGTCCGAGTGGCCCGCCGAGTCGAGGAGATGGCGGGCCGCGCGGTCCACGTCGCGGTAGGCGGCTCCGGGGAGCAGGGCCTCCCGTCCGGCCCTCTGAGCGGCGAAAACAAGGTCGTAGAGCTCGATCTGCCAGTCCGCGGGGCTGGTGCCGATGACGAACGTCCGGCCGATCTCGCAGCGGTATCCGCGGTAGTTGGCACCCAGGCAGACGGAAAGGAAATCACCTTCCTCGACCCTGCGGTCGGTGGGCCTGTGACGGCCCTGCCCCGAGTGGGGGCCCGTGCCGACGGAGGTGGGGAAGGCGGGGCCGTCCGCACCGTGGTCCACCAGCCGGCGCTCCAGTTCCAGGGCGAGGTGGCGTTCGGTGCGCCCCACCAGGATGGATTCGAGTAGCTCGCCGAGGGCCTGGTCGGTGATCTCCGCGGCGATCCGCAGGCAGGCGATCTCCTCCTCGTCCTTCACGAGGCGCAGCTGCTCGACGGTGCTGCCGAGGTCGCCCAGTCGCAGGCCCGGGGCGACGGCGGTCATCGCGCGGTGGCGGGCGACCGTCAGGTCGTGCTCCTCGACCGCCAGGGAGTCGGTGTGCAGGCCGCCGGCGAGGCCGGCCGCCGCGACGACCGGGTCGCCGTCGGTCTCCGGCAGGACGGTCAGTCGCAGCTGTTCGTCGGGGCGCCCGTGGGCGGGGTCCCCGACCGGTGCCCGGGGGCAGAGCAGGACGTCCTCGCCGGGGCCGAGCAGCAGCACGGCTCCGGGCGGTGCCCCGCCCGCGAGATAGCGGACGTTGGCGGGGCGGGAGACCAGGGCGGCCGCGGATCCGGCGGCGGCGAACCGGTCCCGCAGCAGCCCGCGTCGGACGGCGTACACCTCTGACATGTTTCCGAGCCTACGAGCGCGTGCCGGGCCCCGCCCGGTCAGCGCACCCGACCGGGAACGGTGGGCCCCGGCCGGGAACGGTCGGGCCGCTACCAGGCGGGCGGGCTGGCTATGGAGCGGGCCAGCACGTCGTCGAGGACCCGGGCGGTCGTCTCGACGTCGTAGGTGGAGTTGTCGATGATCGGCAGGCCGGAGCCGTACCAACCGGCCATGCGGCCGTGGATCCGGGCGACCTCCTCGTCGGAGAGCCTGCGGTTCCCGCTGCGGGCCGCGTTGCGCTCCAGGACGACCTCCAGACCGGGCAGGAGGACCACGGGCAGGAGCCCGGGGCCCACATGGCGCTTCCAGCCGCCGAGACCGACGACGGGCCGGTCGGGGAAGACCGCGTCGTCGAGGATGCAGGAGATGCCGTTGGCGAGGAAGTTACGGGCGGCGAAGCCGCAGGTGCGCCGGGCCAGCCGGTACTGGGCCTCGGAGTGGTCGTTCCACCCGGCCTGGGGATCGGCGAAGCCGGAGCAGACCCACTCGCGGACGTCGTCCAGGGACACGTGCGCGGTGGGGACGCGGCGGCGGCCCGCCCAGAGCTTGGCGACCGTGGTCTTGCCCGCTCCGGCGGGACCGATGAGGAGCACGGCCAGGGTCGCGGCGCCGGTGCCGGGCTCCGCGGGGGGCGCGGGCAGCGGGACGGGGCCGCCGGGCGGCAGCTGGACGTGCCCGGTGGTCTCCCTGGAGGGCGGGAGCGGGACCTGCTGAGGACCGTGCGGCCGGTGCGCCGGCGGCTGATGGCCGGGCGCCATGGGCGGAAGGGGCGGCCCCGCGGGGCCGGGGTTGCCTGAGTGCTGGGCCTGCGTCGTCCACGGCCCGTTCCCGGAACCCCGGGGCGGCGGCAGCGGGGCCCCCACAGCGTGCTGCATCCGGTGCCACTCCGTCTCGTACAGGCATTTGGCGCTGATCGACGGCAACCGTACCTTCCCCGGCCGCCACGCGGTGAACGGGCGGGGAAGGTACGCAGTGCCCGGTGTCAGTCCGTCAGTTCGTCGGCGAGGGCCCGCAGGGCGAGCCGGTAGGAACCGATCCCGAACCCCGCCACGGTGCCGGTGGCCACCGGGGCGACCACCGAGGTGTGGCGGAATTCCTCCCGTGCGTACGGGTTCGAGATGTGCACCTCGATCAGCGGGGCGGTGCGCTGGGCCGCCGCATCGCGCATCCCGTACGAATAGTGCGTGAAGGCGCCCGGGTTGAGGACGACCGGAATCGAACCGTCTGCCGCCTCGTGGAGCCAGCGGATCAGTTCGCCCTCGTCGTTGGTCTCGCGGACCTCGACGTCGAAGCCGAGCTCCTTGCCGAGGGCCTGGCAGGTGTCCACGAGACCGGCGTAGGAGGTCGCCCCGTACACGTCGGGCTCGCGGGAGCCGAGACGGCCGAGGTTCGGTCCGTTGAGCACGAGGACCCTGCGGGCCGTCATGCGGAGACCTCCCCGTAGGCGGCGAGCAGGACGGCCGGGTCGGGGCCCTCCAGGACGGTGGGCTTGCCGATGCCGTCCAGGACGATGAAGCGCAGCAGGTCGCCCCGGGACTTCTTGTCGACCTTCATGTTCTCCAGGAGCTTGGGCCACTGGTCACCGCGGTAGGTGAGCGGCAGCCCGACGGACTCCAGGACGGCGCGGTGCCGGTCGGCGGTGGCGTCGTCGAGACGTCCGGCGAGCCGGCCCAGCTCGGCGGCGAACACCATGCCGACGGAGACGGCCGCGCCGTGGCGCCACTTGTAGCGCTCGTTCTTCTCGATGGCGTGGGCGAGGGTGTGCCCGTAGTTGAGGATCTCCCTGAGTCCGGACTCCTTGAGGTCGCTGGAGACGACCTCGGCCTTGACCCGGATGGAGCGCTCGATCAGCTCCGCGGTGTGCGGTCCGGCGGGCGAACGCGCGCCTTCCGGGTCCGCCTCGACGAGGTCGAGGATCACGGGGTCGGCGATGAAACCGGCCTTGATGATCTCGGCCATGCCGGAGACGTAGTCGTGGACGGGCAGCGAGTCCAGCGCGGCGAGGTCGCAGAGCACCCCGGCGGGCGGGTGGAAGGCACCGACGAGGTTCTTGCCCTCGGCGGTGTTGATGCCCGTCTTCCCGCCGACCGCCGCGTCGACCATGGCGAGCACGGTCGTCGGGACGGCGATCCAGCGGACCCCGCGCAGCCACGACGCGGCGACGAAGCCGGCGACGTCGGTGGTGGCGCCGCCGCCGACGCCGACGATGACGTCGGTGCGGGTGAAGCCGGTCTGGCCGAGTGCCTTCCAGCAGTAGGCGGCGACCTCGACGGTCTTGGCCTCCTCGGCGTTCGGCAGCTGGATCGCGATGGCCTCGTAGCCCTGGGCCGCGAGGTCCTCACGGACCGCCTCACCGGTCTCGGCGAGGGCCTCGGGGTGCAGGACGGCGACCCGCTTGGCCCGGTCGCCGATGAGGTTCGGCAGCTCGCCGAGGAGTCGGCGGCCGACGAGCACCTCGTACGGGTCGGTGCCTGCCGTGCCGGCGATCTGGATACGGGTGGTGCCCTGCTCGGTCATCGTGTGGTTCTCCTGGCCGTCCGGCACGGTCGCGGCCGTCCGCTCCGGCAGTCCTGTTGCGTCGAGGACCGCCTGGGCGACCTCTTCGGGGGTGCGTTCGTCGGTGGCCACGGTCGCCCCGGCCACTTCCTCGTACAGATGGCGCCTGGCGTCCATGAGTTCCCGCCACTGCCGCCTCGGGTTGACGGCGAGCAGGGGGCGGGCGGTGTTCAGCCCGACCCTCCTGACCGCCTCGTCGACGTCCATCGACAGGTAGACGACCCGGTGGCCGGCGAGGAGCCCGCGGGTGGATTCGTCGAGCACGGCGCCGCCGCCGAGCGCGAGGACGCCTGGGTGCCCGGCTACCGCGTCCCGTACGGCCTCGCGCTCCAGGGCGCGAAACCGCTCCTCGCCCTCGTCGAAGAAGATGTCCGCGATCGACTTGCCGGCCGTGGCCACGACGTCCGCGTCGGTGTCGCGGTAGGTGGTCCCGAGCCGGTCGGCGAGGAGTTCGCCCACGGTCGACTTGCCGACCCCCATCGGGCCGACCAGGACGATCAGCGGGGCGCTCACCGGATCTGGAGGTGGGAGAGGTACGACTGCACGTTGCGGTGGGTCTCGGCCACGCTGTCGCCGCCGAACTTCTCCGCGACCGCGTCGGCCAGCACCAGGGCGACCATCGCCTCGGCGACGATCCCGGCCGCCGGGACGGCGCACACGTCGGAACGCTGGTGGTGCGCCTTGGCCGCCTCGCCGGTCACGACGTCGACGGTGGCGAGCGCGCGGGGCACGGTCGCGATGGGCTTCATGGCGGCGCGGACCCTCAGCAGCTCACCGGTGGTCAGCCCGCCCTCGGTGCCGCCGGAACGGCCGGAGGTACGCCTGATGCCGTCCGGGGTGGCCACGATCTCGTCGTGCGCCTTGGAGCCGGGCACCCGGGCGAGGTCGAAGCCGTCGCCGACCTCGACGCCCTTGATGGCCTGGATGCCCATGAGAGCGGCGGCGAGGCGGGCGTCGAGCCTGCGGTCCCAGTGGACGTGCGAGCCGAGACCGACGGGGACGCCGTAGGCGAGCACCTCGACGACTCCCCCGAGGGTGTCGCCGTCCTTGTGGGCCTGGTCGATCTCCTCGACCATCGCCTTCGACGCGTCGGCGTCCAGGCAGCGCACCGGGTCGGCGTCGAGCCGCTCGACGTCGGAGGGCTTCGGGTAGACACCGTAGGGCGCCTTGGCCGCGGCCAGCTCGACGACGTGGGAGACGATCTCGATGCCCGCGGTCTCCTTGAGGTAGGAGCGGGCGACGGCGCCCAGGGCGACGCGGGCGGCGGTCTCCCGGGCGCTGGCGCGCTCCAGGACCGGGCGGGCCTCGTCGAAGCCGTACTTCTGCATGCCCGCCAGGTCGGCGTGACCGGGGCGGGGACGGGTCAGCGGGGCGTTGCGCGCCTGCTCGGCCAGCACGTCGGGGTCGACCGGGTCGGCCGACATCACCTGTTCCCACTTGGGCCACTCGGTGTTGCCCACCATGACGGCGACGGGCGATCCCATGGTCAGGCCGTGCCGGACACCGCCGAGAAAGGTGACCTCGTCCCGCTCGAACTTCATCCGGGCGCCGCGCCCGTAACCGAGCCGTCGCCTGGCGAGCGCGTCCGCCACCATCTCCGTGGTGACGGGGATACCGGCGGGAAGACCCTCCAGCGTCGCCACCAGTGCGGGGCCGTGCGACTCTCCGGCGGTCAGCCAGCGCAACCTGCTCAACGGTGCTCCTCATGCTCGCGCCTGTAACTGCGACGGCGCGACCGGGTGCGCGGCCCTGGCCCGCCGCCCCCGATCCTCCCACGATCAGGGACGATTCCCTGCCGCCGGTCCAGGGGGCGGACGCCGCGGTCCCGTCTCCCGAGGCTGGGAGACGGGACCGGAGCCGGTGCGGATCGTCAGCCGCAGTTCGAGTAGGTGCTGGTGTGGTACCAGTCGCGGATGCTGGAGGCGCCGATCTCCTGGTAGTGCGCCCAGAAGCGGACGCACTTGCCCGGGGCGTTCAGATACACCGGACCCGCGTGGTACTTGTAGTCGTTGTCGTCCTTCTTCAGCGAGCCGCCCTCGGCCTGGATGCCCGCGCCGAGCCCGGTCGCCGTGCCGTAGTAGGCACCCGCGTTCTCGTGCTTGACGGTGACCACGCAGTTGTTGCCGGTGGACGAGCTGTACAGCAGGAAGACCGTTACGTTCTGCCCCAGGCCGAGCGAATACTGCCGCTGCACGTAGTAGCTCGACCCGCAGGCCGAAACGGCCTTCTGGGCGGGCGTGGACGCACTGGCGACCCCGGTCCCGGTCACGAGCAGTGCGAACGCGGCGACAACTATCGCGGCTGCTCTGGCAATTGGTCTGCGCATGGAACCCTCCCCGGCAGCACGCTCGTGCCGCCTCCGCCGAGGAGCGTAGTGAAAATGCGCACCCGCGGGGCGGGAGCGGATCGATCAGGCCATCAACTGGCGAGAACTAGTGACTCTGTGCCGCGAGCGCCGCCTCGCCCGCCGCGCGCATGACGGCGAGCGGTGCGTCCAGGCCGGTCATCTGCTCGACCTGCAGGACGGCCTGGTGCACCAGAAGGTCGAGACCTCCCACGACACCCGCTCCGGTCGCCGCCCAGCGCGAGGCCAGCGCCGTCGGCCAGGGGTCGTAAAGGACGTCGAAGAGCGTGCCGGGCGCCGAGGGGACGGCTCCGGCGAGGGCGTCCGTGGTGCCGGTCGGCGTAGTGGCGATCACCAGGGGCGCGCGCAGGGCCTCATCGGCCTCGGCCCAGTCCGCGATCCTGACGTCGACGCCGAGGCGTGCGCCCCAGCCGCGCATCTCGTCGGCCCGAGCCGCGCTGCGCACATACGCCGTGACGGGCCCGGTGCAGATCTCGGCGAGGGCTGCCAGCGCGGAGGAAGCCGTGGCACCGGCGCCCAGGACGGCGGCCGATTCCACCTTCTCGACCCCGCGTTCACGCAGCGCCGCGACCATCCCGGGGATGTCCGTGTTGTCTCCGAGGCGGCGGCCGTCCTCGGTGAGGACGACGGTGTTGACGGCCTCCACCGACGCCGCCGTGTCACTGATCCCGTCCAGCAGCGGAATGATCGCCCGCTTCAACGGCATGGTCAGGGAGAGCCCCGCCCAGGACCGGTCCAGCCCGTCGACGAAGCCGGGCAGCGCCGCCTCGTCCACGTCGAAGCGGTCGTAGGACCAGCCCTCCAGGCCGAGCGCGGCGTACGCGGCGCTGTGCAGGGCCGGCGAGAGGGAGTGGGCGACGGGCGAACCGAGGACTGCGGCCCTGCGGGTGATACTCACTGGTTGGCCTTGTTCTCTTCGTACTTCGCGCGGTTGCGCTCATGCTCCGCATTCGTCACCGCGAACAGTGTCTTGTCCTCGGTTACGGAGACGAAGTAATACCAGGGGCCGTCTGCCGGACTGATCGCCGAGTGCAGAGCATCCGCGCCCGGGTTGGAAATCGGGCCGAGCGGCAACCCCTTGATTTTGTACGTGTTGTACGGATCGTCGATCTCCCTCAACGCGTCGACGGCGCCCACATCCAACGTGCTCTCAGCCCGGATGTAGTTGATTGTCGAGTCGAATTCCAGCCTACCGACGGTTTCGAGGTTTTCCGGCTTCAGGCGATTGTAGACCACCCTGGAAACCTTGTCGAAGTCGTGCTTGTACTTGCCCTCCTTCTGGACAAGGCTTGCTACGGTGATGACGTCGAGCGGCGATTTCAAGTTGAGCTTTTTCGCGTTCTGCTCAAGGTCAAGCTTCCCGTATTCCTTGGTGGCCCGGGCCACCATCTTCTTCAGCACGTCCTCGGGCTTGGCACCCTTGGGGACGGCGTACGCTGCCGGGAAAAGGAAGCCCTCAAGCGGGTCCTTTGCCTGAGGGTCGCCGTCCGCCCACGCAGGCAACCCGAGACTTTCGGCCTTCGCCTTCGCGACACCTGCCGTCGTGCCCGCTTTCAACTCGAGCCTCTTGTCGATCTTGGCATAAATCTCGGTCGAGATGGAGCCCTCCGGGAAGACCAGAGAATTCTGACTCTTCGGGTTCAGCATCAATTCGATGGCACTGTCGGCAGACATCTCCTTTTTCAGGAGATAAACGCCTGCTTGCAGGGACCCCCCCTTGGGGTTCCCGTTCTGTGCGGAGACGAAAGCATCGACGGACTTCACGACGCCCGCTTTCTTCAAAATGCTCGCGATCTCGTTACCCAGGGCGCCGTCCGGGATCTCCACCTCGACCGAGCCCGTGCCGCTGCCCTCGTAGTCGGGCGCCGCGCCGAACTGGCTCTGGTAGTACGAGTAGCCGACGTAGCCCACCCCGCCGAGCCCACCGACGAGGACCGCCGCGACACCCAGGCAGGCGCAGCCGTTGCGGCTCTTCTTCTTGCCCTTGCCGCGGCGCTCGCCCCCGCCCCTGCGGGACTCGCGTGGGTCGTCGTCGTGGTCGTCCTCGGCGTCGTCCCGCTCCCTGGACCGGGAGTCGCGGCCGTCGGCCGGCTCGTCGGCACCGGTGAAGAAAGGATGCGTCTCCTCCTGCGGCACCTCCGGATCCCAGTCCGGGCTGTTCTGCTGCGCGGGCTCCTCGCGGCGCCCCGGGGGCTGCGGCGGCGGATAGGCCTCGGGGGTTCCGTAGTGGTCACCCTGGTCGCCGTAGCCGCCGGGGGCGTTGCCGTACGGGGGCTGCTGCTGGGCCCCGTACGGCATCGCCGCCTGCTGGCCCGTGTCCCAGCCACCGTCGTACTGCGGCTGCTGGGGCTGGGCGTAAGGATCCTGCGGGGAGCCGTACTGCTGGTGCTGCTGACCGTACAGATCCTGCTGGTGCTGTTGCGGCTGCGCGTACGGGTCCTGCGGCTGCTGCTGGTACGGGTCCTGCGGCTGCTGCGGCTGCTGCGGCTGCGCGTAAGGGTCCTGCTGGTAGCCCTGCTGGGCATACGGGTCCTGTGCGTAGTGCTGCTGCCCGCCGTCGTACTGGCCCTGGTCGGACTGCTGGCCTTCGTACTGGCTCCGGCCGTGGGCGGCCTGGTGGCCCCACCCCTGGTCCCCGTACAAGGGGTCCTCGGGATGCCACGGTTCGGAGCCGGGGCCCCGGCCATACTCAGTCATCGATCCCCTTGAGCCGCGAGACGACGCTCCGTCTCTTCGCTTTGCTGTGCGGTGTCTGTTCGAACACCGCCGCATCGCGCGGAACGTTACCGTATCGCGATCAGACAACCACTTCGACGCCCTCGCCCGGGGCGGTGCCTGACGCCCGTTCGGACTCCAGAGCGTTCTGGAGGATCACCACAGCGGCAGCCTGGTCGACGACAGATCGGCCCTTCTTGGACTTCACGCCCGAAGCGCGCAGCCCCTGAGTGGCGGTCACTGTGGTCATCCTCTCGTCCACGAGACGCACGGGGACGGGCGCGATCGCACGGGCGAAGACCTGCGTGAAGGCACGGACCTTCGCCGCCGCCGGGCCCTCGCCGCCGCCCAGCGAACGGGGCAGACCGACGATGACCTCGATCGGCTCGTACTCCTCGACGATCTGGCCGAGCCGCCGGTGGGCGGCCGGGACGTCACGTCCCGGCACGGTCTCCACCGGCGTGGCGAGGATCCCGTCGGGGTCGCACGAGGCGACCCCGATACGGGCGTCACCGACGTCGACGGCGAGTCGGCGTCCACGGCGCATCTGCGGCACGTCGGGCGTCACGCGGTCTCGGTGACGAGGCGTTCGACGGCCGCCATGGCGTCGCCGACGGCGGCCGGGTTCTGGCCGCCGCCCTGGGCGACGTCGGGCTTGCCGCCGCCACCGCCCCCGAGGGTCTTCGCGGCGGTGCGCACCAGGTCGCCGGCCTTGAGGCCGCGCTCACGGGCCGCCTCGTTGGTGGCGATGACCGTCAGCGGACGGCCGTTGGCGGTGGTGAACAGGGCCACGACGGCCGGACGGCCGCCCTGGATGCGCCCGCGCACGTCGAGGACCAGCTTCCGCAGGTCGTCCGCAGTGGTGCCGTCCGGCACCTGCCCGGTGACGAGGGCGACGCCGCGTACGTCCCTGGCCGTCTCCACGAGCCCGGCGGCGGCCGCCAGGACCTTCTCCGCGCGGAACTTCTCGATCTCCTTCTCGGCGTCCTTCAGCTTGCCGAGCATGCCGGAGATCTTCTCGGGGAGCTCCTCGGGACGGCCCTTGAGCAGTTCCTGGAGCTGGGCGACGACCGTGTGCTCCTTGGCGAGGAAGTTGTACGCGTCCACACCGACGAGCGCCTCGACGCGGCGCACACCGGAGCCGATCGACGACTCACCGAGCAGCTTCACCAGGCCGAGCTGGGAGGTGTTGCGGACGTGCGTGCCGCCACACAGCTCCTTGGAGAAGTCGCCGATGGTGACGACGCGGACCCGCTCGCCGTACTTCTCGCCGAACTCGGCGATGGCGCCCTGCTTCTTGGCGTCGTCGATGGACATGACCTCGGCCTGGACGTCGAGCTCCCGGGCGAGGACCTCGTTGATCTTCTGCTCGACGTCGGTCAGGACCGTGCCGGGTACGGCGGCGGGCGAGCCGAAGTCGAAGCGGAAGCGTCCGGGCGAGTTCTCCGAGCCGGCCTGCGCGGCCGTCGGGCCGAGCGCGTCGCGCAGCGCCTGGTGCGTGAGGTGCGTGGCGCTGTGGGCGCGGGCGATGGCGCGGCGGCGGGTGTTGTCGATGGCGGCGTAGGCGGAGGCGCCGACCGTCACCTCGCCGACCTGGACCGAGCCCTTGTGTACCGAGACACCGGGGACCGGCTGCTGTACGTCGCGGACCTGGATGACGGCGCCGCTGTCGAGCCTGATCCGGCCCTGGTCGGCGAGCTGGCCGCCGCCCTCGGCGTAGAACGGGGTGCGGTCGAGGACGACCTCGACCTCGTCGCCCTCGGAGGCGGCGGGCGAGGAGACCCCGTCGACGAGCAGCCCGACGATCTTCGACTCGCCCTCGACGGACGTGTACCCGATGAACTCGGTGACGCCGGAGTTGTCGGCGACCTCGCGGTAGGCGGACAGGTCCGCGTGACCGGTCTTCTTGGCCTTGGCGTCGGCCTTGGCCCGGTCCCGCTGTTCCTTCATCAGCCGGCGGAAGCCGTCCTCGTCGACCGAGAGGCCCTGTTCGGCGGCCATCTCCAGCGTGAGGTCGATCGGGAAGCCCCAGGTGTCGTGGAGCAGGAACGCCTTGTCGCCGGCCAGGACCTGGCCGCCGGCGGCCTTGGTCTCGGTGACGGCGGTGTCGAGGATGTTCGTGCCGCCCTTGAGGGCCTTGAGGAACGCGGCCTCCTCGGCGAGGGCGACCGTCTCGATGCGCTTGCGGTCGGTGATCAGCTCCGGGTACTGCTGCCCCATGGTGTCGACGACGACGTCGACGAGCTCACGGACGACCGGGCCTGTGGCGCCCATCAGGCGCATGTTGCGGATGGCGCGGCGCATGATGCGGCGCAGGACGTAGCCGCGGCCCTCGTTGCCGGGGGTGACGCCGTCACCGATGAGCATCACCGAGGTGCGGACGTGGTCGGCGACGACGCGGAGGGAGACGTCGGAACCCTGGTCGGCGCCGTAGCGCACGCCGGTGAGCTCGGTGGCCTTGTCCATGACGACGCGCAGGGTGTCGGTCTCGTACATGTTCTGTACGTCCTGCAGGATCATGGCGAGCCGCTCGAGGCCGAGCCCCGTGTCGATGTTCTGCGACGGCAGGTCGCCGAGGATCGGGAAGTCCTCCTTGCCGTCGCCTGCGCCGCGCTCGTACTGCATGAAGACCAGGTTCCAGATCTCCACGTAGCGCTCGTCGTTGACTGCGGGGCCGCCCTCGACGCCGAACTCGGGGCCGCGGTCGTAGTTGATCTCGGAGCAGGGGCCGCAGGGGCCGGGGACGCCCATGGACCAGAAGTTGTCCTTCTTGCCCAGGCGCTGGATGCGCTCGGCCGGGACGCCGATCTTCTCGCGCCAGATCTGCTCGGCCTCGTCGTCGTCCAGGTAGACCGTGATCCACAGGCGCTCGGGGTCGAGGCCGAAGCCGCCGTCCTCCACGGAGTTCGTGAGCGCCGCCCAGGCGAACTCGATGGCGCCTTCCTTGAAGTAGTCACCGAAGGAGAAGTTGCCGCACATCTGGAAGAACGTGCCGTGCCGGGTGGTCTTGCCGACCTCTTCGATGTCCGGGGTCCGGACGCACTTCTGCACGCTGGTGACGCGCGGGGCGGGCGGCTTGACCTCGCCGAGGAAGTACGGCTTGAAGGGAACCATGCCCGCGGGGACCAGCAGCAGAGTCGGGTCGTCCGCGATGAGCGACGCCGAAGGCACGACGGTGTGACCGCGCTCCTCGAAGAAGCTCAGCCAGCGGCGGCGAATTTCAGCCGACTCCATTAGTGGTCCTCATTCCGGTTGTTCGGGTTGTAGGGAAGTGTGCGGTGGGCGACGAGTTCGGGGTCGGCCGCGGCCTCGATACCGAGGGCCCCGCCCAGTTCGGCCTCGCGCCTGACCATGCCCTCACGCACGTCGAGGGCGAAGTCCTTCAGCTTGTGACCCGCCTCGATCGCCTTGTCCGCGGCCTGCGCCGCGAGGCTCTCGGGGGCCAGCTGCCGGATCTTGCGGTTGACCTTGGTGGTGGCCCAGACACCGGCGGCTGCGCCGGCGGTGAACCAGAACGTACGGCGGAACATCGCTGGGTCAGTCCTTCTGTCCGCGGGAGCTTCGGCCGTTCCGCTTCCTGTCGCGGGCGGACGGCACGGTTCGGCCGACGATCACGGCGCGGCGGGAGGTCCGGCGGTCCGGTTCCGGGTCGGCCGCGCTACGGCGGCCGAGAGCCTGCCGCACCCCGTAGCCGAACGCGGCCACCTTCACGAGCGGGCCGCCGAACGTCGAGGCGACGGTGGTGGAGAGCGCGGAGGCGTTGGAGGTGACCTCCTGGACGTCGCTCGCGATGGCGTCGACCTTGTCGAGCTGGGTCTGCGCGGAGCGCAGCGTGGCGGAGGCGTCGGCGAGCAGCGGGACCGCCTGCTCCGTCACGTCCGCCACCAGCGCGGTGGTCGCCCTGAGCGTCTGGGCCAGTCTCACCAGTACCACGGCGAGGAAGGAAACCAGGATCGCCCAGAAGACAGCCACCAGGATGCCGGCCACCTCTCCACCGGACACAGTGCACCGCTCTCTGCTCGTCGCCCACATCGGCGGGGACCTCTCCCCGCCGGTATCTGCCTGTCACCGGCCGGCCGGTGCGTCCTGCCACCTCTGCCGATCGTCGTCCCCCCGAGCCTATCGCGCCGGGCGTCACGCGCCGTACCGCATTGTGGGGCGGGCGGTGCGGGTGCCGGAGGCGGGGAGATTGTACGGAGAGCTTATGTGCCAGTACTCTGCGTGTTTCATGCGACGCCCTCAGCGCCCCTCCCCCACGCCCGACGACATGGAGCCCGTCCCCGTACGCGGAAATCTCCCGGCGGAGCTCAACACCTTCGTGGGACGCGACGCCGAACTGACCGAACTGGAGTCGCTCCTGGGCGAGTCCAGGCTCGTCACGGTCGTGGGGGTCGCCGGGGTCGGAAAGACCCGTTTCGCCGTACGGACCGCTGCCCTGGTGGAGAAACGGTACTGCGACGGGGTGTGGCTCGCAGAGCTGTCGGGCGTCCACGATCCCGGACTGCTCGTGCACACCCTGGTCGACGCCCTGGGGCTCACCGACCACACCAGCAGGTCGCCTCGCGAGGTGCTGGCCCGGCACTGTGCGGACCGCCGCCTGCTGCTCGTCGTCGACGGTTTCGAGCATCTCGCGGGACCGTGCGCCGATGTCGTACGGGAACTGCTGCGCCGGGCACCCGGTCTGCAGGTGCTCGCGGCCGGCCGCAAGCCGCTGCGGGTGGACGGCGAACTCACCTTCCCGCTGATGCCGATGACGGACGACGACGCCCTGGAACTCTTCGTCCGGCGGGCGGCGGCGGTACGCCCGGGCTTCCGGCCGACGGACGGCGAGCGGGACACCGCCCGGGAGCTCTGCCGCAGGCTCGACGGCATCCCGCTGGCCCTGGAGCTCGCCGCCGGACGGCTGCGGGCCCTGACGACGGAGCAGGTGCTGCAGCGTCTCGACGACCGCTTCCGGCTGCTCACCGGGGGCAGTCCGAGCGCACTGCCCCGCCATCAGACGCTGCGTACGGCCATCGGCTGGAGCCATGAGCTGTGCGATCCCGGGCAACGGCTGCTGTGGGCGCGGCTCTCGGTGTTCGCCGGGCAGTTCGACCTGGAGGCCGTCGAGTACATCTGCAGCGGCCCGGACCTGCCCGCCGACTCCGTGCTCGACGTGCTGGACGAACTGCTGGCGCAGTCCGTGGTGCTGCGCGAGGACTCGGCCGCCGGCAGCCGCTACCGGCTGCTGGACACCGTGCGGGAGTACGGCGCCGAGTGGCTGCGGGCGACCGGGGACGCCGGCCGGCTGCGCCGCAGGCACCGGGACTGGTACCTGGGCCTCGCGACGTGGTGCGAACTCGACTGGTTCAGCCCCAGGCAGGCGGAGGCCGCGGCCCGGATCGACAGCGAGCTGCCCAATCTCCGCCGCGCGATGGAGTGTTCGATGGAGAACCCGGAGGAGGTGCATCTCGCGCAGTACCTGGCGGGCACGCTGTGGTTCTACTGGGCGGGCTGCGGGCGCCTCGCCGAGGGCCGCCACTGGCTGGACCACGTCCTGGAGGAGGAGTCCCCCTACGACCACTCCCGGCTGAAGGCCCTCTGGGTGCTCGGTCACGTCGCGGTGCTGCAGGGCGACCCGGTGGGGGCGGTGTCGGCCCTGCAGGAGTGCCGCGAGGAGGGGGAACGCTCGGGGGACGCCACCGCTGTGGCCTACGCCGTGCACCGCACGGGCTGCCTCTCGATCGTCACGGACGACCCGGCACGTGCCGAGGAACTGCTGCGCGAGGCGCTCGGGCGCTACCGGGAGATCGGCGAGCTGAACAGCAACGTGCTGATGGCGCAGGTCGAGCTGGGCATGGCCGTGGCGTTCCGCGGTGACCTGGAGGCGGCCGCGGCGATCTGCGACGAGGTCCGTGAGATCTGCGAGGACCACGGCGAGCGGTGGGCCCTTGCCTACGCGCTGTACGTCCTGGGCTACGTGGCGCTGCGGTCCGGGCCGAGCGGACGGGCGCGCCGGATGCTCGGGGAGTCGCTGTCCATCGCGCACACCTTCCACGACCTGCTTGGCACGGTCCTCTCCCTGGAGCTGCTGGCCCTCGTCACCGCGACGGAGGGCGACGGTGCCGAGGCCGCGGTGCTGCAGGGGGCGGCGGACCGGATCTGGCCCTCGGTGGGCCTGCCGCTGTTCGGCTCCACCCACTACGGCAGACCGCGGGCGGAGTGCGAGGAACGGGCGAGGGCGCAGCTCGGCGACGCCACGTACGACGTGGAGCGGCTCTCGGGCCGCCGGCTGGACGCGCAGGCCGCGGTGGCACGGGCGCTCCGGGCCGGTCCGGACGACAGGGCGGCCTCGGCCGGAGCGCCCGGGGCGGGGGTGGCCGAAAGCGGAACGCCCGGGACCGGGACGGCCGGGGAGACGCGAAGGCCCGCCGCCTCCCGTACACCAGGGAGGGGCGGGCCCGAGCTCGGTTGAGCTACGCCTGCGTCAGCGGGCGTAGTACTCGACGACGAGCTGCTCGTCGCAGATGACCGGGATTTCCTTGCGGTTCGGGTCACGGTCCAGGCGGAAGGCCAGGGCCTTCAGGTTCACCTGGAGGTAGCGCGGGGTCTCGCCGTCGGTGTCGTAACCACCCTCACGGGCCACCTGGAAGGGGACCTTGGAGCGGCTGCGCTCGCGGACCTGCACGACGTCGTCGGGGCGCACGCGGAAGGACGGCTTGTCGACCTTGCCACCGTTGACCTCGATGTGGCCGTGGACGACCATCTGACGGGCCTGGTAGATGGTGCGGGCGATGCCCGAACGCAGGACCAGGGCGTCGAGGCGGCGCTCGAGCTCGACGACCAGCGCCTCGCCCGTCTTGCCCTCGGCCTTACGGGCGCGGTCGTAGGCGCGCGCCATCTGGCGCTCGCTGATGTCGTACTGCGCACGCAGACGCTGCTTCTCGAGCAGACGGACCTTGTAGTCCGAGTTCTGCTTGCGGCCACGGCCGTGCTCGCCCGGCGGGTAGGGGCGGGCTTCGAAGTACTTGACAGCCTTCGGCGTCAGGGCGATGCCGAGGGCACGCGACTTCTTGACCTTGGGACGCGACTGGTTAGGCACGTTCTCCAGACCTCCGTTGTAGGTTAGGTTAGGCTTACCTTACTCAAGGAGATCGCATGTCTCGCCCTGGGAACACCACACACATCACGGACAGCACAGACAGCGGCAGCACACCTGAAGGTGCTGCTACGACGGAAGGCCGATCTGATCGTGGTCAGCCGCGTCCCAGCGGGCTTGAAAACACTCGGATGCCGTCAGCAGCCGAGCGCACACGAACTCTCGTACAGAGTACCTGCTCCGCCGTGCTGCTCGTACCGGGGCTGTCGGTGCTCCCCACGGACCACCTGATCCCCGACAGCAGGAGCATCGGCCCCGAGGGGGACCTGTTCCTCGGATTCCCCGCGGATTCACCGGTCGTACGGGCCGCCACGCACGCCCAGGGCGACGAGCTGACCGCTGTGCTCGAGATCACCGATGTCGCTCCGGTCTCCGTCCCCCACCGGATCCGCGGACGCGCCCGGGTCGCCGGCTGGCTCACCGCCGTGCCGGGGCTCGCGCAGCCCGGCCGGATGATGCTCCGGCTGGAGACCGGGGAGGCGTCGGTCGACGACCTGTGGGGCTTCGAGGAGGTGGAGCCTGAGGACTTCCGGGACGCCGTCGCCGACCCGCTGGTCGGCCACGAGGCCGAGCTGCTCCAGCATCTGCACGCCGCCCACGGCGAGCAGATGGCGACCTTGTCCGCGTTGCTGGGCGACCGGGGCGAGTGCGGCTGCGCCGAGCACCGGCTCGACGCCGTCCCGGTCTCGGTCGACCGGTTCGGCCTCCGGGTGCGGTTCGTCGAGGACGGCGACGCGTGCTTCGACGCCCGGTTCGAATTCCCTGGTCCGGTACGGGACGTCAGCGAGCTGCGCCGGGCGATGCACACCCTCTTCGAGGCTGCGGCCTGCTGAGCCGTCGCCGTCACGCGGACTCCGGACCGCCCCGCTCACCGCGGCCGAGCCGCTCACGGACCCGTTCGGCCACGTCGGCGTAGCGCGCCTCCGCGCCGTACCGCGTGGGTTCGTAGTAGCGCCTGCCGCGGACGGCGTCCGGGGCGTACTCCTGGGCGGCGATGCCGCCGGGGACGTCGTGCGGGTAGACGTAACCCTGGGCGTGGCCCAGCTTGGCGGCGCCCTTGTAGTGGCCGTCGCGCAGATGGGCCGGGACCGGGCCCGCGAGTCCCCGGCGCACGTCCTCCTGTGCGGCGGAGATCGCCAGTGTCGCCGCGTTCGACTTGGGGGCGAGCGCCAGCGCGATCGTGGCGTGGCTCAGGGTGAGCGCCGCCTCGGGGAAGCCGATCATGGCGACCGCCTGGGCAGCCGCCACCGCCGTGGGCAGCGCCGTCGGGTCGGCGAGCCCGATGTCCTCGCTGGCGGAGATCATCAGCCGCCGGGCGATGAAGCGCGGGTCCTCCCCCGCCTCGATCATCCGGGCCAGGTAGTGCAGTGCGGCGTCCACGTCGGACCCGCGGATCGACTTGATCAGGGCGCTCGCCACGTCGTAGTGCTGGTCGCCGTCACGGTCGTACTTCACGGCGGCGCGGTCGACGGTCTCCTCGAGGGTCTCCAGCGTGATCTCGTCCTCGTGCTTGGAGAGTGCCGCGCCCGCGGCGGCCTCCAGCGCGGTCAGCACCCGCCTGGCGTCTCCCCCGGCGATCCGCAGCAGGTGCGCCTCGGCGTCCTCGGGAAGGGCGACCGCTCCGGCCAGCCCGCGCTCGTCGGCCAGGGCCCGGCGCAGCAGGGCGCGCAGGTCGTCGTCGCCGAGGGGCTCCAGCGTGAGGAGAAGGGAGCGCGACAGCAGGGGGGAGATGATCGAGAAGTACGGATTCTCCGTGGTGGCCGCGATGAGCGTGACCCAGCGGTTCTCCACGGCGGGGAGCAGCGAGTCCTGCTGGGCCTTGGAGAACCGGTGGATCTCGTCGAGGAAGAGGACGGTCTCCTTGCCGAAGCCGCCGGTGGCACGCCGCGCCCCCTCGATGACGGCCCGGACCTCCTTGACGCCGGCGGTGATCGCGGAGAGCTCGACGAAGCGCTTGTTGGTGGCCTTGCTGACCACGTACGCCAGGGTCGTCTTCCCGGTGCCCGGCGGGCCCCAGAGGATCACCGAGGAGGGTCCGGCGGGGCCGCCGCCGCCCTCGCCGACGAGGCGGCGCAGCGGCGAGCCCGGCTTGAGCAGGTGCTGCTGGCCGACGACCTCGTCCAGTGTGCGGGGGCGCATCCGGACAGCGAGGGGGCTGCTGGACGGGTCCTTCTCCTGGCGGTCTTCGGCTGCTGCGGTAAAGAGGTCGGGCTCCACGCAAGGAAGCCTATGTCACCCCACTGACAGGACCACCCGGTGCGTCAGCTGGTCCAGAAGTCCCACCAGCGGGTCAGGATCAGCATGCCGATGATCCCGATCCAGAGCACCGGCGGCACCCAGTGGAACTCGGTGAGGGTGTTCCGCAGCCAGGCGGGGGCGGGCAGGATGCCGTGCTTGATGTTGTGCGTGGTGACGTAGCAGAACATGAAGATCGTGGCTACCCAGGCCAGGCAGCACCACAGGCACAGCGAGTTGATGTTGTACAGCGACTGGTACTGCAGCCAGGTGCAGAAGCCGACGCCGAACAGCGTGCCGGCGTTGAGGCCGAGCCAGTACCAGGCGCGGAAGCGGGCACCTGCGAGGAGTGCCATGCCGATGCCGATGACCACCGAGTAGGTGGCGATGCCCAGCATCGGGTTGGGGAAGCCGAAGGCGGACGCCTGCTCGCTCTTCATGATGTTGCCGCACGCGACCACCGGGTTCAGGCTGCAGCCCGGGGTGAAGCTCGGGTCCTCGAGCAGCTTGAACTTGTCGATCGTGATCACCCAGGCGGCGAGCAGCCCGGCCGCTCCCGTGATCACCAGCAGCAGTGCGAGCGCGCGACTGCCGCCGAAGGTCTTCGCGCCGTGTTCCTCGTCCTGCTGTGAGGAGGGGTGGTCTACCGCTGCCATCGTCATATCGCCGTTCCATCACTGAGTAGCCGGCCGGGCATCGTCATTGTGCCGCACCGTCGGCACGGCCATCCGTTCGATGTGCATAAAGGTGTTCCCTGCCGGGGTCCCCGGTCAGGTGCTCGGGCGGGATCGCGTCACCGGCAACGTCGCGCGACCGGCCCGCGCGGACCCGGTGGGTGTCATGGCCGCCCGGCCGCGCCGCGGCGGTCCCGACCTGCGGCTCCCGTCCACCGGAGGGGCTGTGGGGCGCGGCTGGGCGGCTGGGAACGCTCAGGGGCGGTCCCGCCGTCTCGGACAACCTGGGGTCTCCCCCGATCGAGGCCACCCCGCAGGATGAATGCGCGCGCACCGGATTGACGCGGCCCCTCTCGGGCCGCGCGAACGGCACCGGACGCGACTGTGCCCGCCCGGACGGGCCGGGCGGGCACAGGCGGACGGGCCGTCGGCTCAGGCGAGCTTCGCCTGGATCACGGCCACCAGGTCACCGACCGCCACCGCTTCCTGCTCGCCGGACTCCATGTCCTTGAGCTGGACGTCGCCCTCGGCGAGGTCCCGCTCCCCGGCGACGACCGTGTAGCGGGCGCCGGAGCGGTTCGCGCTCTTCATGGCGCCCTTGAGGCCACGGCCGCCGAAGGCGAAGTCCGTCGCGACGCCGGCCTTGCGCAGTTCGGTGACGAGGCCGAAGAGCACGCGCCGCGCCTCCTCGCCGAGCGGCACCGCGTAGACGCTGGTCGAGGCGGGGATGTCGAGCTCGATGCCCTCCGCCTCCAGGGCGAGCACCGTGCGGTCCACGCCGAGGGCCCAGCCGACGGACGGCAGCGCGGGGCCGCCGATCATCTCGGAGAGGCCGTCGTAGCGCCCGCCGCCGCCCACCGCGGACTGGGAGCCCAGACCGTCGTGGACGAACTCGAAGGTCGTGCGGGTGTAGTAGTCGAGGCCGCGGACCAGCTTCTCGTCGTCCTCGAACGCGACGCCCGCCGCCGTCAGCAGGTCGCGGACCTCCTCGTGGTACGCCTTGCAGGCGTCGCAGAGGAAGTCGCGGAGCATCGGGGCGCCGGTCAGCTGCTTCTGGACGTCGGCCCGCTTGTCGTCGAGGACCCGCAGCGGGTTGATCTCGATGCGCCGGCGGGTCTCCTCGTCGAGGTCGAGGTCCCGCAGGAACGTCTGGAGCGCCTCGCGGTAGACGGGGCGGCACTCCTTGTCGCCCAGCGAGTTCAGCAGGATGCGGAACTGCGTGAGGCCGAGCGACCGGTACGCCTGGTCGGCGAGGATGATCAGCTCGGCGTCGAGCGCGGGGTCCTCCGTGCCGATGGCCTCGGCGCCCACCTGCGAGAAGTGGCGGTAACGGCCCGCCTGGGGGCGCTCGTAGCGGTAGTACGAACCCGAGTACCAGAGCTTGACGGGGAGGTTGCCGGCCTTGTGGAGGTTGGCCTCCAGCGCGGCGCGCAGCACGGACGCGGTGCCCTCGGGACGCAGCGCGAGCTTGTCGCCGCCCTTGGTCTCGAAGGCGTACATCTCCTTGGACACGATGTCGGTGGACTCGCCGACGCCCCGGGCGAACAGGGCGACGTCCTCGAAGCCGGGGGTCTCGATGTACCCGTAGCCGGAGTTCTTCAGGGGCGAGGAGATCGCCTCACGCACCGCGAGGAACTTCGCGGAGCGGGGCGGGGTCAGGTCGTACGTGCCCTTGGGGGCCTGGAAGGTGCTCACAGGTTTTTTCTCTCGTCACATTCCTCGGCGGGGCGCGTCCAGTCCGTGCAGGTACGGATTGGAGGCGCGCTCGCGGCCGATGGTCGTCTGGGGGCCGTGGCCGGACAGCACCACGGTCGAGTCGTCGAGCGGCAGGCACACACGGGCCAGGGACTCGAGCAGCTCGGCGTGGTCGCCGCCGGGCAGGTCGGTGCGTCCGACGGAGCCGGCGAAGAGCAGGTCGCCCGAGAAGAGGATCTGCGGCACGTCCGCGACCTCGGGCATCCGGAACGTCACCGACCCCTTCGTATGGCCCGGTGCGTGCGCGACGCCGAACTCCATGCCCGCCAGCTTCAGCGCCGCGCCGTCGGCCAGTTCCCTCACGTCGTCCGGCTCGCCGACGGTCAGCTCGCCCATCAGCGGCATCCCGATGGAGCGTCCCAGCGCCTTCTCGGGGTCGCTCATCATGTAGCGGTCCTCGGGGTGGATCCAGGCGGGGACGTCATGGGCTCCGCACACGGGGACCACCGAGGCGACGTGGTCGATGTGGCCATGGGTGAGGACGACGGCGACGGGCTTGAGCCGATGCTTCTTCAGCGCTTCCTCGACGCCCTGGGCGGCCTGGTGGCCCGGGTCGATGATCACGCACTCCTCGCCTGCGGCGGGGGCGACCAGATAGCAGTTGGTCCCCCAGGCCCCGGCGGGGAACCCGGCAATGAGCACGATCGTCCTTAGGTTTTTCGTCCGACGAGGAGGGCCGCGGAGGGGAACGCGGCAGACCAGAGACTACCGGCGCTCCTCATTCCACAGCTAACCCATATACCGTACGGGCATTCCAGGTCCGATCACACGACGCACAAGGAGACCATCCGGTGGTCAGCAGCGATCAGCGGCGACGGCAGCTCGCCCGGGAGAAGTTCGAGCGGCAGCAGCAGCGCCGGGAGGAAGCGCGCCGGAGGACCAGGCGTCTCACGGTGATCATCGCTTCGTCGGTGGCCGTGGTGGCGGTCATCGGGGCGGGCGCGTACCTCTCGCTCGACGGGGACGACACGAAGAACTCCGCGGACGCCGCCGCGAGCGCGAGCCCGACCCCGTCGCCCTCGGAGAGCGAGAGCAGTGCTCCCGAGCCCGCGATGGAGATCGACAAGAAGGCCTCGTACACGATGTCGCTCAGGACGAGCCAGGGCGACATCGGCATCGCGATGGAGGCGGCGAAGACCCCGCACACCACGAACTCGTTCAAGGCCCTGGCGGACAAGGGGTACTTCGACAACACGAAGTGTCACCGGCTGACCACGGAAGGCATCTTCGTCCTCCAGTGCGGCGATCCGAAGGGCGACGGCACGGGTGGCCCCGGCTACACGATCCCGGACGAGAATCTGACCGCGCTGGGCAAGGCGGGCGCCGACGGCTCCGTGACGTACCCCGCGGGCACCGTCGCGATGGCGAACACCGGCCAGCCGGGAACGGGCGGCAGCCAGTTCTTCCTGGTCTACAAGGACACCAAACTGCCGCCCAGCTACACGCCGTTCGGCACGATGGACGACGCGGGTCTGAAGGCCGTCAAGAAGGTCGCCGAGGCGGGTGTCGCCGAGGGGGCGGGTGACGGTGCTCCGAAGAAGACCGTCACGGTCGAGAAGGCGACGGTCGAGAAGGACTGACCGCGGGGACGGCCGCCCGGCGGGAGGTTCCCGGAGCGCACCGGAGAATTTCAGCCGCGCTGAGTGCGGACAGCCGGGTGGCCGGTCGCCTAGATTGGCGTTGTGCAGGGCGGGCGCTGCCCGCCCCAGGAAACTGTGGACGATGCACGGGGGGCGAACCCCCTCGATGCATCAGGTGGAGGAGGCGCTGTGAGCAGCGACCCGTGGGGCCGTGTCGACGAGACGGGCACCGTGTACGTGCGTACGGCCGAGGGCGAGCAGGTCGTCGGATCGTGGCAGGCCGGTTCCCCCGAGGAGGCACTGGCCTATTTCGAGCGCAAGTACGAGGGCCTGGTGGTCGAGATCGGCCTCCTCGAGCGGCGGGTGAAGACCACCGACCTGTCGGCGAAGGACGCCACGGCCGCGATCGATCACCTGCGCCAGCAGGTGGACGAGCACCACGCCGTCGGCGACCTCGCCGCGCTCGGCAAGCGGCTGGACGCGCTCGTCGCGACGGTCGACTCGCGGCGCGAGGAGCGCAAGGCCCAGAAGGCGAAGCAGACCGACGAGGCCCGTCAGGCCAAGGAGGCGCTCGTCGTCGAGGCCGAGGAACTGGCGCAGAGCGAGCAGTGGCGGTCGGCGGGTGAGCGTCTGCGGGCGCTCGTCGACACGTGGAAGGGGCTGCCTCGTCTGGACCGCAAGTCCGACGACGAGCTGTGGCACCGTTTCTCACACGCGCGTTCCGCCTTCTCCAAGCGGCGCAAGGCCCATTTCGCGGCGCTGGACGCCCAGCGTGAGGACGCCCGCAAGGTCAAGGAGAGGCTGGTCGCCGAGGCCGAGTCGCTCTCGGGCTCGACCGACTGGGGTACGACGGCCGCGCGTTACCGCGACCTGATGACCGAGTGGAAGGCGGCGGGCCGCGCCCAGCGCGAGGCCGAGGACGAGCTGTGGAACCGCTTCCGCGGCGCCCAGGACGTCTTCTTCGGTGCCCGCAGCGGTGTCTTCGCCGAACGCGACGCGGAGCAGGGCGAGAACCTCAAGCTCAAGGAGGAACTCGCCGCCGAGGCCGAGAAGCTGGTCCCGGTGAAGGATCTGAAGGCGGCCAGGGCCGCGTTCCGTTCCATCAACGAGCGCTGGGAGGCCATCGGCCACGTCCCGCGTGACGCCCGCCCGAAGGTCGAGGGCCGGGTGCAGGCCGTGGAGCGGGCTCTCCAGGAGGCCGAGGAGTCGGAGTGGCGCCGGACGAACCCGGAGGCGCGGGCACGCGCCGAGGGTATGACCGGTCAGCTCCAGGCGGCCGTCGACAAGCTGCGTACGCAGATCGACACGGCACGCGCCTCGGGCAACAACGCCAGGGCGGACAAGCTCTCCCGGGAGCTCGAGAGCCGTCAGCTTCTGCTGGACCAGGTGCTGAAGGGCCTGGAGGAGTTCGGCGGCTGAGGCCGCGTCGTTCCCGCGTGAGAGGGGCTCCCGTACGCGATGCGTACGGGAGCCCCTCTCGCGTGCGGACAGCGGCCGGGAGCGGTACAGCTTCTGTCAGACCCAGGCGCGATGATCTCCACGTCGGCACGCGCACGTGTGCCGGCACCGGGTTCACTACGACCTTGGGGCTGGTCACCATGAGACCCACCCGTGCCGCTCTGACCGTCGCAGCAACCGCCCTGGCCCCGGCGCTCCTTCTGGCCGGCCCGGCCTTCGCCGCCGGCCCCGTCTCCTCACCCGCGCCTGCGGCCGTGTCCCCGGCCGTCGTGGTCCTGGAGACCCCGGTGGACGAGATGTCCGACGACGACGTACGCGTCGCCCTCTCCCGCATACTCGCCGACCAGGACTCCGGGAGGAGGGTGATCCGCGAGGTCAACGCGCTCCTCGACTCCGGTACGCCGGACGAGATGCGCGCCTGGCTCGAGACCGGCTACCGCCTCGCCCAGGCCGAGGACGACCGCGTCGCCATCGTCAGCATCCTGAACCGCCCCGGCATAAGTGACGCGCTGCGCGCCGCCGTCCAGGAGGCCATCGACGGCACACCCGAGGAGATGCGCTACTTCCTGGAGTACGGCCGGTACGAGGTCGACGCGTAGGTCGTCGTGGACCCGCGGCCGGCAGGCTGAGCGCCTGCCGGCCGCGGCGTCCTCAAGGCCGCCGTGCCGAGGTGACCCGGTAGACGTCGTAGACGCCCTCCACGCCGCGTACGGCCTTCAGGACGTGTCCCAGGTGCTTGGGGTCGCCCATCTCGAAGGTGAAGCGCGAGGTGGCCACCCGGTCTCGGGAGGTCTGCACGGCCGCCGACAGGATGTTCACGTGCTGGTCGGACAGCACGCGGGTCACGTCGGAGAGCAGCCGCGAACGGTCGAGCGCCTCCACCTGGATGGCGACCAGGAAGACGGACGACTGCGTGGGCGCCCACTCGACGTCGAGGATCCGCTCGGGCTGCTGCGAGAGGGAGTCGACGTTGACGCAGTCCGCGCGGTGCACGGAGACGCCGCTGCCGCGGGTGACGAACCCGATGATCGGATCGCCGGGTACGGGCGTACAGCAGCGGGCCAGCTTGACCCAGACGTCCTCGACACCCTTGACCACGACTCCGGGATCCGCCTTGGCCCGGCGCTTGCTGCGCCCGTGCGAGGGCGGGGAGCTCTCCGCCAGGTCCTCGTTGGCCGCGTCCTCGCCACCGAGCGCCTGGACGAGCTTCTGGACGACGCCCGCCGCGGCAACGTGCCCTTCGCCGATCGCCGCGTACAGCGAGGAGATGTCGGGGTAGCGCATCTCGTGGGCCAGCGTGACCAGCGAGTCGCCGGTCAGGATGCGCTGGATCGGCAGATTCTGCTTGCGCATGGCCCGCGCGATGGAGTCCTTGCCCTGCTCGATCGCCTCGTCGCGCCGTTCCTTGGAGAACCAGGCGCGGATCTTGTTGCGTGCCCTGGGCGACTTGACGAACTGGAGCCAGTCGCGGGAAGGCCCGGCGCCGGCCGCCTTGGAGGTGAAGACCTCCACCAGGTCGCCGTTGTCGAGCGTCGACTCCAGCGGTACGAGCCGTCCGTTGACCCGTGCCCCTATGGTCCGGTGGCCGACCTCCGTGTGGACGGCGTACGCGAAGTCGACCGGCGTCGCGCCGGCGGGCAGCGCTATCACGTCGCCCTTCGGAGTGAAGACGAAGACCTCGTTGCGCGAGAGGTCGAAGCGCAGGGACTCCAGGAACTCGCTGGGGTCCTCGGTCTCCTTCTGCCAGTCCAGGAGCTGGCGCAGCCACGCCATGTCGTTGACCGTGTCCTGGCCGCGGCCGCCCGCGTGCTTGGGGACGTCGGTGCGGACCTTGGAGGCGCCCGCGACGGCCTCCTGCTTGTACTTCCAGTGCGCGGCGATGCCGTACTCGGCGCGGCGGTGCATGTCGAAGGTCCGGATCTGGAGCTCGACGGGCTTGCCGCTGGGACCGATCACCGTGGTGTGCAGCGACTGGTACATGTTGAACTTGGGCATCGCGATGTAGTCCTTGAACCGCCCGGGCACCGGATTCCACCGGGCGTGGACGGTGCCGAGCGCCGCGTAGCAGTCGCGGACCGTGTCGACGAGGACCCTGATGCCCACCAGGTCGTAGATCTCGGCGAAGTCGCGGCCCCGCACGATCATCTTCTGGTAGACGCTGTAGTAGTGCTTCGGCCGTCCGGTGACGGTGGCCTTGATGCGGGCGGCGCGCAGGTCGGCCTGCACCTCGTCGGTCACTATGGCGAGGTACTCGTCACGCTTGGGCGCGCGCTCGGCGACGAGACGGACGATCTCGTCGTACATCTTGGGGTAGAGGATCGCGAACGCGAGGTCCTCCAGCTCCCACTTGATGGTGTTCATGCCGAGGCGGTGGGCCAGCGGCGCGTAGATCTCGAGGGTCTCGCGGGCCTTCTTCTCCTGCTTCTCCCGCTTGAGGTAGCGCATGGTGCGCATGTTGTGCAGGCGGTCGGCGAGCTTGATGACGAGGACCCGGGGGTCCTTGGCCATGGCGACGACCATCTTGCGCACGGTCTCCGCCTGGGCGGCCTCGCCGAACTTGACCTTGTCGAGCTTGGTGACGCCGTCGACGAGGAGCGCGACCTGGTCGCCGAAGTCCTTGCGCAGGGTGTCCAGGCCGTACTCGGTGTCCTCGACCGTGTCGTGGAGCAGCCCGGCCATCAGCGTCGCCGGGTCCATGCCGAGCTCGGCGAGGATGGTGGTGACGGCCAGCGGGTGGGTGATGTACGGATCGCCGCTCTTGCGCTTCTGACCGCGGTGCCAGCGCTCGGCGACCTGGTAGGCGCGCTCGATCTGGCGCAGGGTCGAGGACTCGATCTTGGGGTCGTTGCCGCGGACGGTGCGCAGGAGGGGTTCGAGTACCGGGTTGTACGGGCTGGAGCGCTGTACGCCCAGTCGGGCGAGGCGGGCACGGACCCTGCTGGAGGAGCCGCCGGAGCGCGCGGGCGCGGCGGGCGGGGTGGCGGAGGGCCTGGCCGGGGGCTTCGCGGCGGGGGCCGGGGCCGGGGGCTTCTGCGCCGAGGGGCCGGAGCCGGGCTTCTCCTGGGGCGTGGGCTTCGTCCCGGAGGACGGTGCGGCCTTCGTGCCGGGAGGGGGCGTCGGCTTCGCCGTCGTGGCCGGGGCAGGGGCGGCGGGCGGCTGGGGGGCCGGAGCCTGGTCGGGGCCCTGCGTGTGCTCGCCGGGGGACCCGGAGGTGCCGGGCCCGTCGGGCTGCGTTCCCCCGGGCGTGGCGGAGGCCGCCGCGGGCCTATCGGGCTGCGGGGCGGCGACTGGCTGGGCCTCGTCTGGCAAGAGCGCTCCTCGTGCGGATCCGGGCTACCGGAAAGCCCATGGTATCGACCCCTGGGCAGGACCTCGCCCGGGGACTGCGGAACCCCCCACGACGCGGGACGGGTACCCGGATGTTCCCGGGTACCCGTCCTGTACGTCCCTACGCGCGCCACGCGGACGCGGCGCAGGTCAGAGGGTGATCAGAGCCTCCAGCGGGGCATCGCCCAGCCTCGCCCCGAGCCGGTCCCGGCCGGCGAGGAAGCCGAGCTCCATGAGGACCGACACCCCCGCGACC
Source organism: Streptomyces sp. JH34 (assembly GCF_029428875.1). Classification (NCBI taxonomy): domain Bacteria; kingdom Bacillati; phylum Actinomycetota; class Actinomycetes; order Kitasatosporales; family Streptomycetaceae; genus Streptomyces; species Streptomyces sp. JH34. The sequence continues at coordinate 6,209,304 of NZ_JAJSOO010000001.1, read as the reverse complement.
TGCGCACCGGCCCGCCGGATGAGCTCCAGCGACGCCTCGGCGGTACCGCCCGTGGCCAGGACGTCGTCGATGACCATGACCCGGTCGCCGGCGGACAGGTCCTCGGCGTGGATCTCGATCTCCGCCGTGCCGTACTCCAGCTCGTACGCCTGCCCCAGCGTGGCCCCGGGCAGCTTCCCGGCCTTGCGCACGGGGACGAACCCGAGCCCGGCCCGGACGGCCACCGGCGCGGCCAGGATGAAGCCGCGCGCCTCGAGGCCGACGACCTTGCTGGCCCCGTGCCGTACGCACAGCTCCACGAAGAAGTCGGTGAGCGCGGTGAAGGCGATCGGGTCCGCGAGCAGCGGGGTGATGTCCTTGAACAGCACTCCGGGCTTCGGATAGTCCGGTACGTCGCGGATCCGGCTGAGGAGGAGCTCCCGGGTCGCGTCGGTGACGCTCGTGGTGGTCATCGGCGGTTCCTCGGAGTCCGGCCGTGGCCCCCGGGCTGGCGGCGCTGACCGACGACGGCGCCCGCGGGCTCGGTGTCGTCCTCGGCCAGGTCGTCACGCTCGTCCTCGACGGACTCGCCCTTGGCGGCCGCTGCGGCCCGCTTGGCGAGGATCCGCTTCTTCAGTGCCTTTATCTGCGGCTCGCGCTCCTTGAGGTCGGCGACCAGCGGGGTGGCGATGAAGATCGAGGAGTACGCACCGGCGGCGAGGCCGACGAACAGCGACAGCGAGATGTCGTTCAGCATGCCCGCGCCGAGGACACCGCCGCCGATGAACAGCAGACCGGCGACCGGCAGCAGCGCGACGACGGTGGTGTTGATGGAACGCACCAGCGTGCCGTTGATGGAACGGTTCGCGATCTCGCTGTAGGTCCAGCGGGTCTGCTTGGTGATCCCGTTCGTGCCCTCCTTGAGGCTGTCGAAGACGACGACCGTGTCGTAGAGGGAGTAACCGAGGATGGTCAGCAGACCGATCACGGTGCCGGGGGTGACCTCGAAGCCGACGAGGGCGTAGACGCCGACGGTGATCGTGATGTCGTGGATCAGCGCGATGAGGGCGGCGACGGCCATGCGCCATTCGAAGGCGATGGCCAGGTAGACCACCACGAGGACCATGAAGATCCCGAGGCCCGCCCAGGCCTTGTTGGCGATCTGCTCGCCCCAGCTGGGTCCGACCAGGTCCGCGTTGATCTTCGCCTCGGGGATGCCGAGGTCCTCGGAGAGCTGGGCCTTGATCTGGTCGGCCTTCTTGGTGTCGACCTCGGTGATCTGGATCCGGAGCCCGCCGTTGCCGAGCTCCTGGACGATCGCCTCGTGGCCGGAGGCCGCGACCGCGTCCTCGTGGGCCTGGGAGACGGACACCTTGGCCTTGGTGTCGGTCGTGAAGACGGCACCGCCCTTGAACTCGATGCCCATGTTCAGGCCGCTGACCGCCAGGCCGAGGATGGCCGTGATGGTGATCAGGATCGAGACGCCGTACCAGATCTTGCGCTTGCCGATGAAGTCGTAACCGACCTCGCCACGGTAGAGCCGGGCGCCGAGATTGCCGAGTCGCGACATCTCACGCCTCCTTCGGGTGGTCGGTACGGGCGTTGACGCGGCGCGAGCGGCGCAGCGGCGGCTTTGCGCCGAGGCGCTTCGGGTCCAGTCCGGACCACGGGTGACCGCTGCCGAAGAACTTCGTGCGGGCCATCAGCGTCATGACGGGCTTGGTGAAGAGGAACACCACGACGACGTCGAGCAGGGTCGTGAGACCGAGCGTGAACGCGAAGCCCTGGACCTTGCCGACGGTGACGAGGAAGAGTACGGCCGCCGCGAGGAACGACACGAAGTCGGACACCAGGATGGTGCGGCGGGCACGGGGCCACGCGCGCTCGACGGCCGGACGGAGTGTGCGGCCCTCGCGGATCTCGTCACGGATGCGTTCGAAGTAGACGATGAACGAGTCCGCCGTGATACCGATCGCCACGATCGCACCGCAGACGGCCGGGAGGTTCAGCGCGAAGCCGATGGCCGGGCCGAGCAGCGCCATGATCGTGTAGGTCAGGATGCCGGAGGCCACCAGGCTGAGGAGCGCGATGAGCGCCAGGCCGCGGTAGTAGGCCACCAGGTAGATGACGACCAGGGCCAGTCCGATGGCGCCGGCGATGAGACCGGCCTCCAGCTGCTCGCCGCCGAGTGCGGCGGTGACCGTGGTGACGGTGTCCTCGCTGAAGGACAGCGGGAGCGCGCCGTAGGACAGGACGTTGGCCAGGTCCTCCGCGGACTGCTGGGTGAAGCTGCCGGAGATCTCGGCGCTGCCGCTGAGGGTCTCGTTCACCTGGGGTGCGGAGACGACCTCACCGTCGAGGGAGATCGCGAACTGGTTCGCCGGGGACTGCTGGGCCGACAGCTTCTTGGTGATCGTCTGGAACTTCTTGGAGCCCTTGTCGGTGAACTCCATGGAGACGAGCCAGATGCCGCGCTGCTGGTCGAACTGGGCCTTCGCGTCGTCGACGTCCGTACCGGAGACCTCGGCCGGGCCGAGGAGGTACTTGGCGTCTCCCTCGGAGCTGCACGCGACCGTGGGGTCACCGGGCTTGACACCGTCGCCGGCGGCCGCGCGGGCAGCCTTGTCGGTGCAGTCGAGCTCGGTGAACTTCTTCTGGAGCGCCGCGGTGGCCGCGTCGGGCGTCTCGGTGGCCGCGGGGGCGTCCGGCTTCGCGGCGCCGGAGGCGCTGCCGGAGGGTGTCGGCGTCGCGTCCTTCTTCAGGGCGTCGGTGACGGCACGGCCCTGGGTGGTGGCGCCGTCCGAGGGCGTCGCCTTCGAACTCGAGGCCGTCTCCGGGTCGCTCGCCTTCGCACTGGGCGTGGCGCTCGGCTTCCCGGAACCGCTCGCGGACGGGCTCGCGGAACCTTCGGGGGTCGGCGTGCCGGCGGCGACCGTCAGCACGGGCCGGAAGTAGAGCTGGGCGGTCGTGCCGACCTGCTCCCGGGCCTGCGCCGAATTCGTCCCCTTGGGGATGTTGACGATGATGTTCGATGCGCCCTGGGTCTGAACCTCGGCCTCGGAGACACCCAGACCATTGACACGGCGTTCGATGATGCTGACCGCGGTGTTCATGTTGGTCTCGTTGATCGCCTCGGGCTTGCCGGGCTGACTCTTCGCCTTGAGGGTGATCGACGTGCCGCCTGCCAGGTCGATACCCAGCCGGGGCGTGGTGTGACCGGACAGGAACATCCCGCCGGTCAGAGCGACCATGGCGATGAGGATCAGTGCCAGGGCACGGCCCGGCCTGCCCTGTCCACCGGATGCGCCCCGGCCTTTCTTCGGTGCTGCCACCTTTTCGTTTCTCCCTGTCCAACCGCCCCGCGCCGGGTGCGCGCCCGAGCGGCCACTGAGTGATGTGGGGACCCGACCCCGCAGAAGGGCCCACGGCCCGCGAGACGCCGGACACCCGCAGGCATCCGGCGTCCGGGGATCGTGGAACTACTTCGCGTCGCCCTCGCCGTCGGCCTTGGCGTCCTTGACCTCGGAGCCCTTGGCCTCGGTGTCCTTCGGCTCGGCGTCGTCCTCGGCCTTCTTGCCCAGGTCGATCTTCGCGACCTCGTCGTCCGCGGACTCACCGGCGGTGAGCGAGGAGGCGTCGTCGGGCACGATCGTGCCCTCGCCCTCCAGCTCGTCGTCGCCGTGGACGATGCGGTTGTACTCCGCGTCGTCCAGGACGGCACCGATGGAGTTCTTCGCGTAGACGGCGTGGACGCCGGGCGCGACCTCGAGGAGAACCGTGTCTTCCTGAATCTCCTTGACGGTGGCGTACATGCCCCCGATCGTCCGGACGCCGGTACCGGGCTGCATGTCGTTGCGCATCTGCGCAGCCGCCTGCTGCTTCTTCTTGGCGGACCGGGTCATCAGGAACATGGCCCCGATGAGCACGATGAAGGGGAGGAGGGTCACGAGACTCACGGGACGGAACTTCCTTCGCACGACCACGCTGGTTGACGCGGCCTGGTCTACGGGGGTGGGTACACCGACCTGTACGGGCGGCATCGGCGGAGTCTAAGCGAGTCCGCATCATTGGAACAACGTCCAGCATGGCACCGTGGTTCCCCTGCTGGCCAACCTGTCCTGCGTCACGCCCCGAACAGGCCCTGTTGTCCCTTTGCGCCGTGCTGCGGAGGCACGAGTCCGAGGTGCGCCCACGCCGCGGGGGTCGCGACCCTGCCGCGCGGGGTCCTGGCGAGCAGCCCTTCCCTGACGAGGAAGGGCTCGGCGACCTCCTCGACGGTCTCGCGCTCCTCCCCCACGGCCACGGCGAGGGTGGAGAGACCGACTGGGCCTCCTCCGAAGAGCTTCAGCAGGGCGCCCAGCACCGCGCGGTCCAGCCGGTCGAGTCCCCGGGCGTCGACCTCGTACACCCGCAGGGCGGCGGCGGCGATGTCCCGGTCGATCCGCCCCTCCGCCTTGACCTGGGCGTAGTCACGGACACGGCGCAGCAGGCGGTTGGCGATGCGGGGGGTGCCCCGGGAGCGCCCGGCGATCTCGGCGGCGCCCGCGGTGTCTATGGCGACGTCGAGCAGGCCGGCGGAGCGGTGGATGACCCTCTCCAGCTCGGTGGGGGCGTAGAACTCCATGTGGCCGGTGAAGCCGAAGCGGTCGCGCAGCGGGGGCGGCAGCAGGCCCGCCCTGGTGGTGGCGCCGACGAGGGTGAAGGGCGGCAGCTCCAGCGGGATGGCCGTGGCTCCGGGGCCCTTGCCGACGATGACGTCGACCCGGAAGTCCTCCATCGCCATGTAGAGCATCTCCTCGGCGGGCCGCGACATCCGGTGGATCTCGTCGAGGAAGAGGACCTCACCCTCCTGGAGGGAGGAGAGGATCGCCGCGAGGTCTCCCGCGTGCTGGATCGCGGGGCCCGAGGTGATGCGGATCGGGGCGCCCATCTCGGCCGCGATGATCATGGAGAGGGTGGTCTTGCCCAGGCCGGGGGCACCGGAGAGCAGGACGTGGTCGGCGGTGGCGCCCCGGGCGCGGGCGGCCTTGAGGACCAGGTCGAGCTGTTCGCGCACCTTCTCCTGGCCGACGAATTCGTGGAGGTCCTTCGGGCGCAGGGCGGCCTCGACCGCGGTGTCCTCACCGTCCGCGCCGGCGTCGACCAGGCGGTCGTCCAGCCGCTCGTCGGTGAGGTCGCCGGTGTCGGGCCCGGTCTCGTCCCAGTTCATCTCGTCAGTCCCGCCTCGGGTGTTTCGGTGCCGGTCCGTGCGGTGTTCCGGCCGGCGTACGGGGCGCGCGGGCCCCTGGGGTCGGCGCGCGCGGTCGACCTGGGGTCAGCGCGCGCGGTTGAGCGTCTGCAGGGCTGCGCGGAGCAGCTGGGACACGGGTGCCTGGCCGCCCTGGGCGAGCGCCGCCTCGGCCTGCGGTGTCACGGCGGTCACCGCCTCGTCGGCCTCCCGGGTGGCGTAGCCGAGGCCGATGAGGGCGGCCTGCAGCTGGTCACGCCAGGAGGAGCTGACGGCTGCGCCGATGCCCTGCTGCCCGATGTGCGCGCCGACGGGTTCGCCGAGCCGGTCCTTGAGTTCGAGGAGGAGCTTCTGGGCGCCCTTCTTACCGATGCCGGACACGGCGGTGAGCGCCTTCTCGTCGCCGGTGGCGACGGCGATGCGCAGGGCGTCGGGGCTGTGGGTGGCGAGCATCGCCTGGGCGAGCCGGGGGCCCACACCGCTGGCGGTCTGGAGCAGCTCGAAGACCTGCCGCTCGTCGTCGTCCGCGAAGCCGTAGAGGGTGAGGGAGTCCTCCCGGACGACCAGGGAGGTGGCCAGCCGGGCGTCCTTGCCGATCCGCAGTCCGGCGAGGGTGTCGGGGGTGCACTGGACGGCCATGCCGATGCCGCCGACCTCGATCACGGCCGTGGTCGGGGCGAGGGCGGCCACCGGGCCGGAGACGAAGGCGATCATGCGGTACGGCCTTTCAGCGTGCGATGGGCGGCGACGGCCTGCTGCAGTCGGTTCTGCGCGGGTGCGCGCCAGATGTGGCAGATGGCGAGGGCGAGGGCGTCGGCGGCGTCGGCGGGCTTCGGGGGTGCGTCGAGCCGCAGCAGCCGGGTCACCATCGCCCCGACCTGCGCCTTGTCGGCGCGTCCCGATCCGGTGACGGCCGCCTTGACCTCACTGGGCGTGTGCAGGGCGACGGGGATGCCGCGACGGGACGCGCAGAGCATCGCGACCGCGCTGGCCTGGGCCGTACCCATGACCGTGCGGACGTTGTGCTGGGCGAACACCCGCTCCACCGCCACGAACTCGGGACGGTGTTCGTCGAGCCACTGCTCGATGCCCCGCTCGATGGCGACCAGCCGGTGGCCGAGCTCCGCGTCGGCCGGGGTCCGCACGACGCCGACGCCGACCATGGTGAGCGGCCGGCCGGCGACGCCCTCGACGACTCCGACACCGCACCGGGTCAGCCCCGGGTCCACGCCCAACACCCGCACGAAAGGGCCCCCTCCGCCACTCGGTCACCTGTTCCCGCAGGCTATCGGGTCCCACCGACAACGCGACGGGCCGACGGGGTGTGTCCCGTCGGCCCGTCGGTGTGACGCGCCGTTCTCAGGCGTCGACCTTCTCCATGACCTCGTCGGAGACGTCGAAGTTGGCGAAGACGTTCTGCACGTCGTCGCTGTCCTCGAGCGCGTCGATCAGCTTGAAGATCTTGCGCGCGCCCTCTTCGTCCAGCTCGACCTGCATGGTCGGGACGAAGTTGGCCTCGGCCGAGTCGTAGTCGATGGAGGCCTCCTGCAGCGCGGTGCGGACCGCGACCATGTCGGTGGCCTCGCTGAGCACCTCGAACGTGTCACCGAGGTCGTTGACCTCCTCGGCACCCGCGTCGAGCACGGCACCGAGCACGTCGTCCTCGGACAGCTCGCCCTTGGGGACGATCACGACGCCCTTGCGGTTGAACAGGTACGAGACCGAGCCCGGGTCCGCCATCGATCCGCCGTTGCGGGTCATGGCGACACGGACGTCGGACGCGGCACGGTTGCGGTTGTCGGTGAGGCACTCGATGAGCACCGCGACGCCGTTCGGGCCGTAGCCTTCGTACATGATCGTCTCGTAGTCGGCGCCACCGGCCTCGAGGCCGGCGCCGCGCTTGACCGCCGAGTCGATGTTCTTGTTCGGGACCGAGCTCTTCTTGGCCTTCTGGATGGCGTCGAAGAGGGTCGGGTTACCGGACACGTCGGCGCCACCCGTACGGGCCGCGACCTCGATGTTTTTGATCATCTTCGCGAAGAGCTTGCCGCGCTTGGCGTCGATCACGGCCTTCTTGTGCTTCGTCGTAGCCCATTTAGAGTGGCCGGACATCTGCCTTCTCCTTCGCGTCACCAAAATCGATCCGAACCCGAGAGATCCTACCGGGATCGGATCAGCCCACGGCGCGCACCATGTCGGTGAAGAGCGCGTGCACGCGGTGGTCCCCGGTCAGCTCCGGGTGGAACGACGTCGCCAGCGCGTTTCCCTGGCGTACGGCCACGATATGTCCGCCGTGCACCGCGAGGACCTCGGCGCGGGCGCCGACCGACTCCACCCAGGGGGCCCGGATGAAGACGCCCTCGACGGGTCCGCCGGGCACCGCGTCCATCTCGACGGCCGCCTCGAAGGACTCGTTCTGCCGCCCGAAAGCGTTACGGCGCACGATCATGTCGATGCCGCCGACCGTCTCCTGGCCGGGCACGGGGTCTCCCCCGCCCGAACGGAGTCGAGAGCTCGGGGAAGGGTTGAGGATCTTGTCGGCCAGCAGGATCATCCCGGCGCAGGTCCCGTACACGGGCATCCCCGAGGCGACCCGCTCGCGCAGCGGCTCCAGCATCCCGAAGATCACCGCCAGCTTGGACATCGTGGTGGACTCGCCGCCGGGGATGACGAGCCCGTCGACCTCGGCGAGCTCCTCGGGCCGCCTGACCGGCCTGGCCAGGGCGTCCGCCACGGCCAGGGCGGTCAGGTGTTCCCGCACGTCGCCCTGGAGTGCCAGGACTCCGATGACAGGGGTGTCGGTCATCGGTGCTTACCAGCCGCGGTTGGCGTAGCGCTCGCCCTCGGGCAGCGTGTCGCAGTTGATGCCGACCATGGCCTCGCCCAGGTTGCGCGAGGCGTCCGCGATGACCTTCGGGTCGTCGTAGAAGGTGGTGGCCTTCACGATGGCGGCGGCACGCTTGGCCGGGTCGCCGGACTTGAAGATGCCGGATCCCACGAAGACGCCCTCGGCGCCGAGCTGACGCATCAGGGCCGCGTCCGCCGGGGTGGCCACGCCACCGGCCGAGAACAGCACGACGGGCAGCCGGCCGAGCTCGGAGACCTCCTTGACCAGCTCGTAGGGGGCGCGGAGCTCCTTGGCGGCGGCGTACAGCTCGTTGTTGTCGTAGCCGCGCAGCCGGGCGATCTCGTTCTTGATCTGGCGGAGGTGGCGCACGGCCTCGACGACGTTGCCCGTGCCCGCCTCGCCCTTGGAGCGGATCATCGCGGCGCCCTCGGCGATCCGGCGCAGGGCCTCGCCCAGGTTGGTGGCGCCGCAGACGAACGGGGTGGTGAAGGCGAACTTGTCGCTGTGGTTCACCTCGTCGGCCGGGGTGAGCACCTCGGACTCGTCGATGTAGTCGACGCCGAGGGACTGGAGGACCTGGGCCTCGACGAAGTGGCCGATGCGGGACTTGGCCATGACGGGGATGGAGACGGCCCCGATGATCTCCTCGATCATGTTCGGGTCCGACATCCGGGCCACGCCGCCGTCCTTGCGGATGTCGGCCGGGACCCGCTCCAGGGCCATGACGGCCACGGCGCCCGCGTCCTCGGCGATCTTCGCCTGCTCGGCGTCGACGACGTCCATGATCACGCCGCCCTTGAGCTGCTCGGCCATGCCGCGCTTGACTCGGGCGGTGCCGGTGGCCGGGGTCTCGGCGGACTGCGGGGTGCTGGGAAGCGTGGACACGGATCGACCTCACTGGGGTGGAGAAGACAACGGGGTGCTGCGTCTCCGAGCAAACGCCCCGGGAGCAGTCCACAGCAAGGGCCAATGAACACCCCGTGGACCGGTCCGTACGTCCCGGGGGCCGCGGGCGGCCGGATCACCCCTCTGCCGGGGCCGGTCCGCCCACAGTCGGTGCGCCTGTCCGTCGCCGGCCGTCAGCTGCCGGGCCGGTCCGCCAGGGCCACCGGCGGCTCGTCGTCCATCTCGAAGGCGAGCGGGAACGGCGCGTGGCCGGCGAGCCGGAGCAGTCGCACCGTCCGGTGCCTGCGCAGCGCGCGGGCGGCCCGCACCGCGTCGTTGTGGAAGCGGCGCGCCATCGGTACCCGGCGTACGGCGGCGGCCAGTTCCCCGGCCGCGTCCTCGCCCCCCGGGAACTCCTTCACCGCGTCGACCTGTGCCGCCTCGCCGAAGACGGCCCGCAGGGCGGTGCTCAGCTCGCTCTCGGCGACCTCGCGCTGCTCCTCCTCGGCCTGCCGCGCGGCGTGCGCCGCCTCGTACAGCACGATCGACGCGGCGGGGTCCAGGACCCCGGACGTGGCCAGTTCCTGGGTGACCGACGCGCGGCGCAACAACTGGGCGTCGAGCGCCGCCCGGGCCGCGTCGATACGGGCGTGGAGCCGGTCGAGCCGTCCGGCGGTCCAGCTGAGGTACAGGCCGATCGCGAAGAGCGCGACGACGGTCCAGATGAGGATTTCGATCACGGGCGGCAAGGCTACCGTCGGTGGCTGCGGTGCGGACCCGCCGGTACGGGCCGGGCCCGCCTGCCACCCGGACCCGCGCCACGGGCCGGGCGGGGCCCGCTCAGTCCCTCGCGAGGCCGAAGCGCGCGCGGAGGCCTGTGCGTTCGTCGGTGTCCACGGCCGCCGCCCCGTCCGTCACCGTCTCGTACACCGACAGGATGTCCGCGCCGACCGTCGTCCAGTCGAAGCGGCGCACGTGCGCGCTGCCGCGTTCCCGCAGACCCTCGCGCCGCTCCTGGTCTCCCAGCAGCCGGATCGCGGCCGCGGCCAGCGCGTCCGCGTCCTCGTTGGCGAACAGGTCGCCCGCGGCCCCCTGGTCGAGCACCTGCGCGAACGCGTCCAGGTCGCTGGCGAGGACGGGCGCTCCCGCCGACAGCGCCTCGACCAGGATGATGCCGAAGCTCTCCCCACCGGTGTTCGGCGCGACGTACACGTCGACGCTGCGCAGCAGCCGTGCCTTGTCCTCGTCGCTCACCATGCCGAGGAACTCGACGCGCGAGCGCATCTCCTGCGGCAGCGAGGCGACGGCCTCCTCCTCGTCACCGCGTCCGGCGACAAGGAGTCTGGTCTCCGGGCGGGCGGCGAGGATCGCGGGAAGTGCCTTCATCAGGACGGGCAGCCCCTTGCGCGGTTCGTCGATGCGCCCTATGAAGCCGAGCGTCCCGCCCTGCCACTCGGCCTTGGGCTCGGCCCGCGCGAAGAAGCCCACGTCGACCCCGTTGGGGATGACCACGGCGTCGCCACCGAGGTGCTCGACGAGTGTCCGCCGCGCGTACTCGCTCACCGCGATCCGCGCGCTGATCTTCTCCAGTGCGGGCTGGAGGATCGGGTACGCCGCGATCATGGCCCTGGAACGCGGGTTGGACGTGTGGAAGGTGGCCACGATCGGCCCCTGCGCCGCCCAGCAGGTGAGCAGGCCCAGCGAGGGCGCGGCGGGCTCGTGGATGTGGATGACGTCGAAGGTGCCGTCGTTCAGCCAGCGCCGGACACGTGCGGCGGACAGGAACCCGAAGTTCAGCCGGGCGACCGAGCCGTTGTACGGGACGGGCACGGCGCGGCCGGCGGAGACGACGTACGGCGGGAGCGGCGTCTCCTCGTCGGCGGGGGCGAGCACCGAGACGTCGTGACCGAGGCGGATCAGGTGTTCCGCCAGGTCACGGATGTGGAACTGCACGCCGCCCGGGACGTCCCAGGAGTACGGGCAGACGATGCCGATCTTCACGGAGCTTCCCCCTGGGGGTCCAGATCGGCGAGCCAGAGCCGCTGCAGCATGTGCCAGTCCTCCGGATGCTCGGCGATCCCGGTGGCGAAGGCATCGGCCAGCGCCTGTGTCATGGAGGACGTCTTCTCGGCGCGTGTGCCTGTCTCCGGCACGGGAACGGGTGGATGGACCCGCGCCCCCATGACGGGGGTGCCGTCGTACCAGAGGGTGACGGGCAGCAGCAGGGCGCCGGTCTGCTGGGCCAGCAGGGCGGGCCCCGCCGGCATGCGTGCCGTGGCGCCGAAGAAGTCCACCTCGACGCCGGAGGCCGACAGGTCGCGGTCGGCGACGAGGCAGACCAGCCCGCCCGCGCGCAACCGCCGGGACAGGGTTCCGAACGCGGCCCCTCCGCTGTGCGGGAGGACCTCCATGCCGAGCCCCTGGCGGTAGGCCACGAAGCGGTCGTAGAGGGTTTCCGGCTCGAGCCGCTCGGCGACCGTCGTGAACGGCACCTTCAGGTCGGTGGTGACCCACGCGCCCGCCAGGTCCCAGTTCCCGAGGTGCGGCAGCGCCAGGACGACGCCCCGGCCCGCGTCCAGTCCTTCCGTGAGGCGGTGCGCGTCCCGGACGTCGATGGACGCCTTGATCCGCTCCGGACTCCAGGTCGGCAGCCGGAAGGACTCCATCCAGTAGCGCATGTACGAGCGCATGCCGGCCTTCGACAGCTCGGCGAGCCGGGCGGCGTCCGCGTCGGGCACCACCCGGGCGAGGTTGGACTCCAGCCGGAGCACGGACTTGCCGCGCCGCCTCCACACCTGGTCGGCCAGGTTGCGGAAGAGCGCGGCGGCGGCGGGCTCGGGGAGCTTCTTGACGGCGCCCCAGCCGAGGCCGTAGAGCCCGTCCGTCAGGCGTCCCTTCAGGTCGGACCGGGTTCCGCTCACTGCGCGGCCCCGCTCCCGCCCTGGGCGGCGGCCGCGGCGTCCGCCTCGGCCGACTCCCTGCGTACGGTCACCACCCGCTGGATCAGCGTCACCAGGCTGCCCACGGCGACGATCCACAGCGCGATGGGCAGCAGGACCTGGATTCCCGGGACCCCGAAGCCGTGCAGACCGGCGAGGCCCGCCGCGACCAGGGAGATCACGAGTCGCTCCGCGCGCTCCACCAGTCCGTTCACCGCGACGGGCAGGCCGATCGACTCACCCCTCGCCTTCGTGTACGAGACCACCTGGCCGCTGGCCAGGCAGAAGATCGCGACCGCGCACAGCGCGTCGTCGTCGCCGCTGCCCGCGTACCAGAGCGCGAACCCGGCGAAGATCGCCCCGTCCGCCACCCGGTCGAGCGTCGAGTCGAGGAACGCGCCCCACCGGCTGGAGATGCCCGCCTGGCGGGCCATGTTGCCGTCGACGAGGTCCGAGAAGACGAAGACCGTGATCACGATCGTGCCCCAGAAGAACTCCCCCATCGGGAAGAAGACCAGCGCACCTGCCATCACTCCGGCCGTGCCGACGAGGGTGACCGCGTCGGGGCTGACCCCGAGGCGGAGCAGCAGAGCGGCGAACGGTGTGAGGACACGCGTAAAAAATGCACGCGCGTACTTGTTCAGCATGGCCTTCCCGAGGTTCGGTGGGCGCCGCGGCCCCTTCGGCCACCGGCTGGCCCATCGTAGTCACGAGCCGTGCCCGGCACCGGCGGGGCACCCCGTCCCGTCTGTTGTCCCGGAAGTCATGCCCCGCGGCGCGCGACGTATGGACGGCGTCGGGTACGGGTGCAACGCTCGAAGGACCGCGGGCGTCGCCGAAGCCGCCGCGCTCCCGTACGCCCGTGCTTCCACTCCCCAGTTCCGCGGCACCGCGCCACCGATCGGGAGGCACGCCATCATGGGCGACAGGACACACACGCACACCGGGGCCGCCGGCAGGGCGGTGACGGCCGGCCGGCCCGCTTCCGTACGGAACGTCGCGCTGGTCGGCCACAGCGGCTCGGGCAAGACCACTCTGGTCGAGGCGCTGGCACTGACCGCCGGGGCCCTGAACCGGGCCGGCCGGGTCGAGGACGGCGCCACCGTCTCCGACCACGACGAGATCGAACGGCGCCGACGGCGTTCCGTGCAGCTCTCGCTGGTCCCCGTCGACTGGGACGGCTGCAGGATCAATCTGCTGGACACCCCCGGCTACGCGGACTTCGTCGGGGAGCTCAGGGCCGGTCTGCGCGCGGCGGACGCCGCCCTCTTCGTCGTCTCGGCAGCCCAGGAGGCCGACGCGGTGGCGGGCACCACCCGGGCGCTCTGGGAGGAGTGCGCGGCCGTCGGAATGCCACGGGCCGTCGTCGTGACGCACCTGGACACCGCGCGCACGCCCTTCGACGAGCTGACCCGGATCTGCGGCCGGATCCTCGGACACGACGACCCGGACGCCGTGCTCCCCCTCCACGTGCCCGTACTGGGGCCCGAGGGCCCTGACGGGCACGCCCCGCTCACCGGACTCACCGGGCTCCTCACCCGGCGGATCTTCGACTACTCCTCGGGGGAACGGCGGGAGGAACCGCCCTCGGCCGAGCAGCGCGGCCCCCTGCGGGAGGCACGTGACCGGCTCATCGAGGGGGTCATCGCGGAGAGCGAGGACGAGACCCTGATGGACCGCTACCTCTCCGGCGGCGACATCGACGTCGCGACCCTCGTCGACGACCTGGAGCGAGCCGTCGCGCGCGGCACCTTCCACCCCGTCCTCGCCGCCGCGCCCGCGCCCGAAGGCGCGCGTCAGGGCATCGGGACCGTGGAGATCCTCGACCTGATCAGCCGCGGCTTCCCCTCCCCCGAGGAACGAGTCCTTCCCGCCGTCACCGCTCCGGACGGCTCCCCGCGCCCCGTACCGGTCTGCGATCCGGCGGCGCCCCTGCTCGCCGAGGTCGTGAAGACCTCCTCCGACCCCTACGTCGGCCGGATCTCCCTCGTCCGCGTCTTCTCCGGCACCCTGCGCCCCGACGCCACCGTGCACGTGTGCGGCCACGGCCTCGCCGAGCCCGGCGGCCGGACCCGCCCGGACCACGAGGCCGAGGTCCGCGTCGGCGCACTCTCCTCGCCCTTCGGCAAACAGCAGCGCCCCCTGGACAGCTGTGTCGCGGGCGACCTGGCCTGCGTCTCCAAGCTCGGCGAGGCGGAGACCGGGGACACCCTCTCGGAGGACGGCGACCCGCTGCTGATGGAGCCGTGGACCATGCCCGACCCTCTGCTCCCGCTGGCGGTCCGGGCCCACGGCAAGGCCGACGAGGACAGGCTCTCGCAGGGTCTGGCGCGCCTGGTCGCCGAGGACCCGACGATGCGCCTGGAGCAGAACCAGGACACCCGTCAGGTCGTCCTGTGGTGCATGGGCGAGGCGCACACCGAGGTGGCTCTGGAGCGCCTGCGCAGCCGGTACGGCGTCCAGGTCGACGCCGAACCCCACCGCGTGCCGCTGCGCGAGACCTTCGCCTCCCGGACCGCCGGGCGGGGCCGGCACGTCAAGCAGTCCGGTGGCCACGGCCAGTACGCCGTCTGCGAGATCGAGGTGGAGCCGCTGCCGCCGGGCACGGGCATCGAGTTCGTCGACAAGGTGGTCGGCGGCTCGGTGCCGCGGCAGTTCGTCGCGTCCGTGGAGAAGGGCGTACGCGGCCAGGCGGCCCGCGGGGTCGCCGCGGGGCACCCGCTCGTCGATGTGCGCGTCACCCTGCTCGACGGGAAGGCTCACTCGGTGGACTCCTCCGACGCCGCCTTCCAGACGGCGGGCGCGCTGGCGCTGCGGGAAGCCGCGGCGGACACCCGTATCCAGCTCCTCGAACCCGTCGCGGAGGTCGGCGTCCTCGTTCCCGACGACTACGTGGGGGCCGTCATGAGCGACCTCGCGGGGCGACGGGGCCGGGTCGTCGGCACCGAACAGGAATCCGGGGAGCGGACGCTCGTACGCGCGGAGGTGCCGGAGATCGAGATCGGCAGGTACACGGTCGACCTCCGCTCGATGACGCACGGCACCGGACGCTTCGACCGGGCGTACGCCCGGCACGAACCGATGCCCCCGCAACTCGCCGACCGCATCCGCGAAGCGGCGGAAAACGGAGCAAACAGCGGTTAGCTGACTGGAAATGACGCCCCGCGCCCGCCTCCGGCCCCGTCGTCCGGGCGGGCGCAGCGTCCGGACGATAGGCTGTGGGCCCAGCTCAGAAGGTGTGCGACGTACGGTAGTTGGGAACAGCCGCAGGAGCAGACCGTGCGGGTGAGTGGGGGCGACAGTGGCCAACGACGGATTCGACTTCTCTCCTGGAGCGCAGATCCCGCTCCAGGGTTCCGGTGGACAGGCGGTGGCGACCAACGCCCTCGCCTCCGCCGCGTACCGCGACAGCGATGTGACGGAAATCCTCAAGGCCAACAGCGAGTGGCACAAGTCCGAGGTGAAACCGGGCGAGTCCAAGCTGTTCAAGTCCGACTACTTCAAGCCGAATCTGGGTGAGGCGTTCTCCCGGGCCGTGCAGGAGCGGATGCTCGGCGGCGGGCGCGCAGCGCTGATCCAGTCCTTCGGCTCCGACCCGCAGACCGTCGTCGAGCACTGCCTCTCCGCCACCCGGCTGCGCAAGGCGCGCGACTCGAAGCTCACGCTGATCACCGCTGTCTTCGGTTTTCTCTTCCTGCCCGGCCTGGTCCTCTGGGTCCTCGCCTTCCGGCTGCGTGACTTCCTCAACAAGTCCAAGGACAAGTTCTTCCAGGCGCTGGGCGGCGTCCTGCTCGTCGCGCTCGGCGGCGCCGCCGCGTTCTTCCTGATCACCATGCCGCTCACCGGCTTCCTGGCCCTCTATCTGCGCGCCGCCGCCATCGCCCCGCTGATCGGCTGGCTGCTCGCCAAGCGGGTCGCGGAAGCTTCGGTCAAGGACCTGCGCGCCCGCTGGGAGGGGCTCCTCTCGGGCGGGGGCGTCACCGCGAAGATCCCTGAGGCGGTGCCCAAGAACCCCAACGAGACCGCCCGCGAGGCGCTGCGCCAGGGCCTGGAGAAGCTGTCCGCCGAGCAGCAGTCCAACTCCGTTTTCTACGCGGGCCCCAAGGGCATCCTCGGGATGGGTACCCGCTGGGGCAGCTGGCAGCTCGCCGAGGAGCTCACCCCGGAGGACGCTTCCAAGGAGATCCACCAGTTCCGCAGCTGGGACGTCGTGCGGGCCATCCACGACCAGCTGAAGATGCTGGAGCGCGGCCCGCTGAACACCGGCGGGTTCCCGAAGCCGTCCGTGAAGCACTGGATCGTGTCCCCCGTCGGCGAGAACGCGGGCTCCGTGTCCCGGCCCGAGGGTGAGGACGTCGCGACCTTCCAGATCAAGCCCCACGAGATACAGCGCATCTGCAACCACCAGCAGTTCGGCAGCGGCGACCGCCACTACCTGGGTGTCCAGTTCACCCTCTGGGACGGCCAGCTGGTGATCACGATGCTGATCACCGTCACCGTGCTCCACGAGACCCTGCGCATCGAGGTCACCGGACACGCCCTGGGCCCGGTCCACGGTCTCTTCCTGACCAAGCCGGAGGCGCCGACGAAGACGGTCAAGAAGGCCGTCCGGTTCTGGGAGACCCGGAAGATCTCGCTGCCGATCGTCAAGGCGAGCGAGGTCGTCAGGCTCGCGCTGCGCGCACCCTTCACCTGGTACCCGCCTCTGCTCGACTACCTGGGCGGCAAGATCGTGCTGCCCGAGCCGTTCGGTCTGCGCCACGCCTGGGCGGCGAAGCCCTGGGGCCACCGCTTCATGGCCGACGACGCCATGCGGACCGCCACCCCGGTCCTGCGTGTCGTCCACTCCGCGACGATGCGGGTCCTCAAGGAGCACGGTGTGGACACCGAGCGCTTCGACAACCGTTCCATGGTCCTCAGTGGCCTGGTCCAGGACCCCGCCCCGAAGAAGGCCGACGTCTACGACGCGTGAGGGCACGGGCTCGCGACAGCGGCCTTCGGCCCGGTGCGGGACATGGAGACCCCCGGCTCGCGCGGGCGGCGTGGAACGGCGCCGGAGGACACCGTCCGGCCACGGCAGCGGAGGCACCGGGAGCCCCCGCTGCCGCGGCCGCGGCAGGCGTCAGCTCCGGTCGATCGTGCGCATGAAGTGTGCGGGGTAGCGCGGTCCGGCGGTGGCGCCGGCCGGGAAGAGGCCGGAGAGCCGGGCGACCTCGTCGTCGGTCAGCCGGACACCGGCCGCCGAGACGTTCTGTTCCAGGTGGGAGACGCGCCGGGTGCCGGGGATCGGCACGATGTCGCCGCCCTGGGCCAGCACCCAGGCCAGTGCCAGCTGGGTGAGGCCGACGCCCTTCTCCCGGGCTATTTCCTCGACCGCGCGCAACAGGCTCCGGTTGTGGTCGAAGTTCTCGCTCGAGAAGCGTGGGTGGCTGCGGCGCTGGTCGCCCTCGTCCAGGTCCTCGGCGCTGTCGAACGCCCCGGTGAGGAACCCGCGGCCGAGCGGGCTGTACGCCACGAAGCCCGTGCCGAGTTCGCGGCAGGTGGGCAGGATCTCCTCCTCGACGTGCCGTTCCCACAGCGAGTACTCGGTCTGCAGGACGGCGATCGGGTGGACCGCGTTCGCCCGCCGCAGGGTGCGCGCGGAGACCTCGCACAGCCCGATGTGCCGGACCTTGCCCTCGGCGACGAGCTCGGCGAGGGCTCCGACGGTCTCCTCGACGTCGACCTTCGGGTCGATCCGGGCGAGGTGGTAGAGGTCGATGTGGTCCAGGCCCATGCGCCGGAGGGACGCCTCGCAGGCCTCACGGACGTAAGCGGGACTGCCGTCCACGTAGGGCGGACCGGCTGCCGGACGCCGCATGCCGAACTTCGTGGCGATCACCGCCTCGTCCCGGCGTCCTCCGACGGCGCGGGCGACGATCTTCTCGGCGGTGCCCGGCCCGTAGAAGTCTGCGGTGTCGATCAGATCGACCCCGAGGTCGAGGGCCCGGCGGACCGTGGCGACGGCCTCGTCCGTGTCCGCCGTGCCGTACGCGCCGGCCATGCCCATGCAGCCGAGGCCGAGAGCCGATACGCCGAGGCCTGTGGTGCCGAGCTTCCTGTTCTCCATGAATGCCTTCCATAGCCCGCCCCTGCGGGCGGTGCGGAGGGGACCGGCACCGAATGCGCCGCGAGGGTCGCGAGCTCGGACCCAGGAGAAATATAGCCGACTAACTAATAACCCGTCAGGCGACAGTGCGACTCCGTGGGGTCTTGCCGTGAGCGGCCTCGGACCGCTCAGCCGGTGGCGCTTCCGTCCGCCGGGAGGGACGTCTCGTACAACCGCAGCAGGAGTGACATGAACTGCTCCCGCTCCCGCGGTGAGAACGGCGCGAGCAGGTCCCGCTCCAGCTCGGCGAGCGCGGCGGTGACCTGGGGCCAGGTCTCACGGCCGAGCGGGGTCAGCCACACACGGCTGCGCCGGGCGTCCTGCTCGTCCGGGGTGCGGTGCACCATCCCGGCCGCCTCCATGCGCTTGACGGCCTGGGTCGCCGTGGGCGCCTCGACCCTGACCCGCCGGGCGAGGTCTCCGACCGTGCTTCCGTCCTGCTCCCAGAGACAGCGCATGAAGAACTGCTGGCCGACGTGGAGCCCGAAGTCGTTGAGCAGGCGTTCGGACCGCAGGCGCGTGGAACGCCCGGCCAGTGCGAACAGGGTGCTGAAGTCCTCGAGGGACACGGCGGGCTGGGCGGCCATGCGGGGGCGACCTTCGCGGGTTGCGGGCGGCATACGGGCGGGCTCACGACACGACGGACCGCACGCCCCGGGTCATGGTACGCGGCCCGTACGCGGGTGGCCGGGCCCCGGTTCGCCGGCGCCGCCGGTCCCGCCCGCACCGCCAAACCGGGCCCTCCGAGCCCGGGCCCGCCGGGGCCGCGCGGAACGCCGCCCCGGGGACGTCAGCCGGCCGGCAGCTCGGCCGGCCAGACACCGGCCAGCATCGACCGGGTGTCCCCGAGCAGTTGCGGAAGCACCTTGGTGTGCCCGACGACCGGCATGAAGTTGGTGTCACCGCCCCAGCGGGGCACCACGTGCTGGTGGAGGTGGGCGGCGATGCCGGCGCCTGCCTCCGCGCCCTGGTTCATCCCGATGTTGAAGCCGTGCGCACCCGAGGCGGCCCGCAACGCGACCATCGCCCGCTTGGTGAAGTCGGCCAGCTCCGCGGTCTCGGGGCCGTCCAGCCCGGTGTAGTCGGCGACGTGCCGGAAGGGCACCACCATCAGGTGCCCGCCGTTGTACGGGTACAGGTTGAGCACCGCGTAGACCTTCTCGCCGCGCGCGACGACGAGCCCGTCCTCGTCGGACTTCGACGGAATCTCGCAGAACGGACAGCCGTCGCCGGCTCCCGGGCCGCTCGGCTTGCTCTCACCCTGGATGTAGGCCATCCGGTGGGGCGTCCACAGGCGCTGGAACGCGTCGGGCGTCCCCACTCCGATCTGCTGCTCCGGCTCACTCGTCATGGCGGCCAGCATATTGCTTCGCTCCCGCCGCGCGTGTCGCCGGGGGCGACCCGGTCGGCCCACGGCGATGCTGGCGCCATGAGCGACCGCCCCACCGCCCCCGTCCCGCCCCGGCTCGCGGAGTGGGAGCGCCGCACGGAGATGCCGCTCCTCGTCGCGTCCGTCGTCTATCTCGCCGGCTACACGATCCACGTCCTGATGCCTCGCTCGACCCGGCCCTGGCACGACGTCGCCCTCCTCCTGGTGGCCGTCCCCTGGCTCCTGTTCGCCGTGGACTACGGCGCCCGGCTCCACCTCAGCGGCCAAGGGCGGCGCTTCGCCCGCACCCACTGGCTGGACACCCTCACCCTCCTCCTGCCGCCGCTGCGCCCGCTGCGGGTGGTCCAGCTCTACACCCGTCTCCAGCTGCGCCGGAAGGAGCCCCGGCTCAGCCTGCATGCCCGGGTGATGGCCTACGCGGGCACATCCGCGCTCCTGCTCGGCTACACCGCCTCGCTGGCCGTGTACCAGCAGGAGCGCGGCGCCCCGGACTCCACGATCCGTACGTTCGGCGACTCCGTCTGGTGGGCCTGCGCGACGCTGACGACCGTGGGATACGGCGACGCGGTTCCGGTGACGGCGCTGGGCCGGGTGATCGCGGCGGGGCTGATGGCGTGTGGGCTGGCGCTGCTGGGGGCGGTGACGGGATCGTTCTCGTCATGGCTGGTGCAGTTGTTCTCCCGGCAGG
The DNA here is from genome assembly GCF_029428875.1 of Streptomyces sp. JH34. Lineage (NCBI taxonomy): Bacteria > Bacillati > Actinomycetota > Actinomycetes > Kitasatosporales > Streptomycetaceae > Streptomyces > Streptomyces sp. JH34. Next base: position 6,189,200 of record NZ_JAJSOO010000001.1, on the reverse strand, counting down.
ACGAGAAGGGGCCCCCGGGGAGCGGGTAGCTCCCCGGGGGCCTCACCGGCCTCATGGCGCGGGCATCACACCTGTACGCGGCGCTCCACCACGTCGACGAGCTTGGCGATCGCCTCGTCACGGGCGATGCCGTTCTCCTGCGAACCGTCGCGGTGACGGAAGGAGACCGTGCCGGCGTTCATGTCGTCGTCGCCGACGATGATCATGAAGGGGACCTTGGCCCTCTGGTGGTTGCGGATCTTCTTCTGCATCCGGTCCGAGGAGGCGTCCACCTCGACCCGCAGCCCCTTCTTCCGCGCCTCGGCGGCGAACTCCTGGAGGTACGGGATGTGGGTGTCGCCGATCGGGATGCCGACCGCCTGCACCGGGGCGAGCCACACGGGGAAGGCGCCCGCGTAGTGCTCGAGCAGCACCGCGAAGAAGCGCTCGATGGAACCGAACAGCGCGCGGTGGATCATGACCGGACGCTGCTTCGTGCCGTCCGGGCCGGTGTACTCCAGGTCAAAGCGCTCCGGCAGGTTGAAGTCGAGCTGCACGGTCGACATCTGCCAGGTGCGGCCGATGGCGTCCTTGCACTGCACGGAGATCTTCGGGCCGTAGAACGCGGCGCCGCCCGGGTCGGGGACGAGCGGGAGGCCCTGCTTCTCGGCGACCTGGCGCAGCGTCTCGGTGGCCTCCTCCCAGATCTCGTCGGAGCCGACGAACTTCTCCGGGTCCTTGGTGGAGAGCTCCAGGTAGAAGTCGGTCAGGCCGTAGTCGCGCAGGAGGTTCAGGACGAAGGTCAGCGTCCTGTCGAGCTCCTCGGCCATCTGCTCCTTGGTGCAGTAGATGTGCGCGTCGTCCTGGGTGAAGCCGCGCGAGCGGGTCAGGCCGTGGACGACGCCCGACTTCTCGTAGCGGTACACCGTGCCGAACTCGAAGAGGCGGAGCGGGAGCTCACGGTAGGAGCGACCGCGCGCGTCGAAGATCAGGTTGTGCATCGGGCAGTTCATCGGCTTGAGGTAGTAGTCCACCCCGTCGTCGAGCTGCATGGGGGGGTACATGCCGTCGGCGTACCAGTCCAGGTGGCCGGACTTCTCGAACAGCTTGCCCTTGGTCGCGTGGGGGCTGTAGACGAACTCGTAGCCCTCCTCCTCGTGGCGGCGCCGCGAGTAGTCCTCCATGGCCCGGCGGATGACGCCGCCCTTGGGGTGGAAGACGGCGAGGCCGGGGCCGATCTCGTCGGGGAAGGAGAAGAGGTCCAGCTCGTTGCCGAGCTTGCGGTGGTCGCGCTTGGCGGCCTCCTCGAGGAACTCCAGGTGCGCCTTCAGCTCGTCCTTGGTCGGCCACGCGGTGCCGTAGATGCGCTGGAGCATCGGGTTCTTCTCGCTGCCCCGCCAGTACGCCGCGGCGTTCCGCATCAGCTTGAACGCGGGGATGAACCGGGTGGTGGGCAGGTGCGGGCCCCGGCAGAGGTCCTTCCAGCACAGGTCACCGGTCTTGGCGTCCAGGTTGTCGTAGATGGTCAGCTCGCCGCCGCCCACCTCGACGTCCGCGCCGTCGTCGGAGGACGCGGAGCCCTTGATCCCGATGAGCTCCAGCTTGTACGGCTCGTCGGCGAGCTCCTCGCGCGCGGCCTCGTCGGTGACGACCCGGCGGGAGAACCGCTGTCCCCGCTTCTGGATCTCCTGCATCTTCTTCTCGATGGCCTTGAGGTCCTCGGGCGTGAACGGCTTCTCGACGTCGAAGTCGTAGTAGAAGCCGTCCTTGACCGGCGGGCCGATGCCCAGCTTGGCCTCGGGGTGCAGCTCCTGCACGGCCTGCGCCATGACGTGCGCGGTGGAGTGCCGCAGGATGTTCAGGCCGTCCTCGGAGGAGATCTCGACGGGTTCGACGACCTCGCCGTCCTTGAGCTCGTACGCCAGGTCGCGCAGCTCGCCCTCGACCCGCGCGGCGACGACGGTGCGCTGCCCGGGGAAGAGCTCGGCGGCCGTCGTGCCCGTCGTCACCACGTGCTCTTCCCGCTCGGAATCGCGTTGGATGATCACACGGACGTCTGACACCGGTCTCTCCTGACTGAGGGGGTGCGTCGCTTTCCTCTTGCGCGCGCAAGAGGAATCGTACCGAGCCGGGGGGCCTCGACGCGAAAGGGATACCGCGGCTACCCCTCCTCCCCCGTACAGGCCTCCTCGAAGTAGTCGACGTTCTCCTGGAGCGACTTCATCAGGCGGTCCCGTTCCGCCTCGTCCACCTGGACCGGTGTCACCTGCGAGGCACCGCCCAGCCGCCGGAAACCGCCGCGGTTCTCCAGCCTGCCCTCCACCCGCAGCGGCAGCCCCACCAGGTGGGCGTGGCCCGCGATCCGGTAGGCCTCCTCGTCGAGCTCGATCCGTACGTGCGCGACCTCCGCCCCGGACAGCACCCGCAGCCGTACGACGCCCGGGCCGCGGGGCCCGGATCGGCGCAGCCGTACGACGGCCCCCGTGATGCGCACGGGGACGGCCGGTTCGTCCCGCAGGTAGCGCGCTCCCGCCAGCCGGAGGGCGGGCAGGTCGCCCGGGGAGAACTCGACGGGCTCGGGGCCGGCCGGGCAGCCCTCCGGGGCCCCGGCTGCGGGCGCCCAGGCCTGGGTGATCCTGACGCCCTCCGCTCCCCGGACGAGGGCGATCACCGCCTCGGTCAGTTCCCTGCTCACACCGGCGGCGACGGCGGTGTCGAACGCGTCCGTCCCTCCCGTGGCGCGCTGGTAGTCGACGGCTTCCCTGGCCGCGTGCAGCGCCGCGTAGAGCTGTACGGCGACGGCGCGTCCCGTGGTGACGGGGACGAAGGCGGTGAGCCCGCGGCCGTCGGCGGTGGGCGCGACCAGAGTGCCGTCCAGGGCGCTCCGGGCCTTCCTCCGGTGTCGGGCGCCGTGGTAGCCGGCCCGTCCGCGGACGGCGAGGGAGCCGGCGAGCAGGATCTGGCGGGCCGCGGCGCGCAACTGGTCCGTGCCGGTCCAGTCGGCGGCTCCCGGGGCCTCTTCCGGGACGTCGCGCCACCAGCGGACCTCGTCGCTGGGCACGGTGAGGGCGACCAGGACGTCACGCGCGGAGGGGGCCGAGCTGCGTGTGAGCGCGGTGAGGGCCTCGGCGAGCAGGTCCTCGCTGTCGGGGAAGGCCGCGGTGTCCGGCACGAGCAGACTGGTCCCGGTGGCGGAGCCCGGCGGGACCCAACGGCTGTAGCGCCCCCGCGCGCCTCCGCGCCGCTGCCAGCCGTGGCGGCGCAGCAGGGTTCGGAGAACGGCGGGGTCGACCCGGGCGGGATCGGGGGCCGGACCGGGGTCCGGACCGTCCGCGCAGGGGTGTGCGCGGCTGCCCGCCGGGACGGTCCTTCCGGTGGGGTCGTCCGTCGACCGGTGCATCAGGGTCTCCCTCCCGCCCCGACCCGGGCCATGATCTCGCAGAGTGCGCGGTCGTCGAAGATCCGCGAGGTCGGGATCCGCACGGTGGTCCGGTGCCGCCCCGTCACCGGGTGGCCGGCCAGATTCGTCCAGTAACAGCAGTGCCGCAGGTCCAGCCTGTCGTGTCCGGCCCGCAGCCAGTCGTCCTGGCTGCGGGGCACGAGCATCACGACCAGGATCTTGTGCACCGACACCGGGGTTCTCGCGAGCTTCACGAGATGGGCGTTGTCGAGGGTGAAGGAGAACGTGGTGCCGGGTGGGTGCGGGGCGATCTGGTAGGTGCACTTGAGCTGCACCTTGACGGTCACCTCGTCGTCGACGGTGTGGGCGGGGGCGCCGTGGCTCACGTGCCAGTCGATGCCGTTGTCGGGGAAGGGCTGCGAGAGCGAGCAGCCCGCCGCGGCGGCGACGGCGTGGAGGTAACCCACCTGGAGGGTCTCCATGCAGGCGGTGGTGGCGAGTGTGCCGCGCATCGGTGGCGTGTTCCGCTGCTGCGGCGGCTTTCCCCCGTGGTCCTCGGTGCGGGCGGGACTCCCTGGGTTCGGCTGCGCGAGCGCCATGGCTCCGTGCCTTCCGGGCTGTGCCGACCGGTTGCCCGGTCTCCGCTGGCGGGCTGGTCAACTTCCTTGCCCGTCATTTGTGTTGTCACCGCAGGAGCCCGGCCGTAAACGGCGTATCAGGCATAGGGTGCGGGTATCACCCGAACCGGGCGGAGTAATCCCGCCATCTTCCGTGCAGGCGCGAGGAGTTCGGGGATGACGCATTGGTTCGAGGGGCCGCTGGCGGCTTTTGACACCGAGACGACAGGCGTGGACGTCGAGGAGGACCGGATCGTGTCGGCCGCCCTCGTCGTCCAGGATGCGGCGGGCGGACGGCTCCGCGTCACCCGCTGGCTGGTCAACCCGGGGATCCCGGTGCCACCCGGCGCCACCGAGATCCACGGCCTGACCGACGACCATCTGCAGCGCAACGGCCGGTGGCCCGCACCGGTCGTCGAGGAGATAGCCCGGTCGCTGGCCGAGCAGAGCGCCACGGGACGGCCGCTGGTCGTGATGAACGCGCCGTTCGACCTGACACTGCTGGACCGGGAACTGAGGCGTCACCGGGCCTCGTCGCTGGCCGGCTACCTGGGGAGGAAGCCGCTCTGCGTGCTCGATCCCCGGGTGCTGGACAAGCACCTGGACCGCTACCGCAAGGGCCGCCGGACCCTGACGGACCTGTGCGAGCTGTACGGGGTCCCCCTGGACGGCGCGCACGACGCGGCGGCCGACGCCGCGGCCTCCCTCGAACTGGTGCGTGCGGTGGGACGGCGGTTCTCGGCGCGGCTGGAGCGGCTGTCCCCGGCGGAGGTGCACGCGCTGCAGGCGGTGTGGCACGCGGCGCAGGCCCGCGGACTGCAGGCGTGGTTCGAGAAGAACGGCGAGCCGGAGGCGGTGGATCCGGCGTGGCCGTTGCGCCCTGGGCTGCCCGCGGCCGCCTGATCCGGTTGGGTACGCGAAAGCCGGTCCGTCGATGACACTGACGGACCGGCTTTTCCCGGGTGGGCGATACTGGGTTCGAACCAGTGACCTCTTCGGTGTGAACGAAGCGCTCTCCCACTGAGCTAATCGCCCGGGAACGGGTTGAACCATACAGGGCTCGGAGCCCTGGGTTCAAACTCCTACTCAGTGGCGGAACTGAGTATGCGAGCGCATGCAGGCGGGTGTGGCCGCCGCCACACTCCGGTACATGAGACATGTGCCCCCGCCCGCAGAGGAATTGGCCCTCCTCGATCATGAACTGGCCCGGCTGGACGCCCGCCGGCTCCAGTTGCTGAGCCGTCGCGCCTGGCTCCTGAGCGTCCTGCGCGCACCGGCTGCCGCGCCGCCGCCTCCTCAGGCACCGTTCCCCCGGCACCACGCACAGGCCGCACCGGCGTCCGTGCACGCACCCGCGCGCGGCACGCAGAACGTGCTGCTGGTGCTCGGCGGTCTGCTGCTGGCGGTCGCGGCGATCGCCTTCACGCTGTTCAGCTGGGGCGAGATGGGCATCGCCGGCCGTTCGGCGGTGCTGGCGGTGGTGACGGCGGGCGCGCTGGTGGCGCCCGCGCTGCTGCTGGGCCGGGGGCTGCCCTCGACGGCGGAGGCGGTGGCCGTCCTGGCCTTGGTGCTGACGGTGCTGGACGCGGTCGCGCTGCACGCCGTCGCGGCGCCGGGGACCGACGGGCTCGCCTTCTCGGCGGTCGCGTCGGCGGTGCTGGTGGCGGTGTGGACCCTGTACGGACTGCTGCTCGGCCGGCTGCGGACGCCCTTGCCCGCGGCCGTGGTGGCGGGTCAGCTCCCGCTGGTGCTCACCGCCTGGGCGGCGGAGTCGTCCGCTGCCGGTTTCGGCTGGGCGCTCCTGGTGACGGCGGCGGCGGACGTCGCGGTGGCGTACCGCGGCCGGGGGCTCGCGGTACGCGTCACGGCCTGCGCGGCGGCGGTACTGACGGGGCTGGGGGCACTGGCCCTGGGTCTGGGGCTTTCCGTGTCGGCCGGCGGCGTACCGGAGGCCGTGGGGCCGGGCCTCCTGCTGCTGACCGGAGCTGCGGTGGCGCTGACCGGCGCCTGGCGCGCGCCGAGGGAACTGGCTGTTCTCGGCGGCGTCGTGGGCGGCCTCGCGGCGGTTGCCGCGGTGGGCGGTGTGCCGGGGGCGGCCCTGTCGTGGGACCGGTCGGTCGTCGTGTATCTGCTGTGCGGTGCGGCCCTGTTGTCCGTGCTGCGGTTCAGGGCCCCGCGGCCGGTGGTGTGGGGGGTCCTCAGCGCGTCGGCCTCGGTCGTGGCGGGCGCGGTGCTGTGGGCGGCTCCCGTGGCCGCCGCGGCGCTGCTGGGGCCGGCGTCCGTGCCTGCGGGCGTGTGGTCCGGGGCACCGGAAGGCTTCCGGGACGCGGTGCCGGCGGTGCCGTGGCCGAATTCGGCCTCCGCCCCGGTGGTGCTGCTGGTGGCGGCGGGGCTGGCGGCGGCGCTTCACCTTTGGTGGCCGCGGTCCTTCCCGGAGAAGGGCCGGAGCGTCGCGACAGCCGCCGCGGCGGTCCTGGGCTGGGGCGCGGTGCCGGCGTCGCTCGCGGTGTCGGACGCGCCGTACGCGGTCGCCGTGGGCGTGGAGCTGCTGCTGGTGGCGGTGATGACGGCCTTCTCCGTGCGCCGCGCGGCCGACGCCCTGGCGGTGACCTTCCTGGCGTGCGCAATGGTCGGGGCCCTGGGTGTGGGACTGCTGGGGCTGGCAGCCGAGCCGGCGACGCATGCCGTGTCCGTGACGTCGACGCTGCTCTTCGCCGCCGCGGCGGCCACCGCCCGGGTTCCCGCGGTGCGTTCGGTACTCGCCTGTGCGTCGGTGCTGTGCGGGGTGGCCGTGGCGTGCGCGGCGGGGGCGTCGCTGGGGTGGAGCGCCCCGCACACGGCCCCGCTGGTGCTGGTGGTGACGGCGGCGACGGTGCTGCTCGGGGCACGGCTGGAGGGGCCCGTGGTCGCGGTTCCGCTGGAACTGGCGGGGGCGTTCGCCGCGGTGGTCGCGGTGGGCCTCGCGGTGACGGACGCGCCGTTCCTGGCGCTGGTGCTGGGGTTGTGCGGGGTGCTGGCCGCGGCCACGGCACTGCGTCCGGAGCGCCGGCGCGTGGCGGGGGGCCCGGCGGCCGCGCTGTTCGTGGCGGCGGCGTGGGTGCGGCTGGCGGCTTCGGGCGTGACGGACCCCGAGGCGTACACGCTGCCCGTGTCGGTGGCCGCGTTCGCGGTGGGGCACGTGCGACGGCGCAGGGACCCCGCCACGTCCTCGTGGGCGGCCTACGGTCCGGCCCTGACCGTCACGATGGTGCCGAGCCTCGTGGTGGCCTGGGGCGATCCGCACTGGCTGCGCCCTCTCCTGCTGGGGATCGCGGCGCTGGCCGTCACGCTGGCCGGTGCCCGGCTCCGGCTCCGGGCGCCCCTGGTCCTCGGCGGTTCGGTCCTGGCACTGGACGGCCTGCACGAGCTGGCCCCCCACGTGGTGCAGGTCTTCGACGCGCTCCCGCGCTGGGCGCCCCCGGCGCTCGCCGGGCTGCTGCTGCTCGCCGTCGGTGCGACGTACGAGCAGCGGCTGCGCGACGCGCGCCGGGTGCGGGAGAGCTTCGGCCGGATGCGTTAGGACCGGGCTCTCTACGGCATCTTGTCGCCGACGAGTGCGAGGTTCTGGATGGCCGCCAGGCCGTACAGGGCGGTGGTGTTGGTGCTGACCCAGGCCGCCTCACTGCCCGGTACGGGCCCGGTGGGCCCTTCGACCCTCTTGGTGCTCCAGTCGGTGCCCTCCTTGTAGTCCCAGGTGTCGGCGCTGCTGTAGAACTGCTTCCACGCCCGGGTGGCCAGGGTGACGTCACCGGTCCGTACGGCGGCGTAGGCGTCCTGGCGCGAGTGGCCCTGGAACAGCAGGAGGGTGCCGAAGTTGCTGCCGTAGCGGGCGGCCTGCTCGGCCTTGGTGGCGTTGAAGTAGCGGCAGTAGTCGATCCAGGCCGCCTCGAACGCCGGCATGTCGATCATGTCGATGAGCTCGGCGTTGAGTTCGACCAGGCCGAACATGGCCGACAGGTGCGAGACGCCGACCGCAGGCTTCTCGGCGATCGCGAACTTCCCGGTGTCCAGGTCGTAGAGGCCGACGCCCTGCACGAAGCCGTTGGGCTGGGCGGCGATGGTCTCCATGGTGGACAGGACGCGGGCCCTGGCCTTCTCCCACTTGGGCCCACGCCGTTCCCACTCGGTGAGCCAGGCGGAGACGAGGCCGCTCCAGTCCGTGCCGAAGCCGATGGACAGCGCGTGGCGGTCCGGGGTGTAGGGCTCGGTGCGGATCTTGCGGATCGGGTCGAGGGCGAGGAAGGTCTCGTCGGAGTCGACGTTGGCGTGCATGAGGTCACCGACGCGCTCGTCGGCGGTGAGGAAGTAGAACATGCGCCGGTAGGTGGTGTTGGCGATGCGCTGCTGCTTGGCGCTGTCGGCGTAGTGCTGGACCCCGTGACGGGTGCCGAGTCCGGCCCATTGACCCAGGTGGTAGACGTCGACCTCACCGGTGTGCCGCGTCATGGCCTCCGCGAAGCGGTAGATGTCGGCGCGGCCGGAGCGCATGTAGGCGTACCAGAGCCAGAGGTCGGGCGAGAGTTCGGAGTTGTCCCAGGCGTAGCCGCCGACGTCGTAGCACCACTGGTGACGGGTCGGGTCGTAGGTGTGCATGATGTCGCCGTAGTCCCAGAAGCCGTACCAACGGCGCATTTCCACCTGGTCCTTGTAGTACGTGAAGAGGAAGTCCAGGTGGTCCTCGATCTTCGACTTCGCGGCGGTGGAGCGGTCGGGTTCGGCGAACAGGCCCCCGAAGACCTTCGCCTTGACGAGCTGCTTCGGCGGGGCGGCGAGCTGGGGCGGTGTGCGTACGGCGTCGACCTGCCGGGCGAGCGTCTCGGGCGCCGGGGTGGATTCGTTCGCCCAGAACAGGAGTTCGCTGGTCCGCGCGATGCCGTACGGGGTGCCGAAGCCCGGTTCGTAGTCCTCGTACGTGATGTTGAGGCCTTCGAGCTGCTCCGGGTAGGTCTCCTGTCCCATGCCGTCGTGGTAGAAGCGCAGGTCCATGGGCTGGGCCTCGGGCGACCAGAGCCAGAGGGTGACCTCCGCCTCGTCGGTGTGCGCGTCACGGATGTCGAGCTGGGCGGGGTGCTTCTCCCAGAAGTCGCGGAGCCCGAAGGAGAACCCCCCGCTGGGGCCTCCGACGTACCCGAAGCCCGATGCCCTCCGTCCGCCGCCGGCACCGATCCAGCCGTGCCCCTTCTTCGTGCGCTTGCGCAGGCCGAAGCCGTCGGCGGACAGCTGGGAGAGGGTGTAGTCGCCCCATTCGGGGATGTACTGGAGCCGGGTGGTGACCCGCTGGTCCCAGGTGGCGGGGTCGGGGAGCTTCTGACCGGCGAACTGCGCCTCGCGCACGGCCGCCCCGGGGTCGCGGCGCAGCCCGGTGATGCCCTTGACGGCTTCCCGCAGGAGTCCGGTGCCGTCACCGCCGATGCGGATGTGGCGGTCGTAGGCCGCGTCACGCATGGGCACGGTGAAGCGGACGCCGAGGCCGCGCACGAAGTCGCCGCTCGCCTTGCCGGGCTCGAGGGTGCCGTCGTACGTGATGGTGTGCACCATCCGGAAGGAATCGGCACCGGCGTAGAAGTAGAGGCGTACGGAGAACGGCATCCAGGACCGTGAACCCTTGCGGTGCCTGCCGTCGATGCGGACCACGGCCCGGACCGGTCCGTCCTGTTCGACCACGGCCTCCTCGACGACGCTCTCGAAGCGTTCGTACTTCTCGCTGCCCTGGTCGCCGTCCTCGATCTCCCCCTGGCGCACGAGGACGAGCCGGCCGTCGCGGGCTATCTCGGTGGAGCCGCGCGTGACGGTCTTGACGAGGGCGGAACCGTTCGTCCCGAGCCTCGCTGTGATCACCCCCGTGGAGACGGTGATGGTGCCGCCCTTGCGGACCGCCGTGACCTTCTTCGACGGGGCCGCCGGGGCGCCTGCGGTGAGGGAGAACTTCTTGGCGGTGACCTCGGGACCCACGGCGTGCGCGGTCCACTTGAGCGAGCCGTCCGGCCAGTAGCCGATGGGCCAGGTCTGGACGGGGACGTCCTTGCCGTCCTCCGTGGACAGCGCGAACGTCTGGTCCTTGGCATACCGCCCCTTGGGCCAGGGCACGCCGAGCGTGGAGCCGGGGGCCGCGCCGAGCCCGCCGGACTCCAGCCAGGTCAGGGCGACGGGTTCGTCGGTGTGCTCCGCGCCCCGGGTCGCCGCCGACGCGGGAGCTGCGCCGAGGGTCCAGCCGATCTGTGCGGCTGCGCCGGCCGCTGCCGCGGCCTTCAGGAGTGTTCTGCGGGGCATCCTGGACATGGTTGTGCCTCTCTCCGTGCGGGATTCGGGACAGGAGTCGAACAGGGACGGGACGTACCGGAACCGATGGGACCGGGCGATCGGCGCGGTCAGTGGGAGAGACCGCGTGCCCGCACCGCGGTGGCCGCGGCGGCGACGGCCCCGACGACGGGGACGGCGAGCGGCAGCACCAGCGAGCCGGAGAGCACGACGACGGCCATTCCGCAGACGAGCAGGAGGGAGCCGGCCGGGTCGCGGACCGTGTTCCGGCCGGCCTCGGCGAGGAGGGTGCGCCAGAGGGCGCCGGGCTCCCAGCACGAGGCCGCGCGGACCACGGCGACGAGGTACCCGATCATGGCCAGGATGCCGACGGCACCCACGAACGGCCCGCCGGGCAGCCCGCCCCGCACGGCCGCCAGATCGAGCCCGAGCAGGGCCGCTGCGGCCAGGACGGACGCGCCGACGACCCATCCGCCGCGTGCCGCGGCCCGGGCGTCCACGGCGAACTCGCGCAGGCCGCCGTGCTCACCGGCGAGGTGGCGGCGCAGGTGCCGGGTCCCCGCGGCGAAGGCCGCGGGGAAGGTGACCACGGGCAGGGCGGCGACGGCGATCCAGACGCCGGTGAGCAGGCATTCGGAGAACAGGGCGAAGCGGTCCATGAAGCGCGAACGCCGTTCCGGGGTGCGGGTCTTCGTCGCCACGGTGCGTCAGCCCTTCAGGCCCGAGGTGGCCATGCCGTCGATCAGGTAGCGCTGGAAGGCCACGAAGAAGGCCAGCACCGGGAGGAGGGCCACCAGCGACATGGCGATCATGCCGCCGTAGTCCGCCACCGCGTCCTGGTCGATGAACATCTTGAGCCCCATGGAGACCGTGTACTTGTCCGGCTCGTTGAGGTACAGCAGGGGGCCCATGAAGTCGTTCCAGGCGTTGATGAACGTGAAGATCGCACTGGTGACCAGCGCCGGCCGGCAGAGCGGCATGACGATGGACCAGTAGGTCCTCAGGTGCCCGCAGCCGTCCAGCCGTGCGGCCTCGTCGAGCTCCTTGGGCAGGCCGCGCATGAACTGCACCATCAAGAAGACGAAGAAGGCGTCGGTGGCCAGGTACTTGCCGATCAGCAGCGGGGTGAAGGTGTTGATCAGCTCCAGCTTCTGGAACAGGACGTACTGCGGGATGATCAGTACGTGGTACGGCAGCAGGAGGGTGCCGATCATGATGGCGAACATGATGTTGCGGCCGGCGAAGCGCACCTTGGCGAAGGCGTAGGCGGTCAGTGAGCAGGACAGCACGACACCCACGACGGAACCGACGGCTATGTAGGCCGAGTTCAGGAAGAACGTCGAGATGGGGATGTCGGCGATGCCCTCGGTGAGCCGGGTGTAGTTGTCACCGATCGGGTCGGCCGGGAACAGGTTCAGGGCGCCGATGATGTCCGCGCTGGGCTTGAACGAGGCGCCGATCGTCCACACCACCGGGTAGAGGACCACGGCGAGGATGACGAGCGCACCGAGGTGCCAGGCGAGCGCGCCGGGTCCCCGGCGCCGTACGGCTGCTGTAAGGAGACTCATCGGCCGCCCTCCTCGTAGTGCACCCAGCGCTTCTGGGACCAGAACAGCACGGCGGTGACTAGGCCCACGGCGACCAGCAGCAGCCATCCCATGGCCGAGGCGAATCCCATGCGGCTGTTCACGAAGCCTTGTTCGTACAGGTAACAGGTGTAGACGAGTGTCGCGTCGGCCGGTCCGCAGCTGCCGTTGCTGACGATGTAGGCCGAGCCGAAGATCTGGAACGAGTGGATGGTCTCCAGCAGGACGTTGAAGAACAGCACCGGGGAGATCATCGGCAGGGTGATGTGGAAGAACCTGCGCCAGGGGCCGGCCCCGTCCACCTCGGCCGCCTCGTACAGCTCCCGGGGCACCTGCTTGAGGCCGGCCAGGAAGATGACCATCGGCGCGCCGAACTGCCAGACGGTGAGGGCGATCAGCGCGTAGATGATCATCGAGGGGTCGCCGATCCAGCCGCCGACCTCGAAGCCGAACACCTTCTGCGTGCGGTCGACGATCGCGTCGTCCGAGAACAGCGCGCGCCAGACGATGGCCGCCGAGACGCTCGCCCCGATCAGGGACGGGGCGTAGAACGCCGCCCGGTAGAAGGACTGGCCCCACCGCTTCTGCGCCAGCAGCATGGCGACGGCGAGTGCGGCGGCCAGCTTGACCGGGGTGCCGATCAGCACGTACCAGGAGGTGACCTTCACCGACTGGCGCCAGCGGGGGTCGGCGAACATGTCGGTGAAGTTCTGGAGGCCGATCCAGCGAGGCGCCTCGAAGAGGTTGTACTCGGTGAACGACAGGTACAGCGAGAACACCATGGGCCCGGCGATCAGGAACAGGAAGCCCGCGATCCAGGGCGACATGAACAGATAGCCGGCCAGGTTCTCGCGGCGGCCGGGCGGCTTGCCGCCGTCCGGCGGGGCGCCGCCCTCCGGGCCGCTCCGCTCGGTGACGGAGCGGTCGTCCCCGGAGACGACGGCGCCCGGGGAGATCTGGATGTGAGTCACCGCAGTCCCTCTCAGTTCGCGGCGAGGGCGGTCTTCGCCTCGGAGAAGAACTGCTTCACGGAGTCCTTCGGCGAGGTCTTGCCCAGCGCCAGGTCGGCGCCGATGCGGAGGAAGGCCGCCTCGATGACGTCGGCGCCCGCCGGGTGCGGGGTGATGGGCTCGAGGACGCCGGCGTCGGCGATGGAAGTCTCGTACGCGGCGATGGCCTTGCTGGGGGCGTCGGTGGGCTGGAACGCCTCGAACTGCGCGGTGGTGGCGGGCACGCCGCGGTCGTATCCCATGATCCGGGCGACCTCGGGGTCGTGGGTCATGAAGCTGATGAAGGTGGCCACCTCGGCGGGGTGCTTGGTGCGCGCCGTGCCGCTCAGCATCAGCGACCCGAGGTACTGACCGGTCTTCTTGCCGTCGGTGCTCGGGATGGGCGCGAGGCCGTAGCTGCTCTTGCCCTCCGCGCTGTAGCGGACGGAGAAGTTGTCCCAGGTGAACTCGCCGGCGGAGAGGCCCTTGGCGGTCGCCGAGGCGGGCTTGATCTGCTCGACCTTGTTGGGGTCGGCGTAGAGCCCCGCCTTGACCCGCTCGAGGGCCTCGGTCCAGTACGGCAGCAGTTCGGCCTCTCCGAAGCCCATGCCGTCCTCGGTGAAGAAGGCCTTGCCGTTCTGGCGCAGGATCAGGTCGTACAGGTACATCACGCCGTGCGGTCCGGCGTCACCGGCGATCTTCTGCCCGCTCCTGATCTTCTGCATGCCGGCCAGCCAGTCGTCCCAGGTCCAGCCGATCTCGGGGGTGATTCCCGCCTTCTCGTACACCTTCTCGTCGATGACCAGGGCCATCGAGTTGCTGCCGACCGGCACGCCGAGCAGCTTGCCGTCGATCTCGGCGAACTTCTCCAGCCCGGCGCGGAAGCCGCCGAGGTCGAGGTTGCCCTTCTCCACCTGGGGGCTGAGGTCGAGGAGGACGTTCTTCGCCTCGTACTTGCGCAGGAAGGTCACGGCGTTCTGGATGACGTCCGGAGGGTTGCCGCCGGCCGCCTGCGTGTTGAACTTCTTCCAGAAGTCCGGGTACTGCTGGAAGTCCGTCTTCACCTTGATCTTCGGGTGCTTCTTCTCGAAGAGGCCGACGCACTGCTGGACCTTCTTGGCGCGGTCGTCCGCACCCCACCACGAGTGCCGGATGGTGACCGGACCACCGGAGCCGCCGCTGCCCGAGCCGCAACCGGCTGCGGTCAGCCCGAGACCGGCCGCCGAGAGGCCGGCCAGCTTCAGCAGCTGTCGCCTGTCCATGCCGTTGTTTCGAGACATAGCTCGCCCCCACCGTTCGCATTGAATCGTTTTAGAAAGCGCTTGCTGGGCAAAAGTAAGGAGCAGCAGGGGGCGCGTCAACGGTTAGGACGAAATTTCGATGGCGTGACGACGGGCCGAACAGTCGGCGGAGGTCACGGACGGGGCGCACCACGGAAAACGCCGAGGGCCCGGAAGCTTCTCGGAAGCTTCCGGGCCCTCGGACCGGGGTGGGCGATACTGGGTTCGAACCAGTGACCTCTTCGGTGTGAACGAAGCGCTCTCCCACTGAGCTAATCGCCCCGGCGCACCGCAAACATTACCCCATGTCAGGGGTGCCGCCGGACCATCTGCGGGTCACTGGTCGATCTTCCAGGGCATCACGATGCCGAACTTCCAGACGTAGATCCCGACGAGCACCGCGATGATCACGAGCCCCACCGCGGTGAGGATGATGTTGCGCCGCCTGACCTTCGGGTCGAGGGCACGCTGCGCCGCCTCGGTGACCTTGCGCCGGGTCCAGCGCAGGACGAGCTGCGCCCAGACGAACTCGGTCGCCCAGATCGCCATGCCGCCGAAGATCACGAGCCACCCCGGGCCGGGCAGCGGGAGCATCACGATGCCCGCCCCGACGACGGCGAGGCCGACGACGAAGATCCCCACCTGCCAGCTCAGGTGGAGAACCCTCGATCCCTTGATGAACCCGGGCGCCCGCGAGCCCAGCTCACGCTCCGCCGCCTTCTCGTCCCCCGCAGCGGACCCAGGGGCCACCGTCGCGGCGGCCTCTTTCCGCTCGTCACTCTCCGCGTTCATGAAGCCCAACCTACCGGAACGGCGATCGTCACCGGAATGGACGCATGACCCAAAGTTACACACCGCTGGACGAGGGACCTGAAGCATCACAAATAGGTCAGAGGGGTTTACAACGCCACCGTAGGTGGCATGTCGATTTCGCCGACGTGCGAATCCCCGAGCGCACACTGAGCGAAAGGCCCTGGCGCTTATGAACACCACGGTCAGCTGCGAGCTGCACCTGCGCCTCGTTGTGTCGAGCGAGTCCTCACTGCCTGTACCCGCGGGCCTGCGGTATGACACGGCCGATCCCTATGCCGTGCACGCCACCTTCCACACCGGAGCGGAGGAGACGGTCGAATGGGTTTTCGCCCGTGACCTCCTTGCCGAGGGGCTGCACCGGCCCACCGGCACCGGAGACGTCCGCGTCTGGCCATCTCGAAGTCACGGCCAAGGCGTCGTCTGCATCGCACTGAGCTCCCCGGAGGGCGAAGCCCTGCTGGAAGCCCCGGCAAGGGCCCTGGAGTCGTTCCTGAAGAGGACCGACGCCGCGGTACCGCCCGGCACCGAGCATCGTCACTTCGACCTCGATACGGAGCTCTCACACATCCTGGCCGAGAGCTGAGCCAGGCCGAGAGCTGCGGGACGCCGTCCGACTCGGGGAGACGGCGTCACGCGGACAACCCCATAGGGCAGACACCGGCGCCGTCGCCGCGGAACCCACCGCGGCGGCGGCGCCGGTGCGCGTACGGCGGGGGGCGCCGGAGTGCGGGCGGCGGGGTACGCACGGCGGTGCGGCGCCGGGGTGCGTACGGCGCGGGCTACGGGAGTCCGGCGCAGCGAGACATTGCCACACCCGCACCATCCGCCCCCTGCACCCCTCGCCTCCCGCCTGAGGGGCCTCCAGGGCCACCAGGAGGCCCCTCAGGCTCCGGCAGCTCGGTCCGCCGAGGAAAGGGGCTCCCCTCCCCCGCCGAGCCCGCACCGGGCCATGGGCGCCTCCGTCGAGCCAGTAGAGTCACCCGGCATCGGCGGACGCCCGTCCGCCGGAGGCCAGGGAGCGAAACGTGCTGATCCCTCACGACACCCGGATCGCCCTCGACGTGGTGGTCGATCTGGTGAACACCGCACCCCAGGAGGACACGGGCGACGGGCTCGCGGAGCTCACCGCTCTCTACGCCTTCGCGGAGCGCCACCACATCAGCGGCGTCGGCGCTCTGGGCGACAAGGACCTGCGCGCCGTACTGGACGTCCGGAGCCGGTTCGCGGAGATATTCGCGGCGCCCGACGCCCGCACCGCGGCCGACCTGGTCAACGCCCTGGTGGCCGCGGCCGGCACCACGCCGCAGCTCACGGACCACGACGGCTACGACTGGCACATCCACTACTTCGCGCCTGACGCCTCGATCGCGGACCACCTCGCCGCCGACTGCGGAATGGCCCTGGCCTTCATCGTCGTCGCCGGGGAGCAGGACCGGCTGCGGCGCTGCGAGGCCCCGGACTGCCGGGACGCCTTCGTCGACCTGTCGCGCAACCGGTCCCGTCGCTACTGTTCCAGCCGCACCTGCGGCAACCGGCTCCACGTCGCCGCGTACCGGGCCAGGCGCCGGGAAGCGGCAGGCTGACCGGCCTCGCGCCCCGCACCCCCGGCCACCGTCGGGTGGGGGCCGGACCCGCGGGACGGCGGGTGTCCGCGCCCGTCGGCCGCTCGCGGGGGGCCGGCCGCTCACAGGAGGAAGAGATCGTGCAGGGCGGCCATCAGCAGCAGGCCGCCGACCACCGTCAGGAAGATCATCAGCGGCGGCTGGGAAAGCGCGAAGAGGCAGCCACGCGGCTCCTCGGCAGGGGGTGCGGGGGCGTCGCCCCGGGATGTGTCCACCATCTCGTAGCGATCATGACGCAGAGTCGCCCCTGCCCGCGATCAACAGAACCCCTCGCAGGGGTAGTTCACCCGCTCCGGGTCGTACGGATTCGCTCCCCCGTCCGAAGTCCCCGCACGCGTTCGTCCCGTACGCCCCCTCGGGCGCGTCAGGCAGGACGCACCTCCCGGTCCGCCCCGACTGCGTCAGCGCGGGGCGGCGCTGGAGGCGCGTACGACCAGCTCCGGCTGGAGCACCACGCTCCGGTGCCGGTGGCTGCCGTCCTCGTCGTCCGCCTCCTCCAGGAGGAGCTCCGCCGCCATCCTGCCCATGACCACGGCGGGCTGCCGGACCGAGGTGAGCGGCACGGCCGCGGCAGCGGCGAACTCGATGTCGTCGTAGCCGACGATGGCGACGTCCTGCGGCACGCGCACGCCCGCGGCGTACAGGGACTGCAGGACGCCGAGCGCCAGCAGGTCGTTGGCGCAGAACACCGCGGTCGGCCGGGGGACGAGGCCGAGCAGCCTGGCCCCGGCGTCGCGGCCCGCCGCCACGTCCAGCCGGTCGGACGGGATCTCGACGAGCGCCTCGAGGCCGAGCCCCGCCTCGGCGAGGGCGGCGAGGGCGCCCTCGCGGCGGTCCCTGATCTGGTGGAGGTCGCCGGGCCCGCTCACATAGGCGACCGAGCGGTGGCCGGCCGACACGAGGTGCCCGACGGCGAGCATGCCGCCCCGTACGTCGTCCACGGAGACGGCGCAGGTGTCGGTGGACGCGGCCACCCGGTCGACCAGCACGTACGGGATCCGGTGGCGGGCGAAGGCCTCGAGGTTGCCGCCGGTGGCGTCGGCCGGGGTGACCAGCACCCCGCAGACCCGCTGCTCGGCGAAGAGCCCGAGGTATTCGGCCTCCTCCTCCTGGCTCTGGCCGCTGTTGCAGACCATCACGCCGAGGCCGGCGTCCCGGGCCGCACGCTCGGCGCCCCGGGCGACGTCGACGAAGAACGGGTTGCCCATGTCCAGCACGAGCAGCGCCATGATGCGGCTGCGCCCCGCCCTGAGCTGCCGGGCGGACTCACTGCGTACGTATCCGAGGTCCTCGATCGCCGCCAGCACGCGGGCCCGGGTGTCGGGTAGCACCGCCTCGGGACGGTTGATCACATTGGAGACCGTGCCCACCGAGACTCCGGCCTGCCGGGCCACGTCCTTGATCCCTGCCACACGCCCCACTTGCCCTGCCCCACTGCTACTTGTCGCCGCCGCGCGGCCGGCGCCGGGTCATCGGTCCGCCCACGGTCGCACGACGTGGTCCGGACATGTCGCCGCCCGGACGGCACGCCGCTGCATTGAATTGTTTCAATCCGCTCGCGACGCTAACCGGACCTGCGGGAGAGCGTCAAGATCGACGCGCCGCCGAACGAATATACCGAGACGACGGACTCAGGCGTACCGTTCGGCACCGGGCTGCGGCATGAATCGATTCACACCCTGCACATCGCCCCGGCACGCCTCGCCGGTGGCCGTGAGCGGGCACGGCCCGAACGGTCCGTCCCGTCAGATCCCGTGCTTCTTCAGGATCGCCTCGATGTCGCTGAAGTCGTCACCCGGTGCGGCACCCTGCTCCGGCTTCCTCCTCGGCCGACCCTGCGCCTGCGGGGCCGACGCGCCGGCGCCGGTGGTCAGCGAGGGCGACGGAGCGGCCGGCGCGACCTCGGCGTCCCGCCCGGCGGCCTTCGCGGCCCTGCGCTCCTTACGGCTCGAACCGCTGCGCCGCTCCACGGCACGTGTGGTCATGAAGAGCAGCCAGGCCACGGCCAGCAGGCCGAAGCCGATCCAGACACCCGGTTTGAAGGCGATGCCGGACACCCACTCGACGACACCGGTCATCACCAGAGCGACGGGCACCAGCGAGTAGGCGAAGATCCGGGTCGCCGCCAGGAACCGTTTCCGGTAGGCGGTGATCGCGGCGATGCCGAGACCGGCCGCCGACACCGCGGAACAGATGGTCTCGGCAAGCATCGGAACCTCCAGCGATCGGGACTTGTCCCTTCCATCCTGCACCGGCCACCACCGCGGGAGCCACGGCGCGGGACCACATCAGGGACTTCTCAGGGCCGTGCTCCTCCCCAGGTCCCGTTTGGGAGGCGCGGGTCCGGCCTGGAAGACTGGCCGCATGAGCGAATCCCCCTCCGCAGCACCGGTCGTCCTCGACGTCTGGTGCGAGCTCGAGTGTCCCGACTGCCACCGGGCCCTCTCCGACCTCCACGCCCTGCGCGCCCGCTACGGCGACCGGCTGGAGATCCGGCTGCGGCACTTCCCGCTGGAGAAGCACAAGCACGCGTACGCGGCGGCGCAGGCCGCCGAGGAGGCCGTCGTCCAGGGCAAGGGATGGCCGTACATCGAGGCCGTGCTGGCCCGCACCGCCGACCTGGCCCGCTCGGGTGAGCCCCTGCTGATCGAGGTGGCGGCCGAACTCGGCCTGGACGCGGAGGAGTTCGACACCGCACTCATCGACGGCAGGCACCTGCTGATCGTGGACGCGGACCAGGCCGAGGGAAAGGCGATCGGCGTCACCGGCACCCCGACGTATGTGATCGGGGACGAGCGGCTGGACGGCGGCAGGAGCCAGGACGGGCTGCGCCGGCGCATCGAGGAGATCGCCGACCGCCTGCTCGCCGGCCAGGGCTGACCGGTGCGCGGCCGGGTCCGCTACAACGCCTTCGCCAGGTTGTACTGCGTCACCTCGTAACCGAGCGACTCGTAGAGGCGGAGCGCCGGGGTGTTGGAGGCGAAGACGTGCAGGCCGAGCAGTCCGAGGCCGGCGTCGAGGGTGATGTCCTCGGCGAGGTGCATCAGCGCCCGCCCGTATCCGCGCCCCCGGTGCTCCTCCCGCACCTCGACGTCGAAGACGTAGCCGAGGTCGTCGCCCTCCGGTTCATGGCGTCGCGCCACCCAGACGTGGCCGACGACGGCTCCGTCGTGGACGAGCACGTGGAAGTACATCCCGGGGGTGGCCAGCCCGTCCGGCAGGTTCGTGGCGTGGTCGGTCTCGGACTTGCGCCGGGCCTGCTCCTCCGGCACGCCGCGCTCCATCCAGCTCCGCGCGTACGTCCCGACGCTGACGGTGGCCCACTCGGCGAATTCCCGCTCCGTCATCGGACGTCCGGTGACTCCCGCTGGCAGCGCCGGGGCGGTCCGCCGGAGGGTCTTCAGCATGTTCCGGCTGCGTTCGGTGTAGCCGAGCACGGCCGCCAGGGCCTGGGCAGCGCGGTTGTCCGCGGGGGCCACCAGCCGGACCTGGGTGCACCCCCAGCCGCGGAGCACCTCCTCGGCGGCGAGGGCGGCGATGGTCCCGCGCCCGCGCCTGCGGTGCGCCTCCTCGATGCCGAGCGACCGGAGTACCCCCGCCGAGGGGCCGAACGCGGGGTCGGTGGAGATGCCGACGGCCCCCACGGGCCGCCCGTTGTCGCACACGTCGTAGGTGCGTGCCCGCGCGCCGTCGGCGCCCTGCTGGACCGGCTCGGCCGGCCGGATGGTCGTGGTCATCAGGGTGTTCTATCCGCTGTACCGCCGGCCGTCACCCTCTTTACCGATTCCGGCGATCCGGTGCGGGCCCGCAAGGCCCGCGTCTCACGGGTCGAGATCGTCCGCCGCACGCTCGTCGAAGATCCGCATGGCCTTCGCCGTCACGGGTCCGGGAGCGCCGGGCAGTTCTCTCCCGTCGACCCGGTGGACGGCCTGGATGTCGCGGAGCGTGGAGGTCAGGAAGATCTCGTCGGCGCGCTCGAGCACGTCCAGCGGAAGGTCGGTCTCCTGGGCTCCCGTCCACTCCACCGCCAGCGCGCGGGTGATCCCGGCGAGGCATCCCGAGGCGAGCGGAGGGGTGTGGACACGGCCGTCGAGGACGACGAAGACGTTGGAGCCGGTGCCCTCGCAGAGCTGTCCGACCGTGTTGGGGAAGAGCGCCTCGGAGGCGCCCTGCTCGTGGGCGCGCGCGAGGGCGACGACGTTCTCCGCGTACGAGGTGGTCTTGAGGCCCGTCACCGCGCCCCGCTCGTTCCGTGTCCAGGGGACGGTGACGACGGCGGTGCTGTCGGGCCGGCGGGTCGTCCCGCTCATGGCGACGACCAGGCTGGGGCCCTCGTCACCACGGTCGGAGCCGAGTGGCGAGAGACCTCCGGTGTAAGTGATCCGCAGGCGTCCGAGCTCCACGGGGTTGGCCTCGACGACGGCCGCCACCGCCTGGCGCACGGCGTCGTGATCGGGGTCGGTCAGGCCCAGCCCCCTGGCCGAGCGGGTCAGCCGCTCCAGGTGACGGGTGAGGGCGAAGGGCCGCCCCCCGGCCACCCGGACCGTCTCGAAGATGCCGTCCCCCACGGTCAGCCCGTGGTCGAGCACGGACAGGCGGGCGTCGTCGGCGTCCCGCAGCGCTCCGTTGACCCAGATCCTCATGACGCGGTCCTTCCTGTTTCCTGGTGTACGCCC
This sequence comes from Streptomyces sp. JH34, assembly GCF_029428875.1. Lineage (NCBI taxonomy): Bacteria > Bacillati > Actinomycetota > Actinomycetes > Kitasatosporales > Streptomycetaceae > Streptomyces > Streptomyces sp. JH34. The sequence continues at coordinate 6,167,941 of NZ_JAJSOO010000001.1, read as the reverse complement.
GACGCCGTCCCCTGGTGGGCGCCCGACGCCACGTCGAGCAGCCTCGCGGCCTTGAGCTCGGTCTCCGCCCATTCGCGCTCCGGATCCGAACCCCAGGTGATGCCGGCTCCGGTGCCGAAGCGGAGGAGGGGGGCGGGCCCGGTGCGGTCGATCCAGAAAGTACGTATGCCGACGGCCAGCTCCGCGGTGCCCCGGTCGGCGTCCACCCAGCCGACCGCTCCGCAGTAGGGGCCGCGCGGGGACGTCTCCAGCGCCTCGATGATCCCCAGCGCGCTGGACTTGGGCGCGCCGGTGACGGAGCCGGGCGGGAACGCGGCGTTGAGCAGTTCGGGCCATCCCGCGCCGTCGGCCAGCCGCCCGCGCACGGTGGACACGAGGTGGACGAGTCCGGGGTGCTTCTCCACCGCGCAGAGATCGGGAACGCTCACGCTGCCGGGCACGCAGACCCGTCCCACGTCGTTGCGGACCAGATCCACGATCATCACGTTCTCCGCGTGGTCCTTCTCCAGCAGATCGTCCTCGGTGCGTCCGGTTCCCTTGATCGGTCCGGACTCGACGGTCCTGCCGTCGCGCGCGAGGAAGAGCTCGGGAGAGGCGGTCGCGATCTCCACACCGTGGGCCGGGAGCCGGATCGTGCCCGCGTAGGGGGCCGGGTTGCCGCGGGCCAGCAGCGCGGTGAGGGCGTCCACGTCGGCCCTCGGGCCGGGCAGCGGGGCGGACAGGACCCGGCAGAGGTTGGCCTGGTACACCTCGCCGGCCGCTATGTGTTCACGGATCCGTCGGACGCCCGCCGTGTAGGCGGCCTTGTCGAGGGAGGACGTCCAGTCCCCGGGGGCGGGCCCCCGCCAGGCGCCGGGCACCGGGAGCGGTACCTCCTCGCGCCGCACGTCGTCGAAGCGGGCACAGACGAGGCCGCCCTCGAAGTCGGCACACACAGCCCAGAAGCCGGTTGATTCGAGAGCCGCCGGATCGCCGGTGACGTCCCGCAGACCGGAGGCGACGAGGCCTCCGAAGCGGGCGAGGGGGGTGAGGTCGCGCACGTGACCGAGTCTAGGACGGCACGCGATGACCTGCGGCGGGTGGCGGTGGCGCAGCACGCTGCGCAAACGCGTTTTTGTACTGGCCCGGGAATCCGCTAGAGTTCAACACGTCGCCGGGACGCGCAAGCGGACCGGGAAAGACAAGCGGACGTAGCTCAGTTGGTAGAGCGCAACCTTGCCAAGGTTGAGGTCGCCAGTTCGAACCTGGTCGTCCGCTCGCAGAAGGTGGGGGATCTTCCCGAACCCTCATCCCTGGTGGAGTGGCCGAGAGGCGAGGCAACGGCCTGCAAAGCCGTCTACACGGGTTCAAATCCCGTCTCCACCTCCAAGGACGATTAGCTCAGCGGGAGAGCACTTCCCTGACACGGAAGGGGTCACTGGTTCAATCCCAGTATCGTCCACCGGTCCGCGAGGACCCCCGCGCGATTAGCTCAGCGGGAGAGCGCTTCCCTGACACGGAAGAGGTCACTGGTTCAATCCCAGTATCGCGCACGCAGTACACGCAGGGTCACCCTGCGCGATTAGCTCAGCGGGAGAGCGCTTCCCTGACACGGAAGAGGTCACTGGTTCAATCCCAGTATCGCGCACCATCCGAAACCCCCGGTCGTCGAGACGACCGGGGGTTTCGTCGTGCGGGGTGCGGATCAGCCGGTGAAGAGCTGGGTGGCCTTACGGGCGAGCTCGTACAGTCCGTAGGCGAACGGCACGGCGACCCAGAGCCAGACGAACACCATGAGTGGCTTATGACTGCTGGTGGACACGGGGGCTCCTTTCCGGTGCCTCGTGGAAGCGCGCGTGGACCGGGCGAATGCATTCGTTGGCCACGAAGCCGACGACCAGCAGCCCGATCATGATCGTGAGGGAGGTCGTGTAGAGGCTGGGGCCGCTGTGTCCCGCACGCTCCCCCGCGTCCGCGACCCGGTTGACGATGAGCGGGCCGAGCACCCCGGCCGTGGACCACGCGGTCAGCAGCCGGCCGTGGATGGCTCCCACCTGGTACGTGCCGAAGAGGTCCCGCAGGTAGGCGGGAGCGGTCGCGAAGCCTCCGCCGTAGAAGGAGAGGATCACGAGCGCGCAGCAGATGAAGAGCGGCTTGGAGTCGTTGCCGAGCTGGGCGATGACCACGTACATGAGCGCGCCGACACCGAGGTAGATCCGGTACATGTTCTTGCGGCCGATCAGGTCCGAGGTGGAGGACCACAGGAGGCGGCCGCCCATGTTGGCCAGGGACAGCAGGGCGACGAAGCCCGCCGCCGCGGAGACCGAGACCGGGGTGGAGGTGTCCGCGAAGAAGTCCTGGATCATCGGCACGGCCTTCTCCAGGATGCCGATGCCCGCCGTGACGTTCATGCAGAGCACCACCCACAGGCACCAGAACTGCGGTGTGCGCAGGGCGTTGCGGGCGGAGACCTGGGCGTTCGTGACGAGCCTGCGGGTCTCCTGCTTCGGCTGCCAGCCGTCGGGGAGCCAGCCGTCCGGCGGCACCCGCACGAGGAGGACGCCGAGCGCCATGAACGCCGCGTAGACGATCCCGTGGACGAGGAAGGCCGTGGCGATACCGGAGCGGTCGGTCCCGAAGCGCTCCAGCATCCCGGTGGACCAGGGCGAGGCGATGAGGGCGCCGCCGCCGAATCCCATGATGGCGATACCGGTCGCCATGCCGGGACGGTCGGGGAACCACTTGATGAGGGTGGAGACGGGCGAGATGTAGCCGATGCCGAGGCCTATGCCGCCGATGAAGCCGTAGCCGAGGACGACGAGCCAGTACTTGCCGGTCGCGGCGCCGAGCGAGGCGACGAGGAAGCCGGAGGAGAAACAGACCAGCGAGACGAACATGGCCCAGCGGGGGCCGTTGCGTTCGACGAGGGTTCCGCCGAACGCGGCGGAGAGGCCGAGCATGACGATGCCCAGCTGGAACGGCAGAGCACTGGCGGTACCCGAGAGGTCGAGAGCGGATTCGAGCGGAGGCTTGAACACGCTCCAGGCGTAGGCCTGTCCGATGGAAAGGTGCACGGCGAGCGCGGCGGGCGGCACGAGCCAGCGGCTCCACCCCGGGGGCGCGACAGTTCGGGACCTGTCGAGGAAGTTCATGCAGCCGCACTCTAGGCACCAGCCACGGCGATGACTAGATCATGAAGGGAACTCCGTCGACCGTATGCAATGCGGGCCCGGGCGACGCGCCCGGACCCGCCCTGCGGCAACACCCGTTCAGGAGGCGGGATCAGGAGCTGAACAGCATCCGGCCGAAGCTCTTCTGGCGGTGGTGGCCGCCGTAGTGACCGCCCTGGTGCGGCGGCGCCCCCCAGGCGGGGGCCTGCGCGGCGGGGTACGCCTGCGGGGCGGGCGGCGCGGGCGGGGCCTGCTGCGCCCACTGCGACTCCAGGCGGGTCAGGGACTCCAGCTCGCCGTAGTCGAGGAATATCCCGCGGCAGCCGCTGCACTGCTCGATCTGGACGCCGTTGCGGTTGTAGGTGTGCATCTGGGCATGGCACTTGGGGCACTGGATCATCGAATCGGCTCCTCAGTCGTGAGACGTCGCCGGATGCATGCCCGGCGGCGGTCGCTTCACCCTACGACGCGGGTTCGGACACCAACTCGGGCGGGAGGGAGGCAATTCGGACACATGCATCGATCATCAACTGTTCCACCTCATCCGGACTCCGCTCCTCCGCGACGGACTTGGCCAGGGCGAGCGCGGCCGTCTGCACCGTGAGCGCCCGCGCCGCCACGTCGAGCTCGGGCCACGGATCCCCTTCGGCGCGCACGGCCGGGCCGTCGGCGGCCCGGTAGGCCCCGAGGAAGCGGAGCCAGACACCGGGCGACAGCAGCCCGGCCGCGTACCAGGCGGCGGGCCGTGCCAGGTCCCAGGCGGGATCGCCGAGGCCCGCGTCGTCGACGTCGATCAGCAGCCAGGGGCCCCGGGGGGCGGGGTGCCGGACGAGCTGGCCGAGGTGCAGATCGCCGTGGCAGAGGTAGCCGTCCCGGTGTGCGGGCATCGGATCCTCGGCGCGGGCCCAGCCGGGCAGCCCCCGCCAGGCGGCCAGTACCGGCGCCGCGGCCGTGCCGTCGGCTCCGGCCCGGCACATCCGCGCCACGGCCCGGGCGGCCTTGACCGGTCCACGCATCGGCGGGAGCGGACGGGGCGGCGTGGTGCGGTGCAGGCGGGCCAGGAGGACGGCTGCTTCCTCCCAGGGTGCGGCGTCCGGCTCCGACGGGTCGACGGGACGGCCGTACGGCCAGAGGCTCACGGTGCGGCCCCCGGCGCTGCCGGGCGGGCCGTCCGGGGCGGGGAGCGGCGGGAGCAGGATTCCGGCGAGCGCGGGCGAGGCGGCCAGGGACAGCCGGGCCAGGAGGGCGGGGGTGTCGGAGTCGGCGGCGTGGGCCTTGGCGACGACCGGGCCGCTGCGGACCACGGTGCCGTCGGGCCGGTCGGCGAGCACCTGGGGCGGGGGGCAGGAGCACGCCGCCGTTCCGGGGTGCGCGCTGTCGTGCGCGAGACCGCCCAGTGCGCGTACGACAGGGGTGGTGGTCATCGGCTCCGCTCCCGCGGGGTGATCGGCCGGCCGGGCGGCAGGCCACGGCAGTGATCGTACGCGGCCGTTCCGGAAAGGGTCCGGACAGCGCGATGTCCGGCCAGCTCCCCAGCTGGCCGGACAAACGCTGCCGTCCGCCGCACCCCCGTCCCCACGGGGCTGTTGGCCGGATGTCCCGGTCCGGACCGCTCTTCCGGACCCGGGGCGCCGCTCAGCGCCCCAGCATCACGCCCACGGACGACGCCTGTGTGACCACTGCGTCCCAGCCGCCGAACACGACGACCAGCAGGGCCGCCAGAGGAAGAACCATGGCTGTCGCCACCAGTGGGTGGCGCGTGCCGGACGGGCGTGCGCCGAACGAGGCGTACGCCCTGCGTCCTTGCGCGCGGATGATGGTCCGCGCGGCCGTGTCCGCCATGGTTCCTCTCCTGACCTGTTCCGGAGCGGCGGGCGTCTGGCCTCGGGGGACGAGTTCCACGCCCGCCGCTTGATTCCAAGACTAGGGAGAGGCCTGCCACCCGGCGTCATGCCCGCGTACCGAATGGCAGGCCTCCCGGAGGATGAGCCGGGCCCCTCCGGTGTACTCCCCTGGGTGGAGAAGCCGTGGTGGTTACGGCACTCAGCACCTAGGGGTGGGCGTAGATCTCCCTGGTCACCGGGAGGCGGTGTTCGAGGGGAGGTGACTTCACTCACTTCCACCACACCCCGGCGGCCCGCTGTCTCCACCCGGCGGCCTGCCCTGGAGGCCACCACTTCGTGCGTCCTGGTCGTGTCACCCGCGTCCACGACTATTTCCACACGATCACCCTTCATTGATCCAATCCCCCTTCTGCGACGGTCCTTTGAGATCTCGCACGGGCCACGGAACCTGGATCGCCGGTTCCCTGACCACTCCTCAATCCTCCCGCCGGGCACTGACAATCGGTGGGCCGGCGAGGGCGCGGCCTCTGAGCGCGCCGCGCCACGGGTACGTAAGCTGTGCCTCGTCAGGCGGACCGGCAGCGGGGATGGGCAGACGATGGCGATGATGCGGCTCCGGCGCGAGGACCCGCGTGTCGTCGGATCGTTCAGGCTGCACCGGCGGCTCGGCGCGGGCGGCATGGGCGTCGTCTACCTGGGCTCCGACCGCAGGGGCCAGCGGGTGGCGCTCAAGGTGATCCGGCCGGACCTGGCGGAGGATCAGGAGTTCCGCTCACGCTTCGCGCGCGAGGTGTCGGCCGCCCGGCGGATTCGCGGCGGCTGCACGGCCCGCCTGGTGGCCGCCGATCTGGAGGCCGACCGGCCGTGGTTCGCCACGCAGTACGTGCCCGGCCCCTCCCTCCACGACAAGGTGGCCGAGGAGGGACCTCTCCCGGCCGCCGAGGTGGCCTCGATCGGGGCCGCGCTGTCGGAGGGTCTGGTGGCGGTGCACGAGGCCGGGGTCGTCCACCGCGATCTGAAGCCGTCGAACATCCTCCTCTCCCCCAAGGGCCCCCGGATCATCGACTTCGGTATCGCCTGGGCGACGGGGGCCAGCACCCTCACCCATGTCGGGACGGCAGTCGGCTCACCCGGTTTCCTGGCGCCCGAGCAGGTACGCGGCGCGGCGGTGACGCCCGCCACGGACGTCTTCTCGCTGGGTGCCACCCTGGCCTATGCGGCGACGGCCGATTCACCCTTCGGACACGGCAGTTCCGAGGTGATGCTCTACCGCGTGGTCCATGAGGAACCCCATCTGTTCGACGTGCACGACGCGCTCGCGCCACTCGTACGGGCGTGTCTGGCGAAGGACCCGGACGAACGGCCGAGCACGCTGCAGCTCTCCATGCGGCTGAAGGAGATCGCCGCGCGCGAGGCACAGGGGCTGCATGAGCGGCGGCCGCCCGCGCAGCGGAGCGAGCAGGAGCTGGACCGGCCGACCGGCCGGCTGGAAGGCCCGTACACCGAACAGTCGACCCGGCGTACGGCCGGAGGGCACGCGCAGACGTCGCGGGCTCCGGGGCGGCGCTCGACGCAGTCGTCCCGCCCGGCCGCCCCTCGTACCGGTGGCTCGCAGTCGCGGGCCCCGCGCGGCGGGTCGCGCTCCGGTCAGCACCCCCAGGGACCGAAGGGGACGAACGGCAGGCAGGCCTCCCGGCCGGGCGTCCGGACGACGTCGGCGGGAAAGACCGGCAAGCGGCGGCCGGCCAATCCGCGGCTGCTGCGTCAGAGGCTCGTCGTCTTCGTCGTGGTGACGCTGCTGGTCGCGCTGGGGATCGCGGCCGCGCAGGGCTGCCAGGGCCCCGCACGCGGGCTGGGCGGCACCCCCTCGCACACGTACCACGGAGTGGCTGTCGACCCGGTGGAGGCGGACAGCCCCTGAGGCTTCCCGTCGCCCTCCCGGGCCCTGCGGGGTACCGCGTCGCACCAGGTGCGGCCAGGGCCGGGGCAGGCCCCTCGCACTGGAACGCGAACAGGCCGAGGCACTACCCGGGAGGGGCCGCCGAGCGCACGTGGGCCGGACACGGCTTCACGCGCCGGCGTGGGCTCCGACGGTGGAGCGCGTACCTCAGGCGGGGTCGGCCCGGGTCGCGTAGAAGGCGACGGCTGAGGCGGCGGCGACGTTGAGCGAGTCGACCCCGGCGTCCATCGGGATCCGCACATGGGCGTCGGTCGCGGCGAGCGCCTGGGGGGTGAGGCCGTCGCCCTCGGTGCCGAAGACGAGCGCCAGCTTCTCGTTCCGCTGTGCGACGAGTTCGTCCAGGGTGATCGACCTGTCGCTGAGGCACAGCGCGGCAGTGGTGAAGCCGGCCTCCCTCAGCAGGGTGAGGTCATCCGGCCAGGACGCCAGGCGCGTCCACGGCACATGGAAGACGGACCCCATGGAGACCTTCACCGCCCGCCGGTAGAGCGGGTCGGCGCAGCGCGGGGTGAGGAGGACCGCGTCGACACCGAGTGCGGCCGCGTTGCGGAAGGCCGCTCCGAGATTGGCGTGGTCGACGATGTCCTCGAACACCGCGACCCGCCGTACGTTCCCCGGCACCGGGGACAGCAGCGCGCCGACGCCGGGGAGAGGCTTGCGCTGCATGGAGGCCAGGGCCCCGCGGTGCACGTGATAGCCGGTGACACGCTCGGCGAGGGCCGGAGTGACCGCGTAGACCGGTGCGGTGGCCGCCTCGATCACATCGCGCATGACGTCGGTCCACTTGGCGGAGAGCAGCATGGACCGCATCTCGTACCCGGCGTTGGCGGCACGCCGGATCACCTTCTCGCCCTCGGCGATGAAGAGACCCTCGGCGGGTTCCCGCCGTCGCCGGAGCTCGACGTCGGTCAGGCCGGTGTAGTCGCCCAGGCGGGGGTCGTCCGGGTCGTCGACGGTGATGAGTTCAGCCACGGGGTGCTACTGCCTTGTCGGTGGGGACGGTGTACGAGGGCGAGGTCGGTGTACGACGGCGGGGACGGTGTACGACGGCGGATCAGTCCTCGAGCGGCCCGGCCGGGTCGGGGCCGACGGCGACGACGTCACCGATGACGATGACGGCCGGCGGCCTGACCTCCTCCGCGACGACCTTCTCGCCTACGTCGGCGAGGGTCGCGTCGACCCTGCGCTGGGCCGAGGTGGTGCCCTCCTGGACCAGTGCCACCGGTGTCGCGGGAGACTTCCCGTGGGCGATGAGGGCACGGGAGATGGCGCCGATCTTGTCGACGGCCATCAGGAGGACCAGGGTGCCGCGCAGCTGCGCGAGGGCTTGCCAGTCGACCAGTGAGCGCGGGTCCTCGGGCGCCACGTGCCCGCTGACCACGGTGAACTCATGGGCGACGCCCCGGTGGGTGACCGGGATCCCGGCTGCTCCGGGAACGGAGATTGAGCTGGAGATCCCGGGGACGACGGTGCAGGCGATGCCCTCTGCGGCCAGGGCCTGCGCCTCCTCCATGCCACGGCCGAAGACGAACGGGTCGCCGCCCTTGAGACGGACCACCGCCTTGCCCGCCTTGGCGTGGTCGATCAGCGCCTGGTTGATGGCCTCCTGCGCCATGAACCGCCCGTACGGGATCTTCGCCGCGTCGATCACCTCGACGTGCGGCGGGAGTTCGTCGAGCAGGTCGCGGGGGCCCAGCCGGTCGGCGATGACGACGTCGGCCTCGGCGAGCAGACGCCGGCCCCGGACCGTGATCAGGTCGGGGTCGCCGGGGCCGCCGCCCACGAGAGCGACGCCGGGCGCCCGGGTGCGGTGGTGCGGGGCGGCGAGGGTGCCGTCGCGCAGGCCTTCCACGATCGCGTCGCGGACCGCGGCGGAGTGCCGGGGGTCACGGCCCTGCGAGGTGGTGGAGAGGACGGCGACCGTGATGCCCTCGCTGCGGCCGGTGGCCGGGGTCCAGGCGGTCGCCGCCTCCGCGTCGTCGCTGCGGACGCACCAGGTGCGGGTGCGCTCCGCCTCGGCGGACGCGGCGTCGTTGGCCGCCGCGTCGGACGACGCGACAAGGGCGTACCAGGTGTCCGTGAGGTCGCCGTCCTGATACCTGCGGCGCTCCCACCGGATCTCACCGGTGTCGGCCATCGCCTCGACGGACGCGGTCGCCGACGGGGAGATCAGGGTGATGTCGGCCCCGGCCGCGATGAGGGCGGGCAGCCGGCGCTGCGCGACCTGACCGCCGCCGACGACGACGACGCGGCGCCCGTTCAGGCGCAGTCCGACGGGGTAGGCAGGGTGATCGTCGTACTCGGCCATGGTCGTGCGGGCTCCTCGTGCAGGGTGCGGTGTGCTGCGGGCCGCTGCGGCGGTGGAGCGGCGGTGACGCGGGCTGGGTGAGGCGGTGACGCGTGGGAACACGATACGGGGTGGTGGGCGCGGTGGCCGGGGCGGTGCGGCAGGCTCGTGGCCGGGCTCGGCGCCGCCGGGAGCGGGCTCTCCCCGGCGTCCGGGGCAGAGCGACCTGGAGACGGACTGCGGTCGCCGGCCGGCGCCGTGTCCTCGCCGTGGCCGGCCCGGGAAGGTCCGCGGTGACGACCCCGCTGCACGGGTTCGTCACCGCCGGGCCGGAACGGTGCCCGGACGGGCCGGTCGGGCGCGTCCGGGCACGGTGTCGGCTACTTCTCCGTGACACCCGCGGAGTCGAAGGTGGCCACGTCGTGCATCGCGCGGGCCGCGCTCTGCACGATGGGGAGCGCGAGGAGCGCGCCTGTGCCCTCGCCGAGGCGGAGGTCCAGGTCGACCAGCGGGCGCAGGCCCAGCTTGTTCAGGGCCGCGACATGGCCTGGTTCCGCGCTGCGGTGGCCCGCGATGCACGCGGCGAGCGCCTCGGGGGCGATCGCCCGGGCGACCAGCGCGGCCGCACCGGCGCTCACGCCGTCCAGGATGACCGGCGTGCGGAGAGAGGCACCGCCCAGCAGGAAGCCCGCCATGGCGGCGTGCTCCAGACCGCCGACCGCGGCCAGCACTCCGATCGGGTCGTTCGGGTCGGGCTGGTGCAACTCCAGGGCGCGGCGGACGACATCGACCTTGCGGGCGTGCATCTCGTCGTTGATCCCGGTGCCGCGGCCGGTGACCTCCGCAGGGTCCATGCCGGTGTAGACACAGATCAGCGCGGCGGACGCGGTGGTGTTGGCGATGCCCATCTCACCGGTGAGCAGGCCCTTGTTGCCGGCCGCCACCAGGTCGCGGGCGGTCTCGATGCCCACCTCGATCGCCGCGAGTACCTCCTCGCGGGTGAGCGCGGGACCGGTGGTGAAGTCGGCCGTTCCGGGGCGGACCTTCCTGGGCAGCAGGCCGGGCGTCGCGGGGAGTTCGGCGGCCACACCGACATCGACGACGCAGACCTCGGCGCCGACCTGGGCGGCGAAGGCGTTGCAGACGGCGCCGCCACCGAGGAAGTTGGCGACCATCTGGGCGGTGACCTCCTGCGGCCACGCCGTGACGCCCTGGGCGTGGACCCCGTGGTCACCGGCGAAGATCGCGACGGCGGCGGGCTCCGGGACGGGCGGCGGGCAGAGCCGAGAGAGCCCGGACAGCTGGGCGGAGATGATCTCCAGCATGCCGAGCGCTCCGGCGGGCTTCGTCATCCGCTTCTGGCGTTCCCACGCCTCGCCGAGCGCCTTGGCGTCAAGGGGACGGATGCCTGCGATGGTCTCCTGGAGGAGGTTGTGCGGCTCCTCGCCGGGCAGCGCGCGCCGGCCGTACGTCTCCTCGTGGACGACCCAGGACAGCGGGCGGCGCTTGGACCAGCCCGCCTGCATCAGCTCGGGTTCCTCGGGGAATTCGTCGACGTATCCGACGCAGAGGTAGGCGACGACTTCGAGGTGCTCGGGCAGGCCGAGCGCACGGACCATCTCCCGCTCGTCGAAGAAGCTGACCCAGCCGACGCCGAGGCCCTCGGCGCGGGCGGCGAGCCACAGGTTCTCCACGGCGAGCGCCGAGGAGTACGGAGCCATCTGCGGCTGGGTGTGCCGGCCGAGGGTGTGACGGCCTCCGCGGGTGGGATCGGCGGTGACGACGATGTTCACCGGCGTGTCGAGGATGGCCTCGATCTTCAGTTCCTTGAACTGCTTGGCCCGGGCCTTGGGCAGCGACTTGGCGTACGCCTCCCGCTGGCGCTGGGCCAGTTCGTGCATGGAGCGGCGCGTCTCCGCGGAGCGGATGACGACGAAGTCCCAGGGCTGCGAGTGTCCGACGCTCGGCGCGGTGTGGGCCGCTTCCAGGACGCGGAGGAGGACCTCGTGGGGGATGGGGTCGCTGCGGAAGCCGTTGCGGATGTCGCGGCGTTCGCGCATCACCCGCAGGACGGCTTCGCGCTCGGCGTCGTCGTAGCCGGGGGCGGGGAGGGACGGGGGGGGCCGCTTCCGCTTCGGGCGCGGTCTCGGCCGCCGCCTCGTCGGGCCGGTGGTCTTGCGTGGCCGCCGCGAGCGGCGCCTCCTCGGGAGCCTCCCCGGCGGGTTCCTGGACCTCGGTCGGAGAGACCTCCGTGGCCGGGGCCTGCGCGGCCGGGGCCTCGGTGGGCTGTGCCTCGGCCGCGGGGGCCTGGGCCTCCGGAGCAAGGGCTTCCGGGATCACCGGCTCCGGCGCCTCCGCCTCGAAGGTCTCGGTCTCCGGAGTCTCGATGATCTCGGGGCCGCCGTCGGACTCCGGATCGCCGAGGGTCTGGGGACCGGCCGGCGGTGCGGCGACGAGGTCGGGAGCCGGTGCGGTCTCCACGACGGGCTCGACGGCCGGTGCGGGCTCCGCTACGGGGTCGGGAGCGGGTGCGACCTCCGCGACGGGCTCGACGGCCGGTGCGGGCTCCGCTACGGGGTCGGGAGCGGGCTCGGGCGCAGGCGCTGCCGCCTCGGGCTCGGGCGCTGCATCGGGCTGGATCCCGGGCTGCTGCAGGGTGACCGGCTCCGGGGCCTCGGGTGCTTGCGGGGCCTCGGGTGCGGCCGGTACTTGCTCGGGCTCGGCGGGTGCGGGCTGCTGCGGGAGCTCGGCTGCCTGCTCGGGCTCGGCCACGGGAGCGGGCGCGACGGGCTCGGCCACGGAGTCCTCGACGGGCTCGAACTCTGCCGTGGGCTCGGCCGGGACGGCCGGCTCGGCGGCCTCTTCGGCCGGGGCGTCTGCGGGAACACCGACCGGTACGTCGGTCGCCGGGGCTTCGGCCACCGGCACGTCGGCCACCGGGGTTTCGGCCACGGCCTCCGGCGCGGGCTCGACCGGAGTCTCCGGAACCACGACCGCCACCGGCTCCGGCTCCGGGGCGACCGTTTCTGCGGAGGCGACGGGCACGGCCGGTTCGGCAGGTGCCACAGGTTCGTCAGGTGCCACAAGTCCTGCGGGCGCGACCTGCTCGGCAGGCGCCGCGTGCTCCTCGGGCGCGACGGGCGCCTCGGCCTCCACCACCGCTGCGGGCTCCACCACGGCCTCGGCGGCATCGGCCGCCTCCGGCGTCTCGACCGGCTCGGAGGTTGCCACCGCCTCGGGCTGGGCGGCCGGTTCGGGGGCTGCCACCGCCTCAGGGGTTGCCACCGCTTCGGGAACGGCGGCCGGCTCCGGGGTCGCCACCGGCTCGGGCGGGCCCCAGGCGGGTACGCCCTGCGGCGGGATCTCGCCCAGCTGCGGACCGGGAAGCGCGGACGCGTCGTCGGCCGGGACGTCGACGTGCTCAGGAGCGGTCGTCGGCGGTCCGGCGTGCCGCGCGGGCATCGGGCTCTGCGGGCCTGCCGGCCCCCGGTCCGCGAGCGAGCGGACCACTCCACCGGTCTGCGGCCCCCCGTAGGAGGGCCCCACGGTGGACGCGGGACCGCGGTGCAGCGGGCGCCGGGCGTGCGCGGCGGCGACCGGGACCTGTACGGGCGTGTGGGCGGGGATGCGCACACCGTTGACATCGGTGACGCCGGATCCGAGCGTGCCGTTCACGGGGTGGCCCTGCGCGGTGAACTGCTCGTGCGGGCCGGCCGGTACGGCCGGGGCGTCGCTCCACGCCCCCTGGGAGGCGGGCATCAACAGGAGGTCGTCGTCCTCGGACGTGTGCTCGGAGGGTTCGAGGTAGGTGTAGGCGTCCGGGGCGGGGACGCCCGGCTGCTCCACCATGCCTGCGTTCTCCGGCAGTCCCTCGCCCGGGATCTGGCCGGTGTCAGTCATGCGTACCCCTCGCCCATCGTCAGTGCTCCTTCGCCCTTCGCCCGGGATGCCCGAACCACGGCACGCCGGTGCTCGTCAACAAGAACGAGCGGGCTCCCCGCGCGGCACGAAACGCGCGCGGAGGTATACATTCTCGCGGCCGTTCGCCACCGCGACAGACAGTTCTGCCTCGGCTCGCTGTGGACTGCGCCACGTTGCGCGTCCCCCGGTTTCGCTGTACCACATGTGGACCAAAACGGTCCACTATTCCGGACATTGACGAACGAACCGTCGAACAGCCGGGCGCGGTACAACAATCGGTCAGCCTACCTCGCACTCCCCCGCGGACGCTTCAGGGGGCGAGGTCGGAACGCACGGCGGAGAGCAGGAAGACGACGGAGCGTTCGCGCTCCGCCCAGGCGGAGGTGTCCAGCTCGACGGACTGGAGCAGGGCGCACTCGACGGTGTACCCGTTCTCCGCGAGGGCAGCACCCAGCGCCTCTGCCTCGTCCCGGTTCGAGGCATGGGTGACGATGCGTTCCGGCCGCCGGTCCGCGACCGCCGTGACCACGCGGACCCCGCCCCCGCCGATCCGAACGACATCGGGCTCGGGCAGGCGTTCGAGGACGTGCGGCGCCGTGCCCCTGACGACCTGGACGCTCACCTGGAAGGCACGGGCGGCGGCCGTCGTGCGCGCGCAGGCGTCGGGGTCGTTGTCCACGGCGAGCACGGCCGCGCCGAAGCGGGCCGCCTCCACGGCGAGGGCGCCGCCGCCGCATCCGATGTCCCAGACGAGGTCGCCGGTGCGGGGCCCGAGGCGGGCCAACTGGGCCGCGCGCAGTCCGGGCGACTCCCCCTCGCCGCCCTCCCCCGTGCCACCGTAGGCCGGGGCCGGCAGGGCCCAGCCCCGGACGTCCTCGGGGTTCGCGGGGCGGCGGCCGGCGATCCAGACGCCGGTGGCGGAGGTCTCGGGACCGCCGCCGACCACGATGACGACGTTGGGGTCGCGCCAGGTGTGGTCCGCCGTCTTGTCCGAGGTGAGGACGGTGACCCGCTCACGTACGGTGCCGAGCTCCTCGCAGATCACGAAGGTGCGGTGGACACCGTCGAGCAGCAGGGCGAGTTCGACGGGGCCCGCGCCGGGGGACGTCAGTACGGCCACCTTGTGGTGGGCGCGGATGACGTTGACCGCGCGGCGCAGGGTGCGGGGGTGCGCGACGACGATCTGCGCGTCGTCCCAGGGCATTCCGGCGCGGGCGAAGGCGGTGGCGACGGACGACACGGCGGGAACGACCTCGACCTCGAGTCCGTGTTCCGGCTTGCGCAGAGTGCGTACGACGCCGAAGAAGCCGGGGTCGCCGTCGGCCAGGACCACGGCGCTGCCACGGTGGCCGGCGATCCTGCGGGCGGCCAGGTCGACGCTGCCGAGGCGGATGCGTTCCGCGCGCTCGGGTACTTCGGGGAGCTCGAGGTGGTGGCCGGCACCGGCGACGAGCGTGGCGGCCGAGAGCGCCGCTGTCGCGGCTCCGGGCAGTGGGGAGCCGTCCCAGCCGATCACCGTGACCCGGTCGGCCATCGTCGTCAGTCTCCAGGGGGTGAGCAGGCGGGGCTCCGCGCGGGATGGGCGGAGCAAGGGTGAGCGTATCCGGTCCGTACCAACGGCCTGCCGGTGGCTCCCGATGCGCGGGAGCGGGTTCAGTTCCAGTCGTTGTAGGCGCCGTAGCCGCCCGCTTCGGCCAGCTGCTCGGCGACGCCCTCCAGGTCCTCGGGCAGGAGCCCCCACACGATGAGGTCGGTCCTGATGTCGGTCCATCCGCCGTCCTCGGTGGCGGTCCTGGCTATCCGGGCGTTGCGCAGGACGCCCTCGCTGATGCAGCCCAGTTTCTGGGCGACCTGCTGGGAGGCGGTGTTTCCGGCGGGGGTGCGCAGCTCGATCCGCTCGAAGCCCTGGTCACGGAAGAGCCACTCGGCGAGGGCCAGCACGGACTCGGTCGCGTATCCCTCGCCCCGCGCCCAGGGAGCGGTGATGTAGCGGACCTCGGTGGCCAGGGTACGCCGGTCGGTGTTGAGCAGCCGTACCGAACCGACGAGGCGCTGGGTGAGGAACTCGGTGACGGCGAAGACGATGCCGTTGCCCTGGGAGCGCTCGGCGGGCGCGATCCTGCGGACCCACCGTTCGGCGTCGACCTGGGTGTAGGGGTGCGGTGCGTCGGTCCAGGCGGTGACCAGCTCGTCGTTCATCATCTCGATGTAGGCGGGGACGTCCGCCATGTCGAAGGGGCGCAGCACCAACCTGTCCGTGCTGATGGAGATGGACGGGAAGGTGGTAGTCATGCGCAGCTCCATGCCGAAGACCGTGTAAAGCCACCAGCATGCAGCATCGGACGGTGGACGCGCATGACCGGGTCCGCACGGCGGAGCCCCGCACACCCGGATGCGGGTGAGCGGGGCTCGTGCGGCAAGTGGTGCCCGGGGGTCAGGACTTGGCGGGCTCACCGAAGGCCGGGATGATCGAGCCCTTGTAGGTGTCCTCGATGAACTTCTTGACCTCGTCGGAGTTCAGGAGCTTCGCCAGCTTCTGGACCCGGGGGTCGTCCTCGTTGCCGTCCTTGACGGCGAGGAAGTTGGCGTACGGGTTGCCGTCGGCCTTCTCCAGCACCAGGGAGTCCTGGCCGGGCTTCAGGTCGGCCTCGATGGCGTAGTTGCCGTTGATGACGGCGGCGTCCACGTCGTCCAGGGCGCGGGGCACGGTCGCGGCCTCGATCTCCTTGAACTCCAGGCCCTTCTTGTCCGTGATGTCGCTGAGCTTGGCGTTGGTGCCGACGCCGTCCTTGACGGTGATCAGCCCGTTCTCGGCGAGCAGCTGGAGCGCACGGCCCTCGTTGGTGGTGTCGTTCGGGACGGCGATCGTCTGGCCGGCCTTGATGTCCTTGACGTCCTTGATCTTCTTGGAGTAGAGACCGAGGGGCTCGAGGTGGACGTCGACCACCGGGACGATGTGGGTCTTGTTCTTCTTGTTGAAGTCGTCCAGGTAGGGCTTGTGCTGGAAGAAGTTGGCGTCGACCTGGCCGTTCTCGGTGGCGGTGTTCGGCAGGACGTAGTCCGTGAACTCCTTGACCTCGAGCTTGAGGCCGGCCTTGTCCGCCAGGTTCTTCTTGACGAAGTTCAGGATGTCGGCGTGCGGCGTCGGGGACGCGGCGACGACGAGCGCCTTGGAGGTGTCCGCCTTGGCGCCGGTCTCGCCCTTGGAGGCCGGGTCGGAGTCCGTACCGCAGGCGCTGAGCCCGAAGGCGAGGGCGGCGGTGGCTGCGGCGGCAGCGGTGATCTTGATGTTCTTACGCACGAAGAGTGCCTCTTTCCGGTGGTGAAGGTGGTGCGCCCGGACAAGGAGTTCGGGCTTCATGGGGAGGGAAGGTCAGGAGGTGGTGCGGCCCCGGCGGGCCAGCAGGCGCACGGCCCCGTCACCGATCAGCTGGACCACGGTCACGATGACGATGAGCAGCACGACGGTGATGAGCATGAACTGGTTGTCGAAGCGCTGGAATCCGTAGGTGACGGCCTTGGAGCCGAGCCCTTCACCGCCGACCGCGCCGGCCATGGCGGAGTAGCCGATGAGCACGATGACGGTGGTGGTGACACCGGAGACGAGCGAGGGCAGCGCCTGCGGCAGCAGGACCTTGCGGACGATCGTGGGGATGGAGCCGCCCATCGACTGGACTGCCTCGACGAGCCCGTGGTCGACCTCGCGCACCGCGGTCTCCACGAGCCGCGCGAAGAACGGGATGGCGCCGATGGCGAGCGGCACGATCATCGCGGACGGGCCGATGAAGGTGCCGACGACCCAGGTGGTGAAGGGGATCAGCGCGATCAGCAGGATGATGAAGGGCAGGGAGCGGCCGATGTTCACGATCACGCCGATGACCTTGTTCACCACGGTGTTCTGCAGCAGTCCGCCCTTGTCGGTGAGGACGAGCAGGATGCCGAGCGGAAGCCCGCCGACGACGGTGACGAGCGTGGACCAGAGCACCATGTAGAGGGTGTCGATGGTTCCCTGCGAGAGCAGTGGCTGCATTTCGGACCAGGTCACTTCGCCACCTCCTTGGTGATCGCGGCGGGGGTCTGGGAGGGGATCTCGGTGGCGGCGGGGGCGCCGTCCACGATCTCGGCCTGGAGACCCTGCTCGCGCAGGAAGCCGATCGGCACGACGTTCTCCTCGAAGCCGCCGGGGAGCTCGATGCGCATGCGGCCGATCTGCTTGCCGCCGACGGTGTCCATCGCGGCACCGAGGATCGAGATGTCGATGTTGTACGTGCGGGAGAGCTGCGAGATCACCGGCCGGGCGGCGGTCTCGCCGTGGAAGGTGACGTCGACGACGGTGGCCCCGGGGCCGGAGGCGGTGCCGCCGACCGGGAACAGCTCGTGGGCCAGCTCGGAGCCGGGGGTGGCCAGCAGGGCGCCGACGGTGCCCGATTCGACGACACGGCCCTTCTTCATCAGCGCGGCGGAGTCGCAGACGGTCTTGACGACGTCCATCTCGTGCGTGATGAGCAGGACGGTGAGGCCGAGCTCCTGGTTGAGGTCGCGCAGCAGCTGCAGGATGGAGCGGGTGGTCTCGGGGTCCAGCGCGGAGGTCGCCTCGTCGGAGAGGAGCACCTTCGGATCACCCGCGAGGGCGCGGGCGATGCCGACGCGCTGCTTCTGACCTCCGGACAGCTGGCCGGGGTAGGACTTCGCCTTGTCGGCGAGGCCGACGAGGTCGAGGAGTTCGAGCGCCTTGCGGGTGCGTGCCTGCCCGGAGATGCCGAGGATCTCCAGGGGGAGCTCGACGTTGTCGCGGACGGTGCGCGAGTCCAGCAGGTTGAAGTGCTGGAAGACCATGCCGATGCGGCTGCGCGCCCGGCGGAGTTCCTTCCCGGCGCGGCGGCCGCGTCCGGCGAGGGCCGTGAGGTCCTGGCCGTCGACCGTCACGGTTCCCGAGGTGGGGCGTTCGAGGAGGTTGACGCAGCGGATGAGGGAGGACTTGCCGGCGCCGCTCTGTCCGATGACGCCGTAGACCTCGCCCTCGCGGACGTGCAGGTCCACGCCGTCCAGGGCGGTGACCTCCCGGCCGCGTGACTGGTAGACCTTCGTGAGGCCCGAAGTGGTGATCACAGGGTTTCCGTCACTGTCGAGTGCGCGGCGCGGTGTCCGCCGGGCACGGGGCATTCGTCTGGTGAGACTGTTCTCAGAGGTCGACCGGTGGGAGTCCCGGCACGGCCCGGCTCCGGCGGGTACGCAGGGCGCGGGGCATGCCCGGGCCGGCTCGGTCCGCTGGGTGCGGATGGCACGGGCTCGGTCTCGCTTCGGGGCGCGAGGCTCAGGCGGGGGCCCTCAGAAGGCGCGCATTCGACACATACAACGAGCACCGGGCGTCAGGATCGCCTCGGTCGCAGGGCTGCGGTAGCTCGTCGTGGTCATGGCCCAAGTAAAACAGACGTAACGTTCCGACGACCCGAGGCGTCCGCATAGCGGACAGCGTGGGCTCGCGTACGCCCGGCACCGCGATCACCCTTCGCACCGCTTTGACCTGCGGAGACGTGCCAACGGCCGCTGCTCGCGCCGACTGCCTCACGATCATGCTGTGCACACGCTGTGGCAAAGGCCACGATTCCTGAGACACCCGCCCCCGCCCGCCGTGGCGTCCCGGGCCCGCACGCGGCCGCTCCGCCCGTCCGTAATATCCTCACTCCATGCTTGACGCCCTGACGGTCGCGGTCGCCGTGACCGCGCTCGCCCTCGCCGCCTGGTGCGGAATCGCCGCCTACCGGGACCAGCCCACCAAGGACTGGCACTTCATCGGCATGGCCGTCGTCTCCGTGCTGGCGCTGGCACAGCTGCTCGTGGGTATCGTGCAGCTGGCCCGGGGCGAGCGGCCCGATCAGGGCATGACGATCTTCATCGCCTATCTGATCGGCGCCTTCGCGGCCGTGCCCGCGGCAGGGTTCCTGTCGCTGTCGGAACGGACCCGCTGGGGTTCGGTGACGGTGGCTGCCGGTGCGGTCGTCCTCGCCGTCCTCGAAGTGCGGCTCTACGACATCTGGGGAAAGTGACCATGAGCGACACCGACCGCGCCGGGGCGCCCGCCCCGCAGCACGACACCCCGGAACAAAAGCAGCGGTTCGAGCTCGGCACGGGGCCCGGCCGGGTACTGGTCTGGTTCTACGGGGTGTTCACCGTGGCCGCCGCGTCCCGCTCGATCGTCGAGATGATCATGGACTTCGGCAGGGCGCCGCTCGCGTACGTCCTCTCGGCCGTCGCCGCCGTCGTGTACGGCTTCATCACGTACTCGCTGGTGCGGGGCGGGGAGAAGGCGCGGAAGGCGGCGCTGATGTGCTGCGCCGCCGAGCTCGCGGGCGTGCTGGTCATCGGCACCTGGACGCGGTTGGAGCCGTCCGCATTCCCCGACAGCACGGTCTGGTCGGAATTCGGCATGGGCTACCTGTTCATCCCGGTGATCCTGCCGGTCACCGGGATGATCTGGCTGCGCCGCGCGCGTAACGCCTGACGCTCGTGACGGCCGGCGCACGTGGTGACCGACCGGCGCACGTGACCGACCGGCGCACGTGACGCCTGGCTCCGGGCGTCGCCGGGGTGGTTCAGGCGCTGGTCACGTACGCCGGCGCGTCGGCGTCCTTCTCCAGCAGGACCAGCCGGACGCCGTCACCTCCGGTGGCGTTGCCCACCCGGGCGTAACCCGCCTTGCGGTAGAGCCGGAGACTGCCCTCGCTGCGCTCCCCCGTGTGCAGGCGGAAGCGGGTGGCCGAACGCCCGTCCGTGAGACCGGACTCGGCGGCACGCAGCAGACGGGTGCCCAGGCCGTGGTTGCGGAGCCGGGGGTGGACGCAGAGCTTGCCGATCCGGCCGGTGCCGTCCGCGTCGGTGAAGCCGCGTACGGAGCCGACGACTTCGTCGCCGAGCCGGGCCACGAACACCAGGTCCGTGCCGACTTCGTCCCGAACCGAGTCGAGGGACTGGACGAGCGGGTCGATCCGGTAGTTGCCGTAGAGCTCCGCCTCGCTCTGGAAGCAGAGGTACTGGAGTCGGAAAATCTGCTCGACGTCCTGTGCTGTCGCCGCCGAGATGGTCACGCTCATGCCCATGTGTGCATGCCTCCCGCTCACCTGCTCCGCCGGTTGTCTACCGCTCCATTCCCCGCAGTTCAGGAGCTACAACCTCCGTCGCGAGCATTCTGCGCAGACATCCAAGGCATCGGGAACGCATCGGACCCAAACTGCCCTGTGACATACCCAACTCCCCTGCGATCTCGCGGTACGTGGGATCGTGGGCGGCCAGCATCGCCCCGAGCAGACGCGGACACCTCCCGGGCAGCCGTCCCACCGCGGTGCGCAGCGCGCGGCGTTCGTCGGCCCCCACGGCGATCCGTTCGGGACAGTCCGCCCAGTCGCCCGGCTGTTCACCCGCGGTGAAGGCGCGCTCGCGCCGGACCCTGCGGCGGGCGACGCGCGCCTCGGCGCGGACCGCGGTGCGGACCCAGCGGACAGGGTCCTCGGGAAGCTCCGGGCCGGGCCGGCGCTCCAGCAGCCGCAGCCAGACCGCCTGTTCGAGGTCCGCGGCCTCGGTCCCGGCGGCCTGGGCCTCGGCTGCCGCTTCCGCCCGTACCAGGGCGTGCAGGGCGAGGACGGCCTCTCCCGCCCGGCCGTCCGCCTTCCCGGCCGGGGCCGGGGGGACATGATCAAGAAGAGTCATGTCCCGTCAACGCTCGCCGGGCGGGGCCGGTTGCCCCGTCCGGGGAGCTCCACCCGACCGGGGCATGCGGGCCGGACGGCTGACGCCTCCGGCCCGGCCGTGGGCCCCGCCCGGGCACCGGGTCCTTCCCGGGCACTCAGTCCTTGGCAAAGTCGGCGGCCGCGAGCAGGGCCGTGTCGGGGTTGTCGGAGAAGATCCCGTCGATACCCGCCTCGAAGTACACCCGCAGGGCCCCGAACACGTCGCCGTAGGCATTCGGGTCCGTGCCGCGCCGGAAGTCCGCGGGCAGGAAACTGTTCTCGTTGCGCATCGTGTACGGGTGCAGGACCAGGCCCCGCGCGTGGGCGTCCGCGACCAGGGCGGTGGGCGTGGTGAGCCGTCCCGAGCCGTCGCGGGGGATGACCAGGTCCAGGGTGGGGCCGATGCCCTGCGCGAACGACGCGATCCACTTCAGTCCGGCGGGCCGGACCAGATCGGCGACGGTGCGGGGTCGCCGGCCTCGACGAAGTCCCACGGGCGTTCCTTCGGGCCCGACAGCAGGACGACGCGCGGGGTGGCGACGAGTTTCGCCATCCGCTGCATCGAGCTCGGCTCGAAGGACTGGAGGATCAGCGCGGAGTTCGCCCGGTGGCGGCCGTGGCGGCGCAGCAGCTTGGCGAGCCGCTCCTCCAGGCCGAGGCCGAGACCCCTGAAGTACGAGGGGTGCTTCGTCTCGACGTAGAGCCAGACGGTCCTGCCGCGCCTGCGGCCCTCCTCGTCCGCCCAGCGCAGGACCTCTTCGAACGTCGGGATCTCCCAGCGCCCGTCGTACACCGTGTTCTCCTGGCGGTTGCCGGGGATCCGCTCCTTGGCGCGGAGCGTCTTGAGTTCCGCGAGGGTGAAGTCCTCGGTGAACCAGCCGGTGAGCGACACCCCGTCGACCCGCTTGGTGGCCTTGCGGCTCGCGAACTCGGGATGCTCGGCGACGTCCGTGGTGCCGGTGATGTCGTTCTCGTGCCGGCAGACGAGGTGCCCGTCCTTGGTCGGCACGAGGTCCTGCTCGACGATGTGCGCGCCCATGTCCAGCGCCAGCTGGTAGGAGCCGAGCGTGTGTTCGGGCCGGTAGCCGCTGGCGCCCCGGTGGCCGATGACGGTGGGCACCGGGAGGTCACGGTAGGAACCGTGCCCACCGCCACGCCCGGCAGGCGCGCCACGCCCGGCGGCGTTCGCCGCGCCGGATGTTCCGAGCACCGCCGTACCGAGGACGGCGGCCCCCAGCAGGGTCCGCCGACCGGGTGCAGTCTGCGCGCGCTCTGTCATGAATGCTCCTCGCGTGTGATGTCCGGCACCTTCGGGGGAGGCTTGATCGTAGGCAGCTACGCCATCGGTGGGGCGGCCCGTGGACGAACATGGCGGAAACTCATGTCAACACCGCGTATCCGCTCGGTGAACCCGATGTGCGGAGAGGTGGTACCCGCGAGTATCGTCCTCACCTGCACAGACCCTCGCGATTTCCCGCCCCGGCCGCCCGGCCACGACACCGGAGGATGCGTTGTCCCGACTCACGGTCATCAAGGCAGTGCTCGGACCGATCCTGCGCCTGCTCTTCCGGCCTCAGGTGGAAGGCGTGGAGAACATCCCGGGAACCGGTCCGGTGATCCTCGCGGGCAACCACCTGACGTTCATCGACTCCATGATCATGCCGATCTGCTGCGACCGGCCGGTGTTCTACATCGGCAAGGACGAGTACGTCACCGGCAAGGGCCTCAAGGGCCGGCTCATGGCGTGGTTCTTCACGGGCTGCGGGATGATCCCGGTCGACCGTGACGGCGGGCGCGGCGGCGTCGCGGCGCTGATGACGGGCCGTCGGGTGCTGGAGGAGGGGCAGGCCTTCGCCATCTACCCCGAGGGCACCCGCTCCCCCGACGGCCGTCTCTACCGGGGCCGTACGGGTATCGCCAGGCTGACCCTGATGACCGGTGCGCCGGTCGTCCCGTTCGCGATGATCGGCACGGACAAGCTGCAGCCCGGCGGTGCCGGTCTGCCGCGCCCGGGCAAGGTCACGGTCCGCTTCGGTGAGCCGATGGAGTTCTCGCGCTACGAGGGCATGGACCGCGACCGCTACGTCCTGCGGGCCGTCACGGACTCCGTGATGGCCGAGGTGATGCGGCTGTCCGGCCAGGAGTACGTCGACATGTACGCAACGAAGGCCAAGGCCGCCTGAGGCCGGACGGGTGCATCCGGCGACCCGGCGCGACCGCGCCGGGTCTCTCATTCGTCGGGGATGATCCCCTCCTCCAGCTTCTGGTCACGCAGCAGGTACCAGGCGGAGGCGGCGGTGGCGAGCAGGACGACGGCACCGACCGCCGCCGACACCCGCAGCCCGTTCACGAAGGCCTCCTGAGCCGCGACGACGAGTTCGCTCCCCTGGTGCGCGGGCAGGCGCGCCGCCGTCTCCACGGCACCGCCCAGGGATTCGTGGGCCGCCCTCGCCGCCGCGTCCGGGATGCCCCCGGGGGTTCCGAAGCCCTTGTAGACGCCCGTCACGATGGACCCGAGCAGTGCGATACCGAGGGCGGCGCCGAGCTCGTACGCCGTCTCGGACACCGCCGACGCGGAGCCCGCCTGCTCCTTCGGGACGCTGGAGAGGATGACGTCGGAGGTGACGGTGAAGGCGAAGCCCGCGCCGACGCCCACCACCAGGAGCAGCACCCCGATCAGGGGGTAACCGGTCTCCTTGTGGATCACCGTGACCACGGCGAGCGAGACGCCGATGGCTCCGAGCCCCAGGGCGACGACCGACCGCACCGAGTAACGGCGCGCCACCCTTCCCGCCAGGAGACCGGCGGTCACGGCGCCCACGGCCGCGGGCAGTTCGGCGAGCCCGGCTTCGAGGGGGCCCCTTCCCTGGACCAGTTGCAGGAACTGGGAGAGGAAGAAGACGATCCCGGAGAGGCCGAGGATGGTCAGCAGGTCGGCGAGGACCGCGCCGGAGAAGCCCCGGTGGTGGAAGAGCCGCATGTCCAGCAGTGGCGCGGGAAGCTTGAGCTGACGGCGCACGAACCAGGTGAGGGCCAGCACCCCACCGATGGCCGCCACGCCGTTCTCCCAGCTCACACCGTGTGCGGCGGCCTCCTTGACGGCGTACACGACGCCGATCATGCCGACCAGGGAGAGACCCACACTGGGCAGGTCCCAGGGGCCGGGTGCCGGGTTCTTCGACTCGGGGATCATCTTGATGCCGACGGCGACGAGGACCGCCATGACGGGCAGGTTGATCAGGAAGACCGAGCCCCACCAGAAGTGCTCCAGCAGGAGCCCGCCCACGACCGGCCCGACGGCCGCGCCCGCCGCGGCCATGGCGCCCCAGATGCCGACGGCGAGGCTGCGTTCGCGCGGGTCGTGGAAGAGGTTGCGGATCAGGGCGAGGGTGGACGGCATCAGCGTGGCCCCCGCGACACCGAGCAGGGCCCTGGCCACGATCATCATCTCGGGGCTCGACGCGTAGGCGTTGAGCACGGAGACCGCCCCGAAGGCGGTGGCACCGGTCAGCAGCAGCTTCTTGCGGCCGATGCGGTCGCCGAGGCTGCCCATGGAGACCAGGAGTCCCGCGATGACGAAGGAGTAGACGTCGCCGATCCAGAGCAGCTGGGTTCCGGTCGGTTCGAGGTCCTCGCTGAGGAACGGGGTGGCCAGGCCGAGGACGGTGGCGTCGACGGCGACCAGCAGCACCGCGAGGACGAGGACCGTGAGGGCGATCCACCGTCCCGGATGGTGCTCGTCGCCCGTGACGCCCGCCCTTGAGAAGGTGCTGCTCATTTCTCCACGCTCCGGCGTGCTCCGCCGAGGAGCAACTCGACGATCATGTAGGGGAAGTCCTGCGCGGCGACCCGGCCGGCCTGGACGGCCCAGGCGCAGCTCCCGATGAGGCCGTACAGCGCCTCGGTCAGCCAGGCCGGGGTGAGGTCGATCCGGAATTCACCCCGTTCCTGGCCGCGGAGGAAGAAGGCGGAGACGCGGGCGTCGAGGCGGTTCCAGCCGTCGTTGACGTCGTCGCCCTCGAAGAGCTGGTTCTCGGTGACGAGGAACGAGAGCAGTCCGGCCGCCGGCTGGACCGCCGTGATGAGTCGCCGCAGTGCGTCCTCGGCGCTCCCCTCGTCGAGTCCGGCGGCGTCCAGTGCGGCTTCGAATTCCTGGATGCCGAGGTCCTCCAGCGCTCCGACCAGTGCGTCCCGCCCGGCGAAGTGCCGGTGCAGGGTGGCACGGCCGATGCCCGCGGCCCTGGCCACCTCGTCCATGGTGGCCGTGGATTTGCGGGTCAGCAGTGCGGCGGCGCTCCGGAGCACCTGCTCGCGGTCAAGAGTCATGGGACAAAGTTATCTCATTTGAGACAGCAACGTCTCAGCGCCTTCCTTCGTCCGCGCACCGCACGGTCCCGCGTCCGAGGAGTGCACCATGGCGGCATGAAGCCGCTGCTGATGATCGACATCGACGGTCCGCTCAATCCGTACGCGGCGCTGGCCCGCAGCACGCCACCGGCGGGATACCGGATCCACCCGATGCGGCCGACGGGGTGGAAGGAGGGAACTCCGCTGCCCGTCCTGCTCAGCCCCGGCCACCGCGACGAGCTGCTGGCTCTCGCCGCCCGTTACGAGCTCGTCTGGGCGACCACCTGGAAGGACGAGGCCAACGAGTGGGTGGGCCCCCGGCTCGGCCTGCCGCCCCTGCCGTACATCGACTGGCCGGCGATGCACGGGGTGACGGCCGACGGGACGTACTGGAAGACGCGGTACGTCGTCGACTACGCGGACGGCAGGCCGTTCGCCTGGGTGGACGACGAGATCTCCGGCCCGGACACGGACTACGTCGCCGCGCATCACCCGGGCCGGGCCCTGCTCCGGCGGATCGATCCCTGGGTGGGGCTGCTGCGGGAGGACTTCGACGCCCTCGCCGACTGGGCCGCCTGGGCCGCCTGAACGGACGTCACCGGGGACCGGCGCGCGAGGGCGCGGTCCCGCCGGCCCGGGAGCCGCGAACGGCCCCGGCCGGCGCACGCCTGGGGACGCCGGGCCGGTCGCTCAGCTCCAGGGCAGCGAGGCGCGGTGCCGCCAGTACGCCTCCGGCTCCTCCACCAGGGCTGCCAGCCGGTCCAGCCGGTCCGGGTCCAGGTCGAGCAGCGGTGCGTGCAGGTTGGCCGCCAGCTGGGCGACGGTGGCCGCGCCGGACAGGACGACTCCGGCCCACGGCCGGCGGAGGACGAGCGCCAGGGCCACGGCGTCCGCGTCCAGGCCGGCCTCGGCGCCGATCTCGCGCACGACGGCGGGCGCCTCGGTCCCGGCGAGCCGGCCGTTGGCCATGGCCTCCTTGACGATCACCGTGACACCGGCGTCGTGCGCCTCGGCGAGTGCGGCCTCGGCGGAGGTCTCCAGGGCGTTGTACGTGGCCTGGACGGTACGGAAGAGGGGTTCGCCGTCCACGGTCACGGCGAGGGCGGCCCGGATGGCGTCGGCCTGGCCGGGGCCGCTCGCGGAGAAGCCGATCGTGGTGCCTGCGGCGGCCAGCTCGGCGAGGCGCGCGTGGAGGCCCTTGTCGCCGAGCACGGGGCTGTCGGCCGTCACCGAGTGGACCTGGTAGAGATCGAGCCGGTCGCCGAGCAGCGCGTCCGTCTCGGAGTACTGGCGCTCGAAGGTGGCGAGGGAGTGGTCCTTGACCTCGTGCTCCTCGGCGTCCACACGCCAGTCACCGGTGTAGGTGTAGCCCCACTTGCTGCCGATGACCACGTCCGTCACGTCGGGGCGGGCGGTCAGCCACTCGGCGAGGAACTCCTCGGCGCGGCCGTAGGAACGGGCGGCGTCGAAGTAGCGCACACCCTGGGCGTAGGCCGCGTCCAGGAGTTCGTGGGTGCGGGCGCGCAGCGCGTCCACTCCGCGGTCGCCCGGCAGGTCGCGGTCCCGGTGCGGGGTGATGTAGCCGGGCCTGCCGACGGCGGCCAGGCCGAGCCCGATGTGGGAGGTCGGGGTGGTCGCTCGGTTCAGGCGGGCGAAGGGCATCGCGGGCTCCTCTGGGTCGGTTCCGAACGCCTTCCCGTCAACGTAGCCCGCGATGCCTGCGAATCATCCGCGCGCTGTCGCCCAGGCGTGCTGCGTCACCAGGTCGGCCTTCACCTCGGCCAGCTGGACGGCGACGGCCGAGGGGGCCGTGCCGCCGCGTCCGTCACGGGAGGCGAGTGCGCCGGGGACGTTCAGGACGGTGCGCACCTCGGGGGTGAGGTGCTCGGAGATCTTCGCGAACTGGGCGTCCGTCAGCTCGTCGAGCTCGATGCCCTCCTGCTCGCACACCTTCACGCACTCACCGGCGACCTCGTGCGCCACCCGGAAGGGGACGCCCTGCTTGACGAGCCACTCGGCGATGTCCGTGGCGAGCGAGAACCCGGCCGGTGCCAGTTCCTCCATGCGCTCCCGGTTGACCGTGAGCGTGGCCATCATCCCGGTGAAGGCCGGCAGCAGGACCTCGAGCTGGTCGCAGGAGTCGAAGACCGGCTCCTTGTCCTCCTGGAGGTCGCGGTTGTACGCGAGCGGGAGGGCCTTCAGGGTCGCCATCAGGCCGGTCAGGTTGCCGATGAGGCGGCCTGACTTGCCCCGGGCCAGCTCGGCGATGTCCGGGTTCTTCTTCTGCGGCATGATCGAGGAGCCGGTGGAGAAGGCGTCGTGGAGCGTGACGAAGGAGAACTCCTTCGTGTTCCAGATGATGATCTCCTCGGCGATCCGGGAGAGGTTGACGCCGATCATCGCGGTGATGAAGGCGAACTCGGCGACGAAGTCACGGGACGCGGTCCCGTCGATGGAGTTGGCGACGGAGCCGCGCTCGAAGCCGAGGTCCGCGGCGACCGCCTCAGGGTCGAGCCCGAGGGAGGAACCGGCCAGCGCCCCTGAACCGTACGGGGACACGCTGGTCCGCTCGTCCCACTGCCGCAGCCGCTCGGCGTCCCGGGAGAGGGACTGCACGTGCGCCAGGACGTGGTGGGCGAAGAGGACGGGCTGGGCGTGCTGGAGGTGCGTGCGGCCGGGCATGGCGACGCCGGGGTGCGCCTCGGCGAGTCCCACCAGCGCGTCCTGGAGCTCGGCCACCAGTCCGCCGATGATCCGGGCGTGGTCACGCAGGTACATGCGGAAGAGCGTGGCGACCTGGTCGTTGCGGGACCGGCCGGCGCGCAGCTTTCCGCCGAGGTCCGGGCCGAGGCGTTCCAGGAGTCCGCGCTCCAGGGCGGTGTGGACGTCCTCGTCCGCGATGGTGCCGGTGAACGAGCCGTCGGCGACGGCCGCTTCGAGCGAGTCCAGGCCCTCGGTCATCCGGGTCAGCTCGTCGTCGGTGAGCAGCCCCGCCTTGGTGAGCACGCGCGCGTGGGCACGGGAGCCCGCGATGTCGTAGGGGGCGAGACGCCAGTCGAAGTGGACGGACGCGGACAGCTTGGCCAGCGCCTCGGCCGGACCGTCGGCGAAACGGCCGCCCCAGAGGCGTACGTCGCTGTTGCCGGTGCCGTTGCTCACTGCGTGCTCCTCAGGAGTGCAAGGGATGTACGTCCGCCTCACGGCGTCATGGCATAACTATGCAAGGGTCTGCATGTTTTGTCAAAGCTGCGGCTCGGGGCGGCGTGCACCGGCAGGCCCGGGAAGCGGCCCGGCGGCTGCCTGACGCGCGGGGCCCGCACGCGGACGAGTCCTGTCCGAACTGTGGAAACCCGCCCCCCGGCCGCCCGCCCCGTCGAGAATCCCCCCATGGGAAGAACACATGAACGCATCGAGGGACGGCTGAGGACCTTCATCGAGGAGCAGCCGGTCTTCTTCACGGCGACCGCGCCCCTGGACGGCGACGGAACCGTCAACCTCTCGCCCAAGGGGGTGAGCGGGTCGTTCGCCGTCGTCGACGAACGGACCGTGGCCTATCTCGACTTCGCCGGAAGCAACGCCGAGACCATCGCCCACCTCCGGGAGAACGGGCGCATCACACTGATGTGGTGCGCCTTCCAGGGCCCGCCGAACATCGTGCGGGTGCACGGCCGCGGGGAGCCCGTCTTCCGTGACGACCCGCGCTTCCCCGCGCTGCTCGGCCATTTCCCCGGGGTCGACCCGACTCCGCACGGGCTGCGCGCGATCGTGGTGGTGACGGCCGGACTGATCCGTGACACCTGCGGTTACGCGGTGCCCCTCATGTCGTACGACGAGGACCGCTCCCTGCACTCCGACCGTTTCCGGCGCGAGGACGACGTGAGCCTGAGCCGGTACTTCGAGAAGAAGTCGGACATCGCCACCAGCATCGACGGACTGCCGGGGCTCCCCCTGCCGCTGCCCGCGTCGCCCGCGCCCGCCGCGGGGTGAGCCACTGGGCCGTACGGAGCAGGCGCGGTGGGGCCGTGTCGCCGCGCCCCGTACGGTCCGGAGCATGCGCAGATTCCTGGTGGCCACGTCGGCCCTCCTGGCCCTGGCCGGTTCGCTCGCGGCGCGGCCCGCGGGAGGGACGGCGCCCCTTCCGGAACGGCTGGCCGACACGGGCGGCGGTTCGCAGCTGATCACCGCGGAGGCCCCGCGGACGGACTCCACCACGGGCACGGTCACCTGGTGGGACCGGCGCGGGGGTGGCTGGGTGGCGGCGGGTTCGGCGCCCGCACACTTCGGGGCGAAGGGCCTGACCGACGGCGCCACCCGCGCCCAGGGCACGAACACCACGCCCACCGGTCTCTACGACCTGCCGTACGCCTTCGGCGTCGAGGCCGCCGCGCCGGGGACCCGCTACCCCTACCGGCGGGCCGTCGAAACCTCCTGGTGGTGCCAGGACAACGCATCCCGGGCGTACAACCGCTGGGTGGACCCGCGGCCCGCCGACTGCCGCCCCGACGAGGCCGAACACCTCGTCGGCTACTCCACCCAGTACGCCCGCGCGCTCGTCATCGGCTTCAACTACCACCGGCCCGTGCGGGGCAGGGGCGCCGGGATCTTCCTGCACGTCGACGGCAAGGGTGCGACCGCCGGGTGTGTGTCCGTGCCGGCGGCCGCCATGGACCGGATCCTGGCCTGGGCCGACCCGGCCCGCCGTCCGCACATCGCGGTCGGGACGGCGTCCGGCCCGACCGCCGTCACCCGTTACTGACCTCCGCGGTCGTTCTGCGCCAGCCGCAGCAGGTGGTCCGCGAGCGCCTGGCCGCCGTTCGGGTCACGACTGATCAGCATCAGTGTGTCGTCCCCCGCGATCGTGCCGAGGATCGCCCGGAGTTCGGCCTGGTCGATGGCCGAGGCGAGGAACTGGGCGGCGCCCGGCGGCGTACGCAGCACCACGAGGTTGGCCGAGGCCTCCGCCGAGATGAGCAGCTCGGCGGAGAGCCTGCGCATCCGCTCCTCCTTGGCCGAGCCCCCGAGCGGCGCCTGCGGGGTGCGGAAACCGCCCTCGCTCGGCACCGCGTAGATCAGCTCACCGCCGGTGTTGCGGATCTTCACCGCGCCGAGCTCGTCCAGGTCGCGGCTGAGCGTCGCCTGGGTGACGCTCAGCCCGTCGTCGGACAGCAGCCTGGCCAGCTGGCTCTGCGAGCGCACCGGCTGGCGGTTCAGGATGTCCACGATCCTGCGGTGGCGTGCCGTGCGTGTCTGTGGCACCGACGGCCCGCCGTGCTCGGTTTCCTGCGCCTCGGTCATCGTCGTCGCCTCATTCTCCGGATCGTCACTCGCCGGATCGTCCGTCCCCGTAAGCCGTGTCGAGAGCTCCCGGCAGAATCCGCAGGAACGCGTCCACCTCGGCGTCACCGATGATCAGCGGCGGCATGAGCCGTACGACGTCGGGGGCGGGTGCGTTCACCAGGAGACCGGCTCCCTGGGCCGCCTGCTGCACCTTCTGTGCGAGGGGCCCGGTGAGCACGATACCCAGGAGCAGTCCCGAGCCGCGGACGTGGGAGACCAGTGGGTGCCCGAGGCTCTCGACACCGTCCCGGATCCGCTCGCCGAGCCGCTTCACGGTGTCCAGGGTGCCGTCGGCCGCGAGGGTGTCCAGCACGGCGAGACCGGCGGCGCAGGCGACGGGGTTGCCGCCGAACGTCGTGCCGTGCTGACCGGGCTTCAGCAGGTCGGCCGCGGGGCCGAACGCGACGGTGGCGCCGATCGGCAGTCCGCCGCCGAGCCCCTTGGCGAGGCTGACCACGTCGGGCTCGACGCCCTGGTGGGCCTGGTGCTCGAACCAGTGGCCGCAGCGCCCGATCCCGGTCTGCACCTCGTCCAGGACGAGCAGCGTGCCGGTGGCCCGGGTGATCTCCCTGGCCGCCTCCAGATAGCCCTTGGGCGGGACGACGACGCCGTTCTCGCCCTGCATCGGCTCGATGACCAGCAGCGCGGTATCGGTCGTCACGGCGGCCCGGAGTGCCTCGACGTCTCCGTACGGCACGTGCGTGACGTCGCCGGGCAGCGGCAGGAACGGGGTGCGCTTGGCGGGCTGGCCGGTCAGCGCGAGGCTGCCCATGGTCCGGCCGTGGAAGCCGCCGTCGGTGGCGACCATGTGGGTACGCCCGGTCAGCCGGCCGATCTTGAAGGCCGCCTCGTTGGCCTCGGCGCCGGAGTTGGAGAAGAAGACCCTGCCCGTGCGCCCGAACAGCTGCAGCAGCCGCTCGGCGAGCGCGATGGGGGGCTCGGCGGTGTAGAGGTTGGAGACGTGGCCGAGGGTGGCGATCTGCTTGGAGACGGCCTCGACCACCGCGGGATGGGCGTGGCCGAGCGCGTTGACCGCGATCCCGCCGACGAAGTCGAGGTACTCGGTGCCCTCGGCGTCCCAGACCCGGGGGCCCTCCCCACGCACCAGCGGCAGTTGCGGGGTGCCGTAGTTGTCCATCAGCGCACCCTGCCAGCGCTGCGCGAACTCCTGGTTGCTCATGACTCCCCCTCAGCGCCGAACCGTGCGGCGGCTGTCGCGTCGGGCACGACCATCGTGCCGATTCCCTCGTCGGTGAAGATCTCCAGCAGGATCGAGTGCTGGACCCTGCCGTCGATGACACGGGCGGTCTCGACACCGTTGCGTACGGCGTGGAGGCAGCCCTGCATCTTGGGCACCATGCCGCTGGAGAGGTCGGGCAGCAGCTTCTCCAGCTGGGTGGCGGTGAGACGGCTGATGACGTCGTCGCTGTTCGGCCAGTCCTCGTACAGGCCCTCGACGTCGGTCAGGACCATCAGCGTCTCGGCGTTCAGGGCGGCGGCGAGCGCCGCGGCCGCGGTGTCGGCGTTGACGTTGTAGACGTGGTTGTCCTCCGCCGAGCGGGCGATGGAGGAGATGACCGGGATCCGGCCGTCGTCCAGCAGCGCCTGGATCGCCCCGGTGTCTATGGCGGTGATCTCGCCGACCCGGCCGATGTCGACGGCCTCGCCGTCGATCACGGGCCGGTGCTGGACGGCGGTGATGGTGTGCGCGTCCTCGCCGGTCATGCCGACGGCGAGCGGGCCGTGCTGGTTGAGCAGACCGACGAGCTCACGCTGGACCTGTCCGGCCAGGACCATGCGGACGACGTCCATGGCCTCGGGGGTCGTGACGCGCAGACCGGCCTTGAATTCGCTGACCAGGCCCTGCTTGTCGAGCTGGGCGCTGATCTGCGGGCCGCCGCCGTGCACCACGACGGGCTTCAGCCCGGCGTGCCGCAAGAAGACGACGTCCTGGGCGAAGGCCGCCTTCAGCTCCTCGTCGATCATGGCGTTGCCGCCGAACTTGATGACGACGGTCTTGCCGTTGTGCCGGGTGAGCCAGGGCAGTGCCTCGATGAGGATCTGTGCCTTCGGCAGCGCGGTGTGCTTCCTCGCGGCGCTCATGAGCTGTACGCGCTGTTCTCGTGGACGTACTCGGCGGTCAGGTCGTTGGCCCAGATGACGGCGGACTCCGTGCCCGCCGCGAGGTCCGCGGTGATCCTGACCTCCCGGTAGCGCATGTCGACCAGTTCACGGTCCTCGCCGACGCTGCCGTGCTTGCACACCCAGACGTCGTTGATGGCGACGTTCAGCCGGTCGGGCTCGAAGGCCGCCTCCGTGGTGCCGATCGCCGAGAGGACCCGGCCCCAGTTGGGGTCCTCGCCGTGGATGGCGCACTTGAGGAGGTTGTTGCGGGCGATGCTCCGGCCGACCTCGACGGCGTCGTCCTCGGTCGCCGCGTTGATCACCTCGATCCGGATGTCCTTGGACGCTCCCTCGGCGTCGCCGATCAGCTGACGGGCGAGGTCGGCGCAGACGCTCTGCACGGCCTGGTCGAACTCGGCCTGCTCCGGGGTGATTCCGCTCGCCCCGGAGGCCAGCAGCAGCACCGTGTCGTTGGTCGACATGCAGCCGTCGGAGTCGACCCGGTCGAAGGTGGTGCGGGTCGCGGCACGCAGGGCGGCATCGAGCACGGGTGCTTCGGCATCGGCGTCGGTGGTGAGGACCACCAGCATGGTGGCGAGGCCGGGGGCGAGCATGCCCGCGCCCTTGGCCATGCCGCCGACGGTCCAGCCCCCGTGGGTGACCACGCTCGTCTTGTGGACGGTGTCGGTGGTCTTGATCGCGATGGCGGCCTTCTCACCGCCGTGCGGCGTCAGTTGGGCGACCGCCTTGTCGATACCCGGGAGAAGCCTGTCCATGGGCAGCAGCAGGCCGATCAGCCCGGTGGAGGCGACGGCGACCGTGCCGGCACCGTGCCCGCCCGTCTCGTCGTATCCGGCGCTGTTCAGGGACGCGGCGGTCCTCTCGGCGGCGGCGTGGGTGTCCTGGAACCCCTGGGGCCCCGTACAGGCGTTGGCCCCGCCGGAGTTGAGGACGACGGCGGTCACTTCACCGCCCTTGAGGACCTGTTCCGACCAGAGGACGGGAGCGGCCTTGACGCGGTTGGAGGTGAAGACGCCCGCGGCGGCGCATCGCGGGCCCTGGTTGACCACGACGGCCAGATCCGGGCTACCGCTCTCCTTGATTCCGGCGGCGATGCCCGCCGCCGAGAACCCCTGTGCTGCCGTGACGCTCACGGTGCGACTCCGATCGTGGAAAGACCTGTGCCCTCGGGGAGCCCGAGGGCGATGTTCATGCTCTGCAGGGCGCCGCCCGCAGTGCCCTTGGCGAGGTTGTCGATGGCGCTGATCACGATGATCCGGCCGGCCGCCTCGTCGTGGGCGACCTGGATCTGCACGGCGTTGGAGCCGTACACCGCCGCGGTGGAGGGCCACTGCCCCTCGGGCAGCAGGTCGACGAACGGCTCGTCGGCGAAGGCCTTCCCGTACGCCGCACGGAGCGACTCGGCGCTCACCCCGGGCTTCGCCTTGGCGCTGCACGTGGCGAGGATGCCGCGGGGCATGGGCGCGAGGGTCGGGGTGAAGGACACGGACACGGGCTCACCGGCCGCGGCGCCGAGGTTCTGGATCATCTCGGGGGTGTGCCGGTGGACGCCGCCGACGCCGTAGGGCGTCATGTTGCCCATGACCTCGGAGCCGAGCAGGTGCGGCTTGGCCGCCTTGCCCGCGCCCGAGGTCCCGGACGCCGCGACGACGACGGCCTCGGGTTCGGCGAGGCCGGCCGCGTAGGCCGGGAAGAGCGCGAGGGAGACGGCCGTCGGGTAGCAGCCGGGTACCGCGATGCGCTTGGTCCCCTCCAGCGCGGCGCGGGCGCCGGGCAGTTCGGGCAGGCCGTAGGGCCAGGTGCCGGCGTGCGGCGATCCGTAGAACTTCTCCCAGTCCGCCGGGTCCGCGAGCCGGAAGTCGGCGCCCATGTCGACGACGAGCACCTCGTCGCCGAGCTGCTCCGCCACTGCCGCGGACTGCCCGTGCGGCAGGGCCAGGAAGACGACGTCGTGGCCACCGAGCACCTCCGCCGTGGTCGGCTGGAGGACACGGTCCGCGAGCGGACGCAGATGCGGCTGCAGCCCACCGAGCCGCTCGCCGGCGTTCGAGTGGGCGGTGAGGGCCCCGATCTCGACCTGTGGGTGGGTGAGGAGCAGGCGGAGCAGCTCCCCGCCGGCGTACCCGCTCGCCCCTGCCACTGCCGCACGTACCACCATCGGACATTCCTCCTCATCGATGGCATGACTATACGCAGCTATGCAGTTTTATGCAAAGATCGGTGACCGGAATCGGCTGGAACATGCGCCCGCGAGGTCGGCACACAGAGAGCGCCAGGTGGCCTGTCCACGCAGGTTGGGTGCGGTGACGGTGATCAACCGTCTGGGGATCTCGAACGAGTGAGGGCCTTCCGGGTTCGGTGTGGATTGCGACGTCTACACCAGCCCGAGAGGCCCTCACGCCCAACCGTAATGCACCTCTGACCGAGAGCGGACGCGCACCTGCTGGGCCTGGTGCCCTCCACCGTGCCCCGTGCCCTGGTCCGCCTCGGCCTGGCCCGGCTCAGTCATCTCGACGGGGCCACCGACCGGGTCATACGCCGCTACGAACGGGGCTGCGGGACCGACTGCGGAATATGGCTCACGTGCCGATGCCGGCATTCACGTGGCAGGCGAGACAGGGGCATCGTCCGGGCGTGAGATGACGGCGTCAACCAGCTGGAAGTATTGGCTGGCGACAGCCTCCTGCCGGCCTGCGCGGACGGGCGCCGGACGCGGCGACGCAGCGTCGCCGCGGAGGTCAGCGAGGAGATCTTCGCGGTCAAGGCAGAGTGCGGCCCCCGCCCGCCTGAGCCCGGCCGCCAGGCACCGGTTGACGCACCAGTACAGGCGTGAGCGGGCCCCTACGTTTGACACCCAGAAGAACGGAGACGGTCCAGGATACGACCGGTCCAGGGTACGTCGACCACAGAGCCAGGCGGACGCGGTACTCTTACGGATTGTCGTCTATCCTGACGGTTCTGACGATGTGCTCCCGCACGTCATTCCTGGTGCGTTCAGCGAGACCGGAGTCGGTTGAGTACGCACTCACCGTCATCCACAGATTTCCCGATTGCGGGACGCTGACCACCGTGGCGATAACGTTACCGTTCCCGCCCATCACTTGGTAGTCGCCGTCGCTGGCATTGTCCCAGACCTCAAGGCCGGAATTCCTCATCGCGTCCGCAGCGAACGTAAGGCTGTCCGTGAGACGCGCCTCCTTGGTGAACGTGCCCCAGTGCGCATACATGTGAGTCTCCCTTCGGGAGGTGAGGGGGATGTGGTCGCGGCTTCAGTACCGGGTAACCGGGAGCCACGGGCCCGTCGCACCATTTCTGTATGGGCCGAGCGGGCCGCTGCCCAGGAGCGCGTGCGGTACGGAGAATCGCAGGTGCCTCCGCAGGCCGGGAACTTCGCCGAACAGCTGCGGTTCGACCTGACCTCTTTGTATTTGAGATCAAGGCCGGACGGGCAGAATTTTCCTCGATTCTAGCTCGACCCGCCCGCGATGACACCTTCTCCGGCCATTGACGAAGCCTCAACCATCACTACGCCGCCGGGTGTGGACCGTCATACCTTGCAGGGGCGATGCATTATTACTTCTGACGTGGCGCGGGGCCTCAACTCCAGTTCTCCTGCGGGAGTTCGGCGAGTTGCGTCGGGTTGGCCTGTTTGGGCGGGAGGCTGGTGATCGTGTAGACGGTCTTCGTCTCGACCGCGCCGGTCTTGCGGTTGGTGGTGCGTGGACATTTGAGTAATCTGAAAACAGGCTGCGCTTGCGGAAGTTCGGCGTTCCTTCACCTTCCGCATCACCCACCTAGTTTCTGCGTCAACTTCTCGGCGAGGCCGACCGTTTGCCTCCTGCCGGACGCGCGGGAGAGAAGCGCTGACGCGCCTCCCAGAAAGCGGGCATCACATGGTTTCGCACACATTCCCCGAACAGGTTGAGATCGACGTCCGGGACGAACTTCTGGAACCCGAGAACGAAGCTGGCGAAGAGCAGCGGATCGTCGATTACACTACGTTCTTCTTCCCGGCTCACGGCGTCTTCGCGAGGCGGCTCATATGCGGCCCCAATCTCAAGTCGTACAGCCGGGCGTTCGTGTCGCTCTGCGAAGTTGATGGGAACAACGTTCCGTTCCGAGGGCTGGCAACGATGAGCGTCGCCAACGTCGTTCCGCATGACGACGGAATCCTGGAAATAGTGGGCTCGATCCAGTGGAACTCCGACGTCAAGGTGCGGGCCAGCGTGCTCTGGCAGTAACCGATTCCTGAGCACGGAACTTTCCGGAGCGAACAGTGCCCGACGAGAACGATACAAGTGAAGAGCGGACACAGGAAAGCCGCCTGCTGGACCGATTTCCCGGGCTGCGTGAGTCCGTCGCGTCGCTGCCGGAGTTCACCACCTGGAACGACAGCTTCCCCCTCGTCGATGTGGACGCGGAATCGTTCCGGGTGGCCCGGGGTGACCAGCTCATGGATCGTGACCAGATGATGGTCGAGTGGATCAGGCTGTTTCGACCGCAACTGCTCGAAAGAGGAACGGAAAATGAGAGATAGCTCCGATGTAAAGCGCCCTGAGATCGTCATCGACGGCCAGGTTTTTTACCGGGTGGAGGGTGACCTGCTGCTCGACGCCGACGAACTCGATGTCTACACCGAGACGCAGAGGGCACTGCGGGCACAGCGCGAGGCCGCCCGGCTGCTGGCACAGACAGGGGTCGGCACCATCGGTACGGGCATCAGCCCGCTCGGGCAGCCAAGCAGCGGCCTGCTCGGCATCGTGCAGGACGGCAAGATCCTCCGCTGGGAGCCGGGCACCATCCTGAAGTACTGCGTCCTGCGCAAGACCTTCCCAGAGAGGGCGTGGTACGAGTCGGTCGTCGAGAACATGCGGCGCGCCACCGACGACTGGTCGGCGACCTGCGGCGTGCAGTTCGAGCACGTCGAGGCCGCCGACGACAGCGAGTCACTGCGGCCGCCCGAAGTCCTCTTTCCGGTACGGCACCTCGACTCCGGGGGCCAGTTCATCGCCGCGGCCTTCTTCCCGAACGACCCGGAGAACCGCAGGCGCGTCTTCATCGACCCGTCGTACCAGACCACCAGTTTCGACCGCGTGGGCGTACTGCGGCATGAGTTGGGCCATGCTATCGGCTTCCGGCACGAACACATCCGCTCGGGCGCGCCCGCCGTCTGCCCCGACGAATCCACCGAGGGAACGGTGGACCTCACGCAATACGACCCGCAATCGGTCATGCACTACTTCTGCGGTGGTGTGGGATCGCGGGAACTCGTCATCTCCGAACTCGACCGGGTGGGCGCCCGGAAGGTCTACGGGCCTCCGCTGTCCAGTTTCAACCTCCTCGCCGCCTGACGGAGTTGACCGCGGCGCCGCGTGGCGGCCGGTCAGCAAGCAGCCGACGGTCACACCGGGTGGGTGCGGCGGGCCACGGCGACCGTCTCGGGCGACAGGTCGATACCGGACGCGTTCAGTCCCAAGCGGTGCGGCGCCGCCGTGATCTGGCCGGGTCCGCAACCCACATCGACGACAGGACCGTTTCCGCCCGCCTGCGTCAGCTCGGCGAAGACGGCCGGCAGGGCACGGTCGAGTGGCTCGGCGTCCAGGTCGGAGTCCACCTTTTCGGCGTACTCCACGGCCATGACGTCATAGGCGGCTCGGGTCGCGGCGAGGAAGTGTTCATCCGGCTTGGGCAAGAACATCAGGCGGCGCGGTGTCACCCTCGCACCCTAATCGGGTATCGCACCGACCGGCTGCCCGCACGGCGTGCTCGGCCACGCGGAACATGAGCTCGTCCAAGATCAAATCCGACGCGCGCCGAGGCGAGGACGGCGGAACTCCGGTTACATGGCCTGGGGACCACCGGAGTGCGGCGCGGGCACTCGGAGAAGGGCTGGAAGGTCATGGGTGAGATCGTGGACGAGATCAGCCGTGTGCACCGGGAGGTCGGCACGCGCCGCGTTGCCTCGGACCTGGCGGGCACGGTGCTGTTGCGGCGCACCTTCGGCGCCGATGCCGCCGAGGTCTGGAGTGCGGTGACCTCCCCGGAGCGGATCGCGCGGTGGTTCCTCCCGGTGACCGGCGAGTTCCGGGCCGGCGGGAGCTACCAGCTCGAGGGGAACGCCGGCGGCGAGATCCTGGAGTGCGTGCCCGGGGAGCGCCTCCGTGTGTCCTGGCTGTTCGGGCCCGACCCGGGCTTCAGCGAGGTGGAGGTGCGCCTCACGCCGGAAGGCGGCGGGACGGTGTTCGAGCTGGAGCACGTGTCCGTGGTTCCGGAGGAGTTCCGGAGCCAGTACGGGCCGGGCGCGGTCGGGATCGGCTGGGACCTGGCTCTTCTCGGGCTCGGGTGGCATCTGACGGGCGGCGGGCTCAGCCCGGAGGACGCCGTGGAGTGGCAGGCGTCACCCGAGGCGAAGGCCTTCGTCGCGCGTTCGGGCGAAGAGTGGGGCCGCGCGTTCGCCGCCTCCGGGGCGG
The DNA here is from genome assembly GCF_029428875.1 of Streptomyces sp. JH34. Lineage (NCBI taxonomy): Bacteria > Bacillati > Actinomycetota > Actinomycetes > Kitasatosporales > Streptomycetaceae > Streptomyces > Streptomyces sp. JH34. The sequence goes on along the minus strand of NZ_JAJSOO010000001.1, from coordinate 6,128,757 downwards.
ACCCGGAGACCGTGACCGCCACGACCGTGGCGACGATCGCGTTCTACACGGGCGAGTAGCGCGGGCCGTCGGCCTCGCGGCGTGCCGCCGGGCGCTCCTCGTACCGCCGGACGACGGCCGGGTCCGGTCCCAGGTGCCGGGCTGCCCGTCCTGGTGCACGGCACCTGGCCGTGTCCCGCGCGCGGACGGCGGTCAGGAGCGGGCGGCCCCGGCGGGCACGTCAGTCGCGGTCGGCCTGCTCGGCGCGCGCGGCGTCGCGCTCCTTGATGCGGACCGCTTCCTTGCGGACGTCGGCCTGGGTGGCGCGTTCCTTCTGGAGCCACTCGGGGCTTTCCTGCTTCAGCGCGTCGATCTGCTCGGTCGTGAGCGGCTCCGTGACACCGCCCCGCGCGAGGCCCGCGATGGAGACGCCCAGCTTCGAGGCGACCACCGGCCGGGGGTGCGGGCCGTTGCGGCGCAGCTCCTGCAGCCACTCGGGCGGGTCGGACTGCAGCGTGTTCAGCTCGGCGCGCGAGACGACGCCCTCCTGGAACTCTGCGGGGGTGGCTTCGAGGTACACACCCAGCTTCTTCGCCGCGGTGGCGGGCTTCATCGTCTGGGTGGTCTGGTGCGACGTCATGCTGTCCAGGGTATCGACCATGTGCGGCGCCTCCGACCACGGCCGGTAACCTGGCGGGGTGACAGGCTCGGAAGTACCCCCTTCGTTCCGGCTCGCCTACGTCCCGGGCGTGACCCCGACCAAGTGGGTGCGGATCTGGAACGAGCGGCTGCCGGGGACCCCCCTGACCCTCGTCGGCGTCCCCGCGGCCGAGGCGGCCGCCCTGCTGCGTGACGGCGGCGCCGACGCCGGTTTCGTGCGGCTGCCCGTCGACCGTACGGATCTCAGCGCGATCCCCCTCTACACCGAGACGACGGTCGTCGTGATCCCCAAGGACCACGACGCCTTCGCCGTCGAGGAGATGTCGGTGGCGGACCTCGCCGACGAGATCGTGCTCCATCCCCTGGACGACACCCTCGAATGGGAGCGCCCGCCGGGCCGGCCGGCCTTCGAGCGGCCCGCCACGACCGCGGACGCCGTCGAGCTGGTGGCGGCGGGCGTGGGACTGCTCGTCGTCCCGCAGTCGCTGGCCCGTCTGCACCACCGCAAGGACCTCACCTACCGGCCGCTGACCGGCGCACCGGAGTCGCGGATCGCGCTGTCGTGGCCGGAGGAGAAGACCACCGACCTGGTCGAGGAGTTCATCGGGATCGTCCGGGGGCGGACCGTCAACAGCACCCGGGGCCGCGCCCCGACGCCGCCGCAGCCCAAGGCCAAGCGCGCCGAGAAGAAGAGCGGTGGCGCCAGCAAGCCGGCCGGGGCCAGGACGTCCCGGGGCGGGTCCGGCGGGTCCGGCAAGGCCGCCGGTTCCAAGAACCCCAAGGGCGGCGCCAAGCGCGGGAAGCCCCGCCGTCGGCCGTAGCGGGTGGGGCGCCCCCTACTCGTAGTACTTGGGAGCTACGCGGAGGATGCACTCCTGAGCGGGACGCCGACGACACGGACCGCTCCATAACTTCGGTACCGGATTCAACGAGATCGATCCGGTACGGAAGGACTTCCCATGGCGCCCCGCCCATGGAGCAGCCGCGCACGCCGCGCCCTGCTCACCGCCCTCGTCACCACGTCCGTGGCACTGCCGGTGTCGGGGGCGGCCCGTCCCGCCGCCGTTCCGGCGCCCGCCCCCGCCGTCCTCGCCCCGCTGGGCACGGTGGCGGCCTCCGAGCTGGATGCCAGGTACGCGGCCGGGCGGCGGGAGATCCGGGCTGCACGGGACATGGCCACCCAGCACGGGGACTCCCGGCGGGCCGCCGCGCTCGGGGACATGGCGGGTCCGGGACGGCGCTTCCTGATGTTCGACGGGCGGGACGGCGGGCGCAGCGCCGAGGTCCTCGGTGATCTGTCCCGGGCCCGGCGCATCGCCGTACTGGTGCCGGGTGCGGGCGTCGACCTCGATCACTACGGGCGTTTACGGCAGGGTGCGCAGGCGCTGCTGGGCGAACTGGGCGGCGGGTCGGCCGTCGTCGCCTGGCTCGGCTACCGGACGCCCGCCACGCTGGGCCCGTCGTCCCTGACGGCGGGGCGGGCCGACGAGGCGGCGCCCGGTCTGCGCACGTTCGTGGGGGAACTGACCCAGGCGTCGCCGCGCGCCCGTACGACCGTCCTCTGCCACTCCTACGGTTCCGTGGTCTGCGCCCGGGCCGCGTCCGGGCTCGATGTGGCGGACATCGTGCTGTACGGGAGTCCCGGCACCGGTGCCGGGAGCGCAGCCGGTCTGCACACCCGGGCCACGGTGCGTGCGGGCCTGGGCGGTAACGACTGGATCGCACGGATTCCGCACACGACTCTCCCGCTGCCGTTCGTCACGGTCGGATTCGGGACGGACCCGGTGTCGCCGGAGTTCGGCGCCGAGGTCTTCGACGCGGGCGACGCCGGGCACAGCGACTACCTGAGACGCGGGTCCGTCTCGCTGCGCGGCATCGCCGGCATCGTGGCGGGGACGGCCGGGGGCGACCGTGGGTGACCTCGGGCGCAGCGGCGCGCGTGATCTCGTGCGGCGGATCGACGCGGCGACTCCGCGGGACCGCGACCGCGCGGTCGACGCCCTGCGCGCCTTCGCCATCCTGGGCGTGGTGTGCGGCCACTGGCTGGTGACCGCTCTGGTCGCCGACAGCGGCACGCTGCACGGGGCGAGTCCTCTCCGTCACATGCCCGGGCTCGCACCGGTCTCCTGGGTGTTCCAGACACTGGCCGTCTTCTTCCTGGTCGGCGGCCGGGTGGGCGCGAAGGGGTACACGTCCGCCCGGGCGAGGGGCGAGTCGTACGGGAGCTGGCTGGGAGCCCGGATGGTGCGCCTGTTCCGGCCGGTGGCGGCCGTGACCGTCGTGTGGGCCGTGGCGGCCGGTGTGATGTCGGCCTCGGGGGTGGACGGCGAAACGGTGGGAGCGCTGGGGAAGCTGGTGTGGTCGCCCCTGTGGTTCCTGCTGGTCTTCGCCGGGCTGACGGCCGCGACGCCGCTGGTGGTCCGGCTGCACCCGTTGTGGCCGCTCACCGTCGTCCTGTACGTCGACCTGTTCCGGCTGGGGTCCGACGGCCCCGCCGCCCTCGGCTGGATCAATGTGGCGGCCGGCTGGCTGGTCCCCTACTGCCTGGGGGCGGCCTGGGCGCGGGGCGCGCTGAGCGACCGCCGGACCGGTTGGGTGCTGCTGCTCGGGGGCGCGGCGGCCACGGCCGGGCTGGTGCTGTTCGCCGGCTACCCCGCGTCGATGGTCGGGGTGCCCGGCGGCGCCCTCTCCAACCTCGACCCGCCGACCCTCGCCGCCGTCACCTTCGGCCTCGCCCAGTGCGGTACGGCCCTGCTGGTGCTCGGACGTCTGCGGAGGGTCTTGGCGCGGCCGGCGGTGTGGGCGGCGGTGGCACTGCTGAACCTGTCCGCGATGACCGTGTTCCTGTGGCATCAGACCGCGATGATCGTGGTCACGTCGACCGCCCTCTTCCTGGGCGGCCCGTTGCCCGGTCTGCACACGGTCCCCGACGGTCCCGGCTGGGTGCTCGCACGGCTGGCCTGGCTGCCCGTGTTCGCCCTGGTGCTGCTGGTGCTGCGGTCGGTGTTCGGGGCGTACGAGCAGGGGCGCGGCGGGCGTTCGACGGTCGTGCGGTCGGGTTCCCCCGCACCGGTCCCGGAGTCGCGCCGTGTCTAAGCTGAGGGGCATGACGGGGGCGGGGGCCTGGGGCCGGGTCGTGGGAGTGCTGCGCGGGCTGCCGCACATGCTGCGCGAGGATCTGTGGACCTCGCCCGTCGATCCGGTGCCGCCCGCGGGCACGCCCGGCTCACCGGTCTGGCGGCCCGCGTTCGGACTGCTGCTGACGCTCGGGGCGGCGTTCGTCTCCGTGTGGCACGTGCCCGACCTGGTCCCTCTCGGTGCGGCCGTGCCGGAGTACGTGGTGCTCCTCGTCGTGTGCCAGGCCCTGGCGCTGTTGGCCGGTCTGTGGCGGCCGCTGCACGCCTGGTGGGTCTCGCTGGTCCTGATGATCGTCAGCGTGCGCATCGCCGAGCCCACGACGGCGCCCGGCGACATGTTCCCCTGGTCGGGTCCCGAGATGGCGTTGCAGAGCGGGGCGCTCTTCCTGCTGACGCTGCGGGTCCAGCCGCGCAGGGCCGTCCTCGCGCTCGCGCTGAGCCTGCTGGCGGGACTGGTGTCCAGCGGCTTCACCACCAGGGCCCACAACTACTCCCTGGACGTCGGCGCGTCGGTCGTCATCACGGCCGTGGTGATCGGGGCGGCGCTGCGCGCCCTGAAGGTGGCCCGTGGTCAGCTCGTCGTCCAGTCGGAGCAGACCGAGGAGGAGCGGGCCCGGCGCACCCTCCTGGAGGAGCGCAACCGGATCGCCCGGGAGCTGCACGACGTGGTCGCCCACCACATGTCGGTGATCTCCATCCAGGCCCAGGTGGCCCCTCATCTGGTCGAGAACCCGTCGGTCGAGCTCAGGGAGAACCTCGCCGGCATACGGGAGAACGCCGTGGAGGCGCTGGCCGAGCTGCGCAGGGTCCTCGGTGTGCTGCGGTCGGAGGACGCGGCGGCAGACGGGCTGCGGCACGCCCCGCAGCCCACCCTGGACCGGCTCGACGAGTTGGTCGGCACGGTGCGGGGCGCCGGCGTCGCCGTCACGAGGGAGACGACGGGCACGCCCAGGCCTCTCCCTCCGGGCGTGGAGCTCTCGGCGTTCCGCATCGTGCAGGAAGCGCTCAGCAACGTCATGCGGCACGCCCCCGGAGCGAGCGCCCGGGTGGAGGTCGGCTACCACTCCACCGCCGTCACGGTCCGGGTCACCAACTCCGCCCCCGACCGGGCACCGGTGCCGGCGGGCGGGGTCGGGCACGGGCTGCTCGGCATGCGGGAACGCGTCACCATGCTGGGCGGCGATCTCACCCACGGACGCACCCCCGGCGGGGGTTACGAAGTCGTGGCGACGCTCACCCTGGAGGACCCCGCATGACCATCCGCGTGCTCATCGCCGACGACCAGATGATGGTGCGTCAGGGCTTCACCGTGCTGCTGGACGCCGAGCCCGGCATCGAGGTCGTCGGCCAGGCGGTGGACGGCCTGGACGCGCTGGCCAAGGCGGCCGAGCTCACCCCCGACGTCGTGCTGATGGACATACGGATGCCCCGGCTCGGCGGCATCGACGCCACCCGGCGGCTCATCGAGGCACCCGGCACCACCGTCCGGGTCCTCGTGCTGACCACCTTCGACCTCGACGAGTACGTCTACGAGGCGCTGCGCGCGGGCGCCTCCGGGTTCCTGCTGAAGGACGCCTCCGCCGCCGAACTCGCGCAGGCCGTGCGGGTGGTGGCGGCGGGGGACGCGCTGCTCGCCCCGAACATCACGAAGCGGCTGATCGCCGAGTTCTCCCGGGTCAGCTCCGGCCCGCGCGCCCCCAGCAGGGAGCGCGTCGGCGATCTCACCGAACGCGAGACCGAGGTGCTCTCGCTGATCGCACAGGGCCTGTCGAACGCGGAGATCGCGGTGCGCCTGGTGGTGGCGGAGCAGACCGTGAAGACCCATGTGAGCCGGATCCTGGTGAAGCTGGGCCTGCGCGACCGGACGCAGGCCGCGGTGTTCGCGTACGAGTCGGGGCTGGTGCGCCCGGCCGGCTACTGACCGCCGCTCACAGGGCGCCGTACACCGCGTCGACCAGCGCCATCTTGCGCGGGTCGTCGGCGATGTGCGGGCCCATGCGGTTCATGACGTAGCCGAGGGCGATGCCGGCCTCCGGGTCGGCGAGGCCGCAGGAGCCGCCCGCACCGTCATGGCCGACGGCGCGCGGATTGGGGCCGTACGAGCCGTTGGCGCCGCTCAGCCAGAGGCCGAGTCCCAGCTCGGTCTCGTGGGCGAAGCCCGCCCCCAGCACCAGGTCCCGGCAGCTGCCCTGTCCCTCGCGGACCCGCTCGGCGGCCTCCTCGGACAGGATCCGGCTGCCGTCGAGGCTGCCGCGCCCGGCGAGGATGCCGTAGAGGGCGGCGACCGCGCGGGCTGTGCCGTGGCCGTTGGCGGCGGGGATCTCGGCGGCCCGCCACTCCGGGGTGTTGGCGGCCGCGGTGCCCGTGACCGGGTTGAGCAGCGAGGCGACGGCCACCGGCTCCATCCGGGCGAAGAGGGCGGCCTGTTCGCGGGAGACGTCCTTGGGCTGGACCAGTTCGGCGACCCGGCCCGCGTCCTTCTCCGGGAGGCCCACCGTGAAGTCGATCCCGAGCGGTCCGGTGACCTCCTGGCGCAGGAACTCCCCGGGCAGCAGTCCGGTGATCCTGCGGACGACCTCGCCGACCAGGAAGCCGTAGGAGATCGCGTGGTACCCCGAGCGGGTGCCCGGCTCCCACCAGGGCTCGGTGGCGGCGAGGCGGGCGGTGGTCAGCTCCCAGTCGTAGAGCTCGGCCAGGGTGTGCGGGTCACGCAGACCGGAGACGCCCGAGCGGTGCGAGAGCAGGTGGCGGACACGCACGGACTCCTTGCCCCCGGCGGCGAATTCGGGCCAGTACGCGGCGACCGGGGCGTCCAGGTCGAGAAGTCCTCGGTCGGCGAGGATGTGGGCGCAGAGCGCAGTCGGGCCCTTCGTCGTGGACCAGACGTTGACGACGGTGTCCCGCTCCCACGGCCGGGTCCGCGCCCCGTCGGCCCAGCCGCCCCAGAGATCCACCACCGGGCGCCCGTCGAGCAGGACGGTGACCGCCGCGCCCACCTCGTCGCGCTCGGCGAAGTTCGCCGCGAACGCGTCACGTACCGCGGCGAACCGGTCGTCGCAGTGACCTTGGATGTGCGGCACGGGCTCTCTCCTCGTCTCGGTGCCACGCACCATACCGACTGGTCGGACTGGCGGGAAGGCACCGTACGCCCGTTCCTTCGACCGGGTGATCCGGTCAACGGGGCACGGCTTCGAGACTGAGGCTCCACCGGCCGGGCAGTCCGGTGATCGTCACGGCGGAGAGCGGGCGGACGTCGACGTTCCAGTACGTCGACGGCGGGGCCTTGAGGGCGTAGACCAGGGCCGCACGGACGACGGCGGGTTCGGCGACGGCGACGAGGGCGCCGTCCTGGACCGGCCTGGTGTCGAGCCAGCCGCCGACCCGGGTGATGAAGGCGAGCAGGGATTCGCCGCCGTGCGGTGCGGAGCGCGGATCGGCGAGCCAGGCGTCCACACCGGCCGGTTCGCGTGCGGCGACCTCGGAGAGGGTCAGCCCCCGCCAGCGGCCCATGTCGCAGTCGCGCAGCGCGGGCTGGACGAGCGGGGCGAAGCCGAGGGCGTCACCGGTGGCGCGGCTGCGGGGCGTCGGTGAGCAGTAGCGCAGTTCGGCGGCGCCGAGCCGGACGAGGGTGTGGGCGGCGAGCTGCACCTCGCGCCAGCCCTCGTGGTCGAGCGGCCGGTCGTCGTCGAAACGCTCGGCGAGAAGGGCGGAGCTGCGTGCTGCGGCGACCAGGGACACCCGAACACTCATGGGCGCGATCGTGGGGCCGGCCGCCCCGCCGGTCAAGAGGGCGGGACGGAAAGCGCGTTGACCGGGTCTCAGCCCACCTGGAGGGACATCCACATGCCCGGCTCGGGGAGTGGCGTGAAACCGAGCTTCGCGTACACCCCGTGGGCGTCCTCGGTTGCCAGCAGGAACCTGCGTACGCCGAGCGGGGCCAGCTCGTCCCGCACCGTGCTGACGAGCCGGGTGCCGAGGCCGTGACCGCGGGCCGCGTGGTCCACGTACACGTCGCATATCCACGCGAAGGAGGCGTGGTCGGTCACCACGCGGGCGTAGGCGGCCTGTCCGCCCGAACTCCGTTCGTACGCACCGAAGTTGCGCGAGCCGGCGATCATGCGTTCCTGGTGCTCCCGGGTTCGCCCGAGGGCCCAGTAGGCATCCGTGGACAGCCAGCGGTGGACTCGGGCCACGTCCAGTCGCGTGGGGTCGTCGGAGATCTCGTAGTGCCGCTCGGCGGTGTCGTCGTCGTTCACCCGCGGAGGCTATCGCCCGGCGCGGGCAGCTCGTCCAGCGCTGCGCGCAGCCTGCGCACCCCCTCGGCGATCTCGGCGGCGCCCGACACGGCCGCGAAGCTCAGCCTCACGTGTGCGGCGGGCGGTTCGGCACAGTGGTACGGGCGGCCGGGTGCGACGGCCACCCCGGCCCGCAGGGCGGCGGCGACGAGGGCGGGTTCGCCCGCCACCGGGCCGGGGAGCCTGAGCCAGATGCTGCCGCCGCCCGACGGCACGTGCGGCAGGGCGAGTTCGGGGAGCGTGGTGCGCACCGCCGCCGTCATCGCGGTGCGCCGGCCGCCGAGCTCGGCGGCCACGGTACGGAGATGACGCTCCCAGGACGGGGAGCCGACGAGTTCGAGTGCGGCCTCCTGGACGGGGCGCGGGACGAAGAAGCTGTCGACGACCTGGATGGCGCGCAGCCGTTCCAGGACGGGCCCCCGGGCGGCCAGGGCCCCGACACGGAGGCTCGGTGACGTGATCTTGGTGAGGGAGCGCACATGGACGACGACACCGTCCGGGTCGTGGGCCGCGAGCGGCTCGGGCAGCGGGCCGGCGTCCGCGTGGACGAGACGGCGGGCGAAGTCGTCCTCGACGACGAAGGCTCCCGCTTCCCGGGCGGCCCGCACGATCCGTGCGCGCCGGTCCGCGGCGAGGACCACCCCGGTCGGGTTCTGGAAGAGCGGCTGACAGACGAAGACCCTGGCCCCGGTGGCGCGGAAGGCTGCCTCCAGCAGGTCGGGCCGGACCCCGTCGGCGTCGACCGGCACGGGGACCGGCCGCAGCCCCGTGGCACGGGCGGCGGCCAGCATGCCCGGGTAGGTGGGCGATTCGACGAGGACGGGGGCTCCCGGCGGGGCGAGTGCGCGCAGCGCGGTGGCCAGCGCGCTCTGGCCGCCCGCTGTGATCAGAACGTCGGACCCGGTGAGCGTGCCGCCGATCTCGCGGGCGAACCAGGCGCGCAGCTCTCCCAGCCCGTCGGTGGGCGGCCTCCCCCACGCCCCCGGCCGGCGCCCGGCCCGGGCCAGGGCGGCGGCCATGGCCCGCTCGGGCTGGAGGCCGGGATGGAGGTAGCCGCCGTTGAACTCGATCACCCCGGGGGGCGGTGCGGCGAGGGTGACCAGGACACCGGAGGCGTCGACGGTGCGCGGCACGACCTCGGGGCCGCCGCCCCCGCTGAGCGAGACCTCCTGCCACGAGGTGTCGCCCGGCGCCGGGGCGGCGCCGGCCGTCTCGGCCCGGAAGGCTCCGGAGCCGGGCCGGGTGACGACCAGGCCTTCGGAGACGAGCTGCGAGACGGCCCGGGAGACCGTGACCGGGCTGACCCTGAAACGCTCGACGAGCGCGCGACTCGACGGCAGCTTCTCACCTGCCGAGTAGCGGTTGAGCTCACCCCTCAGAGAACTCACCAGTTCGGACACGCTGCTACGCTCATGCATGACAGCGAAGAATAGCGCTATCGGCCAACCCGCAATAGCAGTCGACGCCCCGCCCTCGGTGGCACGCCGCGGCCCCGGGAGCGGCGTCGTCCTCGCCGGGCTCGGCGTGCTCGCCTTCTCCCTGACCTTCCCCTCGACCGTGTGGGGCCTGGAGAGCTTCGGCCCCTGGTCCCTGGTCGCGCTGCGCGGCGTGCTCGCCGCGCTGATCGCCGGTTGCGCCCTGCTCGCGGGCCGGGTACCGGTGCCGGAGCGCCGCCACTGGGCAGGCCTGGCGGTCGTCGCCGGTGGCGTGGTGGTGGGCTTCCCCTTGCTGACCTCGCTGGCCCTCCAGACCTCCACGAGCTCGCACGCGGCCGTCGTGGTCGGGCTGCTGCCGCTGACGACCGCGCTCCTCTCGGCTCTGCGCACCGGCTCGCGCCCGCCGCGCGCCTTCTGGGCCGCCGCACTGACGGGGGCGGCCGTCGTGATGGCCTTCACGGTCCAGCAGAGCGGCGGGGAGGTCTCGGGCGGTGATCTGTACCTCTTCGGAGCCCTGCTGGTCTGCGCGGCGGGATACACCGAGGGCGGCAGGCTGGCCGGAGCGATGCCCGGCTGGCAGGTGATCGGCTGGGCCCTGGTCCTCGCCCTGCCGCTCGCGGTGGCCGGCGCGGTGGTGGCGCTGCCCTTGGAGCCGGTGCACCTCACGGCGCACGGGATCGTCGGGCTGGTCTGGGTGGCCGCCGGATCGACCTTCCTCGGGCTCTACGTCTGGTACCGGGGCATGGCGGAGATCGGAGTCCCGCGGGCCAGTCAGCTCCAGCTGGCGCAGCCGCTGCTCACCCTGGTCTGGTCGTTCCTCGTGCTCGGCGAGGAGGTGTCCGGGGCGGCCCCGGCGGCGGCCGTGGCCGTCCTGGTGTGCATCGCGGTCACCCAGCGCGCGGGGAGCCGGGTCTCCCGCCGTACGAGAGCCGACACGCCCGTACGGTCATAGACTTGTCGACATGGACCGCCACCCGTGAGGAGGTCACTCCCGATGGAGGCACACGCGGGCGACCGGCTGCTGACGCACGGCAGGACCGTGGGTCAGCACGACCGGGTCGCAGAGATCATCGAGGTGCTCGGCGACGGGGGCAGTCCCCCGTACCGTCTGCGCTTCGAGGACGGGCACGAGTCGATCAGGTCCCCGGGCCCCGACAGCGTCGTCCAGCACACCGCCCCCGAGGAACGGGAACGATAGAGCGCGCGTACGCCGGGGGCACGAGTGGTCCCCGGCGTACGCGTCCCGCTTCCGCCGGACCGGGAGAGACCCGGCGGGTCACCGGCCCTCAGCGAGGCGCACGGGCGCGCACCTGGTAGTGGTCGGCGACCACCCGGGCCATGGCGCCGACGGGGTCGGCCTTGACCTGCTTCGCCGAGAAGTAGACGTGGCCTCCCACTTCCGGGTGGCCGGCGGCGAGGTCGAGGTGCCGGGAGAGTTCGGCCGGGTCCTGCCAGGCGGCGGGCTGGGCCGGGTCGCCCGCCTTGTACAGGGCTTCCCCGACGTAGAGGCCGACGCCGGTTCCCCGGACCGCCGCGGCCCACCAGGACACGAGCTTCGCGTAGTCGGCCGCCGCGAAGCCGATGTGCCAGTAGACCTGCGGACAGATGTAGTCGATCCACCCCTCCTTCACCCACTTGCGGGTGTCGGCGTGCAGGTCGTCGTAGGTCTGCACACCGGCGGCGGTGTCGGAGCCGAGCGGGTCGGTGGAGGCGTTGCGCCACACCGCGAAGGGGCTGATCCCGAGACGGACGCCGCTCCTGACCTCCTTGATCCGCTCGGCCGTCTCGCGCACCAGCCGGTCGGTGTTGTCCCGGCGCCAGGCCGCCTTGCTCGCGAAGTCCTGGCCGTACCTCTCGTACGCGTCGTCGTCGTCGAAGACCTGGCCCGCCACCGGATACGGGTAGAAGTAGTCGTCCCAGTGCACCGCGTCGACGGGGTAACGGCTCACCGCGTCGAGCATCGCGTCCTGGACGAACTTCCGGACCTCCGGCAGGCCCGGGTTGTAGTACAGCTTCCCGCCGTACGGCAGGACCCAGTCCGGGTGCAGCCGCGCGGGGTGGGAGGCCACCAGACGGGACGGGTCGGTGTGGTTCGCGACCCGGTACGGGTTGAACCATGCGTGCAGCTCCAGACCGCGCGCGTGCGCCTCGGTGACCGCCGTGCCCAGCGGGTCCCAGCCCGGGTCCTTCCCCTGTACGCCGGTGAGGCACTGGGCCCACGGCTCGTACGACGAGGGCCACAGGGCGTCGGCGCCGGGCCGGACCTGGAGGACCACGGCGTTCAGCCGGAGTGCGACCGCACGGTCCAGGTGGGCGATCAGCTCCGCCTTCTGCGCCGCGGCGCTCAGCCCCGGCGCCGACGGCCAGTCCAGGTTGGCGACCGTGGCGACCCACACCCCGCGCATCTCGCCCCCGTCCGCCCTGCCGCCCCGGTGCGGCCGCGGGAGGGGCATGCGTGCCGCGACGGCATCACCCGCCGTCATCATCGCGGCGACCACGCCCGCCGCGCCCAACACCAACGACCTCCGGCCCGTACGACGCATCTGTATACCTTTCGTTTCCCGATTCCCATGTGTCACGTCGGCAGTGCGTGACACAGATCATGTCCGCCCCCGGACCGCACGACCCGCAGCTCCGGTGAACCGGATCGCGGAGTAACGTCGTGGGGTCGAGGCGGGCACCGGAATCAAACGGGAACTGCCGCACGAAGATCAGCGAAAGGCACGAGGTGACGGACTCTATGGCCGACATTGCACGCGTCGGAGTGGTCGGCTGTGGCCAAATGGGCGCAGGCATCGCGGAGGTGTGTGCCCGCAGCGGCCTCGAGGTCAAGGTGGCCGAGACCACCGGCGAGGCTCTGGAGATAGGGCGTACCCGGCTGCACAACTCCCTCTCCAAGGCCGCCGAACGCGGCAAGATCACCGTGGAGGAGCGCGACGAGACCCTCGCCCGCCTCAGCTTCACCACCGACCTCGGCGAGTTCGCCGACCGCGATCTGGTGATCGAGGCCGTCGTCGAGAACGAGCAGGTCAAGACCGAGATCTTCCAGGTGCTCGACCAGGTCGTGACGCGGCCGGACGCGATCCTCGCCTCGAACACCTCCTCCATCCCGCTGGTGAAGCTGGCCGTCGCGACCTCCCGGCCCGACCAGGTCATCGGAATCCACTTCTTCAACCCGGCCCCGGTGCAGCGCCTCGTCGAGCTGATCCCGGCGCTGACGACGTCCGACGAGACCATAAAGCGCGCCGAAGCAGTCGTGCAGAACGTCCTGGACAAGCACGCGATCCGCGCCCAGGACCGTTCGGGCTTCGTCGTGAACGCCCTGCTGATCCCGTACCTGCTCTCGGCGATCCGGATGTTCGAGTCGGGCATCGCCAGCCGCGAGGACATCGACAACGGCATGGAGATGGGCTGCGCGCACCCGATGGGCCCGCTCAAGCTCGCCGACCTGATCGGCCTGGACACGGTCGCCTCGGTCGCAGACTCCATGTACGCGGAGTACAAGGAGCCCCTGTACGCCGCTCCCCCGCTGCTCCAGCGGATGGTCGACGCGGGCCGGCTCGGCCGCAAGACGGGCTCGGGCTTCTACCCGTACGACTGACCGCCCGCCTGCGGGCCCGGCGCTCACGCCGCCGGGCCCGCAGGGGCGAAATCAGCTTCCCTCTCGTCGTCGCCACGGCCGCCTCCGCCGTGGTCGCAGGTGATCTCCTCGCCCACCGCACCGGCCAACTCCTCGGCACACGTCTGCGTACCGGTCGTATCGGACGCCGTGTTCCGCCCGTTGCCCGGCGGCAGGCGGAGCGGCTGATGGACCGGCACGGAGGCCGGGCCATCTTCGTCGCCCGCTTCCTGCCCGGGGTCCGGACCCTCGCCCCCCACTTCGCGGGGCCACCCGTCTGTCCTGCCGCCGTATCGCCCCCTACAGCGTCACCCGGCAAGATCATGAAGCGCATCCCGCGTCTGCCACCCCGGCGGGCCTGCGCCGCCGGGACGAGGCTCTGTGGTCGGCAGGCAGCCGGCACTGACCGGAAACTGTGGCCCGGCGAGCGTTCCGGGAGCGTCCGCTCAGTCGAGGACATGCCGCAGATAGGAATGCGGGTCAGCGAGGTAACGGCGCCAGTGATCGACCAGAGCGAGGTCGCTCCAGGCCACGCGACGCATACCGTGCTCGCCGATCTCCACGATGTCGGCACCGGGGAGAGCGGTCAGGAGCGGCGAGTGGGTGGCACAGATGACCTGACCACCGTTCTTCACCAGTTGCTCGACATGACCGAGCAGTTCCAGGCACGAGGAGAACGACAGCGCGGCCTCCGGCTCGTCCATCACATACAGCCCCGGCTGGAAGAACTTTCCCCGGAACGCCGCAAGGAAGCCCTCGCCGTGGCTGACGGAATCAGGCGCGAAACCCTCCCGGTCCAGGGCGTCCAGTGCGGTCTCGGCGCGCAGGAAGAACCCCTTACGGGCTGACCAACTGCCCATCATGCGCCGCCCGTACGCAGTCGCGTCGAGGCGGATCCGCTCACCCAGCACCGACTTGGGCCGATGACTCGCGTAACGCCAGTCATGCGAACCACCCCAGGAATCCAGACCGAAGCCCTCGGCGACGGCCTCCACCAGAGTCGACTTCCCCGTTCCGTTCTCGCCGACGAGGAACGTCACCGGCGCGGTGATCCGCAGCCCGTCGTCCAGCAGTTGGCTCACACAGGGCAAGGACCACGGCCACTCGGACCGGTCGTGCGAGGCCCTATCTGCGTACACACGTTCGATGATCATAGGGCGAGTCTCTCAGGGCGCCCGGAAGCGTTCTCGTGAACACGGCGACGCGTGGCCGGCCTCTCCTTTCCTGGGGCCACAGCGGGCGGACGGTGAGGATCTGCCGGGTGGCGTCTCCGGGCGCCAGGAGCCAGGTGCGGGCCCGCACCACGGGGCGGCCCGCGATGAGGGCTACGACTTCGAGCAGTTCCATGGTGCGGCCGGGGCGGATCGTCTCTCCCCGTACCGGTTCGGGCTTCCACCCGTACGACCGACCGCCGTCCGCGGGCCCGGCGCTCACGCCGCCGGGCCCGGCGGGGTCCGTACTCGAGGTCAGGGCCGCGTGCGGCCCCGACTCCCGCGAGCGTGCTCGCGAACGATGTCGCCGTCGCCCATCGTGCTGGAGCGGCAGGCAGGGATGCCGTCGCCGACCGTCCGGCCGACCCGGCGGTCGCGCCCGGGGGCATGTTCAGCCCTGATCCTCGACGATGCTCTTCAGCACGCTCGTCGCTCCCATGCCGTTGGGCCAGCCGGAGTAGAACGCCAAGTGCAGAAGGGCCTCCCGCAGCTCCTCGTCGGTGACGCCGTTCCGGCGGGCGAAGCCGAGGTGGAACTGCAGCTGGTCCATCTTCCCCAGCGCGGTCAGAGCGGAGATGGTGACGAGGCTCCTGTCCCGCTTGGACAGGCCCTCACGCTCCCAGACCTCGTCGAAGAGGACCCTGTCGGTGTAATGGACCATCCCCGGGGCGAAGCCGCCGAAGGCATCCTTCCCGCCGGTCCATCCGGTGCCTGTGTTCTCAGCCATGATCTCTCCCTACCTGCGTCGACGTCCGTCGGTCGCTCTCCGAAGGTGCGACACCAATGACATCGCCGCACCTGCGGAGCGAGGAAGTCCCCGGTGAGGGACGTACTGACAGGGCATCCCTCGCAGGGGCTCCGCGCCGTAGCGTGGAACGCATGGACGCCAGGAGCGAAGCACGGGAGTCCCTCATGTCCCGTGGAGCGAACCTCGCTCCCGGGCGGGCCCGTCTGACGGTCTCCGGACACCGGACACCGCAGCGTGGCTCGCCGGCCTCGACTGCCTTGCCCAGCGGTCCGGCGTCGGCGGCGGTCGCCACAACACCGAGCACCTGGCCTACGTCGACCGCCAGGGATGCCGCGCAGCCTGGCCGGCTGGAGCGATGGCACCGCTGCCGCACCCGCACCCGGGGGTGCACCGGAACAGAAGGAAAGAACGAAATGACTGTCCACGGATTCGAACAGATCTTCCCGCTCGGAGAGAGGAACGACGCCTTCGCGCAGTACTTCACCGGCCAGAGTTACCTGGCTCCGCTCGCCTCGGGGAGCGTGCCCGTCAGCAACGTCTCCTTCGAGCCGGGCTGCCGCAACAACTGGCACATCCACCACGGGACGGGCGGCGGCGGTGACCAGATCCTGCTGTGCACGGCCGGCAGCGGCTGGTACCAGGCCGAGGGCGAGAAGCCCGTCAGCATGGAGCCCGGAACGGTGGTCCGTGTTCCGGCGGGCACGAAGCACTGGCACGGCGCGAAGGCCGACTCGTGGTTCTCCCACGTCGCTTTCATCACCCCTGGCGAAGGGGTCAGCAACGAATGGCTCGAGCCCGTCACCGACAAGGCGTACGGCGAGCTGCCCGAGAACGGAGCGAACGCATGACCATCCTGAACGAGACCTACACGCTGTCCAACGGCGTCGGAATCCCCAAGCTGGGGCTCGGCACCTGGTTCATCGACGACGACCAGGCGGCCGAGGCGGTCCGCGCAGCCGTGGAGATCGGCTACCGCAACATCGACACCGCACAGGCCTACGGCAATGAGCGCGGCGTCGGTGAGGGTGTGCGCACGGCCGGCGTGCCCCGCGACCAGCTGTTCGTCTCGACCAAACTCGCGGCGGAGATCAAGGACTACGACCGGGCGGTCGACGCGATCGACGAGTCACTGGAGAAACTCGGGACCGAGTACATCGACCTGATGCTCATCCACAGCCCGCAGCCGTGGAACGACTTCCGCGGCGGCGACTACGCCGAGGGCAACCGCGACGCTTGGCGCGCGCTGGAAGAGGCGCTGCAGGCCGACAGGATCCGCTCCATCGGGGTGTCCAACTTCCAGCAGCAGGACATCGAGAACATCCTGCGGGGCGCGACCGTCGTGCCGCACGTGAACCAGCTGCTCGTCCACGCCGGCAACACCCCCTCGGCGCTCCTGGACTACTGCGAGGGCAGGCAGATCCTCGTCGAGGCCTACTCGCCCATCGCGCACGGAGCGATCCTGCAGAACGCCGAGGTCCAGGCGATGGCAGAGAAGTACGGCGTATCCGTCCCGCAGCTGTGCATCCGCTACACCCTGCAACTGGGCACGGTCTCGCTGCCCAAGACAGCGAATCCCGAACACATGCGCTCCAACGCCGAGGTCGACTTCGAGATCTCCCGGCAGGACATGGAAGCCCTGCGAGGCCTGCGCGACGTGGACTACGGCGAACACAGCGAGTTCCCCGTCTACAGCGGTAAGTGAGTCCGGACGAGTGCCGGTCGGCGGCGGACGGCCATCCCCCGCCTCCGCGGCGGGCGGGCCGGGCAACTCGCCCGGCCCGTCCGCCGCGGAGCGACGAGCCCTCACCCCAGATGCATGTGATGCAGCATCAGCAGACCGGCCGCCATGTTCGCCGCCGGTACCTCACCGCGCGCTATCATGTCCGGCACGAGCTTGAGCGGGACCCACTCGCGGCGCGAGGACTCGAAGTCGTCCGCGGGATGACCGGTGTACGTCGCCTCCCTGGACCAGAAGAGGTGGTGCCGGGCGTCGACCAGTCCGTTGGCCGGTTCCACGGTCATCAGGGGACGCAGTGCGCCGGGACGCCAGCCCGTCTCCTCCTCCATCTCCCGTGCCGCCGCGGCGGCGATGTCCTCGCCGTCCTCGACCACGCCCGCCGCGAGTTCCCAGCCCCAGCTGTCGGTGATGAACCGGTGCCGCCACAGGAGCAGCACCTCGTTGGCCTCGTTGACGACGGTGGCCGCGGCGACGGCCCGGAGCCGGATGAGGAAGTGGTCCAGATGGCGGCCGTCGGGGAGGACGACGTCCGCCAGATTGACCCGGAACCAGCGATTCTCATACACGGTCTGTTCGTTTAAGTTCGTCCACTGCACAGTTCTGCCACCTTCCGACTGGTCGATGGCAATATCGGAGCAGGGTCGGCGCCACAGGGGAACGCGTGAAGGCTCCTGGGACGAGGCTCACAGGGGCACGCGCAGCGCCCCCTCGATGAGCCCGGCCGCCGCTTCGGCGTCGGCACTGCCGCTCGCGGCCAGATGCTCCCGCACGGAGCGCAGCCGGTCCCGGAGCCGCTGGGACTCCATCCCGCGGGCGCGTTCCGCCATCTCCGAAGCCGTGCGGGCCGCTCTGTCCGCCTCTCCCTGGAGCAGTTCGACGCGGGTCAGCGTGGCGAGCCGGTGCACGGTCCCGCGATCGTGCGCCGGGGCGCGTACGGCCGCCGCCGCGTGCTCCCTGGCACCGGCGAGGTCCCCGAGACTCAGCAGCGCCTCTGCGACCTGGATGTTGACGAGTCCGGGCTGGACGTACCCGGTCTCGTCCGGCTCGGCCCCGCTGCCGATCCGGCCGGCCTCGGTCTCGGCGCGGCCGATGCACTCCAGGGCGCCCCGGTGGTCACCGAGTTCCGCGTAGGCCTTCGCCTGCATCGCGTGGAGGTCGGTGGCCAGCGCCGGGGTGATGTGCGGGCCTGCCGCTCTCAGTGCCGCCTCGGCGAAGGCCACGGACCGGCGGAACTCGGCCAGGTGCAGCGACTGGTTGACCAGCAGGGCGATCACGTAGGCGCCGAGCCCGCGGTCCCCGCCGGCCTTGGCCAGGCGCAGGGCCTGGTGGAAATAGCGCTGGGCGAGCCCATGGGCGTCGGAGTCGTAGGCGCAGATGCCCGCGACGGCCACCAGACCGGCGGCCGCACGGTGGAGCCGGCGGCCCGTGGCGTCGCTGTACCGGCCGCGCAGGAGCGGGGCCGTCTCGGCGTTGAGGAAGCCGACGATGCGCGACTTCGTCGCGATGCCGCCGGCCTTGCGGTACATCTGCTCGTAGTGGGCGCGGGCCGCGCGGAGCATCGCTATGTCGGCCATGCTCACGCTGGGCGGTCCGGGGCGGGAGACATCGGCGTCCTCGGGAGGGTTCTCCCACTCCCAGACCGGCATCACGGCCGTGGTGCCGGAGACGGCGGGCGTGGTGGCGAGGTGCGGGCGCTGCTGCTCGTCCGATCGCCACAGGGCGGTCGCGTGCTCGACGAACCCGGAGAGACCCGTGCCTCGGGGCGCCGTGTGCGTCCCGGTGACGCCCATGCCGATGTCGTCCAGCGCGACGGGCCGGTCCAGCCGGCGGGCGAGGACTTCACAGATCAGGTCCGGGACCTGACCGCGCGGGCGCTGGCCCTTGAGCCAGCGGGCCACGGCGGTGTGCTCGTAGCGCAGGCACAGCCCGCGGGCACGGCCGGCCTGGTTGACATGACCGGCGAGCCCCGCGCGGGACACACCCGCCTCGCCGATCAGGGATTCGAGCAGGACGTTGGGCTCCATTGCCCCCCCATGTGCGTGTCGCAATGAGCCTAGTGGAGCACGATTCACACGGGGTGTGAACGGAATGCCCGAACCGTCCTGCTGTGCGCTCTGTCGCGCCGGTACGCCGCTCGCTTGAATAAGTGCCTCGCAAGAGGCGGCCGGGTCGTCGGCTCCCCCTCGTACAGTTCGACGACCCGCCCCGCGCCGTTCGTCCTGCCGGCCTGCCCGACACTCCGTGGCAGGGCGGGCGGCGCCGGATCGCACGGCCCGCTGTCCCGATGGCAGCGGTGACCGTCCGCGGTCCCTCGGCCGTCCCGCGAGAACAGGAGGGGCGTATCCGGTGGCCGGATACGCCCCTCCTCACTGCCTTCGGTGGCTACGCGCCGCGCAGCACCGCGCCGGTGCGCTCGCCGGCCAGGGCGACCGCGGTGTCGCGGGCCGCGGAGGCCTCCTCCACGGTCAGCGTGCGGTCCGGGGCACGGAACCGCAGCGCGTACGCCAGGGACTTCTTGCCCTCGCCGATCTGCTCACCGGTGAAGACGTCGAACAGCCGCAGCGATTCGAGCAGCTCTCCGGCACCCTCGCGGAGCGCCTTCTCCACGGCGTCGGAGGGCACACCCGAGTCGACGACGAGTGCGACGTCCTGGGTGGCCACCGGGAAGGTGGAGATGCGGGGCGCCTGGAGCGCGCCGTCGACGGCCTGCTCCAGGACGTCGAGCTCGACCTCCATGGCGCAGGTCCGCTCGGGCAGGTGGAGCTCCTTGACGACGCGCGGGTGCAGTTCGCCCGCGTGTCCGAAGAGGGTCTCCACGCCGTCGACGGTGACGTACAGCGCGGCGCAGCGGCCGGGGTGCCACGGTGCGTGCCTGTCGGCGCGGACCGTGACCTCGACGCCCGCCTCGCGGGCGATGACGCGCGCCGCCTCGACGGAGTCCGCCCAGTCGGAGGGACGGCCCTTGCCCCACCAGCCGGCCTGCTCGCGGGCACCAGCGAGGACGACGGCGGCGCGGCGCGGCTGACGCGGGAGCGCAGCGTCCAGACCGGCGATCTCCTCGTCGGTGGGACGGCGGTCGACGGGCAGCCGTACGGCTTCGGTCTCCTCACCGGTGGGCCTGAAGACCAGCCCTGTCTCGAAGAGCGCCAGGTCGTGGCTGCCCCGGCCGTCGTTGCGCCGCAGTGCGCCGAGCAGGCCCGGCAGCAGCGTGGTGCGCAGCGCGGGCTCCTCGTCGGAGATCGGGTTGACGAGGGTGACCGTGCGGCGTCGCGCGTCGTCCTTCTCCAGACCGAGCTGGTCCAGGACGGCGTCACCGATGAACGGGTAGCTGAGCGCCTCCACGTAACCGGAGCCGGCCAGCGCCCGGCCGACGCGGCGGTGCAGCCGCTGGCGGTCGGTGAGTCCGCGTCCGGACGGCGGCGTCGGCAGGGTGGACGGGAGGTTCTCGTAACCCTCCAGCCGGATGACCTCTTCGGCCAGGTCGTTCGGCTCGGCGAGGTCGGGGCGCCAGGACGGCACCGTGACGATCAGCTCGTCCTGCCCGTAGACGTCGCAGCCGACCTGCTGGAGTCGGCGTACGACGGTCTCGCGGCCGTACGCGACACCGGCCACCCGGTCGGGGTGGTTCGCCGGCATCGCGATGGTGCGGGGTGCGGACGGGGCGGTGATCTCCGTGACGCCGGCCTCGGCCGTGCCGCCCGCGAGGAGGACCAGCAGGTCGACCGTGCGCTGCGCGGCAGCGGCGGCGGCCTGCGGGTCGACGCCGCGCTCGAAGCGCTTGGACGCCTCCGAGCTCAGCTTGTGGCGGCGCGCGGTCCGGGCGATGGCGATCGCGTCGAAGTGCGCGGCCTCGATGACGACCTCGGTGGTCCCCGCGCTCTCGGCCGCGTCGGCGATCTCGGTGTCGGCGCCGCCCATGACACCCGCGAGGCCGATCGGCCCGCGGTCGTCGGTGATGACCAGGTCCTGGGCGTCCAGGACGCGCTTGGCACCGTCGAGCGTGGTGAGCTTCTCGCCCTGCTGGGCGCGGCGCACACCGATCGGGCCCTGGACGCGGGTGCGGTCGTAGGCGTGGAGCGGCTGCCCGAGCTCGAGCATCACGTAGTTGGTGATGTCCACGGCCAGCGAGACCGTGCGCATACCGGCCTTCTGCAGCCTGCGCTGCATCCAGATCGGGGAGCGTGCCTCGGGCTGCAGGCCCGTGACCGTGCGCGCGGTGAAGTTGCCGCACCCGATCGGGTCGGACACCTTCACGGGGTAGCCGTGCGCGTTGGGCGGGGGCACGTCCAGGAGCGCCGGGTCGCGCAGCGGCAGCCCGTACGCGATGGCGGTCTCGCGGGCGACCCCGCGCATCGAGAGGCAGTAGCCGCGGTCCGGGGTCACGGCGATGTCGAGGACCTCGTCGACGAGCTCCAGGAGCTCGATCGCGTCGGTGCCGGGCTCGTACTCGGGCGGCAGCACGATGATGCCGTGCGTGCCGTCGTCGCCCATGCCGAGCTCGTCGGTGGAGCAGATCATGCCGTGCGAGGTCTTGCCGTACGTCTTGCGCGCGGCGATCGCGAAGTCACCGGGCAGCACGGCGCCCGGGAGGACCACGACGACCTTGTCGCCGACGGCGAAGTTGCTGGCGCCGCAGACGATCTCCTGCGGTTCGCCGGTGCCGTTGGCGGTGCCGACGTCGACGGTGCAGAAGCGGATGGGCTTCTTGAAGCCCTCCAGCTCCTCGATGGTCAGGACCTGTCCGACGACCAGCGGGCCCTTGAGCCCGGCGCCGGTCTGCTCGACGGTCTCGACCTCGAGGCCGACGGAGACGAGCTTGGCCTGTACGTCGCGGCCGGTCTCCGTCGCCGGCAGGTCGACGTATTCCCGCAGCCAGGAAAGCGGGACGCGCATCAGATCTCCATCCCGAACGGCCGGGTGAACCGGACGTCACCCTCGACCATGTCTCGCATGTCCTCTACGTTGTGGCGGAACATCAGCATCCGCTCGATGCCGAACCCGAAGGCGAATCCGCTGTACTTCTCGGGGTCCACACCGCAGGCGACGAGCACCTTCGGGTTGACCATGCCGCAGCCGCCGAGCTCGATCCAGCCCTCGCTGCCGCAGGTGCGGCAGGGGCGGTCCGGGTTGCCGACGGACTCGCCGCGGCAGACGTAGCAGACCATGTCCATCTCGGCGGACGGCTCGGTGAACGGGAAGAAGTTCGGCCGCAGCCGGGTCTTCATGTCCGGGCCGAAGAGCGCCTGGACCATGTGGTCGAGGGTGCCCTTGAGGTCGGCCATGGTGAGGCCCTCGTCGACCGCGAGCAGCTCGATCTGGTGGAAGACCGGGGTGTGCGTGGCGTCGAGCTCGTCGGTGCGGTAGACCCTGCCGGGGCAGACCACGTAGACGGGGGGCTTGCGGCTGAGCAGCGAACGGGCCTGGACGGGCGAAGTGTGCGTACGCAGCACGACACCGGACTCGTCGCCCTCGGTCGGCTTCCCGTCGGGCCTGGTGCCCTGGACGAAGAAGGTGTCCTGCATCTGCCGCGCCGGGTGGTCCGGGACGAAGTTCAGGGCGTCGAAGTTGAACCACTCCGCCTCGACCTCGGGCCCCTCGGCGATTTCGTAGCCCATGGCGACGAAGACGTCGGCGACGCGCTCCATGATGGTCGTCAGGGGGTGGCGCGCGCCGGCCGGGGTGCGGTCGTAGGGCAGGGTGACGTCCACCGCCTCCTCGACCAGCACCCGGGCGTCACGCTCGGCCTCCAGCTCGGTCTGGCGGGCGGCCAGCGCCTTGGAGACGGCGCCGCGGGCCTGGCCCACGCGCTTGCCCGCCTCGGCCTTGGCCTGCGGCGGCAGGGCGCCGATCTCGCGGTTGGCGAGCGACAGGGGCGAGGTACCGCCGGTGTGCGCGGTCTTCGCCTGGGCGAGCGCGTCGAGGTCGCCGGCGGCGGCGAAGGCGGCGAACGCCTCGTCCCGCATGCGCTCGATCTCTTCCGGTTTCAGTGCCTCGACCTCGACTGGGTCGTACGACTTGTTCGGTGCCGACATCTCTTCCCGTGCTTCCGATTGGCTGGTGGCGACCATGGTTCGACGACTGAGGACGCAAAGGTGCCAAAAGTCGAGTCTACGGGCCGCCGGGGGGCGGGGAGGCCCGTGGGCCGCTCACGCCAGGTAGGCGGGCGCGCTCACGGGCAGGATAAATCGGAATTCGGCGCCGCCGCCGGGTGCACGGTCGACCGTGATGGTCCCGCCGTGGGCCTCGACGATGCCCTTGACGATGTACAGGCCCAGGCCGGTGCCGCCGCGCTTGCTGCCCCGCCAGAAGCGGGTGAAGACGCGGCCCATCGACTCCTCGGGGATACCGGGACCTTCGTCGCTCACGGTGACTGCCGTTCCGCTCTCGTCGTTCTTCGCCGGTGCGGGCGCAGGGGCGATCTCGATGATGACGGTTCCCTCGCCGTGGCGCACCGCGTTTTCCAGGAGGTTGCCGAGCACCTGGTCGACCTTGTCCGGATCCGCCCACAGTGCGGGCAGCGGCTGCCGGGTGCGGACCAGGAAGCGGTCGGGGGCCTGGCCGGTCGCGACGAGCGCCTGGACGTGGCGCTCGACGGCGGCCGAGATGTCCACGGGCTGGCGGCGCAGCTCGAGGCGGCCGGAGTCGATCCTGGAAATGTCGAGCAGCTCGGCGATCAGCCGGGTGACGCGGTTGGCGTCGGCGTCGACGGTCTCCAGCATCAGGCGCTTCTGGTCGTCGGTGAAGCGTTCCCACTTGGCCAGGAGCGTGGCGGTGAAGCCCTTGACCGAGGTCAGCGGGGAGCGCAGCTCGTGGGCGACGGTGGCGATCAGCTCGGCGTGGCTGAGCTCGGTGCGGCGGCGTGCCTCGGTGCCGCGCAGGGACACGACGAGGCGCCTGAGGGGGCCGGTGGGGCTCTCACGGACGTACCGGGCGGAGACCAGGACCTCGCGGCCACCGGGGAGCAGCAGGTTGCGCTCCGGCTGGCCGACCCGGGTGGCGAGCCCGCCGTAGGGGTCGGTCAGCTCCCACCAGCGGCGGCCCTTGAGGTCCTCGAGGGGCAGTGCGCGGTCGATGGAGGTGCCGAGCGCGGACTCCCGGGACGTGGCGGTGATCCGGGCGGCTGCCGCGTTGAAGCAGATGACCTCGCCGCTCTCGTCGGCGACGACGAGACCGTCGGGCAGGTCGTCCGGGTCGATGCCCGTCGCGGGGTCCCCGGCGGCCCGGCTCACGCCGGCCTCGTCGGAGAGGGCGCGCACGGCGGCCGTGTGTGTCGCTCGCGGCCTGCTCATGCCGACAGCCATCTTCCCTTACCCCACCTCTCGAACCGGTGCAGTGGGCCCCCGAGTTCGTCACCCTACTAGGCGTCAGCAGCCGGGCGACACCCTCCGTGCGGGCACCGGCGGGGTCTGGCCCGTATCGATCGGTGGGGCGCCGCGGGGGATCAGTGCGCGCCGCGCGGCCGCTGGGCCCGTGCGGAGGCGTAGAGGCACACGGCGGCGGCGGTGGCGAGGTTGAGGCTCTCGGCCTTGCCGTGGATCGGGACACGGACCACGGCGTCGGCGAGGGCGCGCGTCTCCTCCGGGAGGCCCCACGCCTCGTTGCCGAACACCCAGGCGGTGGGCCCGCCCATGGTGCCGGCGTCGAGCTCGTCGTCGAGGTCGTCCTCGCCCGCGCCGTCGGCGGCCAGAATGCGCACCCCGGCGTCCCGGAGTCCCCGCACGGCCTCCTCCACGGGTACGCCCACGGCCACCGGCAGGTGGAAGAGCGAGCCGACGGAGGCCCGGACCGACTTGGGGTTGTAGAGGTCGACGGAGGCGTCGGTGAGCACGACCGCGTCCGCGCCGGCGGCGTCGGCGCAGCGCAGCACCGTGCCCGCGTTGCCCGGGTCGCGTACGTGGGCGAGGACGGCGACCAGGGTGGGCTTCGCGGCGAGGATCTCCTCGAAGGGCGAGTCCAGGAAGCGGCAGACGCCGATCAGGCCCTGGGGCGTGACGGTCTGCGAGACGTCGGCGAGCACGTCACCGTCCGCGAGGTGCACACGGGCGCCGGCGGCACGGGCGGCGTCGACGATGTCGGCGTACCGGTCGGCCGCCTCGACGGTGGCGAAGAGCTCGGTGAGGGTGGGCTCGCCGTCGCCGCCCCGGTGCGCGGCGGCCTCCCGCACGGCCTGCGGCCCCTCGGCGATGAACCTGCGCTCCTTGCCGCGGAAGTTACGCCTGGCCAGCCGGCGTGCGGCGGCGATTCGCGGCGATCGCGCGGAGATCAGTTCGGGGGTGCCCATGGTCGGCGGCGAGCCTCTCTGCGTAAGTCAGCTTCTCTGCGTACGTTTCTCCGCGTACGGCTGACTGCGTACGCGACACGTGGTGCAACGCACCGGACCCGCAGACGGCATGCGCCTGCGGGTCCGGCTCAAAGCGCTGGGACGCCTGGAAGTGCGGCCTGGATCAGGCGGCCTTCGGGGCGTTGACGTCGCTCGGGAGGGCCTTCTGGGCGACCTCGACGAGGGCGGCGAACGCGTTGGCGTCGTTGACCGCGAGCTCGGCCAGGATCTTGCGGTCCACCTCGATGTTGGCGGCCTTCAGACCCTGGATGAGGCGGTTGTACGTCATGCCGTTCTGGCGGGCGGCCGCGTTGATGCGCTGGATCCAGAGCTGACGGAAGTCGCCCTTGCGCTTCTTGCGGTCGTTGTAGTTGTAGACCAGGGAGTGGGTGACCTGCTCCTTGGCCTTGCGGTACAGGCGCGAACGCTGACCGCGGTAACCGCTGGCGGCCTCGAGGATCGCCCGGCGCTTCTTGTGGGCGTTTACTGCCCGCTTGACGCGTGCCACTTTTAACTCCTTGCAGCGGGGCCGGGTGGTCGGAAGTCAGACTCACCCGACCCGGAAACGAATAGGTCCCGGTCGGATCGAGGGCGCCTCCGGGGTCACCGGAGGCAGCGCCTCACTTGCCGAGAAGCTTCTTGATCTTCTTGGCGTCGGCCGGAGCCACGACGACCGTGCCGGTCAGCGAGCGGGTCTTCTTGGACGACTTGTGCTCGAGCAGGTGGCGCTTGCCGGCCTTCTCGCGCAGCACCTTGCCGGAGCCGGTGATCTTGAAGCGCTTGCTGGCACCGCTGTGCGTCTTGTTCTTCGGCATCGCGCCGTTATCTCCTCGTCAGTGGCGCCCCTCACGGTGCGGGCACCGGACTGCAGGGGCGTCAGATCTTTGGGTGGTTCCCGAGGGACCCGGGGGCGCCTGGATGGCTGCCCCCGGAGGTCACGCCTCGGAAGGTGTCTCGGCCGGAGCCTCGGCCGCTGCGGCCGGGGCCTCAGCGGTCTCACCCTCGGGCTCGGCGTCGGGGGTCGGTCCCTGACGCTCCGCCTTGCGGGCGGCCTGGGCCTCGCGGGCCTCGGCCATGGCTTCGGTCTTCTTCTTGTGCGGGCCCAGAACCATGATCATGTTCCGGCCGTCCTGCTTCGGGTTCGACTCGATGAAGCCGAGTTCCTCGACGTCCGAAGCGAGACGCTGGAGCAGTCGGAAGCCCAGCTCGGGGCGGGACTGCTCACGACCACGGAACATGATCGTGATCTTGACCTTGTCCCCCTGCTTGAGGAACCGGACGACGTGACCCTTCTTGGTGTCGTAGTCGTGCGGGTCGATCTTCGGCCGGAGCTTCATTTCCTTGATGACCGTGTGCGCCTGGTTCTTGCGCGCCTCACGGGCCTTCATGGCCGACTCGTACTTGAACTTCCCGTAGTCCATGAGCTTGCACACGGGGGGACGGGCTGTCGCCGCCACCTCGACCAGGTCGAGGTCGTACTCCTGTGCGAGCTCCAGGGCCTTGGCAAGCGGGACAATCCCGACCTGCTCGCCGCTGGGACCGACAAGTCGCACCTCGGGAACGCGAATCCGGTCGTTGATGCGGGGCTCGGCGCTGATGGATCCTCCTCGGTAGCACCACGCGACCGCCTGGCGGACAGCCGCGTAACGTCTCTTGATAAAGACCAACCGAGCCGGGAAACAAGAAATGCCCCGGACGGGACACAGGCGGGGCTCCTGGAAATACCGGAACACCGCCGCGTGCAACCGCGGGGCGCAATCGGGCGGCCCCATCGTCCGTACGGAACGATGGCTGCCACCTGACCGGTGACCCGCCGTCCCGGAGGACGGTCAGGTGGGAGATCGGAGCCTCCACTTGTGGGCCGGTCACATAGGTGTCCGGCCGGTCGTTACACAAGGTTAGCAGCTCCCCGGGGGTACGGCGAACCCGCTGCTTCGACGGCTCCCGCAGGAAGGACGGCGTCGACGGGGCCTTATCGTGTGGGGCATGAGCGACGCGACCACCCCCAGCACCGAGAACCCCGGCTTCGACGACATGGCCCGCGACATCGCGGAGGTTCCCGCGGTCGAGGTGATCGTGACCGTCGCCGTCAATCTGATGAGCGCGGCAGCCGTGAAGCTCGGCCTGACCGAGGAGGGCGAGCAGCACAAGGACCTGGACGAGGCCCGCAAGCTGGTCCACGCTCTGGCCGGACTGCTCGACGCGAGCGCGACCGAGATCAGCACGTTCCACGCCTCCCCGCTGCGTGACGGCCTGAAGTCGCTGCAGCTGGCGTTCCGTGAGGCCTCGCTCGTACCGGACGAGCCCGGCCATGGCCCGGGCGAGAAGTACACCGGCCCGGTCTACGGCTGATCCTCCGGCCGGGACCACGGCCCCGAGGAGCCCGCCGCCTGTCACAGGTGGCGGGCTCGCGTGCGTCAGCGGGTGAACAGGGGGGCGCCGGGAGCCTCGGCGTCGGCCGGCAGCAGCGCCAGGTCGATCCCGCGCACCAGCCGGGCGCGCAGCACCTCGCTGGCGGAGAGCGCGTCGGCGATCCGGCGGGCGGCCTCCGCGACCACGGCGTCCGGCGCGAGGACCAGTGCGAGGGTGCCGTCGGCCGTGCCGGGGCCGAGGTGGGCACGCAGCACCGCGGGCTCGGCGGCCACGGCCTCCCGCACCGCCCCGACGACGGCCGGGTCGTCGAGCGGGTCGGCGCTGGCGCGGTTCTCGGCCAGGGCCAGCAGCGCCGGTCCGGTCAGCTCGAAGGCGACGGGCCCGGCGAGGTCGAGCACCACCGTGTCCGCCTTCTCGTGTGCGGCGGCCTGCAGCGCCTGGTGCAGGGGTACGGCGACGGGGCGGGCCTGCGGGTCCCAGCGGGCCAGCGAGGCGGTGGAGGTGAAGGCGGGCAGAGCGCGCCGGTCGCCGGCCTGAAGCGTCGGCACCGCCATGTCGCTCGTCTTCTCGCGGCGCAGCCCGGCCCCCCGTCCCCCAGGAGCCTCGCTGTCCTCCTCGAGCTCGCCCAGCACGGCGACGACCGGCACGAGCAGCCGGGCGTCGCGCAGTGCCGCGAGGACGGGTCCGACGGCCGTCCGGTCCTCGGCCCAGGCGGCGAGGGCCGCCGTCAGTTCGGGCGAGGCGGTGCCGTCGTCGTCGGAGAAACCGGGGTCCGGGATGTTCTTGAGCGCCACACGACGAGCGTAGTGGACCGGTTCTCTCATCTCGGCGACAGGTCGGGCACAGGCTGCTGCCAGCCACGCTGCCTAGCGTCCGGGCCATGTCCCGTCACAGAACGCGCAGGCCCGCGCTGTCCGGCCTCGTGACCGCCGCCGTCGTGCTGCTGGCCGGTTCCACCGCGGGAGGTGCGTACATGGTGGGTCGTCCGCCGGATGACGCGGCCGCCTCGGTCGCCGCCGTATCCTCCGCGTCGAGCCCGCCGGCCGAGGCGGGCCGGAGCGAGGAGCCCGAGGTGGATCTCGACGCGGAGCTGGCCGACGCGCTGGCGCCCCTGGCGGACGGTGCCGACGTGTCGGTGGCCGTGCTGGACACGGAGAGCGGCGCGGGTGGCGCGTACGGGGACGAGGCGTACGACACCGCCAGTATCGTCAAGGTCGACATCCTGGCGGCCCTGCTGCTCCGGGCGCAGGACGAGAGCCGGGAGCTCAGCGGAGCGGAACACGCGTACGCGGAGGCCATGATCCGGCGCAGCGACAACACCTCGGCCACCGAGCTGCTGAAGGTGATCGGTGGGGAGGAAGGGCTCGACGCGGCCAACGAGCGGCTGGGGCTGACCACGACGAAGGCCGCCCACGCGTGGGGGCTCACCCAGACCACGGCCGCCGACCAGGTGCGGCTGATGGAGGCGGTGTCAGGGACCGGTTCGGCACTGTCGGAAGCCTCTCGCGCGTACCTGACGGGGCTGATGGGCCAGGTCGAGGCGGACCAGCGTTGGGGGGTGTCCGCCGCGGGCACCGGCGCCGTGCTGAAGAACGGCTGGATGCCCCGGACGACGACGGGGCTGTGGGACGTCAACAGCATCGGGCGGGTGGAGAGCGGCGGGCACACCGTGCTGGTGGCGGTGCTCTCGCGCGGTCATGCGACGAAGGAGGCGGGCATCGCTCTCGTGGAGTCCGTCGCGAAGGCGGCGGTGGGCGTGACCGAGGCCGGCTGGGACCGGACCGCTCAACGGTAGGGACCCGTGGGGAACGGGCTGTGCCCGGGGGCTGCGGTGTCCGCGCCGCCGGGCCGCCCGCCGTTGTCCCTGCCGCGCCACAGCACGACGGCCAGGGCGAGGAGTACGGCGCCGAGGCCGCCCGCGGAGGGTGCCAGCCACCCGGCGGGCTTCTCCTCCCCCTCCTCGGGGTCGGGGCCGGACCCGAAGTACCGCTTGTCGTGGCCCACTTCGGCGGCACGCGCGCCCAGGCCGTCGGGGCGCGGCTCCGCCCCTGCCGCTATCGCCGCGGCGGGGTCGACCAGGCCGTAGCCCCTGGCGTCGTCACGGCCGCCCTCGGGGGCGTTGCCGGCGGTGTCCGTGAGCAGGGTCTTGATCTGCGCGGGCGAGAGACCCGGGTGCGCGGCGCGTACGAGGGCGACAGCCCCGGAGACGTAGGCCGACGCGGCGGAGGTGCCCCACTCGATGTAGTAGTGCCCGTCGGGGTTGGCGACGACGATGTCGACGCCGGGCGCGCTGACGGTGGCGTACCAGCGCCGGGTGGAGAAGGCCGCGTGGGTGCCGTACTTGTCGACGGCGGCGGCGGCGATCACACCGGGGTAGGCGGCGGGGTAGGAGGCCCGGTCGCCCTTGTCGCCGCTGTTGCCGGCCGAGGCGACGACGGAGACGCCCTTGGCGAGCGCGTACTGCACGGCGGCGTCCTCACCGGGCTCCGGGTGGGCGGACTCGCTGTCGTCGCCCAGGGAGAGGTTGATGACGTCGGCGCCGTGGTCGGCCGCCCAGCGGATCCCGTCGGCCAGCGCCGTCCCGCGTGACTCACGGGCCTTGGAGCGAGACGGGTCACCGGATTCGAGGATCACCCGCACGGGCAGGATCTTCGCTTCCGGGGCGACGCCGAGCACGCCGTCGCCCTGTCCGGGGCCGTTCCCGCGGCCGGCGATGATGCCGGCCATCGCGGTGCCGTGCAGGGCCCAGGACCGGTCGCCGCGCTCGGCACCGAAGCCGACGAGGTCCTTGCCCGGGAGCACCTGGCCGTCGAGGTCGGGGTGTTCGCCGTCGACGCCGGTGTCCAGGACCGCGACCGTGATGCCCTTGCCCTTCGTCGTCTGCCAGGCCGCGCCGGTGTGGAGGGCGTCCAGGCCCCACTGCTGGTCGCGGATGGCGTCCGCGTGGGCGGGTGCGGTGGACAGCAGGACGAAGGCGGTGGCCGTGGTCACGGCGGCGAGCGCCCTGAACCGGCGGGGACGGGTCATTCCGGCTTCTCCGTGAGGTCGGTGACGGTCCTGCGCAGCGTGCGCTCCACCCGGTCGGCGAGGC
The DNA here is from genome assembly GCF_029428875.1 of Streptomyces sp. JH34. Lineage (NCBI taxonomy): Bacteria > Bacillati > Actinomycetota > Actinomycetes > Kitasatosporales > Streptomycetaceae > Streptomyces > Streptomyces sp. JH34. The sequence goes on along the minus strand of NZ_JAJSOO010000001.1, from coordinate 6,098,150 downwards.
CCTTCGCCTCGTGGCCGAGCCCGGCCTGGGCGACGGCCGTCGTGGCACCGGCGGCCATGGCCTCGGCCGCGGGCTGCGGTTCGGCGACCGTACGCCCGTCGGCGAAGCCGGAGACGGCGAACACGACGACGGGCACCTCGGTCAGGACGTGCACCGTCCAACTGGCGCGCTGCGGTTCGCCGAAGCCCGCGGCGACGGTACCCGCGGCCGGGTAGGTACGCGGCATCAGATCGGCCCGAGCGGCGAGGTGCTGGGTGGTGAACCGGGTGTCGAGGGCGCCCATCGCCTCGGTGTCGCCCTCGGTGAAGACCATGCCGACGGTCGTGACGCTGCTGCGTGTGGCGTCGGTGTAGGTGGCGCGCACGAGGCGTTCGCAGCCGACCGGCCGGAGCGTCCTGAGCAGCAGCGGGTCCAGCCCGGCCGCGCAGCCGGCGTCGCCGGCGACGGCGACCCTGGTCCATACGCGGTCGGTGGCTCCCGGTCCGGCGCCGTCGCCCTTGAGGGTGCGGGGGAAGAGGGTGTCGACGGGCACGTCGTGCCAGGCGGAGCGGCCCACGGTGTACGCGCTGTCGGCGCCCGGCTCGGCCGCGGAGTCCCCGGTGAGCCAGCTGCCGGTGACCGCGCCTCCGACGAGTCCGAGGCCGAGCACGGCGCAGGCGGCCGCCGCGACGGTCCTGGCGGGGTTCCTGGCCTTGACGGGGCGCAGCCGGGTGGTGGTCTCGGCGGGAGTCTCGGCGTACGGGTGGTGGGCGTACGGCGGGGGCGGGGCGGCGCCCGGGCGCGGGGTGAGGTCCACCGCGCCGACGGGCCTGCGCCTGGTGGCGGAGGGCGGTCCGGGGTGCCCGGCGGCCGGTGGCGGCGGGCCGTGGGGCGCGGGCGGTACGGGCCGGAGCCGGGTGGTCGTCTCCACCGGTGGCTCGGGCTTCCCGGGCGGAACCGGAGGGACGGTTCCTGAGGGAGGGGGCGCGGCGGCCGGGGCGCTCCCGGGTATGGGCGGCGGGCCGGCCGGCCGGGGCGGGACTGGAGCGCGTCGCGCTTCGGTACTCATCCGTCCCCCTGGTCCACGTCCCCGCACCGCCCACGGACCGCCGTCCGCGCACGGGTCCGCCGGTCGATCGTGTGACGGTCACTCTACGGGGTGGACCGGACCCCGTGGGAACAGGACGGAGGGTGCGGGACGATCTGCACCGAACGTCCCCTACCCAGTGGTACGGACGTCTGGCAAGCTGCGGCCATGACTGTCCGCACCGCTGACCGGAGCCGCTACGACCGGGCCACCGCCCACCTCGACGCGCCGGTGGCCGTCGTCGACCTGGAGGCGTTCGACGCCAACGCCGACGATCTGGTGCGCCGGGCGGGCGGGAAGCCCGTCCGCGTGGCGAGCAAGTCGGTGCGCTGCCGGGCGCTGCTGGAGCGGGTGCTCGCGCGTCCGGGTTTCGCCGGGGTCATGTCGTTCACCCTCGCGGAGTCGTTGTGGCTGGCCCGCGCCGGATTCGACGACGTCCTGCTGGCCTACCCGTCGGCCGACCGGTCCGCGTACGCGGAGCTGGCGGCCGACCCGAAACTGGCCGCCGCGGTGACCGTGATGGTGGACGACCACGCGCAGCTGGAGTTCATCGACGCGGCGCGGGCCGGCGGTACCGAGGAGATCCGGGTCTGTCTGGAGCTGGACACCTCGCTGCGGCTGCTCGGCGGCCGGGTCAGGATCGGCGCGCTGCGCTCCCCGCTCCGCTCCCCCGCGCAACTGGCCGAGGTGGCCCGCTCGGTGGAGCGCAGGCCGGGTTTCCGGCTGGTGGGACTGATGGCGTACGAGGGACACGTCGCCGGTGTGGGCGACTCGGTGGCCGGGCGCCCGTTCAGGTCCGGCGCGGTCCGGCTGATGCAGGCGGCGGCCCGCAGGGAGCTGGCGGTCCGGCGCGCGGAGGTGGTGCGGGCGGTCCGCGCCGTGGCGCCCGGCCTGGAGTTCGTGAACGGGGGCGGCACCGGCAGCGTGCAGCACACCGCCGCCGAGTCCGCGGTGACGGAGATCGCTGCGGGGTCCGGGCTCTACGTGCCGAGGCTGTTCGACAACTACACCTCGTTCACGGGGCGTCCGGCGGCGCTCTTCGCCCAGCCCGTGGTGCGGCGGCCGGGCGTGGGTGTGGTGACCGTGCTCGGCGGGGGGTATCCGGCGTCCGGGGCGGCGGGCGCGGACCGTCTGCCGGTGCCGTATCTGCCCGAGGGACTGCGCTACGACCCGCAGGAGGGCCCGGGCGAGGTCCAGACGCCGCTGCTGGGCTCTCCGGCGGACGATCTGCTGATCGGGGACAAGGTGTGGTTCCGGCACGCCAAGGCCGGGGAGCTCTGCGAACGCTTCGACGAGCTGCGGCTGATCGAGGGTGACCGGGTCACCGCCACCGTTCCGACGTACCGCGGTGAGGGCCGCACCTTCCTCTAGGCCCGCGGTCGAACGGGTGCGGCCGGTCCGGGCCGTCCCGTCCCACCGGCGCCCGGCCGCCCGGCCGCCCGGCACGTCCAGGTCGGGATACCGGGCGGCGGCACGGCGGCCGTCCCCTCAGTCCATGGATCCTCGGTCGAGCGGGGTCACGTAGGCGCCCGAGATCCCGCCGTCGACGAGGAAGTCGGTGGCGTTGACGAACGAGGAGTCGTCGCTCGCCAGGAAGGCGACCGCCGCCGCGATCTCCGTCGCCTCGGCGAACCGGCCGAGGGGGATGTGCACGAGCCTGCGGGCGGCACGCTCCGGGTCCTTCGCGAACAGCTCCTGGAGCAGGGGGGTGTTGACCGGCCCGGGGCACAGTGCGTTGACCCGGATCCCCTCGCGGGCGAACTGCACCCCGAGTTCGCGGGAGAGGGCGAGGACGCCGCCCTTGGAGGCGGTGTACGAGATCTGGGAGGTGGCGGCGCCCATCCGGGCCACGAAGGAGGCGGTGTTGATGATCGAACCGCGGCCCTGGCGGCGCATGTAGGGGAGGGCGGCCTTGCAACAGAGGTAGACGGAGGTGAGGTTGACGTCCTGGACGCGCTTCCAGGCCTCCAGCCCGGTCGTGAGGATGGAGTCGTCCTCGGGCGGCGAGATTCCGGCGTTGTTGAAGGCGATGTCGACGGAGCCGTAGGTGTCGTGCGCCGCGGCGAAGAGGGCCTCGACCTGGTCGGGGTCGGTGACGTCGACGCGTACGAAGGTGCCGCCGGCCTCGTCGGCGGCGGCCCTGCCCGCGGTCTCGTCGATGTCGCCGCAGACGACGTGGGCTCCCTCGGACGCCAGCCGGCGGGCGGTGGCGAGTCCGATGCCGCTGCCCGCCCCGGTGATGACGGCGGTGCGGCCGGTCAGACGGCGGCAGATGTTCCCGGATTCGTCGGTCATGTGTGCTCAGGCCTCCGTGCCGATGAAGACGTTCTTGGTCTCGGTGAAGGCCGCGAGGGCGTCGGGCCCCAGTTCACGGCCGAGTCCGGACTGTTTGTACCCGCCGAACGGGGTCCAGTAGCGGACGGCGGAGTGGGAGTTGACCGAGAGGTTCCCGGCGCGGACCGCCCGGGAGACCCGCAGGGCACGCCCCACGTCGCGGGTCCAGACCGAACCGGCCAGCCCGTGGTCGGTGGCGTCGGCCAGCCGGACGGCGTCGTCCTCGTCCTCGAAGGGCAGGACGACGGCGACGGGGCCGAAGATCTCCTCGGTGGCGACGGGGGCGTCGGGGGCGATCCCGGTGAGGACGGTCGGGGGGAACCAGAAGCCGGGGCCGGTGGGCGCGCCGCCCCGGATGCCGTCGGCGCCCTCCGGGACGAAGCCGCGGACGCGTTCCAGCTGGGCCAGGGAGATGAGCGGCCCCATCTGGGTCTTCTCGTCGGAGGGGTCCCCCACGACGACGGAGGCGACGGCCGGGACGAGGAGCTCGAGGAAGCGGTCGTACACGGACCGCTGGACCAGGATGCGGGTGCGGGCGCAGCAGTCCTGGCCGGCGTTGTCCAGGAAGGACATCGGCGCGGCGGCCGCGGCGGTCTCGATGTCGGCGTCGGCGAAGACGATGTTGGGGCTCTTGCCGCCGAGTTCGAGGGTCAGCCGTTTCACCCGGTCCGCGCACCCGGCCATGATCTCCTTGCCGACGCGGGTGGAGCCGGTGAAGACGATCTTGGCCACGCCTGGGTGTTCGACCAGGGCCCGGCCCGTCACGTCGCCCGCGCCGGGCAGCACCTGGAGGAGGTGTTCGGGCAGGCCGGCCTCCAGGGCGAGCCGGGCCAGGTACTGGGCGGTGAGCGGGGTGGTCTCGGCCGGTTTCAGGAGGACGGCGTTGCCCGCGGCGAGGGCGGGGGCGACGCCCCATGCGGCGACCGGCATGGGGAAGTTCCACGGGGCGATCACTCCGACGACGCCCAGCGGGTCGAGGAACGTGATGTCGATCCCGCCCGGTACCGGGATCTGGCGGCCCGTCAGGCGTTCCACTCCCCCGGCCGCGTAGTCCAGGAGGTCCCGGACGTTGGCCGCCTCCCAGCGGGCGTTGCCCAGGGTGTGTCCCGCTTCGGTGACCTCCAGCCGGGCCAGCCGTTCCACGTGTTCGTCGACGAGGACGGCGAAGCGGCGCAGCAGCCGGGCGCGGTCGGCGGGTGCCAGGGCGGCCCAGGTGCGCTGGGCCGCCGCGGCCCGGGTGACGGCGGTGGACACCTCGGCGGCGGAGGTGGCGGGGACGGTGGCGACGAGCTCCTCGGTCGCCGGGTTCAGTACGCGGTGCTCGTGGATCACGGGGTTCCTCACAGGCGTTCGAAGGAGCGGCGGAGCTCCCAGTCGGTCACCGCTGCGTCGAAGGCCTCCAGCTCGACGCGTGCCATGTTGCGGTAGTGCGCGACGACGTCGTCGCCGAAGGCGTCCCGGGCCGCCTCGCTGTCCTCCCAGAGGGCGGCGGCTTCGCGGAGCGAGGTGGGGACCTGGTCGTATCCGGCGGTGTAGGCGTTGCCCTCGCAGGCGTCGGGGAGCTCCAGTCCGTGCTCGATGCCGTGCAGTCCGGCGGCGACGAGGCCGGCGACCGCGAGGTAGGGGTTGACGTCCCCACCGGGCAGCCGGTTCTCGAAGCGCATCGAGCGCCCGTGTCCGACGACGCGCAGGGCGCAGGTGCGGTTGTCGTGGCCCCAGGCGACGGCGGTGGGGGCGAAGGAGCCGGGCTGGAAGCGCTTGTAGGAGTTGATGTTCGGGGCGTACAGCAGGGAGAAGTCGCGCAGGGCGGCGAGCTGGCCCGCGAGGAAGTGCCGCATCACCGGGGACATGGCGCCGTCCTCGCCCGCCATGACGCTGTGCCCGTCGGCGTCCTGGAGCGAGAGGTGGATGTGGCAGGAGTTGCCCTCGCGCTCGTTGAACTTGGCCATGAAGGTCAGCGCGACGCCCTCCTGGGCGGCGATCTCCTTGGAGCCGGTCTTGTAGACGGCGTGCTGGTCGCAGGTGACGAGCGCCTCGTCGTAGCGGAAGACGATCTCGTGCTGGCCGGGGTTGCACTCGCCCTTGGCGGACTCGACGGTGAGCCCGGCGGCCGCCATCTGGTTGCGGATGCGGCGCAGCAGCGGTTCGACGCGGCCGGTGCCGAGGACCGAGTAGTCGATGTTGTACCGGTTGGCCGGGGTGAGGCCGCGGTAGCCGCGGTCCCAGGCCTGCTCGTAGGTGTCGTTGAAGACGATGAACTCGAGTTCCGTGCCGACGTGGGCGGTCAGCCCGTGTGCGGCGAGCCGTTCCAGCTGCCGCCGGAGGATCTGGCGGGGCGCGGCGGCGACCGGGGAGCCGTCGTCCCAGGACAGGTCGGCCATGACCAGGGCGGTCCCCTCGTGCCAGGGGATCAGGCGCAGGGTCGTGAGGTCGGGGCGCATCGCGAAGTCCCCGTAGCCGTTGGACCAGGAGGACATCGCGAACCCGTCGACGGTGTTCATGTCCGTGTCGACGGCCAGCAGGTAGTTGCAGCCCTCCGTGCCGTGCTCCAGCACCTCGTCGAGGAAGAAGGAGGCCGCGAACCGCTTGCCCTGGAGCCTGCCCTGCATGTCGGGGAAGGCCAGGACCACGGTGTCGATCTCACCGCGCTCCACGAGCACGCGCAGCTCGTCGGTCCCCAGCGGGGGTGTTCGGTCTGCCACGGGATGCTCCTCGTTCGGTCAGCCGGTCTAAGGTATGGGATAGAACCATTGAGGGGAAGGAAATCAGGACGTGGCGGACGGGACCGGGGAACCCGCGGACTCCGGCCGGCTGCTGCCCGCGTTGCGGCCGGTCCGCGCGGGCAACGGCTTCGAGGAGGCGCTGGAACAGATCCTCCAGGTGGTCCGGCTCGGCCTGGTGCCCGGCGGCGGGCGGCTGCCGGCCGAGCGGGAGCTGGCCGGGATCCTCGGGATCAGCCGCGTCACCCTGCGCGAGGTGCTGAAGGTGCTCCAGGACCAGGGGCTGATCGAGGCGCGCCGCGGCCGGTACGGCGGGACGTTCGTACTCCCCCGCGCCGGCCCGGCCGACGGCGGCGAGCTGCGCCGCCGGGTGGCGGACGTCGACCTCGAGGACGTCCTGCTGTTCCGCGAGGTCCTGGATTCGGGGGCGGCCGGGCTCTGCGCGTCGCGCGGCCTCGACGACGAGGGGGCGGAGCGGCTTCGCGGTGCTCTGGCGGCGACACACGAGGCACCTCTGCCCGACTACCGCAGGATCGACACCCTTTTCCACCTGACGCTCGCGGAGCTCTCCGGCTCCCCGTCCCTCTCCGCCCGGTACGCGGCCGTGCGGGCGAGCGTCAACGGCCTCCTGGACTGCATCCCGCTGCTGGTCCGGAACCTCGAACATTCGCAGCACCAGCACACGGTTCTCGTCGAGGCGGTGCTCGACGGCGACGAGGAGGCGGCGCGGGCGGCGATGCGTGAGCACTGCGCGGGGACGGCCGCACTGCTCCGTGGCTTCCTGGCTTGATCCAGCCTTTCCGGATCACTCCTCTTGCGCGGCGGCCCGGTACGAACAAAGGTATATCGCAACACCATTGCACCGGGTCGGCCCCTAGGCCGGCCGCCGGAGGGACCGCACCATGCACGAACCGCTCATCGGCGTCACGACCTATCTGGAGCCGGCGGCTCGCTGGGGCGTCTGGGAACTCCCCGCGGCGGTGCTCCCCTACGCCTACCCCCAGCTGGTCCAGCGGTCCGGCGGAACGGCCGCGCTGCTGCCGCCGGACGACCCGTCGAAGGCGGCGGCGGTCGTGGCACGGATGGACGGCCTCGTGATCGCGGGCGGGGCGGATGTCGACCCCGGACTGTACGGCGCGGAGCGCGACTTCAGGACGGGCCCGCCCGCACACGAACGCGACACCTGGGAAGTGGCCCTGTTCCGCGCGGCCAGGGCGGCCGGCACCCCGGTGCTCGGGATCTGCCGCGGCATGCAGCTGCTCAACGTGGCGATGGGCGGCACCCTGACCCAGCATCTGGACGGCCACGCGGGCCCGTTCGGGAAGACCGGCGTCCTCGGCGAGCACACGGTGAAGCCGGTCCCGGGGACGCTGTACGCCTCACTCGTGGCGGAGGAGACGTCCGTACCCACCTACCACCACCAGGCCGTGGAGCGGCTCGCGCCGGGGCTGGTGGCCTCCGCGCACGCTGCGGACGGCACCGTGGAGGCGATCGAGCTGCCGGGGGCGCAGTGGCTGCTCGGGGTGCAGTGGCACCCGGAGATGGGTGACGACCTCCGCATCATGCGGGCCCTGGTGGCCGCGGCCCGGCGCGGGGCGGCCGTCACGTCGGTGTGAGGCCGACGGTCGTACGGCGTCCGCCGGACGTCAGTCCCCCGCCTCACGGGCGGTCAGCGAGAGCAGGTCCCGGGCGGGCCCCGTGGGGCGGTGACCGGCGGGCCACACCGCGCGCAGCTGACGGCGCAGCCGGACGCCCACGACCGCGACCTTGACCAGACGCCGCGCCGAGAGCTCCTCGCCCAGGGCCAGTTCGCTCAGCACGCAGGGGCCGGCACCGCTCTCGGCGGCCCCCTTCACCGCGGTGGTGGAGGAGAGTTCGAGCAGCGGGCGCGCCAGTCCGCCGTGCACGGCGAGGGCGGCGTCCAGGACCTGCCGGGTGCCCGAACCGTGTTCACGGAGGATCAGCGGGGCCTCGGCGAGTTCCCCGGGGGTCAGACGGTCCCGGCGCGCCCACGGGTGGGAGGGGGCGACCACGACGACGAGCCGGTCGTGCGCGATGACGGTGCCGTCCAGCCCTTCCGGTATCGCGAGGCCTTCGACGAAGCCCAGATCCGCCTCACCGGCCAGCAGTCGCAGGGCGACCGCCGCCGAGTTGCCCGCGAGCAGGGAGACCGCGGTGCCCGGGCGCTGGGACCGCAGCGCGATCAGCCAGCCCGGCAGCAGGTACTCCGCGATGGTCATGCTCGCCGCCACCCGCAGGCGGGAGTCACGCCGGTCCCTGAGCGCCTGGGCACCCGCGTCGAACGCCTCGGCCGCCTCGACGACCCGGCGCGACCAGTCGGTGACGAGGGCGCCCGCGTCCGTCAGCCGCGATCCGCGCGGCGAGCGGTCCAGGAGCGCGACGCCGAGCTGCCGCTCCATCGACCGGATGCGGGCGGAGGCGGCGGGCTGGCTGATGCCGACCTCCCGCGCCGCGCCGCCCAGGCTCCCGTGCCGGGCCACCGCGAGCAGCAGCACCATGGCTCCCAGGTCGGGGACGCGGTGGCGCAGGGAGGCGGGCGGAGGCCCGGAGCTGGACATAACCCCAGCCTATGACCTCATAGCTCCGCGCTCCCTGGTGGGCGACGGCCCGCCCGCCGAGAATCGTGGCATGGCCATCTTTCTGCGGACCCGGACCGGGACCCCCGCGTCCCGTACCCTCGCCCTCCGGCTCCCGTCCCTGCGGCATATCGGCCCCAACTGGTACGCGACGGTCATGGGCACGGCGATCGTGGCCACGGCCGGTGCGGCGTTGCCGGTCGACGTACCGGGGCTGCGGGCCGGCTGCGTCGTGGTGTGGGCCCTGTCGGCGGTTCTGCTGGCCGTCGTCCTGGCGGCGCGCGCCGGGCACTGGATCCTCCACCGCGACCAGGCCCGCGCCCATCTGCTGGATCCGGCCGTGGCCCCGTTCCACGGCTGCATGTCCATGGCGCTGCTGGCCGTGGGCGCGGGCACGCTGGTGGCCGGCCGCGACGTCATCGGACATCCGGCCGCGGTCGCGGTGGACGCGCTGCTGTTCACGGCGGGCACGGTCGCGGGCCTCGCGGCCGCCGTGGCGATCCCCTACCTGATGGTCGTACGCCACCGCCTCGCGCCGGGCACCGCGTCGCCGGTGTGGCTGCTGCCGCTGGTGGCGCCGATGGTCTCGGCCGCGGTCGGCCCGCTGCTGATCCCCGAGCTGGGGCCCGGCCAGGGGCGCGAGGCGCTCCTGCTCGCCTGTTACGCGATGTTCGGACTGTCGCTGCTGGCGACCCTGGTCGTCGTCCCGCTGGTCTTCGCACGGCTGGTCCACGAGGGCCCCCTGCCGCTCGCGCTGACCCCGACGCTGTTCCTGGTGCTCGGGCCGCTCGGCCAGTCCACGACCGCGGTCAACCAGTTGGCCGATGTCGCACCGGGCACGGTCTCCGCGCCGTACGCCTCGGCCTTCGGCGCCTTCGCGGTGCTGTACGGGGTGCCGGTGATGGGGTTCGCCCTGCTGTGGCTGGCCCTCTCCGCCGCGATGGTGGTCCGCGCGATGCGCGGGGGCATGCGGTTCACGATGACGTGGTGGGGATTCACCTTCCCGGTCGGTACGTGTGTCACCGGCGCGGCGGGGCTGGCCCGGCACACCGGACTGGACGCGTTCACCTGGCTGGCCGTGGCGCTCTACGCCCTGCTGGTGACCGCCTGGGGCTTCGCCGGCGTGCGGACGCTGGGCGGCCTGTTCAGCGGAACGCTGCTCGCAGCGCCCCGGCCTCTTCGGTCAGCGACGGCCGGCACCACGTGAGGTGACGCCCGTCGACGAGGACGGCGGGCAGCCCGGTGAAGGCCTCGGGCCCGTGCACCGGTCGGTGACGCCGACGAGCGGACCGGGGGCGGTTACGGCGACGGCCTCGGTGAGCGAGGGGAGAAGGGGAGGAGGGGAGGAGGGGACGACACGCACCGGGTCCCCCGCGTCAGCGGCGCGAGTCGTACGTCGCGTCGATGTGCTCGGCGACCGAGACGACCAGCAGCCGGGTATCCGGCACGGTCGCCCGCCACCGGTGCCGGACCCCGCCGGAGAGGAAGAGCGTGTCGCCCCTGCCCAGCCGGTGAGCCTGTCCTTCGGCCTCGACCTCGACCGCGCCCTCCACGACGTACATCACCTCGTCGTTGCGGTGCTGGAACTCGCGCCCGAGGTCCGGCTCGCCGATGAACTCCAGGGCGCTCAGCTGATGCCGTCCGCGCACCAGCCGGCGCACGCCGTCCTCGCCGTCCGCCCGCACGACGTCCACGGCGCGCGCCGAGTCCGCGGCGGCCCGCAGCCGCTCGGTCGTGGTCTCCAGCGCCTCCGCCACCCGGTCCAGGGACCGGGGGCTGGGTCTGGCCCGTTCGTTCTCGATCTGGCTGAGGAACGGTACGGACAGTCCGCTGCGCCCGGCCACCGCGGCCAGGGTGAGTCCGAGGGTCCTGCGGCGTCGGCGGACCGCGGCACCCACTCGAAGGGCTTCCTTGTCGTCCATGTCCGGCTCCCTCCCCGGTTCGCCATCCTCCCGGTTGCCAGCACCCTACGCATGTCGTTCGCGTGATGGAGGGGAAGCCGGCGGACGAGGACGGGCGGGACACCTTCGGGGACTCCCTCAGACCAGCCTGAAGGGGACGGCCCCGGTTCGCTACCGGGGCCGTCCCCTTCGTCGTCGGCCGGTCCGTGGACCGGGAGGGTCAGCTGACGGGCGCCAGCTTCGCGACCACGTCCGGGTTGGCGTCCATCCAGCGGCGGGCGGACTCCTTCTCCTTGCCGGCGCCACCCTTCTGGAGCTCCACCTCCAGCGAGGCCAGCTGCGCCTCGGTGAGCTTGAAGTCCTTCAGCCAGCCCGTCAGCTCGGGGAAGTCCTTGGCGAAGTCCTTCTTGGCGACCGTGTGGATCTGCTCGCCCTCGCCCCAGGCACCCTTCGGGTCCTCGAGCTTCTTCAGGTCGTGCTTGCCGTAGGCCCAGTGCGGCGACCACAGGGTCACCACGACCGGCTCCTTCTTCTTGATCGACCGGTTCAGCTCGGCCAGCATCGAGGAGGTGCTGGAGGAGACGACCTTGTACTCGCCCTCCAGGCCGTACTCCTTGAGCACCTTCTTGTTGAGGGTGCCCATCATCCCGGCACTCGACTCGATGCCGATGATCTTGCCGTCGAACTTCTTGCCCTGGCCCTTGAGGTCCTCGAGCGAGTCGATGCCCTTGACGTACGAGGGGACCGTCAGCTCCAGCGAGGTCGGGCCGTACCAGGAACCGAGGTCGGTGAGGTTGTCCTTGTACCGGTCCCAGTAGTCCTTGTGCGTCGTCGGCAGCCAGGAGTCGAACTGGACGTCGAGCTGACCCTGCGCGAGTCCGGTGTACAGCGGACCCGGGTCGAGCTGCTTGACCGTCGTCTTGTAACCCCGGTCCTCCAGCATGTTCTGCCAGAGGTAGGTGGAGGCGATGGCCTCGTCCCACGGGAAGTAACCCATGTTGACGGTCTTGCCCGCGTCCTTGCCCTGCTGCGAGCCGCCCGCGCCGCCCGGCACCGGGGCCAGCTTGTCGACGAGGTCCGGGTTCTTCTTCAGCCAGGCGCGGACGCCGTCCTGCTCCTTGCCCTGGCCCGCGTCCTGGATCTCGTTCTCGAGGCCGGTGAGCTGCTCCTCGGTGAGCTTGAAGTCCTTGAGCCACTTGGCGACGGCGGGGGCCTTCTTCGCGAAGCCCTTGTGGGCGACGGTGTGGACCTCTTCGCCCTTGCCCCAGGCACCCTTGGGGTCCTTGAGCTTCTTCAGGTCGTGCTTGCCGTAGGCCCAGTGCGGCGACCACAAGGTCACCACGACCGGCTCCTTCTTCTTGATGGAGGCGTTGAGCTCGGCCAGCATCGAGGAGGTGCTGGAGGAGACGACCTTGTACTCGCCCTCCAGGCCGTACTCCTTGAGCACCTTCTTGTTGAGGGTGCCCATCATCCCGGCGCTCGCCTCGATGCCGATGATCTTGCCGTCGAACTTCTTGCCCTGGCCCTTGAGGTCCTCGAGCGAGTCGATGCCCTTGACGTACGAGGGGACCGTCAGCTCCAGGGACGTCGGGCCGTACCAGGCGCCCATGTCGTCCAGCTGGTCGCTGTACTTGTCCCAGTAGTCCTTGTGCGTGGTGGGCAGCCAGGAGTCCGTCTGGAAGTCGATGTCACCGCGGGCGACACCGGAGTAGAGCGGACCGGCGTCGAGCTGCGTGATCCCGGTCTCGTAGCCGCGCTGCTCCAGGATCTCCTTCCACAGGTACGTGGAGGCGATGCCCTCGTCCCAGGGGATGTACCCCATGTTGATCTTCTGGCCCTGGCCGACGTTCGACGCGTCTGCCTGCGAGCCCTTCGAGTCGGCGGAGCCGGCGATGTTGAGGCCGCCCGCGACGAGCGCGAGGACGACGACACCGGTCATCGCGACGGCGGTTCCCGGCTTGTAGTGCGTGAACTTCAGCCGCCGCGCACCGGCGGCGACCTTGGCGGCGGCACGGCGGCCGAGCGGGGACACCCGCTCGTTGAGCGCGCCGGTCATCCGGTCCAGGTACATGGCCAGGATGACGACGGCGATCCCGCTCTCGGCGGCGAGGCCGACCTGGAGCTGGGTGATCGCGGCGTACACCTTCTCGCCGAGGCCGCCGGCGCCGGCCATGCCGCCGATGACGACCATCGACAGGGCCAGCATGATGACCTGGTTGATCCCGGCCATGATCGTCGGCAGGGCGAGCGGGAGCTGCACCCGGGTGAGCGTGTGCTTGGGCGAGGTACCGAAGGCCTCGGCGGCCTCCACCAGCTCGCTGTCGACCTGGCGGATGCCCAGCTCGGTCATACGGACGCCGGGCGGCATCGCGAAGACGATCGTGGCGATCACGCCGGGGGTGACGCCGACGCCGAAGAACATGACGCCGGGGATCAGGTAGACGAAGGCGGGCATCGTCTGCATGACGTCGAGCACCGGCCTCAGCGCGGAGCTGACCCGGCTGTTGCGCGCCGCCCAGATACCCGTGGGCACCGCGATCACGATGGTGATGACCGCTGCCACGACCACCAGCGAGAGGGTGGCCATCGCCTCGTCCCAGAGGGCGAGGGAGTCGATGAGCGCGAAGCCGGCGAAGGTGGCCACCGCGGGGATCACACCGCGCAGCCAGAAGGCGATGACGGCGAAGATGCCGGCCATCAGCAGCGGCTCGCCGCCGCCGAGCACGGCGTTGACGCCGTCGTACATGCCGCCGAGGACGGTCTTGATGAGGTCGAAGATCCAGGTGAGGTTCGACTGGAGCCAGTCGACCGCGTCCTCGACCCAGCTGCCGAAGGAGAGCCTAGGCACCGGCGATCACCTTCTTGACCTCGTCCCGGGGGGCCGGCACCTGGGTGTCGGCCTGGGGCTCCACCTGGGGTTCCTCGCCGAGCGCCGCGAGCAGCCTCTCGCGCGGGACGACGCCGATGACGTCGCCCTCCTCACCGGTGACGGCGACGGCCGCCCCGCTGGTGGAGAAGGGGGTGAAGAGCTCGGCTATGGGGGTCTCCGACGTCACGGTCGCCGGGGCCTCGGCCAGCAGGTCCTCGTCGGAGCGGCCCTTCGCGGGCGCTTCCATGATCGAACCCGCCGTGAGCACCCGGGAGCGGTCGACGTCCTGGATGAAGGACGCGACGTAGTCGTTGGACGGCCGGACGAGGATGTCCTCGGCGGTGCCCTGCTGGACGATCTCGCCGTCCCGCATCACGGCGATGCGGTCGCCGAGGCGCATGGCCTCGTTGAGGTCGTGGGTGATGAAGACGATCGTCTTCTTCAGACGCTTCTGCAGTTCGAGGAGCTGGTCCTGCATGTCGCGGCGGATCAGCGGGTCGAGCGCGCTGAAGGACTCGTCCATCAGCAGCAGGTCGGCGTCGGTGGCGAGCGCGCGGGCCAGGCCCACGCGCTGCTGCATGCCGCCGGACAGCTCGTCGGGCCAGGACTTCTCCCAGCCGGCGAGGCCGGTGAGTTCCAGCGCCTCGGCGGCCCGGGCCTCACGTGCCGCACGCGGGACTCCCTGGACCTCCAGGCCGTACGCCGCGTTCTCGAGCACGCTCCTGTGCGGGAAGAGCGCGAAGTGCTGGAAGACCATGCTGATCTTGGTGGAGCGGACGCTGCGCAGGTCACGGGGGCTCAGGGCGGTCAGGTCCTGACCGTCGAACAGCACGCGTCCGGCCGTGGGCTCCAGCAGCCCGTTGAGCATGCGCAGCAAGGTGGACTTACCGGATCCGGAGAGTCCCATGACGACGAAGATCTGGCCCGGTTCCACGGTGAACGAGGCGTCGATCACCGCTGCGGTCGTTCCGTCGGCGCGCAGCTCGTCGCGGTGGATGCCGCCCTCGAGCTTCTGCACGGCTTGATCGGGTCGTCTGCCGAACACTTTGTACAAGTGCTCAGCCTGCAGCCTTGACACATACACCTCACGCGTTGAACCGAAAACGGTCTGCCACCCCCTTCGGCAGACCGTGGAGCGGTGCGGATTCGGTCCGCAGAGCACGTGCCACTGGTTGAAAAATGGACGTGGTCCGCTCCGATGCCGCGTCTGCCCCCACTTACGCGACCCAAACACATGTGTGACTCAGGTCACTCGAAAGGGTGCTCGATGCGGGAACCGCGCACTCTCCGGCGGCCGCCGTGTCAGTGGGGTGCGGCATCATCGGGGTGTGACGCGACGCCTGATGCTCCTCGACACCGCCTCCCTGTACTTCCGCGCCTACTTCGGCGTCCCGGACTCGGTGCGCGCACCGGACGGCACCCCGGTCAACGCCGTGCGCGGGCTGCTCGACTTCATCGCCCGGCTGGTGCAGGACCACCACCCGGACGACCTGGTGGCCTGTATGGACGCCGACTGGCGCCCCCAGTGGCGGGTCGACCTGATCCCGACCTACAAGGCCCACCGCGTGGCCGTCGAGACCACCCGGGGCGTTCCCGACGAGGAGGAGGTCCCCGACACCCTCTCCCCCCAGGTCCCGGTGATCGAGGCCGTGCTGGACGCCCTCGGCATCGCGCGCGTGGGCGTCGCACCGTACGAGGCGGACGACGTGATCGGCACGCTGGCCGGGCGCGCCATCGGTCCGGTGGACATCGTGACCGGTGACCGCGACCTCTACCAGCTGGTCGACGACGCCCGCGGCGTGCGGGTGCTCTACCCGCTGAAGGGCGTGGGCACGCTCCAGGTGACGGACGAGGAGTGGCTGCGCGGGAAGTACGGCGTGGACGGCGCCGGGTACGTCGATCTCGCGCTGCTGCGCGGCGATCCGAGCGACGGGCTGCCGGGGGTCCCCGGCATCGGCGAGAAGACGGCGGCGAAGCTGCTGGACGCCTTCGGTGACCTGGCCGGGATCATGGCGGCGGTGGACGATCCCGCCGCCCGGCTGACCCCGTCCCAGCGCAAGCGCCTGGACGAGGCCCGGGACTACGTCGCGGTGGCGCCGAAGGTCGTCCGGGTCGCCGACGACGTCCCGCTTCCCGGGTTCGACCCCGCGCTCCCCCGCGAACCGCGCGATCCGGCGGCGCTGGAGGCACTCGCGGCCCGGTGGGGCCTGGGGAACGCCCTGCAGCGCCTGCTTCTGACGCTGCAGGCATGAAGATGCTAGCTTAGGTAAGCCTAAGTGCGCAGGACGTCGCATGTGCCCAGAGCAGGGAGGACCTCGTGGCAGAGCAGCCGCAACGCAGGACACCGAAGGCGCGGGGGGCGCGGGTTCTGCGCACCGAGCAGATCACCCCGCACATGGTGCGCGTGGTCCTCGGTGGCGACGGCCTGGCGGGCTTCGCGCTCGAGGGCTTCACCGACCATTACGTCAAGCTGTGCTTCGCCCCGGCGGGCGCCGACTACAGCCACCCCTTCGACATGGCGGCGATCCGCGAGGAGTACCCGCGGGAGCTGTGGCCCACCACACGGACGTACACCGTCCGCTCCTGGGACCCCGCCACCCGCGAGCTGGCCATCGACTTCGTGGTGCACGGCGACGAGGGCCTTGCGGGCCCCTGGGCCGCGCGGGCGCGGCCCGGCGACCAGGTGACCTTCCTGGGACCCGGCGGCGGTTACGTCCCGGACTCCTCGGCCGGCTGGCACCTGCTGGTGGGGGACGAGAGCGCCCTGCCCGCGATCGCGGCGGCGCTGGAGCAGATGCCACAGGGTGCGCTGGTGCACGCGTTCGTCGAGGTGGCGGACGCCTCGGAGGAGCAGAAGCTGGTGGCGTCCGACGGCGTATCGGTGACCTGGCTGCACCGCGGCGACCGGCCGGTCGGCGAGGCTCTCGTGGCGGCGGTGAGCGGCCTGGAGTTCCCGGAGGGCGACGTGCAGGCCTTCGTGCACGGCGAGGCGGGCTTCGTGAAGGAGATCCGGCGCCACCTCCGCCTGGAGCGCGGCGTCCCGCTCCGGCAGCTGTCGATCTCGGGTTACTGGCGCCTCGGCAAGAACGACGACGCGTGGCGCGCGGTCAAGCGCGAGTGGAACGAGCAGGTGGAGCGCGAGCAGGAGGCCGCCGCCTAGGCCCCTTTCCCCACCATCGAACCCGGCCGGCGTCCCGACGCCGGCCGGGTTCCGTGTCTCCCCGTCACTCCCCGGCGGCCCCTTCCCGCGCCGTCCGTCCTCGTAGGCACGGGCGGAGGCGTCCACATCCGCCGGGCCCTCGCACGAGGATGCGGCCGGGTCCGCGAATCCGTAGTCTGTTCGACCAATCCGGAGGAGCGTCGGCTCCGAACCACCAAGGAAACCGATGCGTGCTCCGGGAGGAACGTCCGCGTGAAAGAAGCCGTACACATCAGTGGGGCCCCCTCACCGGGTCCTGGCCTGCAGGAGTTGCTCGTCCAGGTGGCCCGTGGCGACCAGGGCGCCTTCACCCAGGTGTACGACCAGGTCAGCGGGCCGGTCCTCGGCCTGGTCCGGAGCGTGCTCCGGGACCCGGCGCAGTCCGAGGAGGTGGCCCAGGAGGTCCTGGTGGAGGTGTGGCGCACGGCCCCCCGCTACCAGCCCTCGCGCGGCAGCGCCATGAACTGGGTGCTGACGCTCGCCCACCACCGCGCGGTCGACCGGGTCCGGTCGGCCGAGGCGACCGCGGCGCGGGAGCACAAGGCCGCGCTGCTCGACCGCACCCCGGAATTCGACGAGGTCTCCGAGCAGGTCGAGACCCGGCTGGAGCGGGAACAGGTCCGGCGCTGTCTGCGGACCCTCTCCGAGCTCCAACGGGAGTCGGTGACGCTGGCGTACTACCGCGGGCTGACGTATCGCGAGGTCGGCGAACTGTTGTCCGTACCACTGGGAACCATCAAGACACGGCTGCGCGACGGGCTCATCCGGCTGCGCGACTGCCTGGGGGTGAGCGCATGAGCACGGCCGAACTGCACACACTGACCGGGGCCTACGCCCTGCACGCGCTGCCGGAGGAGGAGCGGATCGCCTTCGAACGCCATCTGGGCGCCTGCGAGGCGTGCGCCCAGGAGGTACGGGAGCTGTCCGCCACCGCCGCCCGGCTCGGGCTCGCCGTGTCCGCCACGCCGCCGCCCGCGCTCCGGGACCGCGTACTGCGGGAGATCACGACCGTACGGCAGGAGCCGCCGCCTCACGGCCGCAGCCCCCGCGCCGGAGCGGCCACCGGGCGGGCCGGCCGCTGGTCGACGTACGCGCTGGCCGCCTGCGTCGCCGCCGCTGCCGCGTTCGGCGGGGTCGCGGTGTGGCAGAACCAGGTCGCTCAGGACGCCCGGCAGGAGTCCGACCGGGCCCAGCAGCACAACGAGCAGGTGGCGCGGGTGCTCACCGCGTCCGACGCCCGGACGACCACCGCGGACCTCGGGGGCGGTGCCCGGGGCACCGTCGTGGTCTCGCAGAGCGTGAACCGGGCGGTGTTCCTGGCCTCGGACATGGCGCGGCCACCGGGCGGCAAGGTCTACCAGCTGTGGTTCGACGACGCCGGTGCCATGCGTTCGGCCGGGCTCATGAACCCGTCCGCGACGGACGACGCCGTCCTGCTGGACGGGCCCGTGGACCGCGCCTCCGGCATGGGCATCACGGTCGAGCCGGCGGGCGGTTCCGACGAGCCGACCTCGGCGCCCGTGGCACTGATGGACTTCCGGGACGCCTGAGCCGTCCGCACCGAGCACGAAGGGCGTGCCCCCGGCGGGGGGCACGCCCTCGTGCTGTTGTTCAGCCCCGCCGGGGCGTACCCGGCGGCAGGGGGAAGAAGCCGCTGGTGCGGGCGACGTACTCGGCGTATCCCGGCCGCCCCTCCATGTGCCGCTCCAGGAGTGCCTTGCCGCTGCCCTTGGTCAGCAGGAGGCTCATCACGACGGGCGAGACGAGCGTGGTGGCCGCCACCGCGGGGTCGGCGCAGACGATGAGGAAGAGCCCCCACCAGACGCAGAAGTCACCGAAGTAGTTGGGGTGCCGCGTCCACGACCACAGCCCCCGGTCCATGATCCGGCCCTTGTTCGCCGGATCGCGCTTGAAGCGGGCCAGCTGCGCGTCCCCCACGGCCTCGAAGGCGAGCCCCACGGCCCACAGCGCCGCACCGGACCAGGCCCACCCGTCCAGGGGGCCCGGCAGGTGGTACGCGGCCTGCACCGGCAGGGAGATGAGCCAGACCAGTGCGCCCTGGAGCAGATACACCTTGCGCAGGGCGTACAGGTCGGGGTGGCCCGGCGCCTTGGCCAGCATGGCCTCGTAACGCGGATCCTCCCCGTGGCCCCGGCCCCGTCGGCCGATGTGCACGGCCAGCCGCACACCCCAGGCAACGGTCAGCACGGTCACCAGGAGACGGCGCGCCTGGTCTCCGTCACCGCCCACGGACACGGCGTACGAGACGAGGGCGACGGACGCGAAGCCGAGGCCCCACGCGACGTCGACGATCCGGTGCATCCGCTTGCGCAGCGCGATCAGGAACGTCACGAGCATCACGGCGAGGGCGGCGCCCGCCGCCGCCCCCAGATTCATGGCGAACGCCTGCCAGGCGAAGCCGTTCACCGGCCGGCCCCGGCACGCGGCCCCGCGACGACCGGCCCGTCCTCGGCGTGGCCGTGTCCGGCCGCCGTTCCGAGCCCCTCGTACCAGCCGTGACGGGTGGGAGGCATGCCGGCCGATCCCTCCGCGTCGGGCCGGACCGAGAGGATCTGGTCCACGCCCATGCGCCGCTCCTCGAAGGCGAGGGCACCGCCCACCAGGTAGAGGCGCCACACCCGGGCTGTCTCCTCGCCGACGAGGGCGGTGAACTCGGGCCAGCGTTCCTCCAGCGTCCGGTGCCAGGCCTCGACGGTCAGCACGTAGTGCTCACGCATCGATTCCACGTCACGGACCTCCAGCCCCGCCCCTTCGAGGAGTCCGACCGTCTCACCGAGCGGTCGCATGTGCATGTCCGGGGCGATGTACGACTCGATGAAGGCGCCTCCACCGGGGGCGGTGGTACCCCGGGACATCTGCTGGACCAGGGCGCGGCCCTGCGGCCGGAGCACCGAGTGCAGCAGCGCGGTGAACGCCGGGTACTCGGCGTCCCCGACGTGCTCCCCCATCTCGACGGTGGACACCGCGTCGTACCCGCCACGGAAATCCGGCAGGCCCGCGACGTCGCGGTAGTCGCAGCAGTGCACCTCGACGAGGTCCTCCAGGCCGCGCTCCGCGACCTGTCCGCGTACGTACGCCGCCTGCTCCCTTGCCAGGGTGACCGCCGTGACCCGGACCCCGTGCCTGCCCGCCGCGTGGAGCGTCAGGGATCCCCAGCCGCAGCCGATGTCGAGGAGGCGGGTGCCGGGGCGCAGTCCGAGCTTGCGGCAGATCAGCTCCAGCTTGTCGCGCTGGGCGTCGGCCGGTCCGTAGTCCGGGCCGGTGCCGGTCCAGTAACCGCACGAGTAGGCCATGGTCTCGTCGAGCAGCAAGGAGTAGAAGGCGTTCGAAAGGTCGTAGTGATGGCTGATGGCCGCCCGGTCGCGGGCCTTGCTGTGCAGTGTCCCGCTGAGCCCGGCCCGGGCTGCGGGCACCGGCGGGCGCGGGCCGACCGCACCGAGCCGCAGAGCGGTGCCGGCCGCCCTGAGGCGGTCGGCGAGGCCGGGACGGGGCAGGTCGAGGCCCTGCTCCCGTGACGCGCGGCGCATGGCGCGCAGCCCCTCCGCGAGGTCGTCGGCGATGTCGATGTCACCGCTGATGTAGGCCTCGGCGAGGCCGAGTTCGCCCGGCTGCCACAGGAGGCGCCGCAGCGCGCGGCGGGACCGCACGTGCACCGTGGGCGCGTTCTCGGGCCCGGTCTCGCTGCCGTCCCACATCCTGATCCTGACCGGCGGCGGTCCGCCGAGGAACTGCTCGATGACCGGTGCGATCCGCTGCGCCGCTCCGGTTCCCGGGGTGTCGGTGAAGGTGTTCACGCGGTGTCCTCACGAGTCAGGAGAAGCTGCTGCACATCGAGGTAGCCGGACCGGAATCCGGCCTCGGAGTAAGCCAGGTAGAAGGTCCACATCCGGCGGAAGGTCGCGTCGAAGCCGAGCGCGTCGACCTGGGCGGCCCGCTCCTCGAACCGTTCCCGCCACAGCCTCAGGGTCTCGGCGTAGTGCGTGCCGAAGGTGCTGCGCTGCCTCGTCCGCAGTCCGGTGTGGGCGGTGGTGACGCGTTCGACGGCCTCGGTGGAGGGCAGCAGCCCGCCCGGGAAGATGTACTTCTGGATCCAGGTGTAGGTGCTGCGGCTGGCGAGCATCCGGTCGTCCGGCATGGTGATGGCCTGGAGTGCGATGCGGCCGCCGGGGGCGAGGCAGCGCTCCAGGGTCCGGAAGTACACCGGCCAGAACTCCTCGCCGACGGCCTCGATCATCTCGACGCTGACGATCGCGTCGTACTCCCCGGTGACGTCCCGGTAGTCGCAGAGCCGCACGTCGACCCGGTCCTCGTGGCCGGCCTCGCGGATCCGTCCCCTGGCCAGCTCCTGCTGTTCACGGGAGAGCGTGAGGGTGGTGACGCGGGCTCCCCGCGCGGCGGCGCGCAGCGCGAGTTCGCCCCAGCCGGTGCCGATCTCCAGCAGTTCGGTGCCGGGGCCCACGCCGGCCAGGTCCAGCAGCAGGTCGATCTTGCGGTGCTGGGCGGCGGGCAGCAGGGCGTACTCCGCCGGGAAACCGCGGAAGACAGCCGACGAGTAGGTCAGCGTGTCGTCGAGGAACAGGGCGAAGAGGTCGTTCGACAGGTCGTAGTGGTGGCTGATGTTGTCACGTGAGCCCTCGGGGGTGTTGGCCTGCGAGGCGGGCTGCCGCAGGGCCCACAGACCACGCAGCTTCTGCAGCGGTGCGGGGACGAGGTCCGCCGCGTTCCCCGCGAGGACGCTCAGCACTCCGACGAGGTCGGGTGAGTCCCACTCGCCGGCCATGTACGACTCGCCGAAGCCGACGAGTCCTCCCGCGCCGATGCGCCGGAAGAACGCGTCGGGCCGGCGGATCTCCATGAGCGGGCCGCCCAGCCCGATGCTGTCGCGGCCGGCGAGGCGGGCACGCAGCGGAAGCCTGGACAGCGCGTGCCGTACGAGCCGTTCGGCCACGGCCGTCCTGATCGCGGAGGCCCGTGGCTGGGCGGCGACATCGGGCCAGCGGACGCGGTCGACCCCGGCCGGGGGGACCGTGGCGGCCCGCGTCTGGGCCGGGATCGTGCCGCTGCGTACGGGCGCGACCGGCGAGGCGGACGGGGTGGGAGAGGGGGGCACCTTCACTGCATGCCTTCCTGGGTGTGGTGGCGGGGGCGGGGCTGGACGGGCAGCCGACGCAGGAACAGACGGATGCCGTGCAGCCGGATGGCGGCGGACACGACCGCGGTGGAGAAGGGGTGACGGAGGAACAGCCTCAGCAGTTGGGCGGGCGTGCCGGGACGCCGGGTGCCCCGCACGGTCGCCGTGAACGGGCGCGCGTCCTCACGTTCCAGATGGACCGTCAGGCTCAGCCGCCCGTCCGGTTCGGGCAGCCGCATGCGGTAGGCGCCGTCCACCGGGAAGAACGGCGACACGTAGAAGTCCTTGCCGGTCTCCGCACGGCCCGCTGCGTCCGGACGCAGCAGGTAGCAGTGGCGCTCCCCGTAGGTGTTGTGCACCTCGGCGACCACGCAGAGCGGGCTGCCGTCGGGGCGGTGGCACCAGTAGACGGTCAGCGGATTGAAGACGTGGCCGAGAACCCGGGCCTGGGTGAGCATGGTGACGGTGCCGTCGGCGAGATCGACGCCCCGGGTGCGCAGGAACCGTTCGAGTCCGGCCCGGACGGTGGGCGCCGTGCCGCCGAAGTGGTCACGGGCGTCGAAGCGGGCCAGCGGACGCAGGAGGGTGGGCAGTTCGGGCGGGCGGTCCGGGTCGATGAGCCACAGATAGGTGCGGTGCCGCAGGGCGTACCGGCGGGGCGCGGTCCGCACATGCGTGATGGTGCACGGGTAGAGGGAGCTGTTCACCAGGCCACCCCGAGGGCCGCGGCCGCCTCGGCCCCCGAACGGCAGCCGTCCTCGTGGAAGCCCCAGCCGTGGTAGGCCCCCGCGAAGGCGGTGACCGGTCCCGAGAGCGCGGGCAGCCGGGCCTGGGCGGCGACCGACTCCGGGGTGAAGACGGGGTGTTCGTACACCATCCGGGCCCGTACGAGGTCCGGGTCGACCCGGTCGGCGCCGTTCAGCGTGACGACGAACCGCTCGGGCGCGTCCAGCCGCTGGAGGCGGTTCATGTCGTAGCTGACGGTGACCCGGTCGGCGTCGGCGGCGCAGGACGGCATCAGGTAGTTCCACGAGGCGGCGGCACCGCGGCTGCGCGGCAGCAGCGTGGTGTCGGTGTGCAGCAGCGTGGGGTTGTGGGAGTAGCGGAACGCCCCGAGGGTCCGCTTCTCCTCGTCGGTCGGGTCGGCGAGCAGGCGGAGCGCCTGGTCGGGGTGGGTGGCGAGGACCACCGCGTCGTACTCCTCGGTGGCGCCGTCCTCGGTGACGACCTCCACGCCGTCGCTGTGCCTGCGGACGGTCCTCACCGGTGTGGACGTCCGTACGGAGTGCACCTGCTTGACGATGCGGTCGACGTACTCGCGCGACCCGCCGGTGACGGTCCGCCAGACCGGTGAGTCGCCGATCGTGAGCATCCCGTGGTGCTGCAGGAAGCGGAAGAGGTACCGGGCGGGGTAGCGCAGCGCGGTCACCGGGTCGCAGGACCAGACGGCGGAGACCATCGGGGTGAGGAAGTGCGCGCGGAAGTAGGGCGAGAACCGCCCGCGCTCCGCGAACTCCCCCAGGGTCATGACCCCGGTGCCCTCCGGCATGGCGAGCAGCGCCCGGGCCGCCCGGTGGAACCGCGGCACCTCGGTCAGCATCCGGAGGTACGGACCGCGGACCAGGGACGCGGGCCGGGCGAACAGCCCGGCGGCGCCCCGGGCGCCCGCGTACTCGAGTCCGCACCCCTCGCAGCGCACGGACATGCTCATCTCGGATTCCTGCGTGGCCACGCCGAGTTCGCCGAAGAGCCGGAGCAGGTGCGGATAGGTGCGCCGGTTGTGCACGATGAACCCCGAGTCGACGCGGTGTGTCCGGCCGTCCGAGGAGGTCAGGTCGTGGGTGTGCGCGTGCCCTCCGGCGCGCTCGTCGGCCTCGACGAGCGTCACGTCGTGCGCCTTCCCGAGGACGTGCGCGGCGGTGAGTCCCGCCACCCCGCTGCCCACTACGGCTGTGCGCCGCCGCTCCCCTGTCATTCGGCTTCCTCTCCGGTCGTGCATGTCTGGCCGGGGCCGATCCCCAGTGCCCCTCAGAGGTCATTCGAGACAGCGGGCTCCGCGGATTGGCCGATGATCGGACTTCCTTCGATCGAGTGAACGACCAATCCGTCCGGCGATCCGCGCCGAATTCCCGGCGTGACAAGAGACCGAGACGTTTCGCAGAAGCAAGGGGCCGCCCGTTCCCGGCGATCCCGCTGGGTGCGCGCCGCGTTCGCCGCGCTCAGCGGTCTGATCGCCGGGTTCACCGCCCTGTGCGTCGCCGAACTGGTCGCGGCTGCCGTGCGTCCCGAAGCGGGTCCCGTCACGGCCGTGGGCGGGGCGGTCATCGACCGCACTCCCCCGGCCGTGAAGGACTTCGCGGTACGGAACTTCGGCACCGACGACAAGCTGGTCCTGCAGCTCGGGATCCTCGTCCTCCTGGCGGTCTTCGCCATGGCGGTGGGGGTCCTCGCGCTGCGGCACCGGTGGACCGGCGCTGCGGCCGTCCTGGTCTTCGGTGTGGTCGGGGCAGTGTCGGCGGCGGGGCGGCCCGAGGGCCGCGTGGTCGACGTACTGCCTTCGGCCGTGGGCGCGCTGGTGGCCGCAGGAGTGCTGTATCTCCTGACCGGACGGCTGGCCCCCGTCACCGTCCCGCCTCCCGCGGCTGGGGAGACGGGCGAGGACGGGGAACAGGGCGCCCTCGACCGCCGCGGGTTCGTCGTCGCGGCGACCGCAGCGGCGGCGGCCTCGGCCGGTGCGGGACTCCTGGGGCGACGGCTCCAGGCGGACCGGCTGGCCGGGGTCTCCGCCTCGCGGGGTGACATCGTGCTCCCCGCACCGGCCTCACCCGCCCCCGCGATACCCGGCGGAGCGGATCCGGACATCCGTGGCCTGAGCTCGTTCACCACCCCGAACAGGGACTTCTACCGGGTGGACACCGCCCTGGTCGTCCCGCGTGTCGACGCGGGCCGGTGGCGGCTTCGGATCCACGGGAAGGGGGTGGCGCGACCCGTCACCCTCACCTTCCAGGACCTCCTGGGACGCGAGCTCGTCGAGCGCGACATCACGCTGACCTGCGTGTCCAACCAGGTGGGCGGTCCGTACGTCGGCACCGCACGCTGGATCGGCGTACGACTGGCCGATCTGCTGCGCGAGGCGGGCGTGAAGCCCCCGTCGAAGGGCGGGACGGCGGACCAGATCGTGTCGCGCTCCGTGGACGGGATGACGATCGGCACCCCGGTCGAGGACGTCATGGACGGGCGCGACGCACTGCTCGCGGTCGGCATGAACGGTGAACCCCTGCCGTTCGACCACGGCTTCCCCGTCCGGATGGTCGTCCCCGGCCTCTACGGCTACGTCTCGGCGTGCAAGTGGATCCAGGACATCGAACTCACGACGTTCGACGCGTACGACGCCTACTGGGTCAAGCGTGACTGGTCCCGCGAGGCTCCGGTCAAGACCCAGTCACGGATCGACACGCCTCGCCCCTTCGCCGCACCGCGAGCGGGGACCGTACCGGTCGCGGGGGTCGCCTGGGCCCAGCACCGGGGCATCGCCCGGGTCGAGGTCCGCGTCGACGGCGGCGAGTGGCACACCGCGCGGCTCGCGGCGGAGGCGGGCCGTGACACCTGGCGCCAGTGGGTGTGGGAGTGGCCCGCCACGACCGGCCACCACACCCTCGAGGTCCGCGCGACGGACCGCACCGGCGCCACACAGACCGACGAACGGGTCGGCACCGTCCCCGACGGTGCGACCGGATGGCACTCGGTGGTGGTCGACGTGACCTGACCACCGCCTCATCCCGCGGAACCCTCTTCCCCTTCCCTTCCCCTTCCCTTTGTCGAATCACGATCACTTCAGGAGAACATCATGAACACCCGTCACCTCCGCCGTATCGCCGTCACCGTCTCCGCCGCGGCGCTGCTTCCCCTCGCCCTCACCGCCTGCTCCGGCGACTCCGACACCTCCTCGTCCGACTCCGGCGCGGACAAGGCCGCGTCGAGCGCACCGGCCGAGGAGACCGAGAGTGCCGCGGCCATGGACGAGCCGTTCGGCCCGGGCTGTGCCTCGGTCCCGAAGGAGGGCGCCGGCTCGTTCGCGGGCATGGCGCAGGACCCGGTCGCCACGGCCGCGTCGAACAACCCGGCACTGTCCACATTGGTGACGGCCGTCAAGCAGGCCGGCCTGGTCGACACCCTGAACAGCGCCGAGAACATCACGGTGTTCGCCCCCACCAACGACGCCTTCGCCAAGATCCCGAAGGCCGACCTGGACAAGCTGCTCGCGAACAAGGCCGAGCTCACCAAGGTGCTCACCGCGCACGTGGTCGGCGAGAAGCTGGCGCCGAAGCAGCTGGAGAAGGGTTCGTTCGACACCCTGGCCAAGACCAAGCTGACGACCATGGGTTCGGGCGAGGAGTACACCGTGAACGACTCCTCCAAGGTCGTCTGCGGCAACGTCCCGACCGCCAACGCCACGGTCTACATCGTCGACACCGTGCTGATGCCGGCTGCCTGATCCGTCGTGACGTCACTACGCTGACGGGATGACACCGACGAGCCCCGGGGAACGCGCCCTCCGACCTGACAGGAGCGGCGCGGACCGCGGGGCTCGTGCCGTCGGCGCGGTGGTCGGCTCCGCGGTGGGCGACGCGCTCGGCGCCCCCTTCGAGTTCGGTGCCCCCGGTGTGTACGGCGACAGGTTCCCGGACGGGGCCGGCGCGATGTGCGGGGGCGGCGGCTGGGATCCGGGCGAGGCGACGGACGACACGCAGATGGCCGTTCTGGTCGGTGAGTCACTGCTGGAGAGAGGTGGCCTGGACCTCCCGGACATCTTCGGCCGTTTCAGGCGCTGGGCGGCCTCCGAGCCGAAGGACATCGGCCTGCAGACCGAGGACGTCCTCACGAGCGGTGATCCCTGGGATCTGGCCGCCGCGCTCCACTTCCAGGTAAACACGCGTGCCGCCGGCAACGGTTCACTGATGCGGGCCACCACCTCGGCGGTGTACTTCGCCCGGGCGGGGCGGACGGCGACGATGGACGCGGCGCGCCGGATCGCGGCCCTGACGCACGGCGACCGGGCTGCCTGGGAGGGCACGGCCGTCTTCCACGAGCTGGTGCGTGTGGCGCTGGAGGGCGGCGATCCGCTCGCCGCCGTCGACGACGCGCTGGCCGCGGTCCACGCGGACCACCGGGACCGCTGGGCCGTCGTCCTGGCTCCGGACTGGCATCCGGACGACGCCACCGAGTTCAACGGCGCGGTGTGGCCGTGCCTCGGTACGGCGCTGTGGGCGCTGCGCACCACCGCCGGTTTCGAGGAGGCTCTGGGGGCGGCCGTCGACGTGGGCGGGGACACCGACACGGTCGCGGCGGTCACCGGCGGGCTGGCCGGCGCGGTGCACGGGATCGGCGACGTGCCGGAACGCTGGACGCGTCCGCTCCACGTACCGATGCCCGGATACGGGGACCGGGTGCTGCGGGCCGGCGACCTGGTGGCCCTGGCCCACCGCCTCGACGGATTCGCAGAATTCGACCACCAGGAAAACTACACATAAGGGGCATATAAGAGCACACTGGTCGGGAGAGCTGATGATCGCGCCTCCTTGTCGCGGTCGCTCCAGCAAGTGCGAAGGAGAACATCCTCATGAGTAACATCTCGCACACCGGAAGGGACGTTTCCGGTCACACCGGAAGGGACATCTCCGGACACCCCGACGCCGAAGAGATGCGAGCGCGCCACGACCGCGTGATGAGCGGGCGCCGCACCACAGCGATGGCGGACGCACCCGTCTTCCTGGTCGGCCTGTACTGCGCCGTCTCCCCGTGGTTGCTCCACTTCACCGCGAACCAGCCCGACCTGGTGACGCACAACCTCGTCATCGGCATCGCGATCGCCGTGCTGGCCCTCTGCTTCACGGCCATGCCGGAGCGGATGACCGGGATGAGTATGGCCATCGTCGCACTGGGCGCCTGGCTGATCGTGTCGACCTGGGTCGTGGGCCAGAGCCCCGACATGGGCGTGATCCTCAACAACGTGATCGTCGGTGGACTGGCGGTCGTGCTGGGGGCAGCGTGCGCGGGACTTTCGATGAAGAACAAGAAGACCTGACGGGAGAACACACCGGAGTGGCCACAGACCGGAACAGCCGGCCCGTGGCCACTCGTCGTTTCACCTCGCCCCGGGCACGTCAGCCCACCGAGCTGTACGCCACCACACCCCGCAGCACGGCGTCGACGGCCTTGTGGGCGTTCTTCGCGACCGAACTCCCGTCCCGGGGCGCGGCCGCGGCGATCTGTCCGAGCACGTCGATGACCTGCTTGCACCACCGCACGAAGTCACCGGCCGGCATCTCCGCCTCGCGGAGAACCTCGTCCAGCGACCGGCCGGAGGCCCACATGTAGACCGCCCAGGCGAAGCCGAGGTCGGGTTCGCGCTGGCCGACCCCTTCCGTCTGGCTGATCTTGAAGTCCTCCTCCAGGGCGTCGAGCCGGCCCCAGATGCGGACCATCTCACCCATCGCGGCCCTCGCCGGTCCGGAGGGCAGCTTGGGCGCGATCGCGTCGTCCGCCTGGCGCGCCTCGTAGACCAGCGCCGAGACGCAGGCGGCGAGTTCGGCCGGGTTGAGCCCTTCCCAGACACCGTCCCGGAGGCATTCGCTGGCCAGCAGGTCCAGCTCTCCGTAGAGCCGCGCCAGTCGGCGGCCGTTCTCGGTGACCTCGTTGCCCCGCAGGTAGTCGAGCTCCGTCAGCAGCGCGACGATGCGGTCGAAGGTCCGGGCGATGGTGTTCGTCCGGCCCTCGATGCGGTGCTCCAGCTGACGCGTGTCGCGCTGCAGCCGGTGGTACCGCTCCGCCCAGCGGGCGTGGTCCTCGCGCTCGTCGCACCCGTGGCAGGGGTGGGCGCGCAGCTCGGCCCGCAGCCTGGCGATCTCCCGGTCGTCGGCGGCGGCGGCCCGCTGCTTGCGGTGCCGGCCCGGATCGATGTGCCCCGCCTTGCTCCGCAGCGCGGAGGCCAGATCACGCCGGGACTGCGGCGAACGCGGGTTGAACGACTTGGGTACCCGCATCCGCTCCAGCGCCTCGACCGGCACCGGGAAGTCGATGTGGGCCAGCCGCTTGACCTGCCGCTCGGCGGTCAGCACCAGCGGACGCGGTCCGTCGTGGTACTCCAGCCCCCGGTGCCCGTCGGTCCGCCCCGCGGGCAGCCCCGGGTCGAGGACGAGCGCGAGCCCGGCGAACTTGCCGGTGGGTACGTGGATGACGTCACCGGGCTTCAGCTTCTCCAGGGAGGTCGCCGCCGCCGCGCGGCGCTGGGCCGCCCCCTGCTTCGCCAGCTCCGTCTCGCGGTCCTTGAGGTCGCGGCGCAGCCGCGCGTACTCCTCGAAGTCCCCGAGGTGGCAGGTCATGCCCTCCTTGTAGCCCGCGAGCCCCTCCTCGTTGCGCTGGACCTGCCGGGAGATCCCGACGACGGACCGGTCGGCCTGGAACTGCGCGAAGGACGTCTCGAGCAGCTCGCGCGAGCGATGCCGCCCGAACTGCTGCACGAGGTTGACGGCCATGTTGTACGACGGCCGGAAGCTGGAACGCAGCGGGTACGTACGCGTGCCCGCGAGTCCGGCGAGGGCGCCGGGGTCCATGCCCCGCTGCCACAGGACGACCGCGTGCCCCTCGACGTCGATGCCGCGGCGCCCGGCCCGGCCGGTCAGCTGGGTGTACTCGCCGGGCGTGATGTCGGCGTGCTGCTCGCCGTTCCACTTGACGAGCTTCTCGAGCACCACGGAGCGTGCGGGCATGTTGATGCCGAGTGCCAGGGTCTCGGTGGCGAAGACCGCCTTGACCAGACCGCGGACGAACAGCTCCTCCACGACCTCCTTGAACGTCGGCAGCATCCCGGCGTGGTGCGCGGCGATGCCCCGCTCCAGGCCCTCGAGCCATTCGTAGTACCCGAGGACGTGGAGGTCCTCGGGCGGGATGGACGCCGTCCGCTCCTCGACGATCTCCCGGACCAGGTGGCGTTTGTCCTCGTCGTTCAGCCGCAGCCCGGCCTGCAGGCACTGCTGGACGGCCGCCTGGCAGCCGGCCCTGCTGAAGATGAAGGTGATCGCGGGCAGCAGCCCCTCGGCGTCGAGCCGGTCGATGACCTCGGGCCTGGACGGGGTCCAGATGCGGCTGCGCTGACGCCGCTCGCGTTCGCGGTCGGCCTCGCGCACCATCTTTCCGCGCCGGCGCTCGCGCGGGTTGTATCCGCGCTGGTTCTCCATCCGGGCCAGCCGGACGAGATCCGGGCTGACCTCACGCCGTCCGGTGCCCCGGCCGCCGTGGTCGCTCTCCTCCTCGAAGAGGTCGTACATCCGGCGCCCGGCCATGACGTGCTGCCACAGCGGCACGGGCCGGTGCTCGGAGACGATCACCTGGGTGTCGCCCCGGACGGTGTCCAGCCAGTCGCCGAACTCCTCGGCGTTGGACACGGTCGCGGACAGCGACACGAGGGTCACGGACTCCGGCAGGTGGATGATCACTTCCTCCCACACGGCGCCCCGGAAGCGGTCCGAGAGGTAGTGCACCTCGTCCATGACCACGTACCCGAGACCGATGAGCGCCTGGGAGCCCGCGTACAGCATGTTGCGCAGGACCTCGGTGGTCATGACGACCACGGGCGCGTCCGCGTTGACGCTGTTGTCACCGGTCAGCAGGCCGACCTTGTCCGCACCGTAACGCCGGACGAGGTCCGCGAACTTCTGGTTGGACAGGGCCTTGATCGGCGTGGTGTAGAAGCACTTGCGGCCCTGCAGCAGAGCCAGGTGGACGGCGAATTCACCGACGATCGTCTTGCCCGACCCGGTGGGGGCCGCGACCAGCACCCCCTTGCCGGCCTCCAGCGCCTGGCAGGCCTCGATCTGGAACGGATCCAGTCCGAATTCGTACATCTCGCGGAAGGGCCCGAGGGCGGTGGCCTGCTCGGCCGCACGGACCCGGGACGCCTGGTATCGCTCAGCTGGTGAGAGGTCCTCTGTCATCTTGATACGAGCCTACCCGCCTCGTATGACAGTCAGCCCGATCTTTATTTCACGGTGCGAGGACCCACGCCGCGCCGGGTACGCAGGTGGCGGTGAGCGGCAGCGCGCCCAGCGGCTCACCGTCCGCGTAGGCCGTGACACCGGCCGCCGCCAGCGATATCGACGACGCCCGGTGGACGGTGACCTTCGGGTGGCCGAGGTGCGTCCCCGCGTACACCTTGGGGAAGACCTTGAGCAGCGTGGCCCGGCTGCAGTCACCGACCACGGTCACGTCGAAGAGCCCGTCGTCCATGACCGCGTCGGCGCAGATCCGCATGCCGCCGCCGTAGGTGGTGCCGTTGCCCACCGCGATCAGCGTCGCCTCGATCTCGGTCACCGGGCCGTCGT
Source organism: Streptomyces sp. JH34 (assembly GCF_029428875.1). Classification (NCBI taxonomy): domain Bacteria; kingdom Bacillati; phylum Actinomycetota; class Actinomycetes; order Kitasatosporales; family Streptomycetaceae; genus Streptomyces; species Streptomyces sp. JH34. Next base: position 6,066,932 of record NZ_JAJSOO010000001.1, on the reverse strand, counting down.
CCAGCCCGATGCGGTAGGGGATCGGCCGGAAGGCCGCCAGCTCGGCGAGGACCGCCAGGTCGTACTTGAAGCGGCCCCCGATCCAGCGCATCCGGTTCCCCCGGTCGTTGACCCGTGAGTCGAACCCGGAGGCCAGCACGGAGCCGAACCAGCGCCCCCCGACCCGGCCCAGGTCGATCGGGCGGGCCGTCCCTGCCTTGAGCGCCTCCGCGGCCAGCCGCCCGGCGGCCGCCGGATCACGGATCGGCAGTCCGAGGGCGCGGGCGAAGTCGTTCCCGGTGCCCACCGCCACGGCGCCGAGCGGGGTCGATGTACCCGCGACGGCCTGCAGGGCGAGGGACATCATGCCGTCCCCGCCCACGGCTACGAGCGCTCCGGTCCCGCCGGCCACGGCCTCCCGGGCCCTCCGCAGGGCGTCGTCCGCGTCCTCACCGAGGACGGTCCGTACGGAGAAGCCGGCGGCCCGCAACGCCGAAGCGGCCGGCTGCGCGGCACGCGCGCCCCGGCCGCTCCCCGCGACGGGATTGACGAAGAGGGTGATCTCGCTGGTCACCCGCGGGACCTTACAAGGTCAGGTGATGTCGTCGTAACCGTTGAGCCGCTGCGACCGTCCACCGTCCGCGTCACCGCTCGCCTGCCCGGGCAGGGCGGCCCGGGAGGACACCGGCTCGATCGCGCCGACCGTCTCGGGGGTGAGGTCGAGCTCCGACGCCTCGTCGTCGTCGAGTTCGGCATCGGGGTTCGCCCGCCGCCTGCGCTTGTCGTTGAGCAGCGAGACGCCGACGGCGATGAAGTAGAGCACCGCGAGCGGGCCCGCGAGCAGCAGCATCGAGATGGGCTCGCCGCCCGGGGTGGCGATGGCCGCGAATGCGGTCAGTCCGACGATCATGCCGCGCCACCAGCGGAGCATGCGGGCACCGGAGAGCACACCGGTCATGTTGAGGAGGATGAGCAGCAGCGGCAGTTCGAAGGCCAGCCCGAAGACGATCACCATGCGGGTGATCAGGTCCAGGAAGTCGTCCAGCGGCAGCAGGTTCTTCACGTTGTCGGGCGTGAAGCCGAGCATGATCTCCGCGGTCTGCGGGAGGATCGCGTACGCCAGGTAGGCACCGGCGACGAACAGCGGCACCCCGGCCGCGACGAAGGCGATCGAGTACCGCTTCTCCTGCTTGTGGAGGCCGGGAGCGACGAAGCCCCACAGCTGGTAGAGCCACACCGGGGTGGCCACCAGCACGCCTGCCATGAGGGACACCTTCAGCGCGATGGTGAACGGCGACAGCAGACCGTTGGTGGTCATCTCCGCGCATGGCCGGCCGTTGACCATGGTCACGGCGCCGTTCTTGCAGCCGACCGAGTCCAGGATCGGCTTCATCAGGAACTCGAAGATCTCCTTCTGGAAGAACGCCGCCACGATCACGGCGACGACGATCGCCAGGACCGACTTCAGCAGCCGGTTGCGCAGCTCACGCAGGTGATCGAGGAGGGGCATCCGCCCCTCGTCGTCCTTCTCCTGCTTGCGGGCAGACTTGAGCAACCCACTTCCCTCGTCTCGTGCGACAGCTTCCGGGGTTCGGGGTGAGCTGTCAGCTCTGGGTGGTGGGCTTGGCCTCGCTGACCGGGCGGGAGCTGGTGACGTCTCCCGGAGCGGCCTGGATCGTGCGCGCGGTGGCCGCGGGCGGGGCGGTGTCCGCGACGGTCTCCGTGGTGGGCGCCGCGGGCTCCGTGTCGTCCTTCTTCATGGCCTTGGCCTCGCTCTTGAGGATGCGGGCCGACTTGCCGAGCGAACGCGCCATGTCGGGAAGCTTCTTGGCACCGAAGAGCAGCAGGATGACAGCGATGATCAGAACGATCTCGAGGGGCTTCAGATTGCCGATCATGTGCGACTTCCTTCTCACTGAGGCGTCTGGAGGGTGGGCTCGCTACCCGTACGACCGGACAGATGCCCGACCTTCGCGCTGGCAGCGATCGTAACCCGCAGGGGTGAACGCCGGGCAATGCCTGTGCGTACTCCCGCTTGCGGCCCACACCTCCCTGCCTGGGCCGCTCCAGCAGCGTACCTCCCGAAACGGTGAATAAGGAGGCCGCGCTCTGCTATCGCAGGGCATCCCCGGTGTCGGCGAGGGTGGTGGCCGCTCGTTCGAGATCCTCCGCCGCTCGGTTGATCCGCTGTGTGGTCGCGGCGACCTGTCCGGCCAGTCGCTGTGCCTCGACGAAGACCTTGACGGCCAGGACGCCGAGCACGGCCAGGCCGGCGAATCCCAGGGCGATGGCGAGCATGGGCCAGAACATGGACGGTTCCTCGACGTTTCTCGTTACGGCAGGGCGGTGTGCAGACGCAGCGTCCGCACGCCGCCGCCGCTGAGGAGTTCGATGATGCGCTCCCCGGCCGGCTTGCGGACCGCGGTGCCGCACACGGGACAGGTGAAGGAGTAGAAGGTGGTGCGGCGGCTGGCCCCTATCGCCAGCCGCAGCGCTCCCGCCGCGAGCTCGAACCGCTCACGGCAGTCCGGGCACGCGGCCCGGAAGCGTACGGCGTCGGGCACCGGGACCGTGACCGGTCCGGTCTGTGTGCTCGATATCGCGGTCATGTGGCCTGTGTCTCCTCGGTGCACCGGTCCGGGCCTCTCAGAGCGCGGAGTCGTAGGCGGCCAGTGCCTCACGTGCCGCCAGCCTGGCGCTCTCGGCCAGGTCCGGGGGCGACGTGATGCGTCCTTCGCCGCCCAGCCGCAGGGCGAGCCTGCGCAGGGAGGCCGGGTCGGGGGTGCGGAGGGTGATCCGCAGGCCGCCGTCGGGCAGTTCCTCCGCGCTGTCGTGCGGGTAGTACTCGGCGACCCACCGGCCACCGGGGCCGACCTCGATCACGACCTCCGGATCCTCGGCGGAGGGCTGCACCAGTCCCTCGGAGAGGTCCCGCAGCTCCAGCTCCGGCGGGGCGGACGGGGCGTCGAGGATCCTGATCTCGGCCACCCGGTCGAGCCGGAACGTGCGCCGGGCCTCCGTGAGCCGGCACCAGCCCTCCATGTAGGTGCGGCCGACGGCGAACAGCCGGATCGGGTCCACCTCGCGCTCGGTGAGCTCGTCGCGGGCGGGCGAGTAGTAACGCAGCCAGAGGCGGCGCCTCTCGGAGATCGCCCGGTCCACGTCGGCGAAGACACCGCCTTCGGACTCGAAGGTGACCGAGAGCCGGGAGCTGGCCGCCCCCACCTCACCGGCCGCCGTCTCCAGCTTCGCGGTCGCACGCACCAGCGCCTGCCGGTCGCTCTCGCGCAGTCCCGGGAGCGTGGCGACGGCACGGGCGGCGACGAGCAGGGCGGTCGCCTCGTCGGCGGCGAGCCGCAGCGGCTCGGCGACGTCGTCGGGGTTGTGCCACCAGATCCGGTCGCCGTCGGTGTCGATGTCCAGCAGGTCCCCGCCGCGGAAGCTGGTCCCGCACATGGGGAGGACGTCGAGGTCGGAGATCAGCTCGTCCTCGGTGATCCCGAAGGCCCGGGCCACGTCCTGCACGTGTGCGCCGGGACGCTCGCGCAGGTAGGTGACGAGGGAGAGCATCCGGCGGGTCTGGTCGATCGCGTTCGTGGCCACGAGTACGGGTCCCCCTTCAGTCCTTGGCCACGGCGCGCAGCCGGTCCATCACGTCGGCCCGCAGATCGGCGGGCTCGCTCACGATCACGTCGGGCCCGAACTCCACGAGCCAGGCGTCCAGCCCGTGCCCGTACGGGATCTCCAACTCGTCCCAGCCGTCGCCGAGTTCCCGTACGGATGTCGCGCGGGAGCGCAGCGGGTAGCCGGAGCCGGTGCGCAGGCGGATGCGGGCGGTCCTGGTGGCGGTCTCGCCGGCCCAGCTCTCCACGGTCTCGCGGACGGTCACGGCGTCGGGGACGTGGGCGGTGAACGCCCCGGCGCGGGAGCGGACCCGGCCCGAGATGCGCGACAGCCGGAACACCCGCTCGGCACCCCTGTCCCGGTCCCAGCCGGCCAGATACCAGTGGCCGCGCCAGCACTCGAGGGTCCAGGGCTCGACCTGGCGCTGTTCGGGGCGCGCTGCGTTGCCCTTGCGGTAGTCGAAGGTGACGGGGCGGCGGTCCCGGCAGGCGAGCATCAGCGGCTCGAAAGCGGCCTCGTGGACCGGGATACGGGGTTCGAGGGCGCTGTGCGGCTCGTAGGCGTCCTCGGCCTCCGGCATACCGGCCGCCCTCAGCTTCTGCAGGGCGCCGCTCGCGGCACCGGCCAGGCGGGCCTGCTGCCAGACCTTGGCGGCGAGCCCGAGGGCCGCGGCCTCCTCGGCGTCCAGGGTGATGGGGGGCAGCCGGTTGCTGTCACGGCGCGCGAGGTACCCGGTGTCGCCGTCCAGGTTCTCGACGGTCTCGATGATCAGGCCGAGTTCGCGCAGATCGTCCTTGTCGCGCTCGAACATCCGGTTGAAGGAGTCGTCGTTGCCCGCCTCCAGGTAGGCCTCGATGGACCCGCGGAGTTCACGCTTGCTGAGCGGACGCCGGGTACCCAGCAGACACAGTGCCAGGTTCATCAGCCGTTCGGCCTTGGCAATCGCCATCGACGCCCTTTCTCGACGTGCTCTCCGACCGTCGACCGTACCGCCCCGGGGTGTCCGGGCCAAAGCGAGGGCCCGTGCCTCACGGCACGGGCCCCGACTTCTGCGGACGGACGGATCAGACGCCGACGAGGTCGCAGACGAAGATCAGCGTCTCGCCGGGGGCGATCGCGCCGCCGCCCGCGCCGCGGTCGCCGTAGGCGAGGTGCGCGGGGATGGTCAGCTGGCGACGGCCGCCGACCTTCATGCCCTGGACGCCCTTGTCCCAGCCTGCGATGACCTGGCCGGCCCCGAGCTGGAACTGCAGCGGGGTGCCGCGGTTCCAGGAGGCGTCGAACTCCTCGCCGGTGGAGAAGGCGACACCGACGTAGTGCACGGAGACGGTCTGACCCGCCTGGGCCACCGGTCCGTCGCCCTCCCAGATTTCCTTGATCTCCAGGTCGGCCGGCGGCTCGCCACCCGGGAAGTCGATCTCGGGCTTGTCGATGCTCACTGAGCTGCTCCTCTTACTGATGAACTGTGCAACCGGGACAGTCTTACATCTTCGCCAGGAGGTCCACGGCGAACACGAGGGTGGACTTGGCGGGGATGGACTGCTGCGCCTCGTTGCCGAAGGCCTGGTCCGGCGGGATGACGAGCAGCACGCGGCTGCCGACCTTCTTGCCGACCAGCCCGTTCTTGAGACCCTTCAAGGTGACCTGGGCCAGCGGGAAGGTCTGCGTCTTACCGGTCTGGTAGGTGCTGTCGAAGGCCTTGCTGTCCTTCCAGAGGAGACCCACGTAGTTCACGACGACGCTGTCGGTCTCCTTGATGACCTCGCCCTTGGACTCCAGGATGTAGTTGGAGACCAGCTTCTTCGGCGGGTCGCTCTTGGGGATCGTGACCGTCGGGGCCTTGCCGTCGGTCTTCGTGCCGACCTTGGGCAGGTCGATGTTGTCCTGGGCCACCTCGGATCCCTCGGCGGACGCCGGGATCTGCGTGGCCTTCACGATGTCGACGACGAAGACGAGGGTGGCGTTGGGCTTGATGTCCTTTCCCTGGCCCTGCTCGCCGTAACCGAGCTCCGGCGGGATGACCAGCTCGACACGGCTGCCGACCTTCTGGCCGACGAGCCCCTTGTCCCAGCCCTGGATGACCATGCCCGCGCCGAGCGTCAGATCGAACGGCTGCTTACGGTCGAAGCTGTTGTCGAACGGCTTGGTGGAGTCCCACGTCTGCCCGAGGTAGTTGACCTGGATCGCGTCGCCGTTCTTGAGCTTCGCGCCGTCACCCTCACTGATGACATCGGTCTTCAGCTCCTTGGGGGGATCCCCCTCACCCTTCGCCAGGGTGGGCTTCTCGCCGAACTTCGCGCCCGCGGTGATCGCGGGGAAGCCCTTCTCGGTCGAGGCGGAGTCGGAGGCCTTGTCATCGCCGCACGCAGCCGTGGACAGCAGCAGAAGGGGGACGACGAGAAGGCCGGCAAGTCGGCGCACTGGTTCCTCAGATCTCAGACGGCACGTGAATGGTCCCCGACACTCTAGGCCGAGCGAAGGGCCCCGTACGAGGAACGTACGGGGCCCGGTCGCATTCGGGAGGGACATTCCTGTCCCGGATCACATGCCCGCGATGAGCTTCTCCACCCGGTCGTCGACGGAACGGAAAGGGTCCTTGCACAGCACGGTGCGCTGCGCCTGGTCGTTGAGCTTGAGGTGGACCCAGTCGACGGTGAAGTCCCGCCGCTGCTCCTGGGCCCGGCGGATGAAGTCGCCGCGCAGTCGCGCCCTGGTGGTCTGCGGGGGCACCGACTTGCCCTCGAAGATCTTCAGGTCGTTGCAGATGCGCGTGGCCTGTCCCTTGCGCTCCAGGAGGTAGTAGAGCCCCCGCCTGCGGTGGATGTCGTGGTAGGCGAGGTCTATCTGAGCGACCCTCGGGTTCGACATCGTCATGTTGTGCTTGGCCCGGTACCGCTCGATGAGCTTGTACTTCATGACCCAGTCGATCTCGGTGCCGATCCGGTCGAGGTCCTCGGCCTCGATGGCGTCCAGCGTGCGGCCCCACAGTTCGAGGACCTGGTCGACGGTGCCGGTGCGGATGCCCCGGCGCTCGACGAAGTCGACGGCCTTCTCGTAGTACTCGCGCTGGACCTCGATGGCCGACGCCTCACGGCCGCTGGCCAGGCGCACCTTTCGCTGTCCCGTGGTGTCGTGGCTGACCTCCCGGATGGCCCGGATCGGGTTCTCCAGAGTCAGGTCGCGCATCACGGTGCCCGCTTCGATCATGCGCAGCACGAGGTCGGTGGCACCGACCTTGAGGAGCATGGTCGTCTCGGACATGTTGGAGTCACCGACGATGACGTGGAGGCGGCGGTACCGCTCGGCGTCGGCGTGCGGCTCGTCCCGGGTGTTGATGATCGGGCGGGAGCGCGTCGTCGCGGAACTGACGCCCTCCCAGATGTGCTCGGCCCGCTGGCTCACGCAGTAGACGGCTCCGCGCGGCGTCTGCAGCACCTTGCCGGCACCGCAGATGAGCTGACGGGTGACGAGGAACGGAATGAGGATGTCCGCGAGCCGGGAGAATTCCCCGTGCCGTGCCACGAGGTAGTTCTCGTGGCACCCGTAGGAGTTTCCGGCCGAGTCGGTGTTGTTCTTGAAGAGATAGACGTCGCCCGCGATTCCTTCCTCGTGCAGGCGGCGTTCTGCGTCGACGAGCAGGCCCTCGAGAATGCGCTCGCCGGCCTTGTCGTGCGTGACGAGTTCGGTCACGTTGTCGCATTCCGGGGTTGCGTATTCCGGATGCGATCCCACGTCGAGGTAGAGGCGGGCGCCGTTCCGCAGGAAGACATTGCTGCTGCGGCCCCATGACACGACACGGCGGAAGAGGTAGCGCGCCACTTCGTCAGGTGACAGTCGGCGCTGTCCCCTGAACGTGCACGTGACGCCGTACTCGTTCTCCAGCCCGAAAATGCGGCGGTCCATGACTGAACATTACGCCTTATGGCCTGAGCTGAAACCGGGTTCGGCAGCACCGTTTCGATCATTTTCCGAACCGGCCACAACGGCGGGCGTACGCCCGGGAGCTGCGAGGACCCTTCCGGTGGCCAGCAGGACCAGCAGCGCGGCCACTCCACCGGCCCCCGCGACGGCGAAACTCCAGCCCGTGCCGCCGACCTCGACGGCCGGGCCCGCGACCGCCGTTCCGGCCGCCGCGCCGACGCCGAAGGTCGTCACGAGCCAGGAGAACGCCTCGGTCACCGTGCCCCGCGGCGCGTGCCGGTCCACGACGATGAACGAGCAGGCGATCGCCGGGGCCAGGAACACCCCGGCGAGCGCGGCCAGCGCGGTCATGGCCGGCACACCGGGGGTGAGCATCAGCGGCAGATAGCCCAGCGCGAGCAGCGCGACGATGACCCGCAGTCTGCGCTCGGGCGCCCCGGCCCACTGCCGCGCCCCGTACACCGCTCCGCCGATCAGCGCGCCGAGGCCGAGGGCGGCCATGAGCCAGCCGTACACGGACTCCCGGCCGTGGTCGTCCGCGTAGGCGACACCGGCCACCGTGATGGAGCCGAGCGCCAGCCCGACGAAGAAGAAGGCGCCCAGCAGCGCGAGCAGGCCGGGCGAGCGCAGGGCGCCCAGCCAGTGCGCCTCGCGGGGCGCCGAGCGCCACTGCCGGGAGGGCTCGGACAGGACGACGGACAACGCCCCGAGGACGCCGATGGCGTTGATGACCAGGAGGGCGGCGGCCGGTGATCGGAGCGACACCAGGACCGTCACGAGGAGGGGGCCGACGGTGAACATGACCTCCTGGGCCACCGCGTCCATGGCGTAGGCCCGGTGCACCCGGTCCTCCCGGCCGAGGACGGTCGGCCAGAGGGCGCGCAGGCCGCCTTCCAGCGGGGGTGTGGACACACCGGCCACCACGACCGCGGCGTACGCGGCCGGCAGCGAGCCGAGGCCCATGAGGGCGAGCGCCGCCATGCCGAGCGCGGAGACCACGGCCGCCGGGAGCTGGACGCGCGGCTGGCCGTACAGGTCCACGGCCCGGCCCAGCAGCGGCTGTCCCACCGCCGTGGCGAGACCGTAGGCAGCCGCCAGGGCGCCGGCCAGCGTGTAGCTGCCGCCCTCCGCGCGGGTGAACAGGACGATGGCGATGTGGGCGGTTCCGTTGGGCAGCCGCCCCACCAGCGTCCCTGCCAGCAGCCGGGCGGCGTGCCGCGTCCGGAGGATGTCCAGATACCCCGCGGCCATGTCCGCCCCTCTCCCCCGACGGTGTCACAGCCTCGGGGTTTTACGTATAACGTCGAGGCTCATACGTACCATGTGGGCAGCCCGGGAGTCCATCCCACCGCATCCGACCGGCCCAGCACGGAGGCACGAGTGACCAGCGCGCGGCAGCCTGCCCCACCCCGGCCCACCAGCCGTGACGTGGCACGGGCCGCGGGCGTCTCACAGGCCACGGTCTCGCTCGTGCTCGGCGAGAAGTGGCGGGGCAGGGTGTCGGCGCCGACAGCCGAGCGCGTCCGCGGGAGCGCCCGGGAGCTCGGCTACCGGCCGAACTTCGCGGCCCGCAGCCTGCGGATGGGCCGCACCCGCACGGCGCTGCTCGTCGTCCCCGCGCTGACCAACGAGTTCTTCGCCCGCGTGTACACCGGAGCCGCGGCCGTCGCCGCGGAGCACGACTTCGGTGTGGTCCTCTACCCGTCCCCCGACGGCACCGGCCCCGCCAGGGACCCCTTCGCCTCGGCGCGCGCGGCGCTCGACGGGGTGATCGCCTCGTCCATGGCGGCGGACGCGCTGGGAGCGCTGCGCGGCGCGGAGCTGCCGCTGGTGATGCTGGACAGCGACCCCGCGGACCATGGCGCGGCGGCGCGCGTGAACCTCGACATCGCGGACGGCATGCACCAGGTGACGGAACATCTGCTCGGCCTCGGCCACCGCCGGTTCGTGCACCTCGCGTCCGCCGTGGACACCTGGACCTTCGCGGTGCGCGCCCGGGCGCTGCGGGAGGCCGTGGAAGCCGTCCCCGGCGCCGTCCTGCGCACCGTGCCCGCCGCCCTGGACGTACGGGCGGGACGCGAAGCCGTCGAGGCGGCTCTGAACTCCCCCGGGCCCCTGCCCACCGCCATCGTCTGCGACGACGACATCCTGGCCGCCGGCGCCTGCAAGGCGGTGCGCAGACGGGGGCTGCGGGTTCCCGACGACATCTCCGTGACCGGCTTCGACGACCTGGCACTCGCCACGGCGGTGGAACCGGAGCTCACCACCGTGCGCCTCCCCGCCGAACAGGTGGGCGAGCGGGGCATGACGGCTCTGCTGGACGTCCTGGAGGGCCGCCCCGCAGAGCATCACGACCTCCCCGTCCACCTGGTGGCACGGGGCTCCACCGCACCTCCGCCCGGCGCATGACGAAGCCCTCAGGACACCGCGTCGGTGTCCTGAGGGCTTCGTCCAGGAGTCGTCTACTCCTTCGTTCCCTCGTCGGAGGCGTCGGTGCCCTTCGCGGGGGTGTCGGCGCCGCCGGCCGAGGTTCCGCCGTCCTCCGCGTCCTCGGCGTCGGACGGCGCGTCCGTCGGGGTCGCCCCCGCGCCGTCCGCGTCCAGCAGCCTGGTCAGCTGGCGGCCGACGATCCGCTTGAACTTGCGCTGCTGCGGCCTCGTCCGGTCCAGGACCGCGACCTCGAGCCGCTCGGCCGGGATCTCCCGCTCGTTGCCGTTGGCCTCGCGCGACAACGCCTGCACGGCCAGCTTGAGCGCCTCGGCGAGGGACATCCCGTCGCGGTGGCGCTGGTCGAGGAAGTTACTGATCTGCTCGGCGTTCCCGCCGACCGCTACCGAGCCGTGCTCGTCGACGATCGAGCCGTCGTGCGGCAGCCGGTAGATCTGGTCGCCCTCGGGCCCCGCGCCGACCTCGGCGACCACCAGTTCCACCTCGTACGGCTTCTCGGCCGCACTGGAGAAGATGGTGCCCAGCGTCTGCGCGTAGACGTTGGCCAGCCCACGGGCCGTGACGTCGTCACGGTCGTAGGTGTAACCGCGCAGATCGGCGTAACGGACGCCGCCGATCCGGAGGTTCTCGTACTCGTTGTACTTGCCGGCGGCGGCGAAGCCGATCCGGTCGTAGATCTCGCTGAACTTGTGCAGCGCGCGGGACGGGTTCTCGCCGACGAACACAATGCCGTCGGCGTACTGCAGCACGACCAGGCTGCGACCACGGGCGATGCCCTTCCGGGCGTATTCCGCCCGGTCGGCCATGGCCTGCTGAGGTGAGACATAGAACGGCGTCGACACCGGCTATCCGTCCCTTTCTGTCAGTGACGAGTGCATCGGAGAAGCATCGGACCGGTCAGAGCAGCGCGGCACGGGGGCCGTCGGGCTGCTCGAGCCGGCGCTCCAGGATCGCTCGCGCGATCTCCGAGGATTCCGTGTCGTCCAGCTTGCGGAAGCCCTCGTCGGTGATGACGGTGACGATCGGATAGATCCGGCGGGCCACGTCCGGGCCACCGGTCGCCGAGTCGTCGTCGGCGGCGTCGTACAGCGCCTGCACGACCAGGGTGAGCGTCTGCTCCTCCGTCAGGTCGTCGCGGTACAGCTTCTTCATCGACCCGCGGGCGAAGACGGAACCCGAGCCGGTGGACGCGTAGCCGTGCTCCTCGGAACGCCCGCCTGTGACGTCGTAGGAGAAGATCCGGCCCTTCTCACGGTCGACGTCGTACCCGGCGAAGAGCGGGACGACCGCCAGACCCTGCATGGCCATCGCCAGATTGCTGCGGATCATCGTGGAGAGCCGGTTGGCCTTGCCCTCGAGGGAGAGGGTGGCGCCCTCGACCTTCTCGAAGTGCTCCAGCTCCAGCTGGAACAGCTTGACCATCTCCACGGCGAGACCCGCAGTGCCGGCGATCCCGACCGCCGAGTACTCGTCGGCCGGGAACACCTTCTCGATGTCGCGCTGCGCGATCATGTTCCCCATGGTCGCCCGCCGGTCACCGGCGAGCACGACGCCGCCGGGGAAGCTGGCCGCGACGATGGTCGTGCCGTGCGGCGCCTCGACGGCGCCCTGCAGCGGCGGCAGGCTGCGGTTGCCGGGAAGGATCTCGGGTGAGTGGTCGGACAGGAAGTCCATGAACGACGACGAACCCGGCGTCAGGAAGGCAGCTGGTAGACGCCCGGTGCTACGAGTGTTGGCTTCCACGCGTTTCCCTCCAGGTATGCGATGGCCCTGCGCAAGGAGTCAGGATCATCCCCAACTTGCCGATGGCCGAATTGCAGTTGAAGCACTACGCCACGGACCCTACCCGCACTGTGACGGTGATCAACATGATCCCGGCTACGGAAGCGCCCTCCGCGGGACGCCCGTGCACGACGGGGACATCCCTCGAAGAGCGCCGGCCGACGGCCCGGAGGCGTCGGCCGGCGGTCCTGGCCGGGTGCTACTCGCCGCCCTTTTGGACGAACGAGCGTACGAAATCCTCGGCATTGGACTCGAGTACGTCGTCGATCTCGTCGAGGACGTCGTCGACGTCGTCGCTGAGCTTCTCCTGTCGCTCCGCGAGGTCCTCGGAGGCCTGCGCGTCCTGCGCCTGCTCCTCGGTCCCCTCGGTGGAACGTGTCGCCTTCTGCTGTCCGCCGCCGGTGTCCTTGGTCGCCATCTAGCTCACCCCGCTCGGTTCGAAGCACTTGATCAGACCCTACCCACGGGGTCCGACATCGGCCCGCTACTTTCCTCAACGTCCGCAGGTCATCTGATTGATTCCCAGCCTGGACGCCTTTCAGGCCCCCGTGAGCGTCCGGACCAGCTCCTCCGCCGTACGGCAGCGGTCCAGGAGCTCCTTGACATGAGTGCGTGTACCCCGCAACGGTTCCATCGTGGGCACACGCTGCAACGAGTCGCGGTCGGGGAGGTCGAAGATGACCGAGTCCCAGGAGGCCGCGGCGACGTCGTCCGCGTACTGCTCCAGGCAGCGGCCCCGGAAATAGGCCCTGGTGTCCTCCGGAGGCTTCGTACGGGCCCGCTCGACGTCGCTCTCGTCGAGCAGCCGCTTGATCTTCCCCCGGGCGGCCAGACGGTTGTACAGGCCCTTGTCGGCCCGCACGTCGGCGTACTGGAGGTCCACCAGGTGCAGGCGCGGGGCGTCCCAGTCCAGGCCGTCACGGCGCCGGTAGCCCTCCATGAGCTCCCGCTTGGCGATCCAGTCGAGCTCGCCCGACAGGCTCATCGGATCGTTCTCCAGACGGTTCAGGGTGTCCTCCCAGCGGGCCAGGACGTCCTTGGTCTGCTCGTCCGCGTCCGCGCCGTACCGCTCCTCGACGTACTTGCGGCCCAGCTCGAAGTACTCCATCTGGAGCTGCACAGCGGTGAGTGTCCGGCCGCTGCGGAGCGTGACGAGCTGCTGGAGCGTCGGGTCGTGCGAGACCTGGTGGAGGGTGCGGACCGGCTGGTCCACCGCCAGGTCGACGTTGATGAACCCGTCCTCGATCATGGCCAGGACCAGCGAGGTGGTGCCGAGCTTCAGATAGGTCGAGATCTCGGAGAGGTTCGCGTCACCGATGATCACGTGGAGCCTGCGGTACTTCTCGGCGTCCGAGTGCGGTTCGTCGCGGGTGTTGATGATGGGGCGCTTGAGCGTGGTCTCGAGGCCGACCTCGACCTCGAAGTAGTCGGCGCGCTGGCTGATCTGGAACCCGTGCTCGTGGCCGTCCTGGCCGATGCCGACCCGGCCCGCGCCGGTGACGACCTGGCGCGAGACGAAGAACGGCGTCAGGTGGCGCACGATGTCCGAGAAGGGGGTCTCCCGCTTCATCAGGTAGTTCTCGTGCGTGCCGTAGGACGCGCCCTTGTTGTCGGTGTTGTTCTTGTAGAGGTGGATCGGCTGGGCCCCGGGGATCGCGGCGGCCCGCTCGGCCGCCTCCGCCATCACCCGCTCGCCGGCCTTGTCCCAGAGCACCGCGTCCAGCGGGTTGGTGATCTCGGGTGAGCTGTATTCGGGGTGCGCGTGGTCGACGTACAGCCGCGCACCGTTGGTGAGGATGACATTGGCCAGGCCGATGTCCTCGTCGGTGAGCTGGCTGGAGTCGGCGGTCTCACGGGCGAGGTCGAAGCCTCGCGCGTCCCGCAGCGGATTCTCCTCCTCGAAGTCCCAGCGGGCGCGGCGCGCCCGGTGCATCGCCGCCGCGTAGGCGTTGACGATCTGGGACGAGGTGAGCATGGCATTGGCGTTGGGTTGACCGGGGACGGAGATCCCGTACTCCGTCTCGATGCCCATCACTCGCCGTACGGTCATGCGGCCCTCCTTGCCCGGCGGCGCTCCCCTCCGGGAGCGGCGCTCAAGTACCGCTGCTGGTCCGCGGTGCCCGTCCCCGCACTGCGCGACTCGGCGGTACGGCAGAGCCTAGAGCGCCTCTGCGCCGGTGGGGAGATCAATTGCGTCATTGTTCGGGTGTGGCCGGAGCTGCCGGGAAAACGGCCGGCTGCGGATACCCAGCCGGGCATCCGCAGCCGGTCTGCGTTTTACAGGTACTGTCCGGTATTTGCCACCGTGTCGATGGAACGACCGGTGTCCGCGCCCTGCTTTCCGGTGACGAGTGTGCGGATGAACACGATCCGCTCGCCCTTCTTTCCGGAAATCCTGGCCCAGTCGTCCGGGTTGGTGGTGTTCGGCAGGTCCTCGTTCTCCTTGAACTCGTCCACACACGCCTGGAGGAGATGGGAGACGCGCAGGCCCTTCTGGCCCTGCTCGAGGAATGCCTTGATGGCCATTTTCTTCGCCCGGTCCACGATGTTCTGAATCATCGCTCCGGAGTTGAAGTCCTTGAAGTACAGGACTTCCTTGTCGCCGTTCGCGTAGGTGACCTCGAGGAAGCGGTTCTCCTCGGATTCCGTGTACATCCGCTCCACGACGGACTGGATCATCGCGTGGGCTGCGGCTTCCTTCGATCCGGTGTGCTCGGCCAGGTCGTCCGAGTGCAGCGGCAGCGAGGGAGTGAGGTACTTCGCGAAGATGTCCTTCGCGGCCTCCGCGTCCGGGCGCTCGATCTTGATCTTCACATCGAGACGGCCGGGGCGCAGGATCGCGGGGTCGATCATGTCCTCGCGGTTGGAGGCACCGATGACGATGACGTTCTCCAGGCCCTCCACACCGTCGATCTCGGCGAGCAGCTGGGGGACGATGGTGTTCTCCACGTCCGAGCTGACACCGGATCCGCGGGTGCGGAAGAGGGATTCCATCTCGTCGAAGAAGACGATGACGGGGGTGCCCTCGCTCGCCTTCTCACGGGCCCGCTGGAAGACGAGGCGGATGTGCCGCTCGGTCTCACCGACGTATTTGTTGAGGAGCTCGGGGCCCTTGATGTTGAGGAAGTAGCTCTTCCCCGCGGGCTGTCCGGTGACCTCGGCGACCTTCTTGGCCAGCGAGTTGGCGACGGCCTTGGCGATGAGTGTCTTGCCGCAGCCCGGAGGGCCGTAGAGCAGGATGCCCTTCGGCGGGCGGAGCTCGTGCTCCTTGAAGAGGTCCGGGTGCAGGTACGGGAGCTCGACCGCGTCGCGGATCAGTTCGATCTGGTCGCCCAGGCCGCCGATCTTGTCGTAGTCGATGTCCGGGACCTCTTCGAGGACGAGTTCCTCGACCTCGCTCTTGGGGACCACTTCGTAGACGTACCCGGACCTGGGCTCGAGCAGCAGGGCGTCGCCGGGGCGGATGGTGATGTCCAGCAGGGGCTCGGCGAGCCTCACCACCCGTTCCTCGTCGGTGTGCCCGATGACCAGGGCCCGCTCGCCGTCCTCGAGGATCTCCTTGAGGGTGACGATGTCCCCGGCCCGCTCGAACGCCATGGCCTCGACCACGTTGAGCGCCTCGTTGAGCATGACTTCCTGGCCTCGCCGGAGGCCTTCGAGCTCCACGCTGGGGCTGACGTTCACCCGGAGCTTGCGGCCCCCGGTGAAGATGTCACAGGTGTCGTCCTCGTTGGCCTGCAGGAAGACACCGAAGCCGGCCGGGGGCTGGGCCAGCCGGTCGACCTCCTCCTTGAGGGCCACGATCTGGTCGCGGGCCTCGCGGAGCGTGTTGGCGAGCCGCTCGTTCTGCGCGGACACGCCTGCCAGGTTGGTCTGCAACTCGACGATCCGCTCTTCGAGAATCCTCGTATGACGCGGAGAGTCGGCGAGCTTACGTCGCAGGACGGCGATTTCCTGCTCGAGATAGGCGACCTGGCCGGCCGGGTCTTCTGACCCGCGCGCGGGCCGGGTGCCGCGGTTGATGTCGTCGTCGTGGGCTGCCACGGTCCTCACCTCCTCCAAGGGGAGCTGGACGCTTCCTGACCCTACCTGGGTGGGTGATGATTGAAACCCCTAGATCACAAAGACCCGGGAGTCTGTCCGATCTTCACCCTTGCGCTCTCCCTCACGCCAAGGGAATACCCACCCTTCGGCACCGGAAAGCAGCCGGTTGTATCGTCGAAGCGTTCAACACCCGTCAGGGCCGGCTTCAATTGGTGCAGATACGCAGGGAACGGCAGGACACATGACCGTGCAGCAGGACGCCCCGGACAGCGACACACAGGATCTCGAGGTCTGGATCGACCAGGACCTGTGTACGGGGGACGGCATCTGCGTGCAGTACGCACCCGAGGTGTTCGAGCTGGACATCGACGGTCTGGCGTACGTGAAGAGCGACGAGGACGAACTGCTCCAGGACAAGGGCGCCACCACGCCGGTGCCGCTGCCCCTGCTCCAGGACGTCGTGGATTCCGCCAAGGAGTGCCCGGGCGACTGCATTCACGTACGCCGCGTTTCGGACAACGTGGAAGTCTACGGTCCGGACGCGGGGTGACGGCTCACGCGCTCCGGGCGGTGCTCCCGGCGGGGTCGGCGGACTTCACGAAGGCGTTGCCCTTCCACTGCCAGGTGGCGCTCTCCAGCTCGTCGGGGCAGCAGCGCGGCACTGCCTCGGAGGAGTAGCCGAGCAGGGTCGCCGAGACCCGGCCGTCCCGGACGGCGAAGTCGGTGACGGCGAGTTTCCGAGCGGGGTCCACCAGGGTCGCCACGACCCTGGGTGCGGCCCCGCTCCGCTGTGTCACGACGTAGATGCCGCTGGGCGGGGTGCCGGACCCGGCGGCACAGCGGACGACGGCCACGGTCTCGGGTCCGCCGTCCCCGTCGAGGTCTCCGGGGGCGCTCTCCGCGACGGTCTGCCCGACGGTTCCGCAGTCGAGGGGGTAGGTGACGCCCGCAGGGTCCGGGGCCTTCGCGGCCGGCGCGCCGCCGTGCCGCGTGGTCACCCGGTGCTCGGACGCGGAGGCCGTGGCGGTGGCGGCTTCGGGCTGGAGCAGGCCCGCGGCCGCGACCACGGCGGCCATCGCCGTCGCCGTGGCGAGCCAGTGCACCGGCTTGGCGGCGGTGTGCGCGAGGTCCGGGAGCGCGGAGGTCTGCACGCGGTATGTCTCCTGTGGTTCCTGGAGGCCTGGAGAGGCGTTGCCGAACCGACGTCGGCGGGCGGGGGTGGCCAGCATCGTGCCACACCTCACACCCGAGGGGAACGGCGGGGTCGTGGTGGCCGTACAAAGGCGCCGCCGCCGGGCTCCCGGGTCGGTCCGGGAACTCGGCGGCGGCGCCGGCTCGTGGTGCGGGTCAGTCGCGGTCCGCGCTGCCGCTTCGGCCGCCGGGGCCCTTGTAGTCCTCGCCGTAGGCGCCCTTGGAGGGACGCCGGCGGCGCACCGGCGGCTCCACACCGTCCGCGAGGCGTCGCGCGGTGACGAGGAAGCCGGTGTGACCGATCATCCGGTGGTCCGGCCGGACGGCAAGGCCCTCGACGTGCCAGTTCCGGATCATCGACTCCCACGGCTGCGGCTCGGCGAAGCAGCCGATCTCGCGGATGGACTCGACGGTCCGCGAGAGCTGGGTCGTGGTCGCGACGTAGGCGCAGAGGATGCCGCCGGGCACCAGGGCCTTGGAGACGGCCTCGAGGCACTCCCACGGGGCGAGCATGTCGAGGACGACGCGGTCGACGTCGGTGTCCGAGAGGTTGTCCTGAAGGTCGCCGACCGTGAGCTCCCACGCGGGGTGCGGCGAGCCGAAGTAGCGCTCGACGTTCTGCTGGGCGATCTCGGCGAAGTCCTCGCGGCGCTCGTAGGAGTGCAGCATGCCCTGCTCACCGATGGCGCGCAGCAGGAAGGTGCTGAGCGCTCCGGAGCCCACTCCCGCTTCCACGACACGGGCGCCGGGGAAGATGTCCGCGAAGGCCAGGATCTGCCCCGCGTCCTTGGGGTAGACCACGGCGGCACCGCGGGGCATGGACAGGACGTAGTCGGGGAGCAGGGGGCGCAGCGCGAGGTAGGCGACGTTTCCCGTGGTACGGACAACACTGCCCTCGGGAGCACCGATCAGCTCGTCGTGCTGGAAAGAACCCTTGTGGGTGTGGAAGTTCTTCCCGGCTTCGAGCGTGAAGGTGTAGTGGCGTCCCTTGGGGTCGGTGAGCTGGACCTGGTCCCCGACTTTGAATGGGCCGCGACGGCGGGCGGCACCGGTCGGTTCGGACATGTGAACAGCGTACCGGTATTTCGGGGGCCCCTTTCCGGGGCGTCAGGCGGAGGGACGGGCCATGGCCTTGATGAAGGCACGCTCGACGTCGGTGGTGGAGAGGACGCCGTAGATCTCACCGGTGTCCTCGACCACCAGGTACTCGGTGGCGGGGGTCGCCTTGAGCCGGTCGAGGAGGGCCTCGCCCGCGAGCTCGGCGGAGACCTTCATGCCGTCGGTGAGGTCCTGGGCCAGGCCGCTGACCGGTACCCAGGGGCGGCGGTGCTCGGGGACCCCGGCGATGGCCGCCTCCCGGACGACGCCCTTGGGGGTGCCCTGTCCGTCGACGACGACCAGGGCGCGTGCGCCCGCCTCGTTGGCGCGGCGGAGCGCCTCCGAGAGGGGGGTCGCGGACTCGACGGGCACGGCGCGCCGGGTCAGGGTGCGGGCCCGCAGGTCGGGGAGGTGTTCGCGGAGCCGGGCCGTCCTCAGGCTGTTGCCGGCCCCGGTCCAGATGATCGCCGCGAGGATGGCCGCGAGGAGCGCGTCGGTGACGGTCTCGAAGCCGCTGATGTCGTCGGTGGCGTTGCCGAGGGCGCCGGTGTGGGTGAGCAGCGGGAGGCCGACGAAGACGGCGATGGCCAGCCCTCTGCCGACCCACGCGGCGGCGACGGTGCCGCTCATCGGCTTGCCCGTGATCTTCCAGACGACGGCGCGGAGCATCCGTCCGCCGTCGAGGGGCAGACCGGGCAGCAGGTTGAAGGCGGCGACGATGAGGTTGGAGATCATCAGGCCCGCGAGGAGTACGCCGGGGACGGTGCCCGCCTCGACGAACTGGAGCGGGATGTAGAAGAGACCGCCGAGGACGAGGGACAGCAGGGGGCCCACGCAGGCGAGGACGAACTCGCGGCCGGGGGTCTCGGTCTCCTTCTCGATCTCGGAGACTCCGCCGAAGAACTGGAGCTGGATGCGGCGCACGGGGAGCTTGTAGCGCAGGGCTGCGACGGTGTGGGCGAGCTCGTGCACGAGCACCGAGGCGTAGAAGGCGATCGCGAAGAAGAGCGCCACCAGGTAGCGCACTCCGCCGAGTTCCGGCAGGACGCGGTCGAGCTGTCCGCCGAAGACCCAGGTGATCAGGGCCGCGACGACGAACCAGCTGGGGGCCACGTACACGGGCACGCCGAAGGGACGGCCCATGAGCAGGCCGCCGCCCGGTTCCGCCGGGCGCCGGGGCTTGCCCTTGTCCGGTCCGGTGCCGGGGTCCTTGCCCCCTGCGCCGGGCTGCGGGCGCCCGCTGTCGCCGCTCTCGTCCACGGGGTCCCTCCGGGTAGGTGGCTTATGCCACGATCATGCTGTGCGCGAGCTCTGTGGTCGATGGTATGCCGCCGGGTGTCGGTGGCGGGCCGTAGGGTCTTCGACATGACGTCCGTACCGCGCCCGCCTCAGCCACCTTCGTCCCTGTCGCCGTCGCGCGCGAACGATTTCATGCAGTGCCCCCTGCTGTACCGCTTCCGGGTCATCGACAAGCTGCCCGAGAAGCCCAGTGAGGCTGCTACCCGGGGCACGCTGGTGCATGCGGTGCTGGAGCGCCTGTTCGACGCCCCCGCGGCCGACCGGACGGCCCCGAGGGCCAAGGCTCTGATCCCCGGCCAGTGGGACCGGCTCCTGGAGTCGAAGCCCGAGCTGACGGAGCTGTTCGAGGGGGATCCCGCGGGAGAGCGGCTCGCGGGCTGGCTGGGCGAGGCGGAGCGGCTCGTGGAGCGGTGGTTCTCCCTGGAGGACCCGACACGTCTGGAGCCGGCCGAGCGGGAGCTGTTCGTCGAGACGGAGCTGGATTCGGGGCTCCGGCTGCGCGGGGTGATCGACCGTGTCGACGTCGCCCCGACGGGCGATGTCCGCATCGTCGACTACAAGACGGGCAAGGCGCCGCGGCCGGAGTACGCGGAGGGCGCCCTGTTCCAGATGAAGTTCTACGCCCTGGTGGTGTGGCGTCTCAAGAACGTGGTGCCGCGCCGGCTCCAGCTCGTCTACCTGGGCAGCGGTGACGTGCTGACGTACGACCCCGTCCCGGCCGACCTCGAGCGGGTGGAGCGCAAGCTGCTCGCGCTGTGGGAGGCGATCCGGCTGGCCACCGAGACGGGCGAGTGGCGGCCGCGGCCGACGAAGCTGTGCGGCTGGTGCGACCACCGGGCGGTCTGTCCCGAGTTCGGCGGGACTCCCCCGGTCTATCCGCTGACCGTACGCCCGGCCGGATCCGTGGAGGCTGTGCAGGGCAGAATGGAGCCGGCCGAGGCCGGTCGGCCGGTGGCCCTCGAAGGCCCTTAAGGAGATTACGTGGCTATCCGCGTCCTGCTCGTCGATGATCAACCACTGCTGCGCACCGGCTTCCGGATGATTCTGGAGGCGGAGGGCGACATCGCGGTGGTCGGTGAGGCCGGTGACGGTCTGCAGGCCATCGATCAGGTGCGGGCGCTGCAGCCCGATGTCGTACTCATGGACATCCGGATGCCGCGGATGGACGGGGTCGAGGCGACCCGCCAGATCACCGGTCCCGGGCGGGACGGCCCGGCGAAGGTCCTGGTGCTGACGACGTTCGACCTCGACGAGTACGTCGTGGAGGCGCTGCGCGCCGGTGCCAGCGGCTTCCTGCTGAAGGACGCGCCCGCCGTCGAGCTGGTGCAGGCCATCAGGGTGGTGGCGGCCGGAGAGGCGATGCTGGCCCCCAGCATCACGCGCCGGCTCCTCGACAAGTACGCCGACCATCTGCCCTCGGGCGAGGAGCCCGTCCCCGACGCCCTGCACACCCTCACCGAGCGTGAGGTGGAGGTGCTGAAGCTGGTGGCGCGCGGTCTGTCCAACGCGGAGATCGCGGCCGATCTCTTCGTGAGCGAGACGACGGTCAAGACACATGTGGGGCACGTGCTGACGAAGCTGGGTCTGCGCGACCGCGTACAGGCCGCGGTGTACGCGTACGAGAGCGGGCTGGTGCGTCCCGGCGCCCAGTGAGACGGGGCTGGACGCGGGACCGGCGCGGCCCGGGGCGTGTGGCCCCGGACCGCGCCGGTCCTCTTCCGGAGATGCCGCGTCAGGACTCGCCGCGCGCGAGCTCCCAGAGCTGGAGGTCCGCCGAGGAGTTGACGGCCCACTCCACACCGGTCAGCTCGTCGAGCGAGGCGACGTACTGCTTGCCCTGCCAGACGGGGAGCACCGGGACGTCGTTGGCAACGATGTTCTGGAGCTTCTCGAAGGCAGGCGTCGCGGCGCTGCGGTCCGCCTCGCGGCGGGACTGCGGGATGAGCGTCTTCTGCGCCTCGGTCGACGTGTACGGCGAGTTGAGGAAGTTGTTCTCGTCGAGGAACGGCGCGATGTAGGTGTCCGGGTCCGGGAAGTCGGGGAACCAGCCCATCCCGTAGACCGCGTACTCGCCCTTCTTCTGTGCGGGACGGTACTTGTCCCAGGGTGTGCCCTTGACGTCGACCTCGAACAGCTTCGACGCGTTGAGCTGCTTCGCCAGGGTCTCGAACTCGGCCTTGGTGGCCGGGCCGTAGTGGTCGGTCGTGTAGTGCAGGGTGAACTTCACCGGGGTGTTGACGCCGGTCTTCTCCAGGGTCTTCGCGGCCGCGGCGACGCTGGGCTCGCCGTACTTGTTGAAGAACGAGTTGGTGTGGCTGGTGATGCCGGACGGGATCAGCGAGTAGAGCGGCTCGGCCGTGCTGCCGTACACCTTGCTGGCGATGGCGCCGCGGTCGATGACCTGCGCGATGGCCTGGCGTACGCCCTTGTCCTTCACCACGGGGTCCTCGGTGTTGAACGCGAGGTAGCTGATGGCCAGGCCGGGAATCTCGGTGAGCTTGATGCCCTCCTTGGGCTGCGCCAGCATCCCCTGGGCCTGCTCGGGCGACATGTTGCGCGTCATCATGTCGATCTTCTTGTCGTCGAGTGCCTTCCCCATCGCCTCCGCGTCGGGGAAGAAGTTCAGCTCGACCTTCTTGTTGCGGATCTTCAGGTCACCCTTGTACTTCGGGTTCTTGGTGAAGACGACCTTGACGACCTGGTCGTCCTTGACCTCCGGCTTCATGGTGTACGGGCCCGACCCGTCGATCTGGAAGCCGTCGCGGGGCGTCTTCGCCCCGTACTTGTCCTTCTGGACGATGCCCGCGGGCGGCGTGGCGAGCTTGTACGGGAACGTCGCGTCCGGAGTGCTCAGGTGGAAGACGATCTCCTTCTCACCCTTGGTCTCGATCGTGTCGATGTTGGCGAACAGGCCGGAGGGGCCGCTCTCGTCCTTGATGTCGAGGACCCGCTGGATGGAGTACTTCACGTCCTCCGGGGTGACGGGGGTGCCGTCGGCGAAGGTGAGACCGTCCCGCAGCGTGCAGCGGTAGCTCTCGTTCTCCGTGTCCGTGAAGGTGCAGCTCTCGGCCGCCTCGGGTACCGGTTCGCCGCCGCCGCGCGGTATGTGCGTCAGGGTCTGCACGGTCTGGCGGAGCAGGTTCCACACGCCCGCTTCGTAGCCGATGGCCGGGTCGAGCGGGGCCGGGTTGTCCTTCGAGGCGATGAACTGGTCCGTCGTCCCGACCACGATGGCATCGCCCCCGTCGTCCGACCCGCCACATGCGGCGAGCACGGGTGCGAGCAGGCCCACTACGGCCGGCAGCACCAGCGTCTTGCGGTTCATCTGGACGTTCTCCCTCATTCCGGCATGTGAGAAAACCGAGATTAGTAGGCGCCGCAGGGGTGCCTGACCGGTGCGGATCCGCGCCGTATCCACTCGGTGATCGCCGATGACGGGTTGTCCATGTCACGGCCGGGAATGTTTCGTACAGGCCTTGCCGAATACGGACGTATGGGTTCCCGGAACGGACATACGGCCCCGCTCCGAGAACGCGCGGAGGTCACGTCGAGTGATGAACGTCACGCCAGGGCCCCACTGACCGCATTGACATGGACCTGATTCGCGCAGTGCGCGAAAGCGGGGAACGGACAGATTTCACGGCGGAGTTCTTGTCACCTGCCGACGAAACACACTCGGTGCCCCGGTCGTCACCCGGCGGCGACCAGGCCCCGCAGGAAGGCGAGATCCACCTGCTCGAGCGAGGACACGACCGCCCTTCCCGGGGCGGGGGCGATCGCCGCCACGGAGGGCACGGCGACGACGCGGCAGCCCGCCGCCTCGGCCGCGGCGACGCCCGTGGCGGTGTCCTCGACGACCGCGCAGCGCCTGGGGTCCGCTCCGAAGCCGGCTGCCGCGGCCAGGTAGGGATCGGGGTGGGGCTTGGTGCGGGTGACCTCGTCGCCCGCGACCGTGAGCGCGAAGTGGTGACGGCCCACCGAGTCCAGGACGCGGTCGATGATGCGCCGGTGCGAGGCGGAGACCAGGGCGGTGGGCACCTCGTGCGCGGCGAGCTCGGCCAGCAGTCCGGCGGCGCCCGGCATCAGCGGCACACCGCGTCCGATGCGCTTCTCGAAGCGGTCGTTGAGCAGGACGGTGAGTTCCTCGATGGCGATGTCGGCGCCGGTCACCTCGATGAGGTAGCCGGCACTGCGGGTCATCGGCCCTCCGACGACCACGTCACGCCACGCCTCGTCCAGCCGGTGACCGAGGTCGGCGAAGACCTCGACCTCCACGTCCCACCAGAAGCCCTCGGTGTCGACCAGTGTGCCGTCCATGTCGAGGAGGACGGCTTGGAGCGCCGATCCTTCCGCCGTGCGGATCAGGGACGCGGGGACCGTACTGGTCATCCGGCACACCTCCATGAGGGACGAGAAGGCCGGCCGCCTTCCCGTGGGAACGGCGACCGGCCTGCACTGGACCGACCATTCTACGACGTCCGGCCGCGCCTCGCGCGGAGTGGTGGATGACCGCGCGTCGAACACCGGCCTACCGTGCGTTGAAGTACTTCGCCTCCGGGTGGTGGATGACGATCGCGTCCGTGGACTGCTCGGGGTGCAGCTGGAACTCCTCGGAGAGCTTCACCCCGATCCTCTCGGGCTCCAGGAGGGCGGCGATCTTCGCCCGGTCCTCCAGGTCGGGGCAGGCCCCGTAGCCCAGGGAGAAGCGCGCTCCGCGGTACTTGAGCGCGAACATGTCCTCGACGTCGGAGGGGTCCTCGCCGGCGAAGCCGAGCTCGCTGCGGACCCGGGCGTGCCAGTACTCGGCGAGTGCCTCGGCCAGCTGCACGGACAGCCCGTGCAGCTCCAGGTAGTCGCGGTAGGAGTTCGCCTCGAAGAGCTCGGCGGTGGCCCCGCCGATCTTCGAGCCGACGGTGACGACCTGGAGTCCGATCACGTCGGTCTCCCCGGACTCCTCGGGACGGAAGAAGTCCGCGAGGCAGAGCCGACGGCCGCGGCGCTGGCGCGGGAAGGTGAAGCGGGTGCGCTCGGAGCCGTCCTCGTGCAGCAGGATCAGGTCGTCGCCCTTGGAGACGCAGGGGAAGTAGCCGTAGACGACGGCCGCCTCCAGCAGGTTCTCGGTGTGGAGCTTGTCGAGCCAGCCACGCAGGTGCGGACGGCCCTCGCGCTCCACGAGCTCCTCGTACGTCGGTCCGTCGCCGGCCCTGGCCTGCTTGAGGCCCCACTGGCCCTTGAACAGGGCGCCCTCGTCCAGCCAGGAGGCGTACTCCTTGAGCTGGATGCCCTTGACCACCCGGGTGCCCCAGAACGGCGGCTCGGGGACCGGGTTGGTGACGGAGACGTCGGACCGCACGCCGTCCTCGGGCTCCACGACCTCCGCCACGGGGGTGTCCCGCTTGGGCACCCTGCGCTGCTTCAGCTCGGGGAGCGTGGCGCCGGGGACACCGCGCTTGACGGCGACGAGGGCGTCCATCAGCCGGAGCCCCTCGAAGGCGTCGCGGGCGTAACGGACCTCGCCCTCGTAGATCTCGTGGAGGTCCTGCTCGACGTAGGCCCTGGTCAGGGCCGCCCCGCCGAGGATCACCGGATAGTCGGCCGCCAGCTTGCGCTGGTTCAGCTCCTCCAGGTTCTCCTTCATGATCACGGTGGACTTCACCAGGAGGCCCGACATGCCGATGACGTCGGCACGGTGCTCCTGGGCGGCGTCCAGGATCGCGGAGACGGGCTGCTTGATGCCCAGGTTGACCACGTTGAAGCCGTTGTTGGACAGGATGATGTCGACGAGGTTCTTGCCGATGTCGTGGACGTCGCCGCGGACCGTGGCCAGCACGATGGTGCCCTTGCCCTCGGCGTCGGTCTTCTCCATGTGCGGTTCCAGGTGGGCCACCGCGGACTTCATGACCTCGGCGGACTGGAGCACGAAGGGCAGCTGCATCTGGCCGGAGCCGAACAGCTCGCCCACGACCTTCATGCCGGCCAGCAGGGTGTCGTTCACGACCTCCAGCGCGGGCCTGGTCAGCAGCGCCTCGTCGAGGTCGGCCTCCAGACCGTTCTTCTCGCCGTCGATGATGCGGCGCTGGAGCCGTTCGTCCAGCGGCAGGGCGAGGAGCTCCTCTGCCTTGCCCTGCTTCATGGACTTCATGTTGACGCCCTCGAAGAGCTCCATGAGCCGCTGGAGGGGGTCGTAGCCCTCCTCCCGGCGGTCGTGGATGAGGTCGAGGGCGACCTTGACCTGCTCCTCCTCCAGCCGGGCGATCGGGAGGATCTTGGAGGCGTGCACGATCGCGGAGTCCAGGCCGGCCTTCACGCACTCGTCCAGGAAGACGGAGTTCAGGACGACGCGGGCGGCGGGGTTCAGGCCGAAGGAGATGTTGGACAGGCCCAGCGTGGTCTGGACGTCGGGGTGGCGCCGCTTCAGCTCGCGGATGGCGCCGATGGTGGCGATGCCGTCCTTGCGGGACTCCTCCTGACCGGTGCAGATGGTGAAGGTCAGGCAGTCGATGAGGATGTCCGACTCGTGGATGCCCCAGTTGGTGGTGAGGTCCTCGATGAGCCGCTCGGCGATGGCGACCTTGTGCTCGACGGTCCGGGCCTGACCCTCCTCGTCGATGGTCAGCGCGACGAGCGCGGCGCCGTGTTCGGCGGCCAGCCCGGCGACCTTCGCGAAGCGGGACTCGGGGCCGTCGCCGTCCTCGTAGTTGACGGAGTTCAGTACGGCGCGGCCGCCCAGCTTCTCCAGGCCGGCGCGCAGGACGGGCACCTCGGTGGAGTCGAGGACGATCGGCAGGGTGGAGGCGGTGGCGAAACGGCCGGCCAGCTCCTCCATGTCGGCGACGCCGTCGCGCCCCACGTAGTCGACGCAGAGGTCGAGCATGTGCGCGCCCTCGCGGATCTGGTCACGGGCCATCTCCACGCAGTCGTCCCAGCGGGCGTCGAGCATGGCCTCGCGGAACTTCTTGGATCCGTTGGCGTTCGTACGCTCGCCGATCGCGAGGTACGAGGTGTCCTGCCGGAAGGGGATGGTCTGGTAGAGCGAGGCGGCGCCCGGCTCGGGCCGGGGGTCGCGGGGGGTGAGCTCGGAACCGCGCACCCGCTCGACGAGCCGGCGCAGGTGTTCCGGCGTCGTGCCGCAGCAGCCGCCCACGAGGGAGAGGCCGTACTCCTGGACGAAGGTCTCCTGGGCGTCGGCCAGGCCCTCGGCGTCGAGCGGGAAGTGCGCCCCGTCCTTGGTGAGCACCGGCAGGCCGGCGTTCGGCATGCAGAGCAGCGGGATGCGGGAGTGGCGCGTCAGGTAGCGCAGGTGCTCGCTCATCTCGGCGGGGCCGGTCGAGCAGTTCAGGCCGATCATGTCGACGCCGAGGGGCTCGAGCGCGGTCAGCGCCGCACCGATCTCGGAGCCGAGCAGCATGGTGCCGGTCGTCTCGAAGGCAAGCGAACAGAGCACCAGGAGGTCGCTGCCCATGGCCTCCAGGGCGCGCCGTGCGCCCAGCACGGCGGCCTTGGTCTGCAGGAGGTCCTGCGTGGTCTCGATGATGAGCGCGTCGGCACCGCCGGCGATCAGGCCCTCGGCGTTCTGCTGGAAGCCGTCGCGCAGGACCGTGTACGGGGCGTGCCCCAGCGTCGGGAGCTTGGTGCCGGGGCCGATGGAGCCGAGCACCCAGCGCTGCTGTCCGGTGGACTCGGTGAACCGGTCGGCGACCTCGCGGGCGAGGCGGGCGCCGGCTTCGGACAGCTCGTGGATCCGGCCGGGGATGTCGTACTCGCCGAGGGCGGAGGCGTTGGCCCCGAACGTGTTGGTCTCGACGCAGTCCACGCCGACCGCGAAGTACTCCTCGTGGACCGACCGGACGATGTCGGGGCGCGTGACGTTCAGGATCTCGTTGCAGCCTTCGAGGTTCTCGAAGTCCTCAAGGGTGGGGTCCTGGGCCTGGAGCATGGTGCCCATGGCACCGTCGGCCACCACCACCCGGGTGGCGA
This sequence comes from Streptomyces sp. JH34, assembly GCF_029428875.1. NCBI lineage: Bacteria > Bacillati > Actinomycetota > Actinomycetes > Kitasatosporales > Streptomycetaceae > Streptomyces > Streptomyces sp. JH34. Next base: position 6,039,569 of record NZ_JAJSOO010000001.1, on the reverse strand, counting down.
GCGCCTCACGGAGCGCTGCGGCTCGGGTCCGGCTGTCAGCTGAGGGGGTCGGCAACGAGGCCATGGATGTTCTCCCTGGGATGCGACGGCTGTCGGCTTTGCGCCCTTCTGCGGAGGGGGCACGCGGCCAGCGTAGCCGGGACGCGCCCGGGCCGGTCGTCGTGTCCCACGGGGCGGACTGCATGCTGTGCGGTGAAACGGGCCCTCGGCGGGTGGCGCATAATTTTCGCGCCACCGGACAGAGGTCGGCATCGACCGATAGTGTTCAGCATTGTCGAACCGAGGTGGAGGAGTACGGCGCGATGGCGAAGAACATCCAGTCGCTCGAGCGGGCAGCGGCGATGCTGCGTCTGCTGGCCGGCGGCGAGCGCCGGCTGGGCCTGTCCGACATCGCGTCGTCACTGGGTCTGGCCAAAGGTACCGCGCACGGCATTCTGCGCACCCTCCAGCTCGAGGGCTTCGTCGAGCAGGACCCCGCGTCCGGCCGCTACCAGCTGGGCGCCGAGCTGCTGCGCCTGGGCAACAGCTATCTCGACGTGCACGAGCTGCGGGCCCGCGCGCTGGTCTGGACCGACGACCTGGCCCGCTCCAGCGGCGAGAGCGTCCACCTGGGCGTGCTGCACCAGCGCGGCGTCCTGATCGTCCACCACGTCTTCCGGCCGGACGACAGCCGCCAGGTACTGGAGGTCGGCGCCATGCAGCCGCTGCACTCCACCGCCCTGGGCAAGGTCATCGCGGCCTACGACCCGGTCGCGCACAGCGAGGCGACCGAGGTGGAGCTGCGGCCCTTCACGCCCCGCACGGTCACGGGCGAGGAGGAGTTCGAGTCGCTGCTCGACCTGATCCGGGCCCAGGGCTGGGCCGCCGACGTGGAAGAGACCTGGGAGGGCGTGGCGGCGGTGGCCGCCCCCATCCACGACCGCCGCAGGATGCCGGTCGGCGCCGTGGCCGTGACGGGCGCCGTGGAGCGCGTCTGCGCGGGCGGTGAGCTGCGCCCCGAACTCGTCGCCGCGGTCCGGGACTGCGCCCGCGCCGTCTCCCGGGACCTGGGCGCCGGACGCTTCTGAGCCCACCGCGGCGTCGGTAACGATCGAGTCGCGCGTCACACACCCCTTGACGCACTCTTCATCGGGGAGAAACATTGCCGTTCACCGGTCGGCATTGCCGAACACTTAACGGCAATACGCGTTAGAGTGTGACAGTGCCGAGGGCCGGTCAAGCCCTACAGGTGAGTGCCCGTACCGAACGAGTACCCACCTGGGGGTGCGATCCACCGGAGGGACCCGGTGTTTCGCCTTCCTCTGGACGAAGGACAAAGGAGTCACGGGTGTCCAGCTCCGACATCTTCATCGGCGAGACCATCGGTACCGCCGTACTCGTACTGCTCGGCGGCGGTGTCTGTGCCGCCGTCACGCTCAAGCGCTCCAAGGCGCACAACGCCGGCTGGCTGGCCATCACCTTCGGGTGGGGCTTCGCCGTACTGACCGGCGCCTACATAGCCTCCGGCGTGTCCGGCGCCCATCTCAACCCGGCGGTCACGATCGGACTGGCGATCCAGGGCGGCACCGCGTGGAGCGACGTGCCTCTGTACCTCGTGTCCGAGCTGTTCGGCGCGATGATCGGCGCCGTGCTCGTCTGGGCCGTCTACTACGGGCAGTTCCACGCGCACCTCACCGACCCCGAGATCGTGAGGAACCAGCCGGCCGAAGAGGGCATGGTCGACCAGTCGGCGGCGCCGAAGGCCGGCCCCGTGCTCGGCATCTTCACCACCGGTCCGGAGATCCGGAACGGGGTGCAGAACGTCGTCACCGAGATCATCGCCACGTTCGTGCTCGTCCTGGCGATCCTCACGCAGGGCCTCAACGACGAGGGCAACGGCCTCGGCGTCCTCGGCGCCCTGATCACGTCGCTGGTGGTCGTCGGGATCGGTCTGTCGCTCGGTGGCCCGACCGGTTACGCGATCAACCCCGTGCGCGACCTCGGGCCCCGCATCGTGCACGCGTTGCTGCCGCTTCCGAACAAGGGCGGGTCGGACTGGGGCTACGCCTGGGTACCGGTGGTAGGACCGCTCATCGGGGCCGCACTCGCCGGCGGGCTCTACAACCTCGCCTTCGCCTGAGCCACACCTGTAGACCACACAGACTTCCGGGAGCCACACCGTGACCGACGCACACACCACCGGCCCGTTCATCGCGGCCATCGACCAGGGCACCACGTCCAGCCGCTGCATCGTCTTCGACAAGGACGGCCGGATCGTCTCGGTCGACCAGAAGGAGCACGAGCAGATCTTCCCCAAGCCCGGCTGGGTCGAGCACGACGCCGCCGAGATCTGGGAGAACGTCCAGGAGGTCGTCGCCGGGGCGATCGTCAAGGCCGGCATCACCTCCGCCGACGTCAAGGCGATCGGCATCACCAACCAGCGAGAGACCACGCTGCTCTGGGACAAGAACACCGGTGAGCCCGTCCACAACGCCCTCGTCTGGCAGGACACCCGCACCGACGCGCTCTGCAAGGAGCTCGGCCGCAACGTCGGCCAGGACCGCTTCCGCCGCGAGACCGGCCTGCCGCTCGCGTCGTACTTCGCCGGCCCGAAGGTCCGCTGGCTTCTCGACAACGTCGAGGGACTGCGCGAGCGCGCCGAGCGGGGCGACATCCTCTTCGGCACCATGGACTCCTGGGTCATCTGGAACCTGACCGGCGGCACCGACGGCGGCGTCCACGTCACCGACGTCACCAACGCCTCGCGCACCCTCCTGATGAACCTGCACAAGATGGAGTGGGACGACAAGATCGTCCAGTCGATGGAGATCCCGCCGGCCGTCCTGCCGGAGATCCGGTCCTCCGCCGAGGTGTACGGCACCGCGAAGGGCGGCGTCCTCGACGGCGTCCCGGTGGCCTCCGCGCTCGGTGACCAGCAGGCCGCGCTGTTCGGCCAGACCTGTTTCGCCCAGGGCGAGGCCAAGTCCACGTACGGCACCGGCACCTTCATGCTGATGAACACCGGCCACACCCCGGTGAACTCGTACAACGGGCTGCTGACGACCGTCGGCTACCAGATCGGCGACCAGAAGCCGGTCTACGCACTCGAGGGCTCCATCGCCGTCACCGGTTCGCTCGTCCAGTGGATGCGCGACCAGATGGGCCTGATCAAGTCCGCGGCCGAGATCGAGACGCTCGCCTCCTCCGTCGAGGACAACGGCGGCGCGTACTTCGTGCCCGCGTTCTCCGGCCTGTTCGCCCCGTACTGGCGTCCCGACGCCCGCGGTGTGATCGCCGGACTCACCCGGTACGTCACCAAGGCTCACATCGCCCGTGCCGTGCTCGAGGCCACCGCCTGGCAGACCCGCGAGATCAGCGACGCCATGACCAAGGACTCCGGCGTCGAGCTGACCGCGCTCAAGGTCGACGGCGGCATGACCTCCAACAACCTGCTGATGCAGACGCTCTCCGACTTCCTGGACGCGCCCGTGGTGCGCCCCATGGTCGCCGAGACCACCTGCCTCGGCGCCGCCTACGCCGCCGGCCTCGCCGTCGGCTTCTGGCCGGACACCGACGCGCTGCGCGCCAACTGGCGCCGCGCCGCCGAGTGGACACCCCGTTTGGACGCGGCCACCCGTGACCGCGAGTACAAGAGCTGGCTCAAGGCCGTCGAACGGACCATGGGCTGGATCGAGGACGAAGAGATCTGAGGAGCATCAACATGACCACCCTGCAGAGCGTCCCCGCCCTCGGGACGCATCCGGCCTCCGGCTCCCTCCCGAGCCGCGCCGAGACCCGGGAGCAGCTGTCCAAGGCGACGTACGACCTCCTGGTGATCGGCGGCGGCATCCTGGGCATCTCCACCGCCTGGCATGCCGCGCAGTCCGGGCTGCGGGTGGCGCTGGTGGACGCCGGCGACTTCGCCGGCGCCACCTCCTCCGCGTCGTCCAAGCTGCTCCACGGCGGTCTGCGCTACCTGCAGACCGGCGCGGTGAAGCTGGTCGCGGAGAACCACTTCGAGCGGCGCGCGGTGTCCCGTCAGGTCGCCCCGCACCTGGCCAACCCGCTCACCTTCTACCTGCCCGTCTACAAGGGCGGGCCGCACGGCGCGGCCAAGCTCGGCGCGGGTGTCTTCGCCTACTCGGCGCTGTCCGCGTTCGGTGACGGCGTCGGCCACGTGATCAGCCCGGCGCGGGCACAGCGCGATGTGCCGGAGCTGCGCACCGACAATCTGAAGGCCGTCGCGGTCTACGGCGACGACCAGATGAACGACGCCCGGATGGCGCTGATGACGGTACGCGCGGCCGTCGACGCGGGCGCCGTCGTCCTCAACCACGCCGCGGTGACCGCGCTGCGGTTCACCAAGGGCCGCGTCACGGGGGCCGAGCTGGAGGACCGTCAGGACGGCACGGAGTTCGGCGTGAACGCCCGGCTCGTGCTCAACGCGACCGGCCCCTGGGTCGACCACCTGCGGAAGCTGGAGGACCCGGCCTCCGCGCCCTCCATACGTCTGTCCAAGGGTGCCCACCTCGTCCTCAAGCGCACCCGCCCGTGGAAGGCCGCGCTGGCGACGCCGATCGACAAGTACCGCATCACGTTCGCCCTGCCGTGGGAGGACATGCTGCTGCTGGGCACGACCGACGAGGAGTACGAGGGCGACCCGGCCGATGTCGCGGTCACCGAGAAGGACACGGCCCAGATCCTCGACGAGGCGGCGTTCTCCGTCCGGGACCAGCAGCTCTCCCGCGATCTGATCACCTACTCCTTCGCCGGGCTCCGGGTGCTGCCCGGCGGCCCGGGCGACACCTCGAAGGCGAAGCGCGAGACGGTCGTGACCGAGGGCCGCGGCGGGATGCTGTCGGTCGCGGGCGGCAAGTGGACGACGTTCCGCCACATCGGCCGCACCGTGATGAACAAGCTGGCCGAACTGCCCGGTCACCCCCTCGCGGAGGACATGGAGCCGATGGCCCGGCTGCCCCGGAAGGTGCCGCTGCCCGGTATCGCCAACCCGAACGCGGTCGCGCACCGGCTGCTGGTCGACGGCGGTACGCCGGGGCCGCGGATGTCCGCCGACACCGCACGGCACCTCGCGACCCACTACGGTTCGCTGTCGTTCGACATCGCGCGGCTGGCCAACGAGAACCCGGCGCTGGGCGAGCGCATCCACCCCGACGCCCCGGAGATCTGGGCGCAGGTGGCGTACGCGCGCGACCGCGAGTGGGCCGAGACGGCGGACGACGTGCTGCGCCGCCGGACGACGCTGACGATCCGGGGGCTCGCGACCGACGACGTCCGGGCCAAGGTCGAGGACATGCTGGCAGACGGCCGCTGACGGCGGCGGCGCGGGACAACAGGGGCGGTCTCCCGGTCGGGAGGCCGCCCCTGCGGCTGTGCGGGCGGTCTCCGCGACACCTGCCACGGCCGCCTCGCGGGTGCGATGCGGCGCGGGGGCAGCGGTCGTACGCCGTAGGGCCGTGCTCCGGGGCCGTCCGTCTCCCGTCCTGGCCCCATAATGAGGGCATACATCGGATGTCTTGTGCGCGAGGAGGCCCTGCATGGCCGTCACCGACGAAGCGATCGAGCGGATCAAGGGAATGATCGTCTCGGGTGCGCTGGCTCCCGGGGACCGGCTTCCCAAGGAGAGCGAGCTCGCTGCCGAGCTCGGCCTGTCGCGCAACTCGCTGCGCGAGGCGGTGCGCGCGCTGTCGCTGATCCGGATCCTCGACGTCCGTCAGGGCGACGGCACCTACGTCACCAGCCTGGACCCCCAGCTGCTCCTGGAGGCCCTCAGCTTCGTGGTGGACTTCCACCGCGACGACACCGTGCTGGAGTTCTTCGCGGTCCGCAGGATCCTGGAGCCGGCGGCCACGGCGATGGCGGCGCTGCGCATCGAGGAGGAACAGCTGGACGCGCTCAGCGCCCAGCTGGACGCGCTGGGGCCCGACCCCTCGGTGGAGGCGCTGGTCGCCGGTGACCTGGAGTTCCACCGGGGCATCGCCCGGCACTCCGGCAACTCGGTGCTCTGCTCCCTGCTCGACGGCCTGTCCGGCCCGACCACCCGGGCCAGGGTGTGGCGCGGGCTGACCCAGGAGGACGCGGTGGGCCGGACGCTGCGCGAGCACCGGGCCATCCTCGCCGCGATGCGGGACCGGGACGCCGAGGCCGCCCGGTCCTGGGCGACGGTGCACGTGGCGAGCGTGGAGCAGTGGCTGCGTTCGACCCTGTGAGCCCCGGTCGGCCCCTCGGCCGGCCCCCGCGAGCCGCGGTCAGCCCTGTGGCGGGGCGGGGCGGAGGCGCAGGCCCTGCATCCCCCCGTCGACGGCGAGCGCGGTGCCCGTGACGGACGCGGCCGCCGGGCTCGCGAGGTAGACGACGGCGGCGGCCACCTCGTCGGCGGACACCAGCCGTCCGAGCGGCTGTCGGGCGTCGAGCGCGGCCCGCTCGGCGGCCGGGTCCTCGGCCTGTCCGAGCAGTCGGCCGATCCAGGGGGTGTCCGCGGTACCGGGATTGACGCAGTTCACCCTGATCCCCTCACGGACGTGGTCCGCGGCCATCGCGAGGGTGAGCGAGAGCACGGCGCCCTTGCTCGCGCTGTAGAGCGCGCGTTGCGGCAGACCGGCGGTGGCGGCGATGGAGCAGGTCTGGGTGATCGACACGGCGCCGGGCCGGCCGACGGCGGCGCGCCGGAGGTGGGGCAGCGCGTGGCGGGCGGTGCGGACCATGCCGAGCACGTTGATGTCCAGTACGCGGGTCCACTCCTCGTCGGCGTTGTCCTCGACGGTGCCGATCGAGCCGATCCCCGCGTTGGACACCACCGTGTGCAGGCCGCCCAGTTCGGTGGCCGCCCGCTCGACGGCATTCCGTACGGCGTCGTCGTCCGTCACGTCGGCCCGTAGGGCGAGGGCCCCCGCGGGCGCGCCCTCCGGGTCGAGGTCGAGCACCGCGACGCGCGCCCCGCGGGCGAGCAGCTGGGTGGCCACGGCGGCCCCGATACCGGACGCGCCGCCCGTCACCAGGGCGGACAGTCCGTCGAAATCCTGTGTGGCGGTCATCGTCCGGTCTCCTCGGGTGTGCGGCGGGCCTGCCAGACGGGGCCCTGCGGATAACGGTGCCCGGCGATCGAGGCGGGAAGCATCCGGGCCGAGAAGCCCGGCGCACGGGGGGTGACGTAGCGGCCGTCCTCGACGACGGCGGGGTCGGCGAAGTGCTCGTGGAGGTGGTCGACGTACTCGATGACCCGGTCCTCGAGGCTGCCCGACACCGCGACGTAGTCGAACATCGAGAGGTGCTGGACCAGCTCGCACAGCCCGACGCCACCGGCGTGGGGGCAGACCGGGACGCCGTACTTGGCCGCGAGCAGCAGGATCGCGAGGTTCTCGTTGACCCCGGCGACGCGTGCGGCGTCGATCTGGACGAAGTCGACCGCGCCGGCCTGGAGCAGCTGCTTGAACACGACCCTGTTGGCGATGTGCTCACCGGTGGCGACCTTGACCGGCTGCCCGGCGCGCACGGCGGCGTGGCCGAGCACGTCGTCGGGGCTGGTCGGTTCCTCGATCCAGTACGGGTCGTACGGGGCGAGCGCCTTCATCCACTCCACCGCGTCCGCCACGTCCCAGCGCTGGTTGGCGTCGACGGCGATCCGGATGCCGGGGCCGACGGCCTCCCGGGCGGCCGCGAGTCTGCGGACGTCGTCGTCCAGATCGGCGCCGACCTTCAGCTTGATCTGGGTGAAACCGTCCGCGACGGCCTCCTCGGCCAGCCGCACGAGTTTGGCGTCGTCGTACCCCAGCCAGCCGGGTGAGGTGGTGTAGGCGGGATAGCCCTCGGCGAGGAGCCGCTCGGTGCGCTCGGCGCGGCCCGGCTCCGCGGCACGGAGGATGCCGAGTGCCTCCCGCGGGGTGAGGGCGTCCGTGAGGTAGCGGAAGTCGACGAGGGAGACGAGCTCCTCGGGCGTCATCTCCGCGAGGAACTGCCAGACGGGCTTGCCGGCCAGTCTCGCCGCGAGGTCCCAGGCGGCGTTGACGACGGCTCCGGCCGCCATGTGCATCACGCCCTTCTCGGGGCCGAGCCAGCGCAGCTGGGAGTCGTGCGTGAGCGCGCGGTACAGGGCGGCGAGGTCCGCCGCGTCACGCGGGACGGGCAGCCCCACCAGATGGGGGCGGAGCGTCTCGATGGCCGCTGCCATGACATCGTTGCCGCGGCCGATGGTGAAGCAGAAGCCGTGTCCTTCCTCGCCCCTGCCGTCCGGACCGCCGGCGCCGTCCGCGCGCAGGACGACATAGGCGGCGGAGTAGTCGGGATCGGGGTTCATGGCATCCGAGCCGTCCAGCTGCTCCGAGGTGGGAAACCGGATGTCGTCGACCTCGAAATCCATGACGGTCAGACTCATGTGCGCCCCCAGGGGAATAACATCGGATCTCTACACGGTCATCCGATGTATAACCTCCCGTAGACCTCGCAGTCCAGGGCCAGGGCGAAGATCTATGGTTTTCGACCAGAACAGCTCGGATGAATCATGGGGTGGCACGGTTCATCTCCGTACGCAAACGGGCTGCCTCGGAGCAGGACGGAAGCCGTAAGGTTGGTCCGTACACAAGGGAACTTCGGAAGGAGGCCTGGGTGATCGAGCTCGAGGGGGTACCCGAGCTGATCGACCCGGTCATGGTGGCCGCGTTCGAGGGCTGGAACGACGCCGGGGACGCCGCCTCCACCGCGGTCGCGCATCTTGACCGGGAATGGAAGGGCGAGGTCTTCGCGGCGCTCGACGCCGAGGACTACTACGACTTCCAGGTCAACCGGCCCACGGTGTGGATGGACGGCGGGACACGCAAGATCACCTGGCCCACCACGCGGCTCTCCGTGGTCCGGGTCGGCGGCGAGAAGCCCCGTGACCTGGTGCTGATCCGTGGCATCGAACCCTCCATGCGCTGGCGTTCGTACTGCAACGAGATCCTGGGCTTCGCCCATGAGCTGGGCGTCGAGATGGTGGTCGTCCTGGGAGCGCTGCTCGGCGACACCCCGCACACCAGGCCGGTGCCCGTCAGCGGGGTCACGTCCGATCCGGACCTGGCGAGGACCATGGACCTGGAGGAGACCAAGTACGAGGGACCGACCGGCATCGTGGGCATCCTCCAGGAGGCCTGCACGCATGCCGGGGTGCCCGCGGTCAGCCTGTGGGCGGCGGTCCCGCACTACGTGTCGCAGCCGCCCAACCCCAAGGCGACACTCGCGCTCCTGAACCGCCTGGAGGACCTGCTCGGTCTGCGGATCCCGCTGGGCGAGCTGCCCGAGGACGCCCGCGCCTGGCAGCTCGGGGTCGACCAGCTGGCCGCCGAGGACAGCGAGGTCGCGGAGTACGTGCAGACGCTGGAGGAGGCGCGGGACACCGCTGAGCTGCCGGAGGCGTCCGGCGAGGCCATCGCGCGCGAGTTCGAGCGCTACCTGCGCCGCAGGGACGTCGGCGGCCCGGGCCAGGCACCGGGCGGTCATGCCACGGAGAGCGGTGACGTGCCCTACCTGCGGGACACCTCGGGCGGGCGTACGCGACCGCCGAAGCCTCAGCGCCCGGAGAAGGGCAGGCCCAAGGACGGCGAGGGCGGAGACACGCCCGAGGACCCGCCGTCGGACGGGCCGGGCGAGGACGCCCCGGACGACTGACACCCGCCTCCGGCTACGCGACGGCCCCGGACTTCGTCGATCTCTCGCGAAGTCCGGGGCCGTTCGGCGTGTCCGTGCGGCTCCGGGTCAGAGCGCGACGCCCAGCAGGGCGTCGACGGTGCGCGAGACGAGGCCGGGCGCGCCCTCGTCCGTGCCGCCGCCGGAGGTCTGGCGCTCGGCCCAGCGGTCCACGGCGGCGAGTGCGGCCGGGGTGTCCAGGTCGTCGGCCAGGGCCTCCCGCACCTCCTCGACGAGGGCGTCGGCGGAGAGCCCGTCGGGCCGGGAGACGGCGGCACGCCACCGGGCGAGACGCTCGACCGCGTCGGCGAGCACCTGGTCGGTCCACTCCCAGTCGGACCTGTAGTGGTGCGCGAGCAGGGCGAGCCTGATCGCGGCGGAGTCCACGCCGTCCCGGCGCAGCGCCGACACGAAGACGAGGTTGCCCTTGGACTTGGACATCTTCTCGCCGTCGAGGCCGACCATCCCGGCGTGTACGTAGGCGCGGGCGAACGGGTGCTCGCCGGTCAGCACCTGCGCGTGCGAGGCACCCATCTCGTGGTGCGGGAAGGCGAGGTCGGAACCTCCGCCCTGGACGTCGAAGCTCATGCCCAGGTGGTCCAGCGCGATGGCGACGCACTCGATGTGCCAGCCGGGCCTGCCGCGTCCCAGGGAGCCGCCGTCCCAGCTCGGCTCGCCCTCACGGGCGGCCATCCAGAGCATCGGGTCGAGCGGGTTCTTCTTGCCGGGGCGCTCAGGGTCACCGCCGCGCTCGGCGGAGAGCAGTCGCATGGCCTCGGCGTCCAGGTTCGAGACCTCGCCGAAGTGCGGGTCGCTCTCCACGGAGAAGTACACGTCGCCGTCGAGTTCGTAGGCGGCGCCCGCGTCCCGGAGGCGTTCCACGAGCGGGACGATGCCGGGTATCGCCTCGACCGCCCCGATGTAGTGCTTCGGGGGAAGCATGCGCAGGGAGGTCATGTCCTCCCGGAAGAGGGCCGTCTCGCGCTCCGCGAGCTCGGTCCAGTCCTCGCCGTCGCGCACGGCCCGCTCCAGCAGCGGATCATCCACGTCGGTCACGTTCTGGACGTAGTGAACCTGCCGCTTGGTGTCGAGCCACACGCGCTGAACGAGGTCGAACGCGTTGTAGGTCGCCGCATGACCCATGTGGGTCGCGTCGTACGGCGTGATGCCGCAGACGTATATGCGGGCGACGGGACCGGGGTCAAGGGTGATCCGTCCGCCGGTCGCGGTGTCGTGGATCCGAAGGTCGCGGCCCTTGCCAGGCAGGGCGGGGACCTCAGAAGCGGGCCAGGCATGCATGTCATGAGCGTAACCGGACGATGCTTCCGGATACGAACCGGATGGCAGATCATGGCCGAAGAGGCGGTCTTGCGCTCGGGGCCGTCGTGCTCTCCCTGCCGTTCCCGGACCGGGCGCGGCCCGTACCGCCGTACGGGCCGGACCGGGACGTCACACGGGCGGCCACGGGATCGGCGGCCAGTCACCGCTCGGCTGCGGGTGCCGGCCGGACGCGCGGAGGCCGTCCACCCGGCCGCGCAGTGCGTCGAGTTCAGCCGCGGTGATCAGTTCCCCCAACCGGGTGGCGAGCTCCGCGCCCGGCTCGATGGCGGCGGACAGCCGGTCGAGCACCTCGGCCGCCTCGGGGGTCAGGGGTTCGCCCGCCCATCCCCAGAGCAGCGTCCGCAGTTTGTCGTCGGCGTTGAACGTGACGCCGTGGTCGATGCCGTACAGCCGTCCGCCGGGTGCGGGCAGCAGGTGCCCGCCCTTGCGGTCACCGTTGTTGATGACCGCGTCCAGCACCGCGAGCCGGCGCAGGCGGGGATCGTCGGCGTGCACCAGCAGGGCCGTCCGGCCCTCCCCCACCTCGGCGAATCCGACGGCCTTCCAGCCCTCTCCCGGCTCCTCGTCCTCGACGAGGGCGAGGAGCTGCGGCGGCCCTTCGGCGTCCCCGTCGCCGGCCTCCGCCTCGATCCACAGCTGGCACATCCCCTCGCCGTAGGGGCCCTCCCTCAGCACCGTCGGCGGCACGAGGCCCCAGCCGGTGGCTTCGGAGATCTCGTACGCGGCGACCTCGCGCCGGGCGAGGGTGCCGTCGGGGAAGTCCCACAGCGGCTGCTCACCGGCGACCGGCTTGTAGACGCACGTCCGCTCCTCGCCCTCGTGGGAGATCGTGCAGTACAGCACCGCGTTCGACGCGCCCCGGACCTGGCCGAGGACCGTGAGCTCGCCCTCCGCGAGCAGGGTGCGCAGCCCTGCCTCCGTCAGGCCCCGCGACGGTATCCGTTCTGGCGCGGGCATACGTGTCCTTCCGGATCGAGGGGGAGGCTGCACAGCGGGCAGGGCGGGCGGCCGGCGTTCACGACGTCGAGCGCGCGCTTGGCGAAGGCGCGGGCCTGGGCTCCGCTCAGCCGGACGCGCAGCATCGGCGGGCCGTTCTCCTCGTCCTGCAGAAGCCTTTCCTCGGCCTCCGCGAGGTCGTCCTCGGAGTCGGCGTCCAGTTCGACGAGGGCCTGCGCCTCGACGATCATGCGCTGCTCATCGCCGTCCCAGGCGAGCGCCATCGTGCCGACCCTGAACTCCTCCTCGACGGGGGCGTCGAGCGGCGCGGTGTCGGCGACGTCCGTGGGCGCGACGGCCGGCACCGGTGAATTGCCGCCGGTCCGCCGGACGACCTCGTCGAGGAGTTCGTCGATCCGTTCGGCCAACGCGGCGACCTGCGTCTTCTCCAGGGCCACGCTGGTGACCCGTCCACGCGAGGATGCCTGCAGGAAAAACGTACGGCGGCCAGGCAACCCGACCGTACCGGCCACGAAACGGTCCGGTGGGTCGTAGAGGAACACCTGACGGGACACGTCCTGTCTCCCTTGAGAATGTGATGGCGGATGGGGGCGGCCCCCGGGGCCCTGCGAGAGGTCCCGCAAGGGCTCTACGGCGCGTCCACCCTACTGCGCTGAGCGATCACGGTGCCCCAGCGCCGCCCCCGACGGCCGCATCCGTTGCCGTGTCCCCCGCCGCGTCGGCCCCGATGGCCTGTTCGCGCGGTGCCAGGGAGGCGAAGTCGCCGGTGTCGCCGAGGCGGAGGAGGAACGGCCGCAGCCGGGTGTAGCGGATCGCGGTGACGGAGCACGGGTCGGCCTGGATGCGCTGGAAGAGGTCGAGGTGCATGCCGAGCGCGTCGGCGACCAGGGCCTTGATGATGTCCCCGTGCGAGCACATCACATAGGCGGCGTCCTCGCCGTGCTCCGCCTCGATGCGGGCGTTCCAGTCCCGGACGGCCTCGACGGCCCGGGCCTGCATGGCCCGCATGGACTCACCGCCGGGGAAGGCGGCGGCCGAGGGGTGCTGCTGGACGACTCGCATCAGCGGCTCGTCGGAGAGCTCGGCGAGCTTGCGCCCCGACCAGTCCCCGTAGTCGCATTCGGAGATGCGGTCCTCGGTGTGGAGTGCGAGGCCGGGGCGGGCGTCCAGCAGCGGCTGGAGCGTCTCGCGGCAGCGCTGCAGCGGGCTGCTGACGGCCGCCGCGAAGGTGAGGGCCGACAGCCGGCCGGGCAGTGCGGCGGCCTGGGCGGCACCGCGTTCGTCGAGGGAGACGCCGGGGGTCCGGCCCGCGAGCACTCCGGAGGTGTTGGCGGTCGAGCGTCCGTGGCGTACGAGGATGAGCGTGGGCATACCCGCCAGCCTAGAGGGGTGCGTGAAGGCGTCGCGGCAGGGAAGAATGCGCGAGTGATCGTCGACTGCGGAATTTACCGGGACGGGCGTCGGACCGAAGGTCCCGCCGACTTCTCCGATGCCCTCGACGAGGCACGTGCCACCGGGGACGCCTTCGTCTGGATCGGGCTGCACGAGCCGACGGAGAAGGAGTTCGAACTGGTCAGCAGCGAGTTCGCGCTGCATCCACTCGCGGTCGAGGACGCCCTGCGCGCCCATCAGCGGCCCAAGCTGGAGATCTTCGACGACTCCCTCTTCGTCGTGATCAAGCCGGTGGTCTACGAGCCGAAGAGCGACACGGTGAGCGCCGGCGAGCTGATGCTGTTCATAGGGGACTCCTTCGTGGTGACGGTGCGGCACGGCGAGGGCGCCCCCCTCGCGGCGGTCCGCAGCCGCCTGGAGGCGGAGCCGGAGGTCCTCCGGCACGGGCCGACGTCGGTGCTGTACGCGGTCAGCGACGCGGTGGTGGACCATTACATCGAGGTCGCGGCCGAGCTCCAGATCGACCTGGAGGAGCTGGAGGCCCAGGTCTTCGCCCCGACCGGGTCGGCGGACTCCAAGAACACGGCGGCGAGCATCTACACCTTCAAGCGGCAGGTGCTCGAGTTCCGCCGGGCGACCAACCCGCTGAGCGCCCCGATGGCGCGGCTGTCGAGTGCTGGCGTGCCGTTCGTCGACACCGGGTCCCAGCCGTTCTTCCGGGACGTGAACGACCATCTGACGCGTGCCGTCGAGCATGTGGAGGGACTCGACCGGCTGCTCTCGGACATTCTGTCGGCCCATCTGGCACAGGTGGGCGTGCGGCAGAACGACGACATGCGGAAGATCTCGGCGTGGGCCGCCATGGCCGCCGTGCCGACCATGGTGGCCGGTATCTACGGCATGAACTTCCGCCACATGCCGGAGCTCGACTGGGCGTGGACCTACCCGGCGGTGATCGTGCTGATGGGTGTCGCGGTCGCCGGGCTGTACCGCCTGTTCAAGCGCCGCGGCTGGATGTAGGGGCGGGCGTCTCAGGCGTACTCGGTCTCGGGTACGGCCGGGCCGCCCAGCGCGTCACGCCGGGCGGGCGGTTCCAGGCTCACCATGCGCCGCCAGCCCACCAGCCGCTCGTACGCGTACATCGCGTGGATCCCCGCGGCCAGCGCGGCGGCCTTGGGGCGCGGCCAGCGCAGCACACGGCCCATGTGGCTCATCACGGCGAGGCTGACGTCGCGGTACACCCGGATCTCGGCGTGGGCGCACTCGCGCAGGACGGACTGGATCGTCCGGCCGTGTCCGGCCCGGGCGAAGCGGAGGAGCTCCTCGTGGCAGTAGGCGAGGTGGTTGTCCTCGTCCCGCGAGATCATCCTGACGGCCCGCCCGAGGACGGGGTGTTCGGCGAAGTGCTTGAGCAGGAGCCGCATCTGCTCGGAGGCCCGTTGTTCGGTGACCCGGCTGTGTGCCAGGTAGACGATGACGTCCCGCTCGGTGAGGAGTTCCTCACGGCTGAGCCGCTCGTGGGCGAGGCCGATGCCCCGGCGCTCCAGCAGCAGGGTGTAGTCGGTCTCGTACGGCACCGCCACGGGCTGGAGTCCCCGCTGCTTGAGCAGGGCGTTGAAGATCCGGCCGTGCTTGTCCTCGTCGGCGCCGTGCCGGGCGACCTTGGGTGCCAGCTCGCGCAGTCGCGGCGGCACGAGTGCGGCGATGCGCCCGTTCTCCCAGCCGCCCTGCGACTCCCCTCCGGCAGCGATCGAGCAGAACAGCCGGAACGACTCGTCGTCGTCGAGGATCTCCTGGAACAGACTCTTTGCCGACAGCATCACTGCCACCTTTCGCACCGGTGTCCGCAGAGGGACAGTCAAATTCGGTACGCGCGGGTAGGCAACACGAACGGGGCGAGGGCAGGGCCGAACGGGCGCCGCGCGGCGGCGCGGGGGCGCCACGGGAGGGGTACGGGGCGTAACCGGGAGCACTTTCGCGCGTTGCACCCTGTAACGGCCGTGGCGGGGAGGACCCCCCGAGCCCCCACCACGGCCGTAGTGCTGATCCCGGTGCCTACGCGGCGAGGCCGGAGCGCTCCAGTGCGTCGGTGCCGGCGCGCAGGGCAGCGAGCCGCTCGTCGAGCGTGAAGCCCGCCGGGGCGAGGGTCAGGGTCGTGACGCCCGCCGCCGCGTACGCCTGCATCCGGTCGGCGATCCGGTCGACCGATCCGAGCAGCGTGGTCTCGTCGATGAGCTGGTGCGGCACCGCGGCCGCCGCGCCCGCCTTGTCGCCGGCCAGGTACTTGTCCTGGATCTCGGCGGCCTCCTTCTCGTACCCCATGCGCTGGGCGAGCTGGTTGTAGAAGTTCTGCTTGCGGCTGCCCATGCCGCCGACGTAGAGGGCGGTGTACGGGCGGAACATGTCGGCCAGGCCGTGGATGTCGTCGCCGATCGCCAGGGGCAGGGTGGGGCAGACGTCGAAGCCGTCCATCGTCTTCCCGGCCTTCTCGCGGCCGGCCCGCAGGTGCTTCACCGCGGTCTCCTCCAGGTGACCGGCGGAGGGGAAGATCAGCAGGGCGCCGTCGGCGATCTCGCCGGTCTGCTCGAGGTTCTTGGGGCCGATCGCGGCGATGTAGAGCGGGATGTGCTCGCGCTGCGGGTGGACGGTCAGCTTGATGGGCTTGCCGGGGCCGTCGGGCAGCGGCAGCGTCCAGTGCTCGCCCTCGTAGGAGAGCCGCTCGCGGGACATCGCCCTGCGCACGATCTCCACGTACTCGCGGGTCCGGGCCAGCGGCTTGTCGAACTTGACGCCGTACCAGCCCTCGGACACCTGAGGTCCCGAGACACCGAGGCCGAGGCGGAAGCGGCCCCCGGAGAGCGAGTCGAGGGTGGCCGCGGTCATGGCCGTCATGGCCGGCTGCCGGGCCGGGATCTGCATGATCGCGGAGCCCACGTCGATGGACTCGGTCCGGGCGGCGACCCAGGCGAGCACGGTCGGCACGTCGGAGCCGTAGGCCTCGGCGGCCCAGCAGACGTCGTAGCCGAGCCGGTCGGCCTCCTGGGCGACGGCGAGGTTGTCGCCGTCCATGCCCGCACCCCAGTAACCGAGATTGATGCCGAGCCGCATACCCACACTCCCTCTACTGATCAGTAACGTTCCTGTGCCGGGGACTCTAGCGCGGGGCGCCCGGATCCGGCAGGCTCGCCCCGGGACCGCGGTTGTCCACAGGCTTCCACCCCGTGGGGTCCCGGCCAGTAATCTCAGCGCCCATGGAGCAGAGGCATCTCGGCCGTACCGGCCTTCGTGTGTCCCGGATCGGGCTGGGCACTCTCACCTGGGGCCGGGACACCGACGAACACGACGCCGCCGGCCAGCTCAAGGCCTTCTGGGACGCGGGCGGCACCCTCGTCGACACCGCCGACGTGTACGGCGGCGGAGAGGCCGAGCACGTGCTGGGGCGCCTCCTGGACGCCCTGGTGCCCCGGCAGGATCTGGTCGTCGCCACCAAGGCGGGCAGCGTGTCCGACCCCTACCGCCGGGTCGACGGGTCACGCGGGCATCTGCTCGCCGCGCTCGACGCCTCTCTCGCACGGCTCGGGACGGACTACGTCGACCTGTGGCAGATACACGCCTTCGACCCCGGGACGCCGCTGGAGGAGACCCTGCAGGCGCTGGACCTCGCCGTGTCCTCGGGGCGCGCCCGGTACGCCGGGGTGGCCGCCTTCAGCGGCTGGCAGCTGGCCAAGGCGGCCACGTGGCAGCTCGCCGCGCCCGGGCTGCGCACCCGGCTCGCGTGCACGCAGATGGAGTACTCGCTCCTGCAGCGCGGCGTCGAGCGGGAGGTGCTCCCGGCGGCGCTGGACCTCGGGGTGGGGCTGCTGCCGTCGTCGCCGCTGGGCCGCGGGGTGCTGACCGGCAAGTACCGCACCGGCACGCCGTCCGGTTCGCGTGGGGCCTCCGAGCAGCTGGCCCCGTTCGTGGAGCCGTATCTGGACGGGGCCGCGGGCAGGATCGTGGACGCGGTCGCCACGGCGGCGGACGGTCTCGCCACGACGCCGCTCCAGGTCGCGCTCGCCTGGGTGCGGGACCGGCCGGGCGTGGTGGCGCCGGTCGTCGGGGCGCGCAACGCGCAGCAGCTGACGGAGGCGTTGTCAGTGGAGGCGCTTAGTCTTCCTGACGAGATCTGCCAGGCGCTCGACGACGTGTCGGCGCCCGTGCACCGCTATCCGGACCAGGACTGGAGCACGCTGTGACTGCGCATTCCCGGGGAGAAGCCCCGGACCCCTCGGCCGAGGACCACGAGGCCGGCGAGGACGCCGGTGGCCGGGCCGCCGACACGCCCGGCGAGCCTGCCGAGGAGGGCGGTGCGGGGGGCGCCGAGGGCGCGGGCGACGACACGAAGGGCGCGGAGGACGCGGAGGACGCGGACGACGGCACGGACCGCGTGGACGACGACACGGAGGACGGCGCGGAGGGCGCGGGACACCTCGAGCAGGGTCATGAGGCGCCCGCCGCACCCGCTCCGTCGGAGGCCGAGGCGGAACTGGCCGCGCAGCGCGAGCTGCGTGAGCGGATCGAGCGGCGCAAGGCCGAGAAGGAAGGGCCCATCGCGGCCGGAGCGAAGCTGAGCGGACCGGCCGCCGATCTGCTGGCGGCCGTGCGCGCGGTGGAGAGCGGCGAGAAGCCGGGCACCGCCTTCTTCGACTCGCCCGAGGCGGCTCCCGCTCCTCGCCGGGCGGCCCCCGCCGCCCCGGCCGCGCCCGCGGCCCGGGCCCCCGAGCGGCCCGCGACGCGGGCCGTCTCCACCGAGGCGGCGGCCTCCGTGGCGGAGGTGCTCGCCGAGGGCGGGGCACCCGAGACGCTGGCACGCCCGGCCGCGGCGACGCTCGGGGAAGGGGCCGCGGGTCTCCTCCGGGACGACCCGTGGCAGCTCCTGTCCCTGCCCGGTGTGCGGCCCGAGCAGGCGGACGGCTTCGCGCGGGCGTTGCTGGGCGCGGAGTGCGGCCCCGACGACGAGCGGCGCACGTCGGCACTGGTGGGCTGGCTGCTGGAGCGGGCCGCGCTCCGCGGGCACACCGCGATGGACGCCGACGAGGCGCGGAAGGCTCTCGGCGGGTTCGCGGTGACCGATCCCGCCGGGGCCGTCGAGCACGCCGTGGCCGAGGGGGTCGTGCTGGTCTTCCAGGACGGCGTCGACGCCGCGGAGGGGGAGGAGACGGCGGAGGACACGGAAGAGACCGGGGAGTCGTCCGAGGACGGGGCCGGGGGCGGCGAGGAGCCGGTGCGGGTCCTGCTCGGCCTCGACCGGTACGCCCTGGCCGAGGAGAGCCTCGCCGACGGCCTGGCCCGGCTGGTCAACTCCTGCGAGAAGGGAACCGACTGGACGGAGGCCGCGGCCGCGGCCCCGTCCGCCTCGGCGGGCGAGCTGATCCGGGCGGCGGCGACCTCGGGACTGGTCGTCCACAGCGGCGGGGAGAGCGCCCGGGCGGAACCCGCCGCCCTCGTCGCCGCGGCGCGGGGCCTCGGTCTGCGGGCCCTGGGGACCACCCACAGCCCCGACGGACAGCGCAGGCTGGCCGCCTCGGCCGGTGATCCGGAGGCCGCTCTCACGCTCTCCGCCCTGCTCTCCGGCGAGGGCGGGCCCGGCCGGGACGCGGACGGTGCCCTCGCCCTCGACGTCCTGGTGGTGCTGGACGCCCCGCAGCTCGACGTGGAGACGGCCGCGATGCTGGTGGAATCGCTGGCCGACGGGACGCGGCTGGTCCTGAGCGGCGACCCGGGAGTGCTCGGATCGGCCGGCGCGGGCCGGGTGTTCGCCGACGTGATCGCGTCGCGCGCCTGCCCGCACGTGGTCTCGCGCACGCCCGACCCGGGGCCGATCGGCGAGCTGGTCTCCGGCATCGGGATCGGCGAGCTGGCCCAGGTCGAGGCCCCCGGCAGGGAAGTCGTGATCGTGCCCGTGCGGGACGCGGGCGAGGCCGTCCACCGCACGGTGCAGCTGGTGGCCGATTCGGTGCCGCGTGCCCTCGGCGTGCCGTCGTCGGACACCCAGGTGATCACGGTCGGGCACGGCGGCTCGGCGGGCACGACGGCACTCAACGCGGCCCTGAAGCAGCGGCTCAATCCGGGCCCGGGCAGGTTCGGCGGTTTCGACCCCGGCGACCGCGTGGTCCATGTCCCCGCACCGGGCAGGGTGATCCCCGGGGCGGTCGTCTCGGCGGACGCCGAGGGCCTGCGTCTGGACTGTGCGGGCTCGCCCGTCGTCGTACCGCAGGACCGGGTGGAGACCTCCGTGCGCCACGGCTGGGCGCTCAGTGCCCACCAGGCGGCCGGGATGCGCTGGCCCGCGGCTGTCGTCGTCCTGCCCGGCGACGCCGCTCAGGGGCTCAGCAGGCCCTGGGTGTACACGGCGTTCAGCCGCGGTGAGCGGCACCTGTCCGTGGTGCACGGCGTGGATCAGGCCCTGCCGCGTGCGGTGGCCGAGGTACCCGCACAGCAGCGGACGACCCGGCTGGGGCCCCTCCTGGAGGCGCTGCCCACCCCGGACGCCTCCTAGAGGGCGGGACGTGCCGACGGCCCCGGTGCGCTGCGCGCCGGGGCCGTCGGACGGCGGGATCAGGAGCGCTGGGGGGCGACGCCGTCCGGGTCGCCGTCCGGCTCGTCCTCCTCGTCGAAGACCGAGCTGGCGTCGAAACGGCAGACCACCAGTGCGGGGTCCGCGTCGTCGAACGGCGCCGCGAGCCACTCCCCCGGCTCGGGAAGCTCCTCCACGGCGGAGACCCAGAGGGTGGAGTCCCCCTCCTCCAGGCCGAACTCCACGTGCCGGGAGGCGATTTCGTCCGCCTCGTACTCGCCGAACACCACGCCCAGCGCGGCGTGCACTCCGGCGCCGGCGGCGGCCGCCTCGTCGTCCTGCCCGTCCGGGTCCAGGTCGGCGAGCCGCTGTGCCTGGGCGAGCAGCCTCGCCGGCTCCGCCACCGCGTAGTCGCGCCTGATCAGCACGCTGACGGCGTGCGGCTCCTCGGGGCCCGCGTAGGGCGGGAGGGAGCCCTCCGCGGCCGGGATCTCGAAGGGGGTGACCTCGTCGTAGCGGTCGTAGAGCAGTTCGTCGTAGACCTCGGCAGCGGCGGCCAGGGCGTTGAACGCGTCGTACACGGCGGGGTCGTCGTCCCCGGTACGGCGTTCGACCGCCTGGAGGTGGCGGTCGAGCGCGGTTTTGACTGCATCGGCGGCGGCGCGTACCTCGGCAGCGGTGGGCTGCGCAGCATCAGACATGGGACAGACGCTATCCGTACCGGGGGTCTGCCCGCACAATAGATGCGATGCCGGAATACGAATTCATCGACGTGTACGTGCCGCGCGGGGTGTCCCGCAAGGAGGCGGCCCGCCTGCTGACCGACCATGCCGAGTACGGGCACTGGGAGTTGGACCGGCTCACGCTGCGCCTGGACGGCAGCCGCCGGGTGCGGCTGCGGCGCCGCATCATCCGCCAGATCCGTGCCACCTGGTAGCACTGAGCGGGCTCCGCGTGCGCGGAACCCGCCCGTCGGACCGTTGCGGGGTCTACCGCTGTGCTGAGCCGCGCGAGCGCCGGTACAGCACCGTGCCCGCGCCGGCGAGCAGCATGCCCGCGCTCGCCGGGATCAGCAGGCCGAGTCCTCCCCCGCCGGTGTGCGCGAGCTGCTCACCCGCCACGAGCTGGGTCTCGGGAGCCGGGGGCGCGTCCGGGGTGACCGGCTTCTCCGGGGTGTGCGGCGTTTGCGGTACGACGGGAGGCGGGACCGGCTCCGTGTCGTTCTCGCAGGAGTTCCCGAAGACCGGGTTGAGCAGTCCGCCGACGGTGATGCTGTTGCCGCAGAGGTTCACCGGGATCTTCACCGGCGCCTGCAGCTGGTTGCCGGAGAGGATGCCGGGGGAACCGGTCGTCTCCGCCTGGGCCGAGGTGCCGGAAGCGCGGTGCCTGCCCGTCCCCGCCCCGCTGTCGCGCGCGTCCTCGTGCCCGGACGCGCGGCTCCCGGAGCCGTGTCCTGACGACGCCCCGTCGTCCGAGGCCCGCGCATGACCGGAATCGGAGGATCCGTTTCCGCAGTCGTTGCCGCTCGCGGGGTTGAGCAGACCGCCGACGTCCGCGGAGTTTCCGCACACGTTGACGGGTACGTCGATCGGGACCTGGATCGAGTTCCCGGAGAGCACGCCCGGTGAACCCGACGCGGCGCCGGCCGCACCCGCGTCGGCGTGCGCGTAGCCGCCGCCGAGCGCGAGCACTCCGCCCGCCGCCGCCATGGTGATCAGGCCCTTGCGTGTGACCTGTCGCATAGGTTGTCTTCCTGCCTTCTGCACTCACGAAATGCCCCGGACGCAGCCGTACGGGGCCGAATGCCCAGCGGCCTCGGAGTGCATGGGACGCACTCCGAGGCCGACCGGGCTCAAACCCTCACGGGTTGACGCGCATCGTCACGCGTTGACGCAGGTGTTGCCGAAGGCGGGGTTCAGCAGCCCGATGACGGAGACCGTGTTGCCGCAGACGTTCACGGGAACGTGGACCGGCACCTGGACGACGTTGCCCGAGAGCACGCCGGGGCTGCCGATGGCGGCACCCTGGGCACCGGCGTCGGCGGAAGCCATACCCGCACCGGCGAGCACGAGACCACCGGTAGCAGCCGCGATTGCGACGACCTTCTTGATCATGATTCCTCCTGTGTTGACAAGTGCGGTCCCAGCCGCGGACCGCATCAGGTGCAACGAGGAGAAGGTGGGCGGGCTACGTGCGGGTGATCCCTTTCACCCGTACCAGTGAGATTCGTACAGGCTCATGAATCCAGCTGCTCCGCGAGGCCGGGCAGGGTCAGGAGTGGTCGATGAAACGGTCGAGCACCCGCGCGCCGAACTTCAGACCGTCCACCGGGACCCGCTCGTCCACGCCGTGGAACATCCCGGCGAAGTCCAGCTCCGGCGGCAGCTTCAGCGGGGCGAAGCCGAAGCAGCGGATGCCGAGGTCGTCGAAGGACTTCGCGTCGGTGCCGCCGGAGAGCATGTAGGGCACGGCACGCGCGATCGGGTCCTCGGCCTTGAGCGCGATCTGCATCGCGTCCACGAGCGAGCCGTCGAAGCTGGTCTCCAGGGCCTTGTCCCCGTGCACGTCCTCGCGCTTCACCCGCGGGCCGAGGATCCGGTCGAGGTCGGCCAGGAACTCGTCCTCGAAGCCCGGCAGGAAACGCCCGTCCACGTGCGCGGTGGCCTGTCCGGGGATGACGTTCACCTTGTAGCCGGCGCCGAGCATGGTGGGTGCGGCGGAGTTGCGCAGCGTCGCACCGATCATCTTGGCGATCCCGCCGAGCTTGGCGAGCGTGGCCTCCATGTCCTCCGGGTCGAGCGGGGTGCCGAGCGCGTCGGACAGCTCGTCGAGGAAGGACCGCACGGTCTTGGTCACCCTGACCGGCCACTGGTGGCGCCCGAGCCGGCCGACGGCCTCGCAGAGCTCGGTGATCGCGTTGTCGGTGTTGGTCATCGAGCCGTGCCCGGCGGTGCCGTCCACGGTGAGCCGCATCCAGTGCATGCCCTTCTCGGCGGTCTCCACCAGGTAGAGGCGCAGGTTCTCGTTGACGGTGAACGAGAAGCCGCCGACCTCACCGATCGCCTCGGTGACGCCGTCGAAGAGGTCCCGGTGGTTGTCGACGAGGTGGCGCGCGCCGTAGGTGCCGCCCGCCTCCTCGTCGGCCAGGAAGGCCAGCACGATGTCGCGCGGGGGCTTGCGGCCGCTGCGCATGCGGTCGCGCACGACCGCGAGGGTCATCGCGTCCATGTCCTTCATGTCGACCGCGCCGCGTCCCCACACGCAGCCGTCCGCGATCTCCCCGGAGAACGGGTCGTGCGTCCAGTCCGCCGCGTTGGCCGGGACGACGTCGGTGTGGCCGTGGATCAGCAGCGCCGGCCTGGAGGGGTCCTCGCCCTCGATCCGGGCCACGGTGGAGGCGCGGCCCTTGTGGGACTCGATGATCTTCGGTTCCAGTCCGACCTCGGCGAGCTTCTCGGCGATGTACTCGGCGGCGGCCCGCTCCCCGGGGCCCGAGTGGTCGCCGTAGTTGCTGGTGTCGATCCGGATCAGGTCACGACAGAGGTCCACGACCTCGTTCTCGGCCCTCTCGCCGATGCCGGCCCGGGCCGTGTTGGTCTCGCTCACGCTGCTTCCTTCCACTGTCGCGGTGGTGCTCCTCCCCCATCCTCGCGCGCCCGCCCCCGCGCGCCCAAGACCGCCCGGGGCCCGTCACGCCCCGTTCACATGGCCGGGGGCGTGATCGAGCACCCCCGAATGTTTGCTATTGTTTTCCACGTCGGAACGGGCAGGGCCCGGACGACAGACACCCGGTCCGGGTGGCGGAATGGCAGACGCGCTAGCTTGAGGTGCTAGTGCCCTTTATCGGGCGTGGGGGTTCAAGTCCCCCCTCGGACACCAGCGGAAAACCCCCAGGTCATCCTGGGGGTTTTCGCTTTTCCCGGCTACTGCCTGATGCGCAGGAACGTCACGGAGTGCGCCGGGAACGTATGGGTGAGCAGGCGCCCGTCGACGCGCAGTGCCGAGGTGCGGGGCGCGACCTGGCGGTCATCGGCGGTGTTCACGGCGTCCGGGGCGGCCTGGAGCGTGGTCAGCCGGGCGGTCCGCGAGGACGGCCTCGCCCCCAGGTCGATCCGGGTCCTGGCGTCCGCCGCCTGTGCGTTCACGACCTTGACGACGAGGTCGCCGATGGCGTCGTCCCGGGTGACCACCTGCCGGAGGGGCTCGGCCGCCTTGTCGTCGGTGAAGGTGCCCCACTGCTCGCCGTCGAGGAACAGGGTGACCTGGCGGCCGCGCACCTGGATGTGGACGTCGTAGGCGCGCCCCGTCTCGATGGTCGTGGTGTCCTCGGTCATCGTCTGCTTGCGCCGTCCACCGACTTCTCCACGGCGGAGCGGGTGTTGCCCCAGCCGCCGAGGTCCCACCAGTAGGTGTTCCCGGTGTCCTTGACCCCGAAGGCGACGAGGAAGCCCTCCTTGCCGGCCTTCTTGATGGCCGTGACCTTCATGTCGTAGTTCTGCCAGCCGGTGTCCCCCGCCATGACCAGGGTGTTCTCCGCGCTCTCGTCGGACTGGACGTACGCCCCGTCCCGGACGGCCCAGTCGCCGCGCCCCGCGGCCTTCGTCCACCGGGCGTCGCCGGCGGAGAAGTCGTCGCTCAGCAGCTCGGTGCTGTCCTCCCCCGTCACGCGGACATCGTCGTAGGCCGCCGCGGTCGCCCAGGTCGACAGTCCGACCGCGCCGGTGATCGGCGCGGTGGTGGCGGACGTCGAGGAGGCAGTGCTCGGGACGACGCGGTTCCCCACGTTGTTCATGAAGAGCTTCTGGACCTCGTAGTTCGCCGATCCCCACGACTTCTCGTTGTCGAACCAGATCATGTCCGGCCGCCACTGCGCGTCGGCGAACAGCGGCGCGTAGGAGGCGAGCTCGACGACGTCGGCGTTGCGTTCCAGGCCGGTCATGTAGGCCGCTTCGGCGAGGGCGTCGGAGAAGCGGTTGTCGAGGGAGGCGTATCTGGCCGGTACGGGACCTCAGGAGCGCACCGGGACTCCGAAGTCCGGCGTACCGTCCGCCCGCCAGCCGAGCGGCTGTACACGGGTGTCACGGCCGGGGTCGTCCAGCGGGTCTCCGGCGATCTCCTCGTACGGCCTGGCGTGGTACACCAGCACGTCCGTGAGACCGTCCTCGGCGACGGTGAAGCAGTTGTGGCCAGGGCCGTACTGCCCGGTCTCCGCGCTGCCGGTGAAGACGGGCTGCGGGGACTTGGCCCAGGACGCCGGGTCCATCAGGTCGCTCCCCTGGCCGGCGGTGAGCAGCCCCACGCAGTAGTTGGCGTCGGTGGCACTCGCGGAGTACGTCATGAAGACGCGGCCGTTGCGCTGGAGGACCGCGGGGCCTTCGTTGACGGCGAAGCCGACGCGTTCCCAGTCGTGCTCGGGTGCGGCGATCCGGACCTGGGGCCCCGTCAGGGTCCAGGGATCGGCCATGCGGGACAGGAAGAGCGCCGTGTTATTTTCCTGCCCGGGTTCGTGCTGCGCCCAGGCGAGGTAGCGCTCGCCTCCGTGGGTGAAGGGATGGGCGTCGAGCGAGAACGTGTCCCAGGCCGTGAGGACCTGCCCCTTCTCGGTCCAGGTGCCCTGACGGGGGTCGGCGCTGACGTTCTCCAGCACCCAGATCCGTATCTTCCACACGTCGTCGGCGGGTGCCGCGGCGAAGTGGACGTACCACGCCCCGTCGATGTGATGGAGTTCCGGCGCCCAGATGTGGGCGGCCATGTCGCCGTCGGCGTGCCGGCTCCAGATCACCGACTCCTCGGCGGTGGCCAGGCCGTTCAGGGTGCGGGAGGAACGCAGGACGATCCGGTCGTACGCGGGGACGGTCGCCGTGAAGTAGTAGCGGCCGTCCGTGTGACGGGTGATGTGGGGGTCGGCCCGCTGCCCGGCCAGCGGGTTGCGGTAGGGGCCCACTGCGGGCGGGGCGGGGTTCACCGGACGGCGCCGGGCGCGAGCAGCCGCCGGTCGCGGAGTTCACCGAGGACGAGCGCCGCGTACTCGGTGGCGCCCCGCACCGAGGTGTGGGTGTTGTCGCGCTTCTCGTCGTAGAGGTAGAGGGCCTTCGAGCCCTCGGGGCCGAGCTCCTCGACCCGGGCCTTGGTCAGGGCCGTGAGGTCGACGAGTCCGGTGCCCTGCTCGGAGGCGAGGGCCCGGACCTCGGCGGGCAGGTCGACGCCCAGGCCGTTGACGAGCAGCGCGGTGCCGTTGTCGAGCGTGCCGTCGGTGTTGAACCAGCGGCGCACGACCGGGGTGACGAGTACGGGTCTGCCTCCCTCGGCGCGTACGTCCTCGATCATAGAGGTGAGGTTGGCCCGGTAGGTGTCCCGGTCGGTCTGCTTGTCGTTGTGGGCGAGCTGGATGAGGACGAGGTCCCCGTGCCGGATGCGGGAGTGCAGCGCCGGGAAGAGCGCGGGGTTGTCCCGGAAGGACTGCGAGCCCTCTCCGGAGTCGGCGTAGTTGGCGACCGTCACCCGGTCGGTGAGGTACTGCGGAAGCTGCTGCCCCCAGCCGGTGTAGGGCTCCCCTGCCCGGTCGCAGACGGTGGAGTCCCCGGCGAGCAGGATCTGCGGGGTGCGGACGCGTTCCACCCGCAGGCCGGCGAGTCGCGGGGCCGCACCGCCGAACGTGAGGTCGAGCCCGGGGCTGCCGGTGGCCCCCGTCGGTTCGCCCTCCGGGTCGCGGACGTCGACGGTGAAGGCGCGGCGTGTCGTCTCGCCCGGGGCGTTGTACGTCTCGGCGAGCACGGCCCTGCGGGTCTCGGCGGTGACGGACGTGGACCCGGCGTCCTCACCCCCGCCGAGCACGACGCGGACGCGGTAGGTCCCGGGGGTGGCGTCGAAGTGGCAGACGACGGGGGCGGTGCCGGCGCAGTGCCGGAGCCCGTCTTCCATGGGGCCGCCGCCCTGCGCCCGGGCGGGGGCGGCGGTGACGGTGGTCAGGGCGGCGACGGCGGTGCAGGCGGCCAGCAGTGCGGTACCGGCTCGGCGCATGGGAGGGCTCCTCCGTGTCGGACGACGTTGAATGGATTCAACGGGCAGGAACCCTAGCGTCTGTCGCAAGCGCTTTCTACAGTCCGGGCGGTTTCGTTCGCGCCCTTGACTCGCCCCCTCGGGCCCCTTAGCGTTCGGCCCGGTTCCACGAACGCCATCCGATATACCGAACACTGTCGGGAGAGTCATGCGTCCGCCTCCGTCGCGCAGAACTCTGGCCCCCGGCCCGCTCGCGCTCCCGGGCGGTACGGCGGACCGCGGACCGGGCCACGCGGAACCTGACAGCGACGACGCCCGTGCCGTAGCGGCGGCCGCCGCCGCGCTCACCGTGCACGGGCTGGACGACGTGCGCGGCAACCTGACGCTGCCGGCTTCCGGCGCCCACGGGACCGCCGTGACCTGGTCGTCGTCCCGTCCCGATGCCATCGGCCCGACCGGCGTCGTGCACCGGCCGGCGGAGGGTTCGGGACCGGAGAGCGTGCGCCTCACCGCAACCGTCGGCCGGGGAGACGCCGCCGCGATCCGGACCTTCACGGCCTCGGTACGCGAAGAACCGCGGAAGGAGCCGTTCACCGCCTATGTCATGAGCTACTTCACCGGCGAGGACACCCCGGACGGGGAACAGATCCGGATGGCGCTCAGTGTCGGCGAGGACCCGCTGCACTGGCAGGAGCTCAACGGCGGCCGCCCGGTGCTCACCTCGGACGTGGGCACCGGTGGACTGCGCGACCCCTTCGTCATCCGCTCCCCCGAGGGCGACAGGTTCTTCCAGGTCGCCACCGACCTGCGGATGTACGGAGAGGCAGGCGGCAGTTGGGACCAGGTGCAGCGCACCGGCAGCCGGTCGGTCCTGGTCCGGGAGTCCACCGACCTGGTGCACTGGACGGACCGGCGACTGGTCGAGGTGGCACCGGCCACCGCCGGCAACGCTTGGGCACCCGAGGCGTACTACGACGAGCGGCTCGGCTCGTACGTGGTCTTCTGGGCCTCGAAGATCTACCCGGCCGACGATCCGGAGCACACCGGCAGCACGTACAACCGGATGATGTACGCGACCACGCGTGACTTCCGCACCTTCGGCGAGCCCGCCGTGTGGCACGACCCCGGCTACTCGGTGATCGACTCCACGGTGCTCCGCCACGACGGCGTCCACTACCGGTTCACCAAGGACGAGCGGACCCCCTCGTCGGACACCCCGTGCTCGAAGTTCATCACCGTGGAGAAGTCCGGGGAACTGACCTCCTCGGCCTACGAATTCGTGGCCGACTGCGTGGGCAGGGGAACGATCGAGCGCGGCGAGGGCCCCGCGGTCTTCGCGTCCAACACGGAGGCGAAGTGGTACCTCTTCATCGACGAGTTCGGCGGGCGGGGCTACGTCCCGTTCGAGAGCACCGATCTCGATTCCGGCCGGTGGACCGCGTCCACCGGACACGCCCTGCCGAAGGGGGCCCGGCACGGCTCGGTGCTGCCGGTCACGCGGGGAGAGTACGAGCGACTGCTGGAGACCTTCGCGGTGGGATGATGGAGGGACCCGGCCCGTCCGTTCCGGGCCTCACGGCGAGAAGGACCCCATGCGATGAGAGGACGGGCCAAGCCTCCGGCCGCCCCGCTCCCCCAGCGGGCGGGCGTCGACCCGGTGCGGGTGCGGCTGCCGGCGGACCCGGCGGGTGACTGGCCCACCGTCCGCGACCACCTGCTGGACAGGTTCGCGGGGGCGATCGGCGCGGGGCGGGTGGACGCCATGCTGGCCGAGGGCCGATTCGTCGGGGCGGACGGCGGTGCGGTGCGCGCCGACGAGCCGTACACCACCGGGCGTCATCTCTGGTTCCACCGTGACTTCGCGCCCGAGGACCCGGTGCCCTTCCCCGTCGGTGTCGTCCATCGCGACGACCACCTGGTGATCGCGGACAAGCCGCACTTCCTGGCCACCACCCCGCGCGGCCGTCACATCACCGAGACCCTGGTGGCCCGGCTGCGCGACACCCTGGGGCTGCCCGGACTGCAGCCCGCGCACCGGCTGGACCGGCTGACGGCGGGCCTGGTGCTCTGCGTCGTACGGGCCGGGGACCGCGGGGCGTACCAGACGCTGTTCCGGGACCGGCTGGTACGCAAGGAGTACGAGGCGGTGGCTCCGTACGATCCGGAGCTCGCTTTCCCCCGGACGGTGCGCAGCCGGATCGTCAAG
Organism: Streptomyces sp. JH34; assembly: GCF_029428875.1. NCBI lineage: Bacteria > Bacillati > Actinomycetota > Actinomycetes > Kitasatosporales > Streptomycetaceae > Streptomyces > Streptomyces sp. JH34. Next base: position 6,010,464 of record NZ_JAJSOO010000001.1, on the reverse strand, counting down.
GAGCGCGGGGTCATCGCCGCGCGTGAGGAGCCGGGGGCCCCGAACAGCGAGAGCCGGGTCGAACTGCTGGAGCGCCGTGGCGCCCTCGCACGCTACCGGCTGCTGCCCGCGACCGGCCGCACCCATCAGCTGCGGGTCCACATGAACGCGCTGGGGCTGCCACTGGTGAACGATCCGGTCTACCCGGTCGTGGAGCCGGACCCGGAGCAAGAGGACTTCGGGCGTCCACTGCAACTGCTCGCGAGGGTGCTGGAGTTCACCGATCCGGTCACGGGTGTGCCGCGCCGCTTCGAGAGCGGCCTGCGGCTCTCCGCGTGGCCGGACCGGTGATCCCCGCCGCGGTCAGTGGCCGCGGTTGATCCAGTCCTGCAGCTGCGGCGCCTCCGCGCCGATGCTGGTGGAGTCGCCGTGTCCGGTGCGGACCGCGGTCTCCGGCGGAAGGGTGAGCAGCCGGTCCCTGATCGAGTCGATGATCGTCGGGAAGTGGGAGAAGGACCGCCCGGTGGCGCCCGGCCCGCCCTGGAAGAGCGTGTCCCCGGTGAAGACCGTGCTCAGCTCGGGCGCGTGGAGGCAGACAGCCCCCGGAGCGTGGCCCGGGGTGTGCAGCACCGTGAGGCGCGTCCCCGCCACCTCCAGCTCCTTACCGTCGGCGAGTTCACCGTCGGGGGCGCGGTCCGGGTGGGTCTGCTCCCAGAGCGGCAGGTCGTCCGGGTGCAGCAGGATCGGCGCACCGGTCGCGTCGGCGAGGGCCGGAGCGGCGTCGATGTGGTCGTTGTGCGCGTGGGTACAGATGATGGCGCGCAGCGTACGTCCGCCGAGTGCGGCCTCGATCGCGGCGGCGTCGTGGGCGGCGTCGATGACGACGGCCTCCGTGTCGTCGCCGACGATCCAGACGTTGTTGTCGACGTCCCACTCGCCGCCGTCGAGGGCGAAGGTGCCGGACGTGACGAGGTGGTCGATGCGGGCGGCCATCAGAGGACCACCACCGAGCGCAGGACGTCGCCGTCGTGCATCCGGGCGAAGGCCTGCTCGATCTCGCCGAGCTGGATGGTCTCGGTGACGAAGGCGCCCAGGTCGAGGCGTCCCTGCTGGTGCAGGTCGATCAGCATGGGGAAGTCGCGCGAGGGCAGGCAGTCGCCGTACCAGGACGACTTGAGCGAGCCGCCACGCCCGAACACGTCGAGGAGCGGGAGCTCGAGCTGCATCTCGGGGGTGGGCACGCCCACGAGGACGACGGTGCCGGCGAGGTCACGGGCGTAGAAGGCCTGCTTGTACGTCTCGGGGCGGCCGACCGCCTCGATCACGACATCGGCACCGTTGCCGTCGGTGAGGGCGCGGATCGCCTCGACGGGGTCACCGGAGCGGGAGTTGACGGTGTGGGTGGCACCCATCTTCTTCGCCGTCTCCAGCTTGCGGTCGTCGATGTCGACCGCGATGATCTTCGCTGCTCCCGCGAGCCGGGCACCGGCGATCGCCGCGTCGCCGACGCCGCCGCAGCCGATGACGGCGACGGAGTCGCCGCGGCCGACCTGGCCGGTGTTGATGGCGGCGCCGATGCCCGCCATGACTCCGCAGCCGAGCAGCCCGGCGACGGCCGGGGAGACCTCGGGGTCGACCTTGGTGCACTGGCCTGCGGCGACGAGGGTCTTCTCGGCGAACGCGCCGATGCCGAGCGCCGGGGAGAGCTCGGTGCCGTCCAGGAGGGTCATCTTCTGCTTCGCGTTGTGGGTGTCGAAGCAGTACCAGGGGCGGCCGCGCAGACAGGCACGGCACTGGCCGCACACCGCACGCCAGTTGAGGACGACGAAGTCGCCGGGCTCGACGTCGGTGACGCCTTCGCCGACGGACTCCACCACACCCGCGGCCTCGTGACCGAGCAGGAACGGGAAGTCGTCGTTGATGCCGCCCTGCTTGTAGTGCAGGTCGGTGTGGCAGACGCCGCACGCCTGGATCTTGACCACGGCCTCACCGGGGCCCGGGTCCGGCACCAGGATCGTCTCCACCCGCACGGGCTCGTTCTTTCCCGGTGCGATGACCCCTCGTACCTGCTGCGCCATGCCGTGGTCTCCCATTCCGACTGCCCCGTTGTCCTGAAGATCGATCCCGTCCACCGTACCCGGACGGGCAGGCGCTCACGGGGCGAGCACGTCCAGTTCGTGCAGCGCGCCGACCGCGATCTCCTTGGTGAGCCGTTCCGCCTCCGCGGCGTCCCCCTCGCGGACGGCCTCGGCGAGCCGGACGTGGAGCGTGACCGCGGCGGGGTCCGGGTCCTCGAACATCACCTGGTGGTGGGTGCGGCCGGCGAGGACCTCGGCGACGACGTCGCCGAGCCGCGCGAACATCTCGTTCCCGGAGGCGTTGAGGACGACGCGGTGGAAGGCGATGTCGTGCCGGAGGTAGCCCTCCAGCTGCTGACCGCGCGAGGTCGCGACCATACCGAGGGCGCATTCGGTGAGTTCGGCGCACTGCTCGGCGGTGGCGTTCCGGGCCGCGAGGCCGGCGGCCACGGGTTCGACGGCGGACCGCAGCACGGTGAGTGAGCGCAACTGCCGGGGGCGGTCGGCGCCGGCGAGCCGCCAGCGGATGACCTGGGGGTCGTAGACGTTCCACGCCTCGGTGGGCCGCACGGTCACTCCGACCCGGCGCCGGGACTCGACGAGGTGCATGGACTCCAGGACCCGGATCACTTCGCGTACGACGGTGCGTGACACGTCGAAGCGCTGGGCGAGCTCGTCGGTGCGCAGGACCAGGCCGGGTGCGCAGTCCCCCGCGGCGATCTCCAGACCCAGGGTGTCCAGCACATGCGTATGGAGGCCCTGGGCAGGTGTGGTCATGCCCACAAGCCTACGGGGCGGCCTTCGGAATCTAAAAGTACGACGTTTATGTCACAGCCTCTTGAATAAGTCGTATGTAATGGGTTTCAGTAGCGCGACGGACCGATGTCGCGGACCGATGTCGATGAAGACAGCGAGGCAGCAATGAGCACCCCCCACGTCGTCGTGGTGATGGGCGTAGCAGGGACCGGCAAGACCACGATCGGCCCCCTGCTCGCCGACGCCCTGGGCGTCCCCTACGCCGAGGGCGACGACTTCCACCCGCCGGCCAACATCGCCAAGATGTCCGCGGGCACCCCGCTGGACGACGACGACCGCTGGCCGTGGCTGGACGCGATCGGGCAGTGGGCACACGGCCGGGCGGGGCTCGGCGGCGTCGTCAGCAGCTCGGCGCTCAAGCGCGCCTACCGCGACCGGCTGCGGGCCGAGGCCCCCGGTGCTCTCTTCCTGCATCTGACCGGCGACCGGTCCCTCATCGAACGCCGCATGGCGGACCGCAAGGGCCACTTCATGCCGACCGCGCTCCTCGACTCCCAGTTCGCGACCCTGCAGCCCCTGCAGGAGGACGAAGCGGGCGTCTCCGTGGACGTGTCCGGCACCCCTGAGGAAATCACCGACCGGGCCGTCGCCGCGTTGCGCCGGCTCGCCAACTAAGGATCACCACCGTGACCAGTCTCAGCGTCGAGATGCTGGCAGCGGATGCCGTCGAACCCATCACTTCGGCCGGCAACGCACAGCTGGGTATCGCCGTCCTGGCGGGTATCGCCGTCATCGTCCTGCTCATCACCAAGCTCAAGATGCACGCGTTCCTCGCGTTGACCATCGGCTCGCTGGCGCTCGGTTCCTTCGCCGGCGCCAACCCGGCGAAGACGATCACCAGCTTCACCGCGGGCCTCGGCTCGACGGTCGCGAGTGTCGGTGTCCTCATCGCGCTGGGCGCCATCCTGGGCAAGCTGCTCGCCGATTCCGGCGGCGCCGACCAGATCGTCGACACGATCCTCGCGAAGGCGAGCGGCCGTGCGATGCCGTGGGCGATGGTCCTGATCGCCTCGATCATCGGACTTCCGCTGTTCTTCGAGGTCGGAATCGTGCTGATGATTCCGGTCGTGCTGCTGGTCGCCAAGCGCGGCAACTACTCGCTGATGCGGATCGGCATCCCCGCGCTCGCCGGCCTCTCCGTGATGCACGGTCTGATTCCCCCGCACCCCGGCCCGCTGGTGGCGATCGACGCCCTCGGCGCCAATCTGGGCGTCACGCTGGCGCTCGGTGTGCTGGTGGCCGTCCCGACCGTGATCATCGCGGGTCCGGTCTTCTCCCGCTACGCCGCCCGCTGGGTGGACATCGAGGCGCCGGAGAAGATGATCCCCCAGCGCCCGTCCGAGGAGCTGGACCGCCGCCCGAGCTTCGGCGCGACCCTGGCGACGATCCTGCTGCCCGTCGTCCTGATGCTGGTCAAGGCACTGGTCGACATCGTGGTGGACGACCCCGAGAACAACGTCCAGCGGGTCACCGACGTCGTCGGCTCGCCGCTGATCGCCCTGCTGACGGCCGTCATCGTGGGCATGTTCACCCTGGGCCGCGCGGCCGGGTTCACCAAGGGCCGTCTGTCCAGCACCGTCGAGAAGTCGCTCGCCCCGATCGCGGGCATCCTCCTGATCGTGGGCGCCGGCGGCGGTTTCAAGCAGACCCTCATCGACGCCGGTGTGGGCCAGATGATCCTCGACTTCTCCGAGAACTGGTCGATCCCCGCCCTGCTGCTCGGCTGGCTGATCGCCGTGGCGATACGGCTGGCGACCGGCTCGGCGACCGTGGCCACCATCTCCGCCGCCGGTCTGGTCGCCCCGCTGGCCGCCGACATGTCCACGTCCCACGCGGCACTGCTCGTCCTCGCGGTCGGTGCGGGTTCGCTCTTCTTCAGCCACGTCAACGACGCGGGGTTCTGGCTGGTGAAGGAGTACTTCGGCATGGACGTCCCGCAGACGATCAAGACCTGGTCGGTGATGGAGACCATCATCTCCGTCGTCTCGCTGGGCTTCATCCTGCTGCTGTCGCTGGTGTTGTAGCCGGCGTCACTCCTCCGGTTCCCGCCACAACGGGTGCTCGGAACGGGCCCAGAGGCGCTCGACCGACCCGGTGCGCATGCCACGGCGTGCCTCCGGGTCGGCGAGCGCCTTCGCCATGTGGCCGGCGACGACGACACCGAGCGCGAGGGCCAGCCAGTCGTGGACGAAGGTCGCACCCGTACGCCACACCAGCGGTGCGATCCCGGTGAACCACATGAGCAGTCCCGTGCCGAGCATCACGAGCACGGCGCCCGCGGTCCACGCTGCGTAGAGCTTCTGGCCGGCGTTGAACTTCCCGGCCGGGCGGGATCCCGGTGAGTGGTCGCGGCGCAGGGCCGCCCGCAGCCACCGCCGGTCGTGCGGCCCGAACCGGTTGAGCCGGGAGAGGTCGGCGCGCAGGGCGCGGGAGACCAGTCCGGCCAGCAGCGGCACCGGGATCAGCAGTCCGGACCACTCGTGGACGGTGACCACGAGACGCCGGCGGCCGACGAGTTCGGCGAGCTGGGGGACGTACAGGCAGGCTGCTGTGGCGATGCAGATCAGCACCAGCCAGGCCGTGGCGCGGTGCACCGCGCGTTCGGCGGCGGTGAAGCGCCGGACCCTCGGGGAGGGATCAGACGGTGGGGGCGTCGTCGCGGCCGTTGGACCGGCCGACCCAGGCGTCGACGTCATAGCCGAGCTCCTCCCAGTATCCGGGGCGCACGGAGTCGGTGACGGTGATCCCCGAGAGCCATTTCGCCGACTTGTAGAAGTACATCGGGGCGACGTACAGCCGTACCGGGCCGCCGTGGGCGTGGGCCAGCGGCTCGTCCCGCATGCGCAACGCGACCAGGACGTCGTCGCGGCGTGCCTGTTCGAGGGTGAGGCTCTCGCTGTAGGCACCGTCGAAGCAGGTGAAGCGGACCGCCTTCGCCCCCGGCCGGACACCGGCCGCGTCGAGCAGCGCGGAGAGCCTGACTCCCTCGAACGGGGTCTTGGGCACCCGCCAGCCCGTCACGCACTGGACGTCCCGCACGAGACGGGTCTGCGGCAGCGCCTTCAGGGAGTCCAGGGTGTGGGTGGCCGGGCGGTCGACCAGGCCGTCCACCGTGAGGCGGTAGTCGGCGGAGGTCTTCCTGGGTACGGAGGTGGCGACGGAGTAGTAGCGGAAGCCGCCGCCGTTGGGGAGCAGGCCGGTGAGCCCGGTGGGGTCCTTGTCGGCGACCGCGCCCAGCCCGTTCTCCAGCGTGCGCTGCAGGACGGGGGCGGCCGCCACCCCGGCGGCGCCGAGGCCGAGCATGGCGAGGACCAGACGGCGTCCGACGGGTGTGCCGCCGCCGTCCGGGGTGGAGCTCCCGCTGTCGGGAGGGGGATTGTTCACCCACCCATTCGAACACCCGCGGTCCCCCGTCACCAGGGGCCGCGGGCACACGTCATGCCTTCGGTGGGGCGGGCGGGGTCAGCGTGTACGGGCGGGCGTGCCCTCCGCCGCCTTCTCCAGCTGGAACGCCTCGTTGCCGAGGCCGATCCGCGCGTGCACCCCGGGCCTCGTGCGGCGCAGCACCTCGCCGTAGGCCAGACCTCCGGCCAGGGCCAGCAGGATGACGCCGGGCAGCAGCCGGTTCAGCGCCGAGCCGGGGCCCGAGCCGACCAGGACGCCGAAGTCCCGGACGGTGAACACGGCGATGGCCAGCAGGGCGAGACCGGCGAGACCGGAGGCGACGAGCCGGGGCGCCTGGGCGCGGCCGGCCCCGCGCCGCACGAAGAACGCGATGACGGCGAAGGAGGCCGCGGCCATCAGGACGATGACGCCGAGCGCACCGACGTTGCCCATCCAGGTGAACAGGTGCAGGACGGGCGCGGTGGGGTCGCCGACCGGCTTGTCGTCGGTGACGGCGAAGGCGAGCACGATGACGACGGAGAGCCCGGACTGGAGCATGGAGCCCGTCGCGGGGGCCCCGCTCGCCCTGTTGGTGCGGCCGAAGCCGGCGGGCAGCAGTCCTTCCCTTCCCATGGCGTACGCGTAGCGGGCGACCACGTTGTGGAAGCTGAGCAGTGCGGCGAACATGCCGGTGACGAACAGGACGTGCAGGACGTCGGTGAAGGTGGCGCCGAGCCGTTCCTCGGTGAGTCCGAAGAGCATCCCGGGGCCCTCCTCCAGGGAGGTGTCCGCGATGGAGGAGGGGCCGGCGGCGACGGTCAGGGCCCAGGAGCTCACGGCGAGGAAGAGCGCCGCGTAGCCGATGGCCAGGAACATCACGCGGGACACGACGATCTGCGGGCGGCTGGTCTCCTCCGCGTACACCGGGGCCTGCTCGAAGCCGACGAACGCGGCGATGCAGAAGCACAGCGCGGTGCCCAGGCCGGCTCCGGTCAGGGTCTCGGGGTTGAAGGCGTGCAGGGACAGGCCCTCGGGGCCGGGCTTGCCTACGGCCGCGATGTCGAAGATCACGACGAGGGCGCACTCGACGACCAGCAGGACTCCGAGCACCTTGGCGTTGAGGTCGATCTTCAGCCAGCCGAGCACGCCGACGACGGCCACGGAGACGAGGGCGGGGATCCACCACCGGAGGTCGATGTCGAGATAGGTGGCGAAGAGGCCCGACACCTCGAACCCGAGGATGCCGTAGATGCCGACCTGCATGGCGCTGTAGGCGACCAGCGCGACGAGCGAGGCGCCCGCGCCGGCCGTGGGGCCGAGTCCGCGTGCGATGTAGGCGTAGAAGGCACCGGCGTTGTGGACGTGCCGGCTCATCTCCGCGTAACCCACGCCGAACAGCATCAGGACGATGCCGAGGATCACGTAGAGCAGGGGCTGTCCGACGATGCCCATGACGCCGAAGACCGTGGGCATCACCCCTGCGACGACCATGAGGGGGGCGCTGGCGGCGAGGACGGACAGGAGCAGCCCGGGGGTGCCGAGCCGGTCGGCGCGCAGCGCGCGCTCCTCGCCCTTGTAGGTGTTGATCCCTCCGGCCGCGCCGGTGGTGCCGGTCTCACTGGTGGCTGTTCTGCCCGTCGACATGGCGGGGGTGGTCCCTTCGTCGGTGGAGACGTGCGTCAGGGTGCACCGAGCGCGAGGGTGCGCGCGGTGATGAATTCGCGGTACGGGTCGCGTCCGGCGTACGACCACGGGACCTCGGTGACGTGGGGGCCGATGCGGTGGAACAGCGCGGCTGCCTCGGCCGGGCGGCCTTCGCAGCTCTTGGCGTGGGCGAGGAAGTTGAGATCGGTGTGGTGGCGGGGGTGGTCCTCGCGTTCCCATTCGAGCCACCAGTCGAAGGCGGCCTTCATCACCTGTCCGGCCCTGCGCCCCGACCAGTGGCCCGAGGCCGCCGGGTCGGCGGAGACCGAGCCGGCCGCGGCCAGGACGCGGTAGCGCTCGGCGTGCGCGACGACGGGGAGCACGGCGAGCGGTGAGTCGGCCGGGGCCTGCTCGGCGGCCCATGCGGCGAAGTCGTACACCGGGTGGAGGGGGTCGCTCTCGGGGTTCGTCTCGGCGAGAGAGGCCGTCATCAGGTGGTGGGCGTGGTGGTGTTCGGGATGGCGGGCGCGGATCTCCTCGAAGTGTCCGGCGGCCGCCTCATGGGTGCCGTGCGTGCGCTCCAGTGTCATCAGGCCGAGCCAGGGAGTGGGGTCGGCGGGGTCGAGCGCGGCCGCGGTCAGGCAGGCCTCGCGTGCCCGGTCACGTTCGGCGGGACCGGCCTTGGGGCGCCGGGAGCGGGCGACGGCGGCTAAGGCCAGCAGCGTCGTGGCGTCGGCGCTGTCGGGCTCGGCGAGCAGCCAGTCGGCCGCCCAGCCGGCGGCGGAGGGCACGGCGGCGAGGGCGAGGAGCCGGTGGCCGCGGCGGTCCCAGTCGGTGCCCGTCGCGACCAGCAGGGAGCGCGCCCGGGTCCACCGGCCTTGGGCGAACTGAACGCGTACGTCGACGAGTTCCCTGTCTACGAGTGCCGGGTCGAAGACGTGGTCCGAGCGCCCGCCCTTGCGTCGGGAACGGCCCAGGGGCGGCGGAGGCGGAGACATCCGCAGGATTCCTTTTCGACTTCGACATGGGATCAGCACATTCCGATGCGCTGTGCGAGCAGACGGTCGCGCACAGCAAAGCGGTAGGCAAGGCTCGGAGTCAAGGCCGACCCTGCCCCAACTGGGTTCGTCCGCAAGGCGGTTGACGCCCATGGAGGTGCGGGCCACGCCGTTCACGCAGTTCGCGGGCCGCCTACGGGAGTGACGGACGGGGCAGGGGTGACGCGTGCCACACTGCCGCCATGGACAACCGTGAACCGCTCAAGCCCTTCCTGCTCGCATTCCCCGGGCCGCTGCGCGACCGGTTGGTGGCGGCCGTGCTCTCGGGCGAGAAGGTCTCCACCTCCGGGCTGCTCGCCGAGTACGAGGCCGAGCGGGAGGAACTGCCGCCGGTGGGTGAGCGGTCCGCGGTCATCGACTCCGACGGGCGGGAGGTCGCCGTCGTCGAGGTCACGGAGGTGCGCGTGCTGCCGCTGGGGTCGGTGGGGTTGCAGCACGCCCTCGACGAGGGCGAGGGGTACGCGTCCGTGGCCGAGTGGCGGGCGGGGCACGAGGTGTTCTGGCACAGCGAGGAGATGCGGGAGGCGCTGGGGGACCCCGGTTTCACCGTGGACGACGGGACGATGATCGTGGCGGAGCGGTTCCGGGTGGTGGAGCGGCTCGCCTGAGGGCCGGCGCCCGTCACGTAGGCGCCGGCCGTCGGACGGGACCGTCAGCCGACCGCCTTCGCCGCCGCCCGGCCCGCGGCCCGGCCGGAGAAGATGCAGCCGCCCAGGAACGTGCCCTCCAGCGACCGGTAGCCGTGCACCCCGCCGCCGCCGAAGCCCGCCGCCTCCCCCGCCGCGTACACCCCGGCCAGCGGCGTGCCGTCCTCGGTCAGCACACGGGAGGACAGGTCCGTCTCCAGGCCTCCGAGTGACTTGCGGGTCAGGATGTTGAGCCGCACGGCGATCAGGGGGCCGGCCGCGGGGTCGAGGATGCGGTGCGGCTTCGCCGTGCGGATCAGCTTGTCCCCCAGGTAGGAGCGGGCGCCGTTGATCGCAGTGATCTGGAGGTCCTTGGTGAAGGGGTTGGCGACCTCGCGGTCCCGGGCGGTGATCTCGCGGCGCAGGTCGTCCTCGTCGATCAGTGCTTGCCCGGTGAGCGCGTTCATCCCCCGTACGAGCGCGCCGAGGTCCTTCTCGACGACGAAGTCCACGCCCTTGTCCATGAACGCCTGCACCGGTCCGGGGACGTCGGCGCGGGCCCTGCCGATCACGTCGCGCACCGACTTCCCGGTCAGGTCCGGGTTCTGCTCGGAGCCCGAGAGGGCGAACTCCTTGCCGATGATCTTCCGGTCGAGGACGAACCAGGTGTAGCCGTGGCCGGACCTCATGATGTGTTCGAGGGTGCCCAGCGTGTCGAAGCCGGGGAACAGCGGGACCGGGAGCCGCTTGCCGCGGGCGTCCAGCCAGAGGGAGGACGGGCCGGGCAGGATGCGGATGCCGTGCTTGTCCCAGATCGGGTTCCAGTTCTCGATGCCCTCGGTGTAGTGCCACATCCGGTCGCGGTTGATGTGGTGGGCGCCCGCCTTCTCGGCGATGCCCAGCATCAGCCCGTCGACGTGGGCGGGGACCCCGGAGAGCATCTTCTCCGGCGGGGTGCCCAGCCGCGCGGGCCACTGGGCGCGCACGAGGTCGTGGTTGCCCCCGATGCCCCCGGAGGTGACGATCACGGCCTGCGCCCTGAGCTCGAACGCGCCGCTGGTCTCGCGGCTGCTCGCGGTGCCCCGCTCGGCGCCGCTCTCCTCCAGGATCTCGCCGGTGACCGTGTCGACCTCTCCGGCCGAGCGGCCGAGGCCGGTCACCCTGTGACGGAAGCGTGCCTGGACCAGGCCCTTCGCCATCCCCTCGCGGACCCTCCGCTCGAAGGGGGCGACGACGCCGGGGCCGGTGCCCCAGGTGATGTGGAAGCGGGGGACGGAGTTGCCGTGGCCCGTCGCGTCGTAGCCGCCGCGTTCCGCCCAGCCGACGACGGGGAAGAGCCGCAGCCCCTGGGCGTGCAGCCAGGACCGCTTCTCCCCCGCCGCGAAGTCGACGTACGCCTCGGCCCACCGCCGTGGCCAGTGGTCCTCCTCGCGGTCGAAGCCGGCCGTGCCGTACCAGTCCTGGAGGGCCAGTTCACGGCTGTCCTTGACGCGCATCCGGCGCTGTTCGGGCGAGTCGACGAGGAAGAGTCCGCCGAAGGACCAGTGCGCCTGGCCACCCATGGACTGCTCGGGCTCCTGGTCGAGCAGGATCACCGTGCGGCCCGCGTCGACGAGCTCGGCGGTGGCCACCAGCCCCGCGAGCCCAGCCCCGATCACGATCACATCAGCGTCGTACGCCATGGGGTTCCGTCCTTCGGGGCATGCGGGGCGGCCCGGCGCGGGTCACGGCCCGGTAAGAAGTTACTGGTGCGTCAGATCTTGGGCAGCGGCCGCCCCTCACGTCAACCGTCCGGGCGACGGCGGCTTCACGCCTCCCGTACCGCCGCGGGGCTATCGTCGGACCGTGTCCTTGCTGGTAATCCTGCTCTCCGTGGGCGCCGCGTGCTGCACGGGTTTCGGTTTCGTCCTGCAGCAGGACGCGGCACGCCGCGCGCCGCAGAGCGATTTCCTCTCCCCCCGGCTGCTGCTGGACCTGATGAGGGTGCCGAGCTGGCTGGCCGGCATCGGCCTGATGATCTGCGGCATGGCCCTGGGGGCGCTCGCGCTCGGACGGGGCGAGGTGTCCGTCGTCGAACCCCTGCTGGCCACCAATCTGCTGTTCGCCCTGGCGCTGGCGCGCTTCTTCACCGGCCAGCGTCTGGGACGCCAGGGCTGGGGCGGCCTCTGGCTCCTGGCCGGCGGTGTCACCGCGTTCCTGCTGGCCGGCGAGCCGCGCGGCGGCGAGGCGGTGACGGAGCCGTTGCGGCACTGGCTGGTGATCGGTGTGGTGGTGGGGCTCGCGCTGACGCTGACCGCCTTCGCCCGGCACCCGCGCACGCCGTGGGCACCCGCCATGCTGGGGCTGGCGGGTGGACTGCTCTACGGCCTGCAGGACGCGCTGACCCGTGTCTGCGCCCTGCGGTTCGACGAGGGCGGCTGGGGCGCCCTGTTCTCCGGCTGGCAGCCCTACGCGCTCGTCGTCATGGGGGTGACCAGCCTGATCCTCGTCCAGAGCGCGTTCGAGGCGGGCCCGCTGCGGATGTCGCTCCCGGCACTGACCGCCGCGCAGCCACTGGCGGGGATCGTCTGCGGGATCGGCTTCCTCGGCGACCAGGTGCGCACGGACACCGGGGCGCTGGCCTGGCAGGCGGCCGGGCTGGCGGCGATCGTGACGGGGATCGTGCTGCTGGGGCTGCACCCCGCGATGCCGGAGGGCAAGGAGCGGCACGGTTCCACGGCCGCCGACCGGTTGATGTTGGATGGGCCTCATGACTCCGGCTGACGAGATCCTGGACATTGTCGACGAGAACGACGAGGTCGTGGGGCAGGCACCCCGCGGGGAGGCGACCGCGCGGGGCCTGCGCCACCGCGCCGTCTTCATCGAGGCGAGGGACGCGGCGGGCCGGCTGTTCGTCCACCGGAGGACGGCCACCAAAATGGTCTTCCCCTCGCACCACGACATGTTCGTCGGCGGGGTGGTGGGCGCGGGCGAGTCGTACGACGAGGCGGCGCTGCGCGAGGCGGAGGAGGAGCTGGGGGTGTCGGGCCTCCCCCGCCCCACTCCGCTCTTCAAGTTCCTCTACGAGGACGGCGGCACCGGGCACAGCTGGTGGTCGTACGTCTACGAGGTGCGCTGCGACCTGCCCGTACGGCCCCAGGTGGAGGAGGTCGACCAGTACGACTTCCTGACCGACGCCGAGCTGGAGGGCCGGCTGGACGACCGGCCGTGGGTGCCGGACGGCCTGGCTGCCTACCACCGGCTCCGGAGGTTCCGGGCCGGTGGCGGTGCGGGGCCCACCGCGTGAGCGACTTCACGCGCGGACTGCGGCTGTGGTTCGCCCCGGAGCGGATCCGCGAGGAGGGCGACACCCCGGACTACCGCTTCTCCCTCGCCAACGAGCGCACCTTCCTCGCCTGGATCCGGACGGCTCTCGCACTCATCGGCGGCGGCTTCGCGGTCGACCAGTTCCTGCCCGGGCTGGCCTGGGGCATCCGCGCGGGCCTGGCCCTCGGACTGCTGGCCGCCGGGGTGCTCTGCGCACTGCGGGCCGTCAACCACTGGGTACGGTGCGAGCGCGCGATGCGGCGCGGCGAGGACCTGCCCGCGTCGCGGTTCCCCACGCTGCTCAGCCTCGTGGTCGCGGTGGTGGCGGTCGCGATGGTGGTGGTGGTCGTGTTCGGATGGGAGGGCCGGTGACCGGCCAGGTCCGGGATCCCGGACTGCAGCCCGAGCGGACGCGGCTGGCCTGGCGCCGCACCACCCTGGCGTGCACCGTGGTGGCCGTGCTGGGGGTGCGCCAGGCACTGGTCGGCGGGGTGACCGGGCCCGCGGTCCTCGCGGTGGCCGCGAGCCTGCTGGCCTGGCTGGGCTTCCTCGCGGTGGCGCACCGCCGGGTGACGCGCATGGGGACGGCCGAACCCGCGCCGCTGCCGCCCCGCCACGCCCTGGCGGCGGTCGCGTGCACGGTCGCGCTCGCGGTGTTCGCCGCCGCGACGCTGTTCTGAGTGACGCCGGCTGTCCGGTCCGCACGGGCTCGGTCCGCCGGAGGACTCAGTCGTCCCAGGGCACCGTGACGACGATCTTGCCGCGGGTGCGTCCCTGTTCGTTGAGCCGGTAGGCGTCTGCGGCCTGCTCCAGGGTGAAGACCTGGTCCACGTGGACGGAGACGATGCCCTGCTCGGCGAGTCCCGCGAGGTGGGCGAGGTCCTCGGCGTCGGGGCGCACGAAGGCGTAGTGCCCGCCGTAGGAGAAGACCTCGGCGTCGGCGATGGACGCGAGCCGGCCCTCGGGCGCCAGGGTCTCGGCGGAGACGCGGAGCGCCTCCCCGCCGACCGTGTCGAACGCCGCGTCGAAGCCGCCGGGGACGAGGTCCCGGAGCCGGGCGGCGAGTCCGTCGCCGTACTCCACGGGTTCGCCGCCCAGCCGGGTCACGTAGTCGTGGTTGTGGGGTCCCGCCGTGCCGATGACGCGGCAGCCCGCGTGCCGGGCGAGCTGGACGGCGAGCGAGCCGACCCCTCCGGCGGCCGCGTGGACGAGCACGGTCTCGCCCTCCTGGATCCTCAGGGTGCGGTGCAGCACCTGGTGCGCGGTGAGCCCGCACAGCGGAAGGCCCGCCGCCTCCTCGAAGCCGATGCTCAGGGGCTTGCGGGCGAGGGTGCGCACGGGGGCGGCGACGTACTCGGCGAAGGTGCCGCGCGAGAGGAAGTCCTCGCGGACGTAGCCGATGACCTCGTCCCCCACCGCGAACTCGTCGACGGCGGCGCCGGGCTGGACCACGACACCGGAGACGTCCCAGCCGGGGATGACGGGGAAGACCGCTTCCAGACCCGCCTGAAGATAGCCTTCACGGGCCTTCCAGTCGACCGGGTTCACGGCGGCCGCCCGCACCTTCACCAGGACCGAGTCGGGCCCTACCTTCGGGTCGGGCCGCTCGCCGTACTCCAGGACGTCGGCCGAGCCGTACCTGCTGTAGCTGATCGCCTTCATCCTCCGACCATCAGGGCGGGCCCGGGCCCCCGCAACTCCTGCGGCGACCGGAGCGGGGAGCCGGAGATCACTCCTCGGATTCCGGGCGGACACTGGACGACATACCGACTGGTCGGCATCATGGTTCCGACCGTTCGACAGCCCCGGAGGTGCGCCCCATGAGCCCAGTCCACCCGCCAGGTCTCGATCTCGACCTGCTGCGCGGCCATCTCGACCGTGAGCGGCCGGGGCTGGTGAACGGACCGCTCGACGCCCGGGTGATCGAGGGCGGCCGCTCGAACCTCACCTACGTCGTCACCGACGGCTCCGGACAGTGGGTCGTGCGCCGGCCTCCCCTGGGGCACGTGCTCGCCACCGCGCACGACATGAAGCGTGAGCACCGGGTGATCAGCGCGCTCCACTCCACGGCGGTCCCGGTGCCCGAGACCCTCCTGCTGTGCGAGGACGACGCGGTCATCGGCTCGCCCTTCTACGTCATGGAGTACGTCGAGGGCACGCCCTACCGCACCGCCGAGCAGCTCGCCCCGCTCGGTGCCGAGCGTACGAGGGCCGTCGTGCTGGGGCTCGTGGACACCCTGGTGGACCTGCACGCCGTCGAACCGGCGGCCGTCGGCCTGGGCGACTTCGGGCGCCCGGAGGGCTTCCTGGACCGGCAGTTGCGGCGCTGGGGCAAGCAGCTGGACGCCTCACGCAACCGGGAACTGGCCGGGATCGACGAGCTGCACGCCGCGCTCGGCCGTGCGCTCCCCGCCTCCCCCGCGCCGACCGTCGTGCACGGGGACTACCGCCTGGACAACGTGCTGATCGGCCGGGACGACCGGATCAAGGCGGTCCTGGACTGGGAGATGTCCACGCTCGGCGACCCGCTGACCGACCTCGGCCTGCTGGTGATGTACAGCTCCGACCTGGGGCTGCCCGAGTCGCCCGTCTCCACCACGAGCGGTGCCGCAGGCCACCCGGGCCCGGCCGAGCTGATCGAGCGCTACGCCGCCCGCTCCGGCCGCGACACCTCGGCCATCGCCTGGTACACGGCGTTCGCGTGGTTCAAGCTCGCCGTGATCCTCGAGGGCATCCACTACCGCTACACCCTGGGCCAGACCGTCGGAGCCGGTTTCGACCGCATCGGCGACCTGGTCCCCGTCTTCATCGCGCACGGCCTCACCACCCTCCAGGAAGGCTGATCACCCCGTGGACTTCGCATTCGACGCACGTACCGAAGAGCTGCGCACGAAGCTGCTCGCGTTCATGGACGAGCACGTCCACCCCGCCGAGGAGGTCGCCGAGCATCAGCGCGCGCTCCTGGCGTCCCCCTGGGACACCCCGCGGATCGTGGAGGACCTCAAGGCGGAGGCGCGCGGGCGGGGGCTGTGGAACCTCTTCCTCCCGGACGCGGAGTACGGGGCGGGGCTGACGAACCTGCAGTACGCCCCGCTGGCGGAGATCACCGGCCGCAGCCCGCACCTGGCCCCGACGGCGCTGAACTGCGCGGCCCCGGACACCGGGAACATGGAGGTGCTCTCCCAGTTCGGCTCCGAGGAGCAGCGGAAGCAGTGGCTGGAGCCGCTGCTGGCCGGGGAGATCCGCTCGGCCTTCGCGATGACGGAGCCGGAGGTGGCCTCGTCGGACGCGACGAACATCGAGACCCGCATCACGCGCGACGGCGACTCCTATGTGATCAACGGGCGCAAGTGGTACATCTCCGGGGCGATGAACCCGGACTGCGCGGTCTTCATCGTGATGGGCAAGACCGACCCGGACAACGAGGACATCCGCCGCCAGCAGTCCATGATCCTCGTCCCGCGTGACACCCCGGGCCTCGAGGTGCGCCGCGCGATGCGGGTGTACGGCTACGAGGACCACCCCCACGGCGGCCACGCCGAGGTCGTCTTCGGCGACGTACGGGTGCCCGCCGCGAACCTGATCGGCGAGGAGGGCGGCGGCTTCGCCATCGCGCAGGCGCGGCTGGGTCCGGGACGCATCCACCACTGCATGCGGCTGATCGGAATGGCCGAGCGCGCGATCGAGCTGATGTGCCGTCGGGCCGTGGCACGTACGGCCTTCGGCAAGCCGCTCGCCCAGCAGGGCGTCGTGCAGAACTGGATCGCGGACGCCCGGGTGACGGTGGAGCAACTGCGGCTGCTGGTGCTGAAGACGGCCTGGCTGATGGACACGGTGGGCAACCGCGGGGCGCACACGGAGATCCAGGCGATCAAGATCGCCACACCGCGCGCGGTCTGCGACATCCTCGACCGGGCGGTGCAGCTGTACGGCGCCGGCGGGGTCAGTCAGGACTTCCCGTTGGCCGAGCTCTGGTCCTCGGCCCGGACGCTGCGGCTGGCGGACGGACCCGACGAGGTGCACCAGCGGTCGCTGGCGCGGCGCGAGATCAAGAAGTACCTCTGACCCGGTGCGGGGAGGCGCCGGGTGCGGCGCCTCCCCGGCGGGTTCGGGCTGCGGGGCCCGTGCACGGATGCCGCGCACGGGCCCCGGCCGCGGGTCAGAAGGTGAGCTGCCAGCTGTCGACGTAGCCGGTGTCCTGCGCGGCGACATCCCGCACCTGCAGCTTCCAGGTCCCGTTGGCGGTCTCGCTCGACGCGTTGACCGTGTACGTCGCGATCACGTTGTCGGCCGAGTCGCTGCTGCTGGAGTTCTTCAGGCGGTACGCGGTCCCGTCGGGTGCGAGCAGGTCGACGACGAGGTCGCCGCGGTAGGTGTGCTTGATGTCGACCCCGACCTGGAGCGCGGACGGGGCGTTACCCGTTCGGCCGGTGACCGCGACCGAGGAGGTCACCGCGGCACCGTTGTCGGGCACGGCCACGTTGGCGGCGTTGCTGAAGACGGTTCCGGTGGGCGGGGTGACCGTCCCGGCGGACAGGGCCCACACCGCGTGGGCCACCGCGTCGCTGTTGCGGTCCAGGGCCGTGTCGTTGATGTTCGTGGCCGTGTCGCACGACGAGTGGTAGCAGCGGTCGAAGGCCTGGCCGGCGGTGCCGCCCCACTTCTGGGCCTGGGCGCTGGTCTTCGTGTAGTCCGCGCCGGAGAAGAGTCCGCCCACCGGCACGCCCACGTTCTTGAACGGGGCGTGGTCGGAACGGCCGTCGCCCTCGGTCTCGATCTCCGTGGGTATCGACAGACCGGCGTAGTAGTCCTTGAAGGTCTGCTCGATCACCGGGTCGTCGTCGTAGACGAAGTAGCCGGGGTTGGGCGAGCCGATCATGTCGAAGTTGAGGTAGCCGGCGAGCTTGGCGCGCTCGGTGGTGGCCAGGTTGTTGACGTAGTACTTCGATCCGACGAGCCCCAGCTCCTCGGCGCCCCACCAGGCGAAGCGCAGGTGCTTGTCCGGTGCGAGCTGCGCCCGTGAGACGGCGAGGGCGGTCTCCAGCACGGCCGCCGATCCGGAGCCGTTGTCGTTGATCCCGGCGCCCGAGGTCACCGAGTCGAGGTGGGAGCCGGCCATGAGGACCTGGTTGGGGTCCCCGCCGGGCCAGTCGGCGATCAGGTTGTATCCGGTGGCGCCGCCGGAGGTGAACTGCTGGAGCGCCGTGGTGTATCCGGCGGCGTCCAGCTCGGCCTTCACGTAGTCGACCGAGGCCTTGTAACCGGCGCGCCCGTGGGCCCTGTTGCCGCCGTTGGCGGTGGCGATCGACTGGAACTGGGTGAGGTGCGCCTTGACGTTGGCGAGCGGGATGTCGGGGGCCGCGGCGACGGCCGCGGGAGCGGCCTGGACGGCCGGGGCCGCGGTCGTCAGCAGGGCGGCGGCCGCGAGCGCGGCCACGGGAATTGATCTGAGGCGGGCGAGGTTCATCGAAGGCTCCGGATTCCGTTCGGGGACTGACGGAACGTGCGGGGGTCCCCGGCCGTGCACGACCGGGGCCTGGAGCTGGCGGTGCCAGTGCGCCCCCGATGCTCAAGGAATGTCCGCGTACCGTCAAGGGCGGGATTCGGACAGCACAGTCCGTATATCGGACACGCGGGGCGCTGTCAGAGGCCGACGGACTCGACCGGGAACTGCTCCAGCGGTATCTCGTAGTCCTCCGCCATGCCGTGGTTCAGTAGACCCTCCTGCCCGTCGCTTCCATGGATCACCGCGTTCGCCACCTGGCACGAGGAGCTCGTGCTGATCACCGCACCGGGCCATCCGCTGGCGAGCGCCGGGCGCACGCTGATCAGGGATCTCGCCGACGAACCGTTCGTGGACTTCCGGGCGGGCACCGGTCTGGAGACCGCCGTGCGCAGGCTGGCCGACCATTGCGGTCTGGAACGCGCGATCACCTGCGACGTCACCCAGATCCGGCTGCTCGTCGATCTCGTCAGGACGGGGATCGGCGGGGCGATCGTGCCACGCCGTATCGGTGAGGAGGGCGGGCTGCCGTGCATCAGCGTCCGTCAGCCCGATCCGGGGCGGACGGTGGTGCGGGTGGGCCGGTCCCCCGCACCGCGCGATCCGGCGGCCGGGGCGCTGCTGGAGCAGCTGGCCGACGGCCGGGCGGGCGCCGGGGACGCCGTCAGGGGCGCAGGGCCCTCAGCAGCAGGTCGGCCAGGTGGTCCGCGACCTCCTGCTGGCTGAGGGGGCCGTCCGGGCTGTACCAGGTGGACAGGTGGTGGACCGAGCCGAAGTGGTAGTCGACCACCAGGTCGGCCGGGGTCGCCGTGGAGAACACCCCGGCCCGCTGCCCTTCCTCGATCAGGGCCCGGAAGCGCTCGTGGTAGCGGCGGCGCTCGATCCGTACCTGCTTGTTCTTCTCCGGGCTCAGGTGGTGCATGGAGCGGAAGAAGATCGAGGCGTCGTCGAGGTTCTCGATGGTGGTGACGACCACGTCCGCCGCGGCGTCGCGCAACCGCCGCTCGACCGGCGCCTCCGCGTTCGCGAAGGCGTCGAGCCGCTCCTGCTGGAGCCGCAGCACCCGGGCGTAGACCTCGTGGAGGAGGTCCTCCTTGGAGCCGAAGTAGTGGTAGAGCGCGCCTTTGGTGACGCCCGCCGCCTCGACGATCTCCTGGACGGAGGTGCGGTCGTAGCCGCGCTCCGCGAAGAGCCGGGTGGCGGCGGCCAGCAGCCTCTGGGGGACGGGCGCACCGTCCCCGTCCGTCGCCTTGGCCATTGCCGCCACCTGCCCTCTCGTACCGTGCGTGAACTGTTCTACCGGGGGGAACGCAGTTCCCGCCTGAGGATCTTCCCACTCGCCGTCTTCGGGAGCTCGGTCAGGATCTCCACCTCACGCGGGTACTTGTACGCGGCGAGCCGTTCCTTGCAGTAGGCGCTCAGCTCGCCCGGTTCGGCCCCGGCGCCCGGCCGCAGGCTGACGTAGGCACGTACCGTCTCCCCGCGGTAGGCGTCGGGAACGCCCACGACGGCCGCCTCACGGACCGCCGGGTGGGTGTAGAGGACGTCCTCGACCTCCCGGGGCCAGACCTTGAAGCCGGAGGCGTTGATCATGTCCTTCTTGCGGTCCACGACGTAGAGCCAGCCCGCCGTGTCCATGAAGCCGATGTCCCCGGTGCGCAGCTCACCGTCGGGGAAGGCGGCCTCGGTGGCCTCGGGCAGGTTCCAGTAGCCGGAGACGACCTGCGGCCCTCGCACGGCGATCTCGCCCTGCTCACCGAAGGGGACGTCGTCGCCCTTCTCGTCGATGATCCTGACCACGGTGTCGGGTCCCGGGACGCCGACGGAGAGGGTTCCGGAGACCGGGTCCACGGGCGCCTCGTGCTCGGGCGGGACCGAGGCGCAGGGCGCGGTGCACTCCGTGAGTCCGTAGCCGTTGCGGATGTACGGGCCGAAGCCGTCGCGGAACTTCTCGACCAGCGCGGGCGGGAGGGGCGCGCCGCCCGAGGAGATGACCTCGAAGGAGGCGAAGTGGTCCCGGGTGGCATCCGGGTGCGCCGCGAGCGCCATGAAGGCGGTCGACGGCCCCACGGTGTAGGCCGGCCGGTGCTCCGCGAAGGCCTCCAGGACGACGCTCGCCTCGAAGCGGTAGGCCAGGACCAGGGTGCCCGCGTTGGCGACGCAGGCGGCGAGCTGGCACACCATGCCGGTGATGTGGAAGAGCGGGGCGAGGGCGAAGTAGGCGGAGCCCTCGTCGATGGGGTGGCCCGCCCGCTGCCGCTCGGCGTTGACCATGATGTTGCCGTGGGAGTTCATGGCTCCCTTCGGGGTGCCGCTCGTCCCGGAGGTGTAGCTGATGAGGGCCGTGTCCCCCGAGGTGAGCTCGCGGCCGGCCGGCGCGGCGAGTCCGCCGCGCGCCACGGCCACCAGGTCGCGGGCCAGGTCGTCGGGGCCGGGCGCGGGGAGCCGTCCGAAGCCGAGCACGCGCGGGTCGTCGGCCGACTGGAGGTCGAGCTCGCAGGCGGTGAGTGCGATCGTCACGCTCGGGGCGGCCTCGGCGGTGGCCCGGAGGTAGGACTCCCAGGCGCGGTCGGAGCAGATCAGCGCGGTGACCTCGGCGTCCTTCAGTACGTGACCGACCTCGCCGGACTTGTACATCGGGTTGAGCGGGACGACGGTCGCCCCGGCCTTCCACGCGCCGAGCAGCGCGAGGACGAAGTGCGGGGTGTTCTGGAGCATGATCGCCACGCGGTCGCCGCGCCGCAGCCCCTCGGCGGCGAGGTGCCCTGCAACGGAGTCCGACAGTCCGTCGGTCTCGCGGTAGCTGAGGCGTCCGTCGAAATAGGCGAGGGCGGTGTGCTCCGGGGCGCGCCCGACGGCCGCCCGGAAGGCGTGGACCACGGTCTCGGCGGGGTGCACGGGGGCGAGCTGCGCCTCACTGAGGAGGGCCGTCCAGGGCTTCGCCGCGTAGATCGAGTCGGTCATGCTCCGGCTTCCTCCCACTTCTGCTGCAGGTGGTTCATGCTGCCGAGCCAGTGGTCGGGGTCCTTGGCGCGGGCACGGTGGTAGCCGGCAACCTCGGGGTGCGGCAGGACCAGGAAGCGGTCCTGTTCCATGGCTTCGAACAGGGCGTCGGCGACGGCCTCCGGCTCGATCGCGGTGGGCGCGAGCACGAGGTCGCCCGCGGTACCGGCGGCCGTGAGCATGTCGGTGCGCACGCCCTGGGGGCAGATCGTGTGAACCTTCACGCCGCGGTGCCGGTAGGTCAGCGAGAGCCACTCCGCGAAGGCGACGGCTCCGTGCTTGGTGACGCTGTACGGGGCGGCGCCGATCATCGTCAGCAGCCCGGCGGCCGAGGCGGTGGACACGAAGCGGCCGCTCCCCCGCTCCAGCCAGTCCGGCAGCAGCGCCCTGGCCGCGCGCACATGGGACATGACGTTGACGTCCCAGGCCGCGGCCCAGACGTCCTCCTCGGCGAAGGCGTCCCCGCCCGACGCGAGGCCGGCGTTGGCGCAGTAGACGTCGACCGTGCCGCCGAGGGCCTCGCGAGCGGCGTCCACGATGCCGGAGGCGTCCCCGGCGACGACGGTGCCGCCGATCTCCTCGGCGAGCGCCTCCACCCGGCCGCCGTCCAGGTCGTTGACGACGACCCGCGCGCCCTCCGCGGCGAATCTCCGGGCCAGAGCGGCTCCGATCCCGCCCCCGGCTCCGGTCACCACTACGCCAGCGCCCTGCACCGTACTCATCGATCCCGCCTCTCTCAGCCGTCCTCCTCGGCAGACTAACCAGTCGGTATGTGATCGGGGAAGGGGTTCGGGGCAGGACTGGGAATCTGCCCAGTCGTGGCCGTTCCGTGTGGCCCGCACCCGCGCTAGCGTGCGTGACCATGACAGTCGACGCGATCATGGAGGTAGCGGAATGACCCTGTCCAGGCGTGGTTTGCTGGCTGCCGGCGGTGCGATGGGGGCCCTCGCGACGACCGCCGCCGGGCCGGGGACGGCCGTGGCCGCCGGCCACGGAGCCGGGCGTGCCCGGGTCCGTACCGGCTTCGACCGGCTGGCCGCCGACGGGTACCGGCTGCTCGCCGGGCAGAAGGTGGGCGTCGTCACCAACCCGACGGGGATCACCACCGACGTCCGGCACATCGTCGACGTGATGCACCCCGACGAGCGGGTGAACCTGACGGCGGTCTTCGGCCCCGAGCACGGCTTCCGGGGGACCGCGCAGGCCGGCGGTTCGGAGGGGCGGTACGACGACCCGGCGACCGGGCTGCCGGTCTACGACACGTATCTGAAGAGCGGGCAGCCGCTGGCCGACGTCTTCACGGCGTCCGGTGTGGACACGGTGGTCTTCGACATCCAGGACGCCGGCTCCCGGTTCTACACCTACATCTGGACCCTGTACGACTGCATGGAGGCGGCGGCGCTCGCGGGCAAGCGCCTCGTCGTCCTGGACCGGCCCAACCCGGTCACCGGCAGGGCGGCCCTGGGGCCCGTGCTCGATCCGGCCTTCGCGACCTTCGTGGGACGCCGGGAGATCTCCCAGGCGCACGGCATGACGGTGGCGGAGCTGGCGCTCCTCTTCAACGCGGAGTTCCTGGCGGACCGTCCGGTGGAGCTGGACGTCGTGAAGATGTCCGGGTGGCGGCGTGCGGACTTCTTCGACGCCACGGGGCTGCCGTGGGTGCCGCCCAGCCCCAACATGCCGACGCCGGAGACGGCGGTGGTCTACTCCGGGACCTGCCTGTTCGAGGGGACGAACCTCTCCGAGGGCCGGGGCACGACGCGGCCCTTCGAACTGCTGGGCGCGGAGGGCGTCGACCACCGGTGGGCGGCGGCCGCGAACGCGCTGGACCTGCCCGGAGTGGCCTTCCGCGAGGCGTACTTCGCGCCGACGTTCTCCAAGTTCCAGGGAAGGACGGTCGGCGGGGTGCAGGTGCACGTCCAGGACCGGGAGGCGTTCGACCCCGTACGCACCGGTATCGCTCTGCTGGTCACGGCGAAGCGGACGTGGAGCGGATTCGCGTGGCGGGCGGACAACTGGATCGACAAGCTCACGGGCAACACCCGGGTCCGCACGATGATCGACGCGGGAGCGGACACGGACGAGGTGGTGGGTGCCTGGGCCGCCGACCTCGCCGCGTTCCGGAAGACGCGGAAGGAACATCTGCTGTACCGGTGAGGGCCGGGACCGCCCTGCGCGCCGGGGGAACCCGGCCCGCAGGGCGGTCGAGGCCGCCGGGCGGACTCAGCGGTGCGAGGGGAACTCCACGACCTGCTGGTACGTCGGGCGGTTCTGCCAGTGGATCGACTTCTGCGAGATCCCGCCCAGCGGACGGTGCACGATCGAGTCGGTGCACCACTGCTCGCCGGCCTTGCAGCTGTCGTCACCCGGATAGACCGTGGTTACGGGTGCGGCCGCCGCCTCCTTCAGGGTGCTGAGCAGCGCGGAACGGCAGGCGCTCAGGTCGCCCCCGCCGCAGTACGTCTTCGCCAGGGGGCCCTTGACCGACTGGCCGAGGACCTGGCGCAGGTCCTTGTCGGCGAAGCCCCACCAGCCGTACTGGAACGCGGATCCGCTGTGCGCCCCGCTCGGTCCGTGGCTGGCCGCGGGGGACTCGTCGGTGGCGAGGTTCGCGGTCAGCGCCGTGTAGAGGCCGTCGCCGAGGCCGGGACGGAACTCCGCCTCGACCAGCTTCGGCCACCACGCGTCCATGATCCGTACCGCGTCGGCGTGCGTGTACGTGTGCGATCCGGGGCTGGTCTCCTTGCGCTGTGCGCCGGCGGCCCGCCAGGAGTCGAGCTGCTGGACCACCGCGTCGAGCGCCGGGTCGGTGACCGGCTGGGAGCGCAGCACCTTCAGGAGTTCGGGCAGCAGCTGCTCGCCTCGCAGGTCGGTGAGGGCGGCCTCCTCCATGGCGCGGGTGAGGGACGCGCGGGTCACCCCGCCGGCCGCCACCAGCGCGGACACCCTGTCGTCGAGCAGGTCGCCCCGGTGTACGGCGCCGAAGCCGAACGCGGCGGTGGAGTAGTCCTTGGCCTGACGGTTGTTCCAGGAGATGTAGTAGTCCTGGCCGCTGGAGTGCGGGTGCTCGGCGAAGGGGGTGTAGTCGGTGGTGTTGGCCGCCGGGTCGAAGCCCCGCCACTCGTACGCCTCTTCGGCCTTGACCGGCAGGGCGGCGTCCACCCCGGCGGCGCGCACCGGGTTCATGCCGCTGTTGTAGAAGGCCGTGGTGCGCGAGTCGGCGTAGAACCAGTTGAAGGCGTAGTCGATGTTGCTCGCCGCCTGCTGGAAGGAGGCGGCGTCGGTCACGACCGCGGGGTCGTTGAGCATCTGGAAGCCGATGATCGAGTCGGCCTCGTGCCGGTAGGTGGTGCGCAGCGAGGTGTACGCGACAGGCTTTCCGCCCACCGTGGCACGGTGGCTGACGATGCCGTGGTCGGTGCGCCAGACCTGCATGCGGTAGGAGCCCTTGGCGGTGGAGTCGGCGACGGTGGGCTTCCAGGAGTTGGTGCGCTCCAGCTTCTCCATGGCCTTGCAGGCGCCGTCGGCGCGGTAGTGCGTGGAACTCTTCGTGGGCGCGGAGCCGTCGGGTTCGCACAGCTCGACCGCGTAGGTGTCGGTGATGTCCTGGGCGGCGGAGGTCGCGCTCCAGGCGTAGTCCTGGCCGCGGCCCATCTGGATGTACATGCCGACACCCGCGAAGGAGACACCGCGGGCGCTGATCCCGGGGCCCTGGAGCTCCTGGAGCATCATCAGCTGCGGGGCGAAGTAACCGGTCTGGGGGCCCATCACGGCGACCGGGTTGCCGCTCGCGGTGTGCTTGCCGGAGACCAGGAGGGCGTTGGACATCCCGCGCTTCTGGGCGCCCTCACCGGATCCGGGCAGCGAACCCTCCGGGATCACGCCGTCGTCGTACATGCCCTGGAGCGGGGCGAGGGCGGCGGGCGCCTTCACGGGGGCCTTGGCGCCGGTGCCGGCCGAGCCGGTGCGGTCGTAGATCAGCGGTTCGGGGGTGACCGAGCCCGGGTCGGGAAGGGCGGTGCCCCGGGCGTTGTCGGGCTTGCCCGCGTACGGGAACGAGGTGCCGTCGTGGACGGTGAGGACGGCCTCGGGGTCGTTGCGCTGGCGGAAGGACTCCCAGACCCGGGTGCCCTCCTGGACCCCGTACTTCTGCTGGGCGGCGAGCAGCGAGAGCGCTGCCTGGACCTCGCCGCCCCCTCCCCCGCCGAACTGCCCGCCGACGACCGAGGCGATCGAGATCAGGTCGGTGAGCTCGAACGGCTGGATCTCGCCGACGTTGGTGATCGAGTCGATCTTTCCGGTGAGGACGTACTCACCCGGGAAGTAGCGGCCGTTCTTCGACTTCACCCGGTAGGCGTTGATGCCGTCGACGTAGGCCTGCGCGTCGGCCATCGCCTGCTCGCCCCGCGCGCCCTCCGTGGTCCTGATCCATTCGACCTGGGCCTCGAGGTCCGCCTCGGTGTAAGGGGCCTGCGGCCAGAACTGCTGCTCCAGGCCCTGGTTGGCGAGTGCTCCCCCGGCGAAGGACGTCAGCTCGCCGCGTCCGATGTGCCGGAAGAGGTCCATCAGCCACAGCCGGTCCTGCCCGGCGGCGAACCCGGCGCCGAACTCGGTGCCGTAGCGGGTGGTGCCCTTGATGTGCGGGACGCCGCTCTTCTTGTCCCGGGTGATCGTGACGTCCTCGCGCGGCTTCGTCGTGGACTCGACCTGGTCGGCGGCGACCCCGAAGGAGGCGTCGTTGAAGAAGTCGGTCAGCTTCTGGTCGGTGAGGCCCGTGTGGCCGGCGACCAGCGCGTCGTAGCGGTCGAGCTGGTCGTCGCTGTGCGCGGGGTGTGTGCCGAACGCCTTGTTGCCGAGGATCTCCACGAGCGTGGCGTTGCCGTTCGCGCCGGGCGGCAGGATGTCGGCACACTGGGCCAGGCAGTGGTCGGTGACGGCGAGGGGCTCCGGCTCCGCGGCCCCGGCGCCGGGCGCTGCGGCGAGCAGGGACGTACCGAGAGCGAGAACGGCCGCGACTGTGGCGGCTCTGAGCGTGCGGGTGCGTGGGGGCATGCGTGCTCCTCCGGGTGGCCGATGCGCCGGAGGTTACTGGCGGTAGGCCTCGCCGGTAAGATGAACATCAGTCACTTTTTCCGAATCGTCACACGCCGCCGCACGGCCTCACGTGGACCATCTCACTCCGTGGACGGAATTCACCCTTGGATGGAGCCGAACCGGGCAGTCGTACGTCCATCCCTTGACGCCGAAGTACGAGCGACGGAGGTGGCAGTGCCATGGCCGGTTTCCGGAGTCTTGCGAGACAGGTCCGCGATCCACGGGGCGATCTGGCTTTGCGGCGGTACTCGCTGCGCAAATGCCTGGAGCGGTTCGCCCCTTACGGTCACCGGGCGACCTGGGATCATCTGTGCGCCCGGCACGGTATCGAACCCGAGGACAGGGCCCCCGACCCGGGGCGGCTGGTCCGGGCGCTGGAGGAACTGGAGGAGGCGCGGGCCGTCTGGCTCGCCTACGAGGCGGGCTTCGCCGAGCGGCGGCGCCGCGAGAAGCACGACGGGCTGCGGAGGCCCGGAACGTTCGACGACTGGCACAGGCGGACCTGGGGCGGCAACGGGATCGCACACTGCGAGGACCCGGGGGTCCATCCCAGCGCACCTCTGGGCGAGGTCCTGGGACGGCTCATCTCGGCCCTGGGCGCGAAACCCGGCGCGGCGTGCCCGGTCTGCACGGGGACAGGCATCGTCTGGCGGCAGGACCTGGACCGCGAACCGTGGGCGGGACCGGTCTGCACGGGGTGCGGCATCGTGGTCCCCCGGCCCGTCCTGACACCGGGGGCACTGACCGAGGCGAGAAGAGCGCGGACGAGGGAGCTGGCCTCGGCGGCCTGACGGGCGGGGAACAAGCAGGCCGGCCCCCGGCGCGGGGCCTCGCTCAGGTGCGGTCCGCCGCACCCCGCTCGGGCATGAGCCGCGACCCGGTCAGCCGGTCACCGAAGACGTCGTCGGGATTGGACAGCACACAGGTGTCCAGCGACAGGCACCCGCAGCCGATGCAGTCGGTGAGGTGGTCGCGCAGCCGCCCCAGCTGCTTGATCCGCTCGTCGAGCTCCGAGCGCCACGCCCTGGAGAGCCGGGCCCAGTCCTCGTGGTTCGGCGTGCGCTCCTCCGGCAGCTCGGCCAGCGCCTCCCTGACGGTGGCGAGGGGGATGCCCACCCGCTGCGCCGCCCGGACGAACGCCACACGGCGCAGCGCGTCCCTGGTGTAGCGACGCTGGTTGCCACTGGTCCGGTTGCTGCTGATCAGCCCCTTGGACTCGTAGAAGTGAAGGGCCGACACCGCGGCACCGCTGCGGGCGGAGAGCTGGCCGACGGTGAGTTCTTGGTATGACTGCGGGATCTGCGGCACTCCCCGAACCCTAATGGCCGCACCTCGGCCCCTGTCGCCACTTCGGAAACCGGGCGGTCCCTCGTTGACAGGGAAGCGCGGTCCAACCATGCTGAGCAAGCGCTTAGACATCGCCCCGGAGAGGGCGGCCGACAGCCCGGAAGGCAGGGACCACGAACATGGCAGAGCCGAAGATCTTCACGTCCGCACAGGAACTGCGGGACGGGGTGGGCCAGGAACTCGGTCACAGCGACTGGCTGGAGATCGAGCAGAAGAGGATCGACCAGTTCGCCGAGGCCACCGGCGACCACCAGTGGATCCACGTGGACCCGGAGCGCGCCGCGGCCGGGCCGTTCGGCACGACGATCGCGCACGGCTACCTGACGCTGTCTCTGCTGCCGGTGCTCGTCCCGCAGATCCTGCGGGTCGAGGGCGCGAAGATGGGCATCAACTACGGGACCAACAAGGTCCGCTTCCCCTCGACCGTCCCGGTGGGCTCCCGGCTGCGCGCCACGGCCGTGCTCAAGGACGTCGAGGAGGCGGGGGGCGGTGTGCAGGTGACCGCCCTCGTCACCGTCGAGCGCGAGGGCGGCGACAAGCCGGCCTGTGTCGCGGAGTCGGTGTCGCGCTACTACTTCTGAGGCGCGCCGCCGTCCGGGGCCGGTGCGGAGTGCGCCGGGCCCGCGGGGGCGCCCGGCGTCACTTCTGGGCGCCCACCATGCGCAGGACGAGGTCCGCGTAAAGGGTGCCGACCTCCTCGGGAGTCCGGCTGCCCTGCGCGTTGAACCAGCGCGCCACGTCGATGCAGAGGGACAGCACGGCGAGCGTGGTGCCCGGGACGTCGGGGACGTCGAACTCGCCGGCCCGGACCCCCTCGCTGATGATCCGGCGCACCGCGGCGTCGCTCTTCCTGCGCAGGGCCACGATCTCCGCGCGGTGCTCGTCGCCGAGCGCCTCCAGTTCGTACTGGACCACGCGGGCCGTGGTGTGACGCTCGGCGTGCCAGCGGACGAAGGACCGGACGGCGTCGGCGAGCCGGTCGGACGCGGTGCCACCGCTGTCGGCCGCTGTCTCCAGGAGGCGCAGCGCGCGGTCGTGACCGATCCGGCTGATCCGGTGGAGCAGCTCTTCCTTCGTCTTGTAGTGGATGTAGAGCGCGGCGGGGCTCATTCCGGCCCGGCCGGCGATGTCACGGGTGGTGGTCGCGTGGTAGCCGCGCTCGGCGAAGGCCTCGACGGCGGCGACGAGCAGTCGCCGTGCCGCTTCGGGCGTCACCTCGCCCCACGGCGTGTCCTCGCCGTCGGTGTCCTCCGCCGTGCTCATCGCCACATGCCCCTTTCGCCCGCAGGACGAACACCATACCCCGAACCTGAGCAAGCGCTTAGAGCGCTCCCGGGGTGAGGCCGTCAGAGCTTCTGGAAGGGATCGTGCTCGGCGAGGATCTTCTCCAGCCTGGCCTGGTCGACCCGGCTGACGATCTGCCCCGCCTCCTGCCGGTCCCTGATGACCTTGGCGAGGGTGAAGCAGGACGTGACGAGGTAGAGGACGCCGATGGCGAGGAAGGCCCGCACCCAGGCGTCGGCGTCGAGGAAGAAGATGCCGAGGGCCACCGCGCCCGTCGCCACCCCGAAGGAGAGGACGGCCTGCCCGTAGAAGGCGGCGGTGCTCTGCTGCTTGACCGATGTCGTCTCACTCATGTGGCACAGCATCCGCCGCGGTGGAGTACGCCGGCATCCGCCGGCGTACTCACGCGGTACTCAGAAGAGGTACCGGCACGGCGGGATCAGAAGGCCGACACCCCCGTGAGCGCCCGGCCGATGATCAGTTTCTGGATCTGGCTGGTGCCCTCGTACAGGGTCATCACGCGGGCGTCCCTGACCAGCTTGCCGACGGGGTACTCGTCGATGTAGCCGTACCCGCCGAAGACCTGCAGGGCGTTGTTGGCCGCCCGGACCGCGGCCTCGGAGGCGAAGAGCTTGGCCGTGGACGCCGCGGTGGCGAAGTCCTGTCCGCGGTCGACGAGGTCGGCGACGCGCCAGGTCAGCATGCGGGCGGCGTCGACGTCCACGGAGATGTCGCTGATGAGCTCCTGGACGAGCTGGTAGCCCGCGATGGACTTGCCGAACTGTTCACGCTCGCCCGCGTAGCGCACGGCCGCGTCCAGCGCGGCCTGGGCGATGCCGACACAGCCGGCCGCCACCGACATCCGGCCCTTGGCCAGGGCGGACATGGCGACGGAGAAGCCCTTGCCCTCGGGGCCCAGGAGGGTGGAGGCGGGGACCCGGACGTCCTCCAGCACCAGTTCGGCCGTGGCCTGGCCGCGCAGTCCGAGCTTGCCGTGGACCGTGCGCCGGGTCAGGCCGGGCGCGTCGGCCGGCACCAGGAAGGCGGAGACGCCCCTGTGCCCCGGGGTGTCACCGGTGCGGGCGAAGAGCAGGACGACATCGGCCCAGGTCCCGTTGGTGATGAACATCTTGGAGCCGTTGATGACGTAGTCGTCGCCGTCACGCACGGCCTTCGTGGCGAGGTTCCCCGCGTCGGATCCGGTGCCCGGCTCGGTGAGGCCGAAGCAGCCGACGGCCTCGCCCGCGGTGAGCTCCGGCAGCCACTGCCGCTTCTGCTCCTCACTGCCCCAGGAGGCGATCGTCTTGGCGACCAGGCCGAGCGAGACGGACACGATGCCGCGCACCGAGGAGTCGCCGCGGCCGAGCTCCTCGGTCACCAGGCAGTAGGCGAGATGGTCGCCTCCGGAGCCGCCGTACTCCTCCGGGATCGTCAGTCCGAGGAAGCCGAGGGCACCCAGCTTCTTCACTATCGACTTGTCGACGCTCTCGGCGCGGTCCCATTCGACGACATGCGGGGTGATCTCCCGCGCGACGAAGTCCTCGGCGAGCTGCCGGACGGCGTCCTGCTCCTCGCTCAGCTCCAGGTTCATCCTGCGACACCCCACTTTTAATTAGCACTGCTAGTTTTAAGCCTGCAGGCCCTACTATGTGCCGCATGGCCCGACCGCGCAAGCCCCTCCTCAGCAGAGACCGCATCGTCGAGGCGGCGAGCGCCCTCGTCGACGCGGAGGGGCTGGACGCCGTCTCGACCCGCCGGCTCGCCGCCGGGCTGGGCGTCAGCGGACCCTCGCTCTACAACCACTTCCGGAACAAGGACGAGATCCTCGACGCGGTCGCCGACGCCGTGTCCGCCCAGGTCGACCTGTCGATGTTCGAGGAGGACGACCCGCGCGACTGGCCCGCCGCCCTGCACGACTGGGCCGTCTCCTACCGCGCCGCGCTCGCCGCGCACCCGCACATCGTCCCGGTGCTCGCCCAGGGACCCGGCCGCCGTCCCGCCGGCCTGCGGGTGGCCGACGCGGTCTTCGGGGCCATGGTCCGGGCCGGCTGGCCGCCCGCCCAGGCCACCTACATCGGCGCGCTGATGCGCTACTTCATCACCGGGTCCGCGCTGGGCTCCTTCGCCCGCGGGTTCGTCGACGACGA
This sequence comes from Streptomyces sp. JH34, assembly GCF_029428875.1. Taxonomy (NCBI): domain Bacteria; kingdom Bacillati; phylum Actinomycetota; class Actinomycetes; order Kitasatosporales; family Streptomycetaceae; genus Streptomyces; species Streptomyces sp. JH34. Next base: position 5,979,195 of record NZ_JAJSOO010000001.1, on the reverse strand, counting down.
GACGGCGTACGACCCGGCCGACTACCCCCACCTCGGCCAGGCCCACCTGCTGGCCGACCGCCGTCAGCAGGTCGACGAGGGTGCCTTCGAGACCGGGCTGCGGGCCCTGCTGGACGGCCTCGCGTTCCAGTACGAGCAGACGGTCGAGCGCACCGTTCGGCCCGCGCCGAACGGTGCCTGACGCATCCTGGACGCATGGCCCGCACCACACCGCACGATCCGGCCGCGCCCCTACTCGCCGCGCTGGCAGCCCTGCTCGCCGACGAGACCCGCGCCTCCTTCTGCCTGGCCCTGCTCGACGGCCGGGCCTGGACCGCCGGGGAGCTGGCCCGCGCGGCGGGGGTGGCCCCCTCGACGGCCAGCGAGCATCTGGGCAAGCTGGTCGGTGGCGGACTCCTCGCGGAGGAACGCCAGGGACGCCACCGCTATCTCCGGATCGCTGACGGCCGGATCGCGCAACTGGTCGAGGATCTGGCCGCGCACGCCCACCCGGGCGCGCGCACACTCCCGCGCACGCTGCGCGAGGCGAGCCTCCAGCACGCGCTGGCCCGGGGGCGTACCTGCTACGACCACCTCGCCGGACGGCTCGGTATCCGCGTCACCGACGCGATGACCGAGCGCGGACTGCTGCGGCAGGACACCGGCTTCGCCCTGACCGAGGAGGGCCTGGAATGGTTCGGCGCCCTCGGCATCGGTCTCCCCACCGGGTCACGAAGGCCGTTGGCGCGCGGCTGCCTCGACTGGACCGAGCGGCGGCAGCACCTGGCCGGCACGTCGGGCGCGGCCCTGTGCCGGCACGTGCTGGACGCGGGGTGGTGCGAACGGGTCGGGACGGGCAGAGCCGTACGGCCCACCCCCGCCGGGCTGCGCGCCCTGTCGGAGCATCTGGGCATCCAGCCCGCGACACTTGACGGGAGCTGACAATTCGGTGGGCCCCGAAGCGTTCCCGGCCTACCGTCAGGTCCATGACGACGACTCCGACAGCGCGCCCCGCCGCGCAGGACACCGGCCGGGACTGGCGCGCCCCGGCCGCCGCGTGCACCACCGTCCTCCTGTGGGCCTCCGCGTTCGTGTCCATCCGCAGCGCGGGTGAGGCGTACTCACCGGGCGCACTGGCGCTGGGCCGGCTGCTCGCCGGCACCCTGACCCTCGGCGTGATCCTGCTCGTACGCCGCGAGGGGCTGCCGTCGCGGGCCGCGTGGCCCGGCATCATCGGTTCCGGGCTGCTCTGGTTCGGGCTCTACATGGTGGTGCTCAACTGGGGCGAGCAGCAGGTCGACGCGGGCACGGCCGCCATGATCGTGAACGTCGGCCCGATCCTGATGGCGCTGCTGGGGGCGAAGCTGCTCGGCGAGGGGCTGCCGCGCCGCCTGCTGACGGGCATGGGGATCTCGTTCGCGGGCGCCGTCGTCGTCGGTCTCTCGATGTCCGGGCACGGGAGTTCCTCGGTGCTCGGTGTGGTCCTGTGCCTGGTGGCCGCACTCTCGTACGCGGGCGGAGTGGTCATCCAGAAGCCGGCGCTGCGGCACGGATCCCCGCTGCAGATCACCACGTTCGGCTGCCTGATCGGTACGCTCGCCTGCCTGCCGTTCACCGGCGTGCTGGTCTCCGAGGCGGCGGACGCCCCGGTGTCCGCCACGCTGAACATGATCTATCTCGGGGTGTTCCCGACCGCGCTGGCGTTCACCACCTGGGCCTACGCGCTGGCGCGCACCACGGCGGGCCGGATGGGCGCGACGACGTACGCGGTGCCCGCCCTGGTGGTGCTGATGTCCTGGCTGCTGCTCGACGAGGTGCCCGCGCTGCTCACCGTCGCGGGCGGACTGCTCTGCCTGGCGGGGGTCGCGGTCTCACGGACCCGTGCGCGCGGGGCGCGTGAGGAAGCGGAGACCGCCACGGCCGCCTGACGGACATCGCACCGCCAAAGGGCGCCAGGGCCTCCGTGCCGCGGGGACGGCCGCGCGACGGTCTCGCTCCGGCGCATCGGGGCGGCGGGGCCGCGTGTCGTGCGGCCCCGCCTTCCTCGCGGCGGCGGTGTCTAGAACACGACCAGGGCGCGTCCGCCCTTGCCCGCGATCATGTGGTCGAAGGCCGCGGGGATGCCGTCCAGGGAGATCCGCTCCGTGACCATCATGGAGAGGTCGAACCGTCCGGCGCGGATGTGCTCGGCGAGCACCGGCAGGTCACGGGCCGGGTCGCTGTTCCCGTAGACGCAGCCGGTGAGGGAGCGGCCCCAGTGGAAGATCTCCAGGGCGTTGAACGTCACCTGCTGGTCCTTGCCGCCGATGCCGACGACGGTGGTGCGGCCGCCGCGGCGGGTCGACTCCCAGGCGCCGCGGATGGTGGCGGGCCGGCCCACGCACTCCACGGCGACGTCCGCGCCCTGGCCGCCGGTGAGCTTGCGGACGGCACGCGGTGTGGTGTCGGACGCGACGACGTAGTCGGTGGCCCCGGCCCGGCGGGCCAGCTCCTCCTTCTCCGGGGTCACGTCCACGGCGATGATCTTCGACGCCCCGGCGATACGGGCCGCCTGCAGGACGGCCAGGCCGACCCCGCCGATGCCGAACACGACGACGCTCTCGCCCTCGCGCACCCGGGCGGAGTGGTGGACCGCCCCGTATCCGGTCAGCACCGCGCAGCCGAGCAGTGCGGCGTCGTCGAGCGGGATGCCGGCCGGCGCGGGCAGCACGCAGTTCGCGGCGACGACGGTCTCCTGGGCGAAGGCGGCGACGTTGAGGCCCGGGTGGAGCTCGGTGCCGTCGGCCGTACGGGCGTGGATGTTCGCGGCCCCCTTCAGCGCGTCGGCGCACAGCCAGACCTCGCCGATCCCGCAGTGGAAGCACGCGCCGCAGGACGGCGCCCAGTTGAGGACGACCGGGTCGCCCGCGGCAACGTGGGCGACGCCCTCGCCGACGGCGAGCACCGTGCCGGCGCCCTCATGGCCGAGGACGGCCGGGACCGGCAACCGCATGGTGCCGTCGGACAGGGACAGGTCGGAGTGGCAGACGCCGGCGGCGGCGAGCGAGACGCTCACCTGGCCGGGGCCGGGCTCCGGGAGTTCGATGTCGGTGATCTCCAGGGGAGCTCCGACGGCGGGCAGTACGGCGGCGCGGACCACGAACAGACTCCTCGGTGGGTCGTCGGGCGGATCAGAACTGGAGGGACTTGGTCTGGAGGTACTCGGAGAGGCCGTGGGGGCCGAGTTCCCGGCCCACCCCGGACTGCTTGTAACCGCCGAAGGGCGCCAGGGGGTTGAAGCGGCCGCCGTTGATGTCGACCTGTCCGGTGTCCATGCGGCGGGCGAAGGCGACGGCCTCCTCGTCGTCCGCACCCCAGACCGCGCCGGCCAGCCCGTACACGGTGTCGTTGGCGATGCGCAGGGCGTCGTCCACGTCCTCGTACTTCAGGATCGAGAGGACCGGGCCGAAGATCTCCTCCTGCGCGATGGTCATGTCCGGGGTGACGTCCGCGAAGACGGTGGGGCTGACGTAGTAGCCCCGGTCCTTGGGGGCCTCGGGGCCCCCCGCGACGAGGCGGGCGCCCTCCTCGACCCCCTTCTCGATGTAACCCCGCACCCGCGCCTGCTGCTTGGCGTTGACGACGGGGCCGACCCGCTCCCCCGGCACGTACTTCGCGACGGCGGTGGCCGCGAGCGCCACGGCCTCCTCGTACCGGTCGGCGTCGACCAGCATCCGGGTCCACGCGCTGCAGGTCTGGCCGGAGTTGGACATCACGTTGGCGACGCCGACGTTGACGGCCTTGGCGAGGTCGGCACCGGGCAGGATCACGTTGGCGGACTTGCCGCCCAGCTCCAGGGCGACGCGCTTGACGGCCGCTCCGGCGGTGGCACCGATCTGCCTGCCGACGGCAGTGGACCCGGTGAACGAGACCAGGTCGACGCCCTCGTGCTCGGCGAGCGCCTGACCGGCGACCGCGCCGATGCCGGTGACCAGGTTGAAGACGCCGGCGGGCAGGCCGGCCTCCTGGGTGGCCTCGGCGAAGAGCTGCGCGGTGAGCGGGGTGTCCTCGGCGGGCTTCAGGACGACGGTGCAGCCGGCGGCCAGCGCGGGTGCCACCTTGGCGACGATCTGGTGGAGCGGGTAGTTCCACGGCGTGATCGCGCCGACGACACCGACGGGTTCCAGCAGGACCGTCGAGTTGCCGAGCTTCTCCTCGAAGGAGTACGAGGCGGCGAGTTCGGCGTACGAACCGGCGACCAGCACCGGCACGCCGGCGTGCACCGCCTGGGAGAGCGGCAGCGGCGAGCCGAGTTCCGCGGTGACCGTCTCGGCGATCTCGTCCCTGCGGGCGGCGAGTACGTCGCGCAGTGCGGCGATCCTCGCGGCGCGCTCGGCGGGCGGGGTGGCCGCCCAGCCGGGGAAGGCGTGGCGGGCGGCGCGTACCGCCGCGTCGACGTCCTCGGCCGTGCCCGCCGGGACATGGCCGACGACCTGCTCGTCCGCGGGGTTCACGACCGCGATCGTGTCCCGGCCCGAGGCGGGCCGCCACTCCCCGCCGATGTACATCCCGTCATGCGCCTTCATGGCTGTCCCTCCCGGGCTCGCTGTGCCTGCCGCCGAAGCCGTGCTCGTGCGGACGGATGCCGTCCCGGGCCAAACTAGCGCTGTTAGTTTTTCGGCGCCAGGGAACCGCCGGAGAAGCGCCGGAGACACAGATCACGCACGGCCGGCGGCGGGGCGCCCCGTCAGGCGGAGTCCCGCTCGGCCTGGGGGCGTTCCACACGCGGAGCGGGGGTGGACGGCGGGGCCGACGGCGCCGGGCCCGGGGCCGCCGCCCGCGTTCCGCCGCCCCGCAGCCCGAGTCCCGCGGCGCCGACGAGCAACGCGCCCAGCATGACGAACGGGGCCGCGGTGCCCGCGACTCCGGCGACCAGTCCGGCCGCCGCGGGGGCCGCGACCTGGCCGAGCCGGTTACCGGTGAGCCGGAGGGCGAGCGCGGTGGACCGGGCCGCCGCGGGCGCGGCCTGGACGACGGTGGTCATCGAGAGCGGCTGGCCGAACCCCAGGCAGAAGCCCAGCACGGCGAGCATCACGGCGAGCCCCCACACCGGGACGGGCAGGGCGACGGCGGCGCAGAGCAGGCCGCCCAGCAGGCAGGTCACGGAGAGCAGGACGGCCCTGCCGACCAGGCGCAGCACCGGCGTCATCACGAGGCGGCAGGCGATGGTGGCGGCGGCCCGGAGGCTGAGCAGCAGGCCGACGGTGGCGGGCGCGATCCCGCGGTGCTCGCCGACCACCGGCAGGTAGGCGGTGAGGATGTCGGTGGCGCTGAGTACGGCGAGACTGATGAAGATGCCGGCCGGGACCCCGCGGGTGCGCAGGATGCTGCCCACCGGCACCTTCGCGGCTGCCTTCCGGGGGGATCCGGCGGCCCCGCGGTGCTCGATGCGCCACAGCGAGGTGAGGGAGACGGCGGCGACGGCCGCCGAGACGAGCAGCGCGAGGGCGCTCGTACGGGCCATCGCGCCGTCCCGCTCGGAGATGAGGTAACCCGCGGCGACCGGTCCGACGAGCTGGCCGAGGGAGGCGCCGATGGTGAAGTGGCCGAAGTTGCGGTCCTGTTCCGCGGGGGCGGACTGCCGGGCGACGAGCGACTGGGCCCCGATCACGAAGCACAGGTGGCCGAGCCCCATGACCCCGCTCCAGGCGGCGAGCGCCGTGAGCGAGCCCGAGGTGCCGCTGAGCGCGCACCCGCCGCCGATCAGGAGGACCCCGGCCGGCAGCAGCGGTGCGCAGCGGCCGTGGTCGGTCCGCCGTCCGAGCGGAACGGCGGCGAAGAGCGGCAGGAGCGCGTACACACCGGCGATGACGCCGATCGCTCGCTCGTCGGCGCCCAGCGAGAGAGCCCGGTAGGAGACGGCGGGCCGCGCCATCGACACCGCTCCCTGCGCGAAGGCGAAGGCGATGACGAGGCGCAGCAGCCAGCCCCTGCCGGGCCCTTGTTCCGGAGGCATCAGACGAGTCCGAAGAGGATGGCGGCTCCGAGGACCACCAGCGAGGTCAGCACGGCCCACTTGACGGTGAACCGGGTGTGGTCGCCGAACTCGACCTTGGCCATGCCGACCAGGACGTAGACGGCGGGGACGAGCGGGGAGGACATGTGCAGCGGCTGTCCGACGATGGAGGCGCGGGCGATCTCCAGGTGGGACACGCCGTGGGCGGCGCCGGCCTCGGCAAGCACGGGCAGCACTCCGAAGTAGAAGCCGTCGTTGGACATGAAGTAGGTCAGAGGCAGGCTCAGCACGCCGGTGACCACGGCCATGTGCGGGCCCATGCCGTCGGGGATCGCCCCGACGAGCCAGTCCGCCATGTGCTCGACCATACCGGTGCCGGTGAGCACGCCGGTGAAGACGGCTGCGGCGAAGACCATGCCGGAGACGTTGAGCACGTTGTCGGCGTGGGCCGCGATCCTGGCCCGCTGGTCGGTCATGCGGGGGAAGTTGACGGTGAGGGCGAGGGCCGCGCCGATCAGGAAGAGCACGGGGATCGGCATGAGTTCCAGGATCATCGCGGCCAGCAGGGCCACGGTGAGGCCGGCGTTGAACCAGTAGAGCTTGGGGCGCAGCGTGGGCCTGTCGGGGTCGAGCCCCTTGAGCTCGTGCTCCTCGTCGCCGCCCTGGGAGACGCCCGCGCTCCCCGCGCCACCGGTGCCGGCGGCGCCGGTTCCCTCCGGTGCCTTCGTGAGCCGGTCCCCGCCGCCCGCACCGACGAGGACGGTCTCGGGCTCGGTGACCAGCGCCTCGTCGAGGGTGAGCATGCCGAGCCGCTTGCGCTCGCGGCGGCCCAGGACACAGGCGAGGAGGATGACGGCGAGCAGACCGACGGCCAGGGCGGGGATCATCGGGACGAAGATGTCGGCCGCGTCCACCTTGAGGGCGGTGGCCGCCCGGGCGGTGGGGCCGCCCCAGGGCAGGGTGTTCATGACCCCGTTGGCGGTGGCGGCGACGCAGGTCATGACGACGAGGCTCATCTTCAGCCGCTTGTAGAGCGGGTACATGGCCGAGACCGTGATCATGAAGGTGGTGGAGCCGTCGCCGTCCAGCGAGACGATCGCCGCGAGCAGCGCCGTACCGATGACGATGCGCATCGGGTCGGCCTTGCAGAAGCGCAGGATGGCCCGGACGATCGGGTCGAAGAGGCCGACGTCGATCATCACGCCGAAGTAGACGATGGCGAACATCAGCATCGCGGCGGTCGGCGCGAGGGTGCCGACCCCTTCGATGACGTAGTCACCGAGCTTCGCGCCCTGTCCTACGGCCACGCAGAACAGGGCGGGGATCAGGACCAGCGCCGCGATCGGGGACATCTTCTTCGTCATGATCAGGACCAGGAAGGTCGCGATCATGACGAAGCCGAGGATTGTCAGCATATGGGATACCTCACGTTCACCTTTGAACTCTCACCGGTGCCGGCGGTGCGAGTGACGTTAGGGGCCCTTATGCAGCGTTAACAAGATGTTGACGTGTGAGCAATACGAGCAGAACCCCAGGTCAACGACGTGGTGTCACCGTGACGGGGACTGCGTTGAGCACGGCGGTGCCGGACAGCGGGTCCAGGAGGGTGCCGTCGAGGAGCTGGTTCACGTTGACGCCGGGCTCCGCCCCGGCCACCGACATGCGGGTGCCCGGGCGGCTGTGTCCCCAGCCGTGCGGGAGGCTCACCACGCCGGTGCGCACCGAGTCGGTGATCTCAGTGGGCGCCTCCACCTCGCCGCCCGCCGCCGTGATCCGGGCCGTGTCGCCCTCGACGAGCCCGATCCGGGCCGCGTCGTCGGGGTGGATCTGCAGGGTGCAGACGTTGGAGCCGCCGCGCAGCGCGGGGACGTTGTGCATCCAGCTGTTGTTGGACCGCAGATGGCGGCGTCCGACCAGGACGAGTCCGGCGGGCCGCGCGCCGAGCGACGCGCGCAGCCGGGGCAGATCGGCCGCGATCGGAGCCGGCAGCAGCTCGATGCGTCCGCTGCGGGTCCTGAGCACCTGCGGGAGGCGCGGTTCCAGCGGGCCGAGGTCGATCCCGTGCGGATGTGCGAGGAGCTGCTCCAGGGTGAGGTCGTACGGGCCGAGGCGCAGCATCAGGTCGAGCCGCCGTTCGGCGCCGGTGCGGCCGGTCAGTTCACCGGCGAGCGCCTCGGGCGCCCCCGCCTTGGTCAGCGCGGTACCGATGACCATGTCGTCGACGGCCTCCGGCGGCGCGCCGTGCATCCCGCCCACGGCGAGGACCAGCCTGGCGAGGATCTCGCTCTCGTCCATCCGTCCGTCCTCGAGGGGGACGGCGGGGCGGCTGTAGCGGACCTGGTTGCGTACCGCGAGGGAGTTGAACGCGAAGTCGAAGTGGGCGCTCTGCGAGGGCGGCGGCGGGGGAAGCACGACGTCGGCGTGGCGGGAGGTCTCGTTGAGGTACGGGTCGACGCTGACCATGAAGTCGAGGCCGCCGGCGAGTGCCCGGTCGAGGCGGTCGCCGTCCGGTGCGGAGAGGACCGGGTTGCCGGCGATGACGATCAGGGCCCGGATCCGGCCCTCCCCCGGTGTCTCGATCTCCTCGGCGAGGGCCGTGACGGGCAGTTCGCCCTTGGCCTCCGGGTGTCCGGAGACCCGGCTCGTCCAGCGGCCGAGGGCGAAGCCCTTGCCGGGGCCGGCGGCGCGAGGGGCGCGGGCTGTGGCGGAGAGCGGGAAGAGGGCGCCGCCGGGGCGGTCGAGGTTGCCGGTGAGGATGTTGAGTACGTCGACGAGCCAGCTGGCCAGGGTCCCGTGCTCGACGGTGCAGCTGCCGATGCGTCCGTAGACGGCGGCGGCGGGTGCCGCGGCCAGTTCGCGGGCGATCTCCCGGATGGTCCCCGCGTCCAGGTCGCAGGCCTCCGCCACGGCCTCGGGGGTGAAGTCCGCGACGGCATCCGTCAGTTCGTCGTAGCCCTCGAGGTGCTCGGCGAGCGCGCCGGGGTCGGTGAGCTTCTCCTCGACGAGTACCTGGGTGAGCGCGGCGAGCAGGAGGGCGTCGGTGCCGGGACGGATCGCGGCGTGCCGGTCGGCGAGGCGTGCGGTGCGGGTCCGGCGCGGGTCGATGACGGTGAGGGTGCCGCCGCGCCGGCGCAGCGCCCTGAGCTTGCCGGGGAAGTCGGGGGCGGTGCACAGACTGCCGTTGGACTCCAGCGGGTTGGCGCCGATCAGCAGCAGGTGGGCGGTGCGGTCCAGGTCGGGTACGGGGATGGCCTGGGCGTCCCCGAAGAGCAGGCCGCTGGAGACGTGCTTGGGCATCTGGTCCAGGGTGCTGGCCGTGAAGACGTTGCGGGTGCCGAGCGTGGACAGCAGCAGGGGCGGATAGAGCCCGCCTGCCATCGTGTGCACGTTGGGGTTGCCGAGGAAGACGCCGACGGCCTGCTTGCCGTGTTCCCCGGTCAGGGCGGGGATCTTCGCGGCGATCGTGTCGAAGGCCTCGCTCCAGGTCGCCTCGCGCAGGACGCCGTCCGTGCGGACGAGCGGGGTGCGCAGCCGGTCGGGGTCGGCGTCCAGGCCGCCGAAGGAGGCGCCCTTGGGACAGATGAAGCCCTGGCTGAAGACGTCGTCGCGGTCACCGCGGGCGCCGGTGACCACCGTTCCCTCGATGGTGAGGGTGAGTCCGCAGGTGGCCTCGCAGAGCGGGCAGATCCGCGGAGCGGTGCGGGATTCGTGGGACATGGGCCCTCCCCGGGGCGGCGGTGGCGCGCGGGCGTGATCCGGCGTCCCGCGGCGGGCGCGGAACCCCGGCGGACCGAGCATACCGACCGGTACGGATGGGGGCGAGGCCTTGGAGCGGGCCGTTGCGCCGCCACCGGCACCGGCTATTCGAGAACCCCCGCGAGGTAGGCCCGGAGCAGGATCCGGGTCTCCGCTACCAGGTCCGGATCGCCTGCCGGGTCGGCCCGGAACGCGAGTTGGAGCAGGGCGTCCGCGGCCTGCACACAGACCAGGACCGTGCGCAGGAGCACTGCATCGGTGGCCGACCCGTCGCGCCCGCGGCCGAGATGGCCGGAGAGCAGCTCCGCCAGGCGCCCCGCCACGCGCCGGTTCACCTCCTCGTCCAGCGGGCCGGCGGTTGGCACGGGAGGGCCGAAGTCGACGAGCGCGAAGCCGGGGACGGAGCGCTTCATCGCCAGGTACTCGTCGAGCACGGCGTCGATGGCCGCTCGCCATTCCCGCTCGGGGATCGCCTCCAGCCGGGCGACGACCCGTCCGGCGTAGACCTCCAGGTTGCGCTCGGCGAGGGCGTCGACCAGCGCCCTCTTGTTGGGGAAGAAGCGGTAGACGGAGCCGATGGGCACCCCGGCCCGGTCGGCCACCGCCCGGGTGGAGAACTGCTCGTAGCCGGCCTCGTCGAGCAGCCAGGCTCCGGCGTCGAGGATGCGGGCGAGGCGGTCGGCGCTGCGCTGCTGCACGGGGACGCGCCGGAGGTTCGTATGAGCACGGGACACGGTTCCATGATGCCCGTATGCCGTTGACGGGCCCCGTTTCGATTCCTACGGTGATCCATAGGATTCCTCGTCAGGGGTCCACAGGGTCCTTTCCGACGGGAGCACGTGATGAGCGGCATCGAGCAGGCGAGAGAAGCGGCGGAGAACCTCGGCCACCTTTCCGGCTTCGGCAACGAGCACAGTTCGGAGGCCGTCCCGGGCGCCCTGCCCCACGGCCGCAACTCGCCCCAGCGCGCTCCCCTCGGGCTGTACGCGGAGCAGCTCAGCGGCTCGGCCTTCACCGAGCCCCGCGCCCGTAACCGCCGGTCCTGGCTCTACCGGATCCGCCCCTCGGCCGCCCACCCCGCCTTCGTGCGCGTCGACAACGGCACCCTGCGCACCGGCCCGTTCACCGAGACGGTGCCCGATCCCAACCGGCTGCGCTGGGACCCGCTCCCCGACCCCGCGCCCGGCACCGACTTCCTGGCCGGCCTGTGGACGCTGGGGGGCAACGGCGACGCCACGCGGCGCACCGGCATGGCCGTGCACCTGTACAGCGCGAACGCCTCCATGACGGACCGGGTGTTCGGCGACTCCGACGGGGAGCTGCTGATCGTCCCCGAGCGAGGCGGCCTGCTGCTCCGCACCGAACTGGGCCTGCTCCGGGCCGAGCCCGGCCATGTGGCGCTGATCCCGCGCGGCGTGCGCTTCCGCGTCGAGCTGCTGGACACCACGGCCCGCGGCTACGTCTGCGAGAACTACGGGCAGCCCTTCGTCCTGCCCGACCTGGGACCCATCGGCGCCAACGGGCTGGCGAACGCACGGGACTTCCTGGCGCCCGTGGCGGCGTTCGAGGACCGCGAAGGCCCGGTCGAGGTGGTCAACAAGTTCTGCGGGAACCTCTGGTCGGCGACGTACGACCACTCACCGCTGGACGTGGTCGCCTGGCACGGCAACCACACGCCGTACGTCTACGACCTGCGCCGTTTCAACGTGATGGGCACCATCAGCTACGACCACCCGGACCCGTCGATCTTCACGGTGCTGACCTCGCCGTCCGACACCCCGGGCCTCGCGGGCGTCGACTTCGTCGTCTTCGCCCCGCGCTGGCTGGTCGGTGAGGACACCTTCCGGCCGCCGTACTTCCACCGCAACGTGATGAGCGAGTACATGGGCCTGATCGAGGGCGCGTACGACGCGAAGGCGGGCGGTTTCGTGCCGGGCGGGGGCTCGCTGCACAACATGATGTCCGCGCACGGACCGGACCGTGAGACCTTCGACCGGGCGAGCGCGGCCGAGCTGGTACCGCAGAGGATCGACGACGGCCTGGCCTTCATGTTCGAGACCCGCTGGCCGGTCACGGCGACCGCGCAGGCCGCGGGTGCGGACCATCTGCAGCGCGGCTACGACGACGTGTGGCAGGGTCTGAGCCGCGACTTCCGGCCGTGAGACCGCACCGCCGGCCACTCCTCGGAGAGATCGGGTGAACCGGATGAATCAGGTGAACGAGGCCGGCCGGCCCGGATTCGCCCCCGACTCCCTGGTGCTGAACCGGAAGCTGCCCCTCTGGTACCAGGTCTCGCAGTCCCTGCGGGCCTCCATACTGGGCCGCCCCCAGGACGCCTCGACGCGGCTGCCCACCGAGGAGCAGCTCGCCGCGCACTACGGCGTCAGCGTCCTGACCATGCGCCAGGCCCTCAAGGAGCTCGAGGGCGAGGGGCTCATCAGCAGGCACCGGCGGCGCGGCACGTTCATCGAGCCGCGCGCCCGGCGGGTGTCGCCGGTCCGGCTGCTGGGGTCGATCGACACGATCGTCGCCCAGCAGTCGGGCGAGCGGACGACGGTACTCGGCCACGGCCGCACGCCCGTCCCCGGCGATCTCGCGGAGTTCTTCCCCGAGTGCCCGGAGGTGGTCAGCTACCGGCGGCTGCGCTGCGACGAGGGGACGGGCGAGCCCACCAACTGGGCGGAGAACGCGCTGCGCCCGGAGACCGCTGCGCGGCTGGACGTGGCCGACCTGGAGCGGTGGCCGATGACCAAGGTGCTGCGTGACGTCGTCGGCGTACGCATCTCCCGGATCACGGACACCGTCGAGGCGCGCCTCGCCGACCCCGCCACGGCCGAGCTGCTCCAGGTCCCGCTGCTCAGCCCGATCCTGCACTACACCGGGGTGACGTACGACGAGGACGGCACGGTGGTGGACGTGGCGCGCATCCGCTACCGGGGGGACCGCTTCTCCTTCTCGGTGACCGTCGACGCGCACTGACGGCGGGGCCGCCGCGGCGGGATCGTTACGATGCCTGAGGCGGCGGACGTGGCGACGGGGAGGACGACACGGTGGCAGCACGGGTGGCGGCCGGAGTCGGCGGGGACGATGCGCTCCCGCTGCTGGACGACCTCATGCCCTGGTCGGTGCGGCCCCTGAGAACGGGGCGGCCCTGGGTGACGGCCGCCGAGGCGGCCTCGCTCCGGGCCCGCTGGGACCTGCTGGCGGGGGCGGAGCGCGCGGATCAGGAACGCCTCTTCCGGCCCAGCCGCTCCCGTACGCCGCTGACCCCGGCCGCGGCGCTGCCGGGCAGGTCCACCGGGACCGGCGCGTTCGCCCGGCACCCGGGCCCGTATCCGGAACCCGTGCGGATCCTGCACGGCCCCTTCGACGAGCAGTGGCTGATTCCCGACCACCGACTGCTCGACGCGGCCCGGCCCGAGATGTGGCGGGTCGCCGACGGTCACCAGATCTTCGCCGTCGAGCACGGATACGTGCCCCAGGACGACGGCCCCTGCCTGTCCGCGACCGCGCTGCTGCCCGACGGGCACGCCCCCGCGGGGCGGCCGGGCCGGATACGGCCGCTCTACCGGCGGCCGGGTGGGCAGGAGCCCAATCTCGCGCCGGGCCTGCCCGCCCTGCTGTCCGACCGGTACGGGACCGCGGTCAGCGCCGAGTCCGTCCTGGCCTGGATCCTCGCCGCCGCCCGGCCCTCCGCCGCGGGCCTCCTCGTCCCGCTGCCCACCGGCGGCGATCTGTGGGCCCGGGGCGTGGAGCTCGGGCAGGAACTGCTGCGGCTTCAGCTGCGTGGGGCGCGCGGCGGGGAGCGCCCGCGGCTGCCCGGCGGCCGGCGCCCGTACGTGCGGGCCCCGATCCAGCCCCGGCCGGACGGCATCCGCTACGACGCGGAGGAGGAGGTGCTCGTCGTCGGCGAGGGGCGCGTCTCGCCCGTTCCCGCCGCGGCGTGGGACTTCCGCGTCGGCGGAGTGCGGATGCTGGAGCTCTGGTTCGAGCGCCGCACGGCGGCGGCGGAGGGGCTGGCCGCCGTGGGGCCGCGTGGCTGGCCGCGGGAGCGGACGTCGGAACTGCTGGAACTGATCACCGTCCTGGCGCTGCTGGCCGGACTCGGGCCCCGGCAGGAGGCACTGCGGGACACGCTGGGGAGGACGGGGACTCTCACCCGGGACGCGCTGCGCACGGCCGGGGTGCTTCCCGTGCCCGCGTCGGCCCGTCGGCCGGCGTCCGTGCTGGATCACCGTGAGGAGGGCCCTGAGGGGCAGTTCGCTCTGCTGTGAGACGGGAGGGCGTCGTGCGGGTGGTGCCGGGCGGGAGGTGGCCGCCTCTGTGCACATGTCGCGGGTGCCGTTGCTCGCGTTCGCGCTGCCGGGCGGGCGCCGGTGCCGATGAGTGCCGGTGCCGATGGGTGCCGTACCGGCGCTGGGGAGCACACCGACGCAACGCTGCCCCGCCCTGGGGATGACGGACGGACGGACAGCAGCACTGCGCCGGAGCGGAGTGATCGTGGACACGGCCCTGGACGCAGGGCCGGACCGGTCGGGACAGCCGTCGGTCAGTGGCGGCTGCCGAAGAGCGAGCGCCGCAGTCGCCGCAGGGGGGCGAAGAGCGAGACACGCGCGCTCCTGCTCCTGCGGGTGTGCGCGACGTCGCGCGAGGTGAGCTCGAGCATGAGCAGCGTCGCCTCGGCCGACTCACGCTGCGGAACGGCAGGGCCGCCCAGCACCGAGAGATGGCGGTCGAGGCGCCTACTGGTCGCACCGCTCCCACATGTGATGGCAGGCACACGCGGCCTGCTGCGCACCGTTATCTGTTCCATGTCACTCCCCACCCGTACGAGGGCACCCGGCCCGGGCAGGTTAACCCTATCGTCCCGCAGTGACACTCGTGTATCCCGGCCGCAGGATCGCACGCCCGTACACGGGGGTTGACGGCCCGTTACCGGATCCTGTCGGTTCCAGGGCCAGTTGGGTTAGCTTGGAGGTGATTCGTCCGCACCAGGCGACGCTGCTGATGGAGGGTCACCGATGAGCGAAGTCCCGGACACCGGGCGCGTGATCGCGGATCGTTACCGCCTTCTGGACCGGCTGGGCGAAGGCGGGGCGGGCACCGTGTGGCGCGCCCGTGACGAGGTTCTCGGTCGCGAGGTGGCCGTGAAGGAGGTGCGGATCCCCGCATCCCTGTCCGCCACCGAGGCCGGACGGCTGCGTTCCCTCCTGGAGGGGGAGGTCCGTACGGCCGCACGCGTCACCCACCGCAACGTCGTCACCGTCCATGACGTGGTCACCCAGGACTCACGGCCCTGGATCGTGACGGAGCTGGTCCGCGGACTCACCCTGTCCGACGTCCTGGACGCCGACGGCCCGCTGTCCCCGCGGCGGGCGGCCCGGATCGGCGCCGAGGTGCTCGCGGCACTGCGCGGCGGCCACGAGGCCGGCGCGCTGCACCGCGACGTGAAGCCGGGGAACGTACTGCTGGCCAACGACGGGCGGGTGATGCTGAAGGACTTCGGCATCGCCGCAGACCGGGGAACGCCGGTACTCACCGTGGCGGGTGAGCCGATCAGCTCACCGGAGTACGTCGCGCCAGAGCGTGCGCTGGGGCGCACGCCGGGACCCGAAGCCGATCTCTGGTCGCTCGGAGTGCTTCTGTACGCCGCGGCCGAAGGCCGGTCCCCCTTCGGCCGGGACACCCCTGCGGACACGTTGCGCGCGGTGGGCGACGGGGAGCCGCCGCCTCTCGAACGGGCCGGTGCGCTCGCACCCGTCATCGAGGGACTGCTGCGCAAGGATCCGGCGGATCGGCTCACCGCCTCGGAGGCGGAGCGCCGGCTGCGGATCCTGGCGGCGGGCGGCACCGGATCGCCGGCCGGACCGCCCTCCCCGACGCCTGTGGACGGCGCGGACGCGGCGGACGGCGGCGGGGTACCCCCGGCGGACACGCCGGAGTTCACCGGACCCACGAAGCGCACGGGCGTGTTGGTGGCCGTCGCGGCAGTGGTCGCGCTGCTCGTCGCCGGCGGTCTCGTGTGGGCACTGGCGAACGACGACGACCCTGACGGGAGGAGCGGTGGCACGACGGTGACGTCCTGGTCGGCGAGTTCGCCGGCGCCCGCCTTCCCCGCCGAGGAGGAGGGGGCCCCGCAGGACGGAGCCCCCTCGTCTGCGCACGGCTGAACCCGGGCGCCCGCTACACGGGTGCGGTCAGGCCTTCGAGCTGAGGACGGGCAGATAGCCACCCGACTGCCCGGCGGCGGTGGGGTGGTAGGACTCACCGATGTTGAGCCAGTTCACGCTGTGCAGCCAGGCGCTGCCCGAGCAGATCTCGTGCCCGGTGAAGGCGGAGGTGACGTCGCCGAAGGTGAAGCCGTGGTCGGCGGCACGCTTGGCCGTGGCGGCGTTGAGGTAGTCGGCGGCGCCGTTGATGGCGGTGCGTTCCGTCTCGCTCAGACCGGCGACGCAACCGCCGCTGAGCTTGTAGAAGCGGGGGTAGCCGAGGACGACGACACGGGCCGAGGGCGCCTTGGCGCTGATCGCCGAGTAGACGGAGTCCAGTTTGCCGGGGAGGGTCGAGTCCACGTAGGCGCGGGCGGTGGCGATCCGGCTCAGACAGGTGGCTTCGGACTGCAGGACACAGGTGGTCATGACGTCGGCGAAGCCCGCGTCGTTGCCGCCGATGGAGATCGACACGAGGTCGGTCGCGGAGTTGAGCGGACCGAGCTGACCGGCCGTGACATCACCGGTCCTGGCTCCTGAGCACGCCGTGAAGGCGAAGGAGGCGGGGTTGTTGGCCGCCTTCCAGAGAGCGGGGTACGCACGGGTGCTGCGCTTGCAGTCCCCGCTCGCGCTGTCGTAGCTGCCGGCGCCGACGCCCGACGAGTACGAGTCCCCCAGAGCGACGTAGTCGACGGCTGCGGCCGAATCCTGGGCCTGGGCGACGCTCGCACCGGTCAGAGCGAGAACGGTGCCGAGCAGAAGAGAGGACGAGAACGCCACGAGTCCGGACATTTTCATGGAACCTCCTTGGGCAGGATCTCTGCCTACTCCGTGGTAGCAGTACGGACGCCAATTCCGGAAGTGTCCATGCCAAGAAGGTTGAACGAGGTTCGCGTGACGGCCCCCTGACGGCACATCACCCCCGCGGCGGACATACGGCGCGCCAAGGACCGGACGGCCGGCACTCGCCATCGACCGCGGCGCGGCACCCGGTTCACCTCCGCGCGCTCCTTTCACCCTCTTTGCTCGCTTCGTGACCCCGGCCGCCACGCCGCACGCCTGGCCGCCGGAGCCCGAGCGAACGGACCGGCCCGCCGCCTCCGTCCGGAACGACCGGCGGCCCTCCCTTTCGACGGCACCCGTCCGCCGGTGCCGAGCGGCAGGTCAGCGCGGAATTCCGCCCCGATCACCTCCACGGCGGCGCCGGTCGATTCACCTCCGGCCCGATCTTCCCGACGGCCGGTACACCACAGAAAAAGGAAGCATCAATTCCGTTGCCACATGTGACAGTTCCGTCGAAGTCCGAAAAGGGTGAGACGTCATTGCATGTCTTGCCATACAGTTCCAATCGTCAATATCGTCATGGATCAACCCGCAACGGCCCATCACGCAGGCGGCTCCAGGGGAGGGCTCAGGCAGCCGCGGTGGACACCGGAGCGGGGCGCGGTAGGGGGGTGCCGTGCCCAGCGGCCGTACTCAGTCGAGTCGGCCGCCGTACGGCCAGTTGTGCCAGCTCATCCGGCCGGCCCGGAGCGCCGTGCCGTCATGGCCGGAATGAGAACCCCCCTTTCGAACCGGACCTTCATCCGGACTGCCCGGGGGCGGGCCGTCCACCGGACGAGAGGGAAATGACTCATGAGTTCAGTCCTGCCTTCCTCGATCAGACCTGTCACCGAAGAGACCGGATCCGCTCGAATACAGAGCGAATACCGACCGATCTCTTCGCATCTCGCGATAGCGCCGCCGGTAAGTGTCGTGATCCCCGCCATGAATGAGGCGGAGAATCTTCCCCATGTGTTCAGGACGCTGCCCGACTGGATTCATGAAGTCGTGCTCGTCGACGGCAATTCCACGGACGGCACCGTCCGTGTCGCCCGAGAACTCCGTCCCGACGTCGTGGTCGTCGAACAGACCGGCAAGGGCAAGGGAGACGCCCTGATCAGTGGCTTCGCGGCCTGCACCGGCGAGATCATCGTGATGGTCGACGCCGACGGCTCGGCGGACGGCGAGGAGATCGTCAGCTACGTCTCCGCCCTGGTCGGAGGCGCCGACTTCGCCAAGGGATCCCGCTTCGCCAACGGTGGCGGGACGGACGACATGACGCCCGTCCGCAGGCTCGGCAACCGGGCGCTGTGCGCGGTGGTCAACCGCAAGTTCGGGGCCCGCTACACGGACCTCTGCTACGGCTACAACGCCTTCTGGAGACACTGCCTGGACAGGATCGCCCTGGACTGCACCGGCTTCGAGATAGAGACCCTGATGAACATCCGGGTGGTCAAGGCCGGTCTCAGGGTCCAGGAGGTGCCGAGCCACGAGTACAACCGCATCCACGGCGTCAGCAACCTCAGTGCCGTGCGCGACGGTCTGCGGGTGCTGCGGGTGATCCTCACGGAGAAGCGGGTGCGTCGCCGCCGGACCGCGACCGCTCCCGCCGTCATCGGCCGGGGACAACTGCTGTGAGCTCACGCGCCTTCTCCGTCGTCGTCTGCGTCTACACCGAGGAACGCTGGGACGGCATCCTCGAAGCGGTCGCCTCGGTCCGGTCCCAGTCGCTGCCGGCGGAGGAGACCCTCCTGGTCGTGGACCACAACCCGGCGCTGCTGGGCCGGCTGGCCGACGAGTACCGGGGCTCCCCGGGGGTGCGGGTGCTCGCGAACACGGGTCCACGCGGGCTGTCGGCGGGCCGCAACACGGGCATCGCCGCCGCACGCGGCACGATCGTCGCCTTCCTCGACGACGACGCGGTGGCCGGGCGTGACTGGCTGCGTCACCTCGACCGGGGGTACGACGACCCGGAGGTGATGGCCGTCGGCGGCCGGACCCTCCCGTCGTGGGCCTCCGGGCGCCGACCGCTCTGGTTCCCCGAGGAGTTCGACTGGGTCGTCGGATGCACCTACCGGGGGCTGCCGCCCGGCACGGTCCGGGTGCGCAACGTCCTCGGCGGCAACGCCTCCTTCCGGCGTACGGCCTTCGACGCGGCGGGCGGATTCGCCACCGGCATCGGACGGGACGGGGACAAGCGGCCACTGGGCGGTGAGGAGACCGAGTTCTGCATCCGGCTCACCCGTGCGCTCCCCCGCGCCGTGCTGCTGATCGACGACCGCGCCGTGATCCGTCACAAGGTCCCCGAGGCACGGGAGCGTTTCGGGTACTTCCGTACCCGCACGTACGCGGAGGGGCTCTCCAAGGCGCTCGTCGCCCGGAGCGTCGGTGCCGCCCGGGGGCTGGAGTCCGAGCGCCGCTACACCACCCGGGTGCTCCCGGCCGGGGCGCTGCGGGGCGTGCGCGACTTCCTGCTCGGCCGTCCCGGCGGCGCGGGCCGTGCCGGCGCCGTCGTGACGGGGGTGCTGGCGGCGGCGGCCGGTTACGCGGTGGGGAGCGTACGGGTCCGGCGTGCCGGCGCGTCCTTCGCCGTGCCCGCGATCGAGCCGGCGGGCGTGCGGGAGGAGGTCCGGTGAGCGGGGAGGACCACGGGTGCGGGGCCGTGCCGATCCTGATGTACCACGCCGTCGGCCACCGCCCGGCCGACGCCGTGTACGGCCTCTCCGTGTCACCCGGCGCGTTCGGCACGCAGATGGAGATCCTGGCCCGGCGCGGCTTCACCCCTCTCACCACGGCCGCGCTGGCCGGGAGCTGGCGCACGGGGCGGCCGCTGCCGCCCCGGCCGGTGCTGATCACGTTCGACGACGGCTACGAGGGGGTGCACCGGCACGCGCTGCCGGTGCTCGCCGAGCACGGGTTCGCGGCCACCGTCTTCGTCACCACCGGCTGGCTGCGCGGGAGCCACGACGAGGGCGGCGCCCCGGACACCATGCTCGGCTGGGACCAGGTGCGCGAACTCGCCTCCACGGGCGTGGAGATAGGAGGACACAGCCACACCCACCCGCAGCTGGACCAGCTCGACGGGACGGCGCTGCGGGCCGAGACCGCGGGCTGCCGGGAGATCGTCGCCGCCGAACTGGGCGCTCCCCCGGTCTCCTTCGCCTACCCCTACGGCTACTCCACCCGCAGGGTGCGCCGGTCGGTGCGGGCGGCGGGCTTCGCCCAGTCCCTCGCCGTGGGCAACGCCCTGGCGCGGCGCCGCCAGGGACCGTACGCCCTGGAGCGGGTGACCGTACGCCGTCGCACGGGCGCGGCCGAGTTCGCACGGCTGGTGGAGGGCCGGGCGGTCGCCCGGACGTTCGCGGTGGACCGGGTGCTCACCAAGGGGTTCGCAGTCGTGCGCGGGGCGCGCAGGGTGCGGCGCGGGCCGGGCTGAGGGCGGTCCCCGGTCCGGCGCGGCGGCGCCGCCGGACCGGAGGCCGTGGCCCCGTCCCGCCACCCGGGGGCAGCTCCTGAAACCTGGGTGCGCGGGACGGCACCGTGGCGGATCATGGGCGCCATGTCTGCCAACCCCGAGTCCGCCCTGCCGATCCGGCTCAACGTGGACGACAGCGATTCGCCGTCCGATGTCGTGGACGCGCTGTTCCTGGGCCGCTTCGCGACGGGCGAGCAGCCTCACTCGCACAGTTCCTCCCTCGACCGGGTCAGGTCGGGGGCGACCCTGCTCCCCGCGTCGGCCGAGGTGCTGAGGTCGGCCCGCGACGACGACCGCAGCACGACGCTGGCCGAGGGTGACGGGTGGACGCTGCTGGTCTCCCGGTGGAACCGCGGCGCCGACGTGACGGTCACCGCGACCTCCCCCGAGCTGGCGCGGAAGATCCTCTCCGAGGCGACGGACGGTGCCCTGGACGAGCCGGAGCCGCAGCCCGAGAACGTGACCATGGGCTTCTGGTACGTCTCACCGCGCCGTGGCCCGCACCGCACCACCCGGCAGATCGCCGCCGGCACCTGGGAGGAGGTCCGGTCCAACTACACGGCTCCGGTGGCCGACGCGATGGACCGGCTGATGAGGGTGACCCCCGACGACATCGCCGGCCGGCTCCTCCTGCTGCACGGCCCGCCGGGCACCGGCAAGACCTCGGCGCTGCGCACCCTGGCCCGGTCCTGGCGGGACTGGTGCCAGGTCGACTGCGTGCTGGACCCGGAGCGGCTGTTCAACGACGTCGGCTATCTGATGGACATCGCCATCGGTGAGGACGACGGTTCGTCGAAGGGACGGTGGCGGCTGCTCCTGCTGGAGGACTGCGACGAGCTGATCCGCGGCGAGGCCAAGCACACGGCCGGTCAGGCTCTGTCCCGTCTGCTCAACCTGACCGACGGTCTGCTCGGCCAGGGCCGCAACGTCCTGGTGGGGGTGACGACCAACGAGGACCTGGAGCGGCTGCACCCGGCCGTCGTCAGGCCGGGCCGCTGCCTCGCCCGCATCGAGGTGGGCTCGCTGACCCGCTCCGAGTCGGTGTCCTGGCTGGGCACGGAGAAGGGCATCGGCCGTGAGGGCGCGACGCTCGCCGAGCTGTACGCCCTGCGGCGGGGCAACGGGCCCGCGTCCGTGCCGAAGCAGGACGCGGGGGCGGACGCCGGTCTGTATCTCTGAGACGGTGCCGGCCCGGCCCTCAGCGTGCGTAGGCGGCGCGTACCGCGTCCTGCACCTGCGCCAGCGCGTCGGCTTCCGACAGGCCGAGGCGGCGGGCCTGTTCGGCGTACTCCTGCGCCGCCGTCGCCGCGTGGCGGGCCGCCGCGTCACCCGCCGCGGCGACGAACGTCCCGTTGCGGCCCCGCGTCTCGATCACCCCGTCGGCCTCGAGGGCGCGGTAGGCCTTGGCCACCGTGTTGGCGGCGAGGCCGAGTTCCCCGGCGAGTCCGCGCACGGTCGGAAGGCGGTAGCCGACCGGCAGGGCGCCGGAGCGGGCCTGTTCGGACAGCTGGGCGCGCAGCTGCTCGTACGGGGCGGAGGCGGAATCCGGGTCAACGGCGATCTTCAGGGTCACGCGCCGATTCTCTCCCACCGAGGGGCCGGGTCACCGGCCGTGCCGCCGGAAATTCGGAGGCGGCCGGACCGTGGCCCGCGTTAGCGTCCGCGCATGACGGTACGCGTGCGTGACTTCCTGCCCGCCGACGCGGCGGCCTGGGTACGGGTGCGGCGTGCCGCCCTGCCCTTCATGGTGACGACTCCGGAACAGGTCCTCGGCGATTTGGCCGACGCCCGTCCGGACAGGCGTTACCGGCTGCTGGTCGCCGAGGAGGACGGCGAGGTGATCGGGACGGCGCAGGTCGGGATCTCCCACGAGAGCCCGAAGCCGGGCCAGGGCTTCTGCAATCCGTACGTCCATCCGGACAGGAGGGGCAGGGGCGCGGGATCGCTGCTCCTGCGGGCCGGTGAGGAGCATCTGGCCGGTGCCGGGGCGAGCGCCGTCTACACCTGGGTGCTCGACGAGCCGGCCGACCGCGCGTTCGCCGCGAAGCGCGGCTACGCGGCGCGCCGGCCCGCGCACTTCCTCCGCCTCGGCCTGACGGAGGGCTCGCTGCCACCGCTCCAGGACCTCCCCTCCGGGGTCGGACTGCTCACCGCGGCGGACTTCGAGGACGATCCCCGCCCCCTGTTCGAGGCCGACGCGGAGACGACCGCGGACGAGCCGAGCGACGTCCCGGTGGAGTTCTCCGACTACGAGGACTGGCTGGCGACGACCTGGCGGCGGCCCGGCTTCGACCACGCGCTCACCACGGTCGTGACGGTGGACGGACGGGTGGCGGCGTTCAGCGCCGCGCAGACCGACGGGCTGACCCGCTACTGGTCCGCCATGACCGGCACCGTGCGCGCCTTCCGGGGCAGAGGGCTGGCGAAGCTCGCCAAGAACGACTCCCTGCACCGGGCGCGGGCCGCCGGGTACAGGGACGCCTACACGGGCAACGACGCCGACAACGGACCGATGCTGGCGGTCAACCGCTGGTTCGGCTACGAGATCTGTGCCACGGAGGTACGCCATGTCCGCGAGATCGGCTGATCCCGGGTCCGCCCTGACGGTGGCGCTGGTCAAGGCGGGCCGTCTGAAGATCCGCTACCCGGCCGAGCCGGTCCGGGACGACGGGAACCGGATCACCGTCCGCGCCCCGTGGGCGGCCCCGGGGGTCCGGGACTTCGGATTCGTACGGTTCGAGCCCGGCGACGTCTTCACGGAGCACTACTGGCGCGACCGGTGGTACGCGGTGAAGGAGGTCCGTACCGGGGGCGGGCGGCTGAAGGGCTGGTACTGCGACATCACCCGGCCCGCCGTGCTCCGGGACGGCGAACTCCTGGTCGAGGACCTGGACCTGGACCTGTGGGTGCCGGCGGAGGGATCGTCCGTACTGCGGCTCGACGAGGACGAGTTCGAGGAGAGCGGCCTCGCCGGCCGCGACGCCCCGGCGGCGGAGGCGGCCGTCCGGGCCCTGGACGAGCTGGAGCACCTCGCCCGCACCGGGGAGCTGGCGGGACTGCTCATCTGAGGAGGGTGCCGGGGCACGGCGCTCCGGGGGCTCAGGGGGCGACCAGCTCCACCTCGTACCCGGCCGTGTTCTCCAGGTACGCCGCGTAGTGACCGCTGCCGCCGGCGTACGGGTGGCGGTCGGGGAAGAGGAGCCGCCAGCCGCGTCCGGGCGCGCCGGCCACCAGGGAGTCGAGCGTGCCCCGGTCCCGGACGTGGAACGCCAGGTGGTTGAGCCCGGGACGCAGCCGGTCGTGCGGGCCCCCGGTGCCGTCCGGTGACTGCTCGACGACGACGTAGCTGTCACCGCGCCGCCAGCTCCGGCCGTGCGACCAGCGCTGGTACGGGAGATGACCGAGGCGGCCGAGCAGCCATCCCCATTCCGCTTCGGCCTCGGCGAGGTCGGGCACCCACAGCTCCACGTGGTGCAGCCGGCCGGTGGGGGCCCCCGCCGTCGGCAGCGGGACGGCGCGGCTGATCCCCCGGGGTTCGTACGCGACCGTGTCGGTGTCCTCGTGCCAGTGGATCAGGAAGCGCTGCTCGGCGCGGTACCCCTCGAGTCCGGCACGGCAGTACGCCACCATGTCGTCGGGCAGGGTGTCCAGCGGGTACCACGCCAGCTCGGAGCACTTGTCCGGCTCCGCGTTGCGAGGCGGACGGGCGGGGTCGAAGTCCGCCTCGAAGAACCAGCCGGTCCTGGGGTCGCCGCCGGGCCCCCTGTGCTGCATCACCAGGGCCACCCGGAGCTCGTCCGGATCCAGTTCGACGCCGATCTCCTCGGCCGCCTCCCGGATCACGGCGGCCCGGACGTCCTCCCCGTCCTCGGCATGGCCGGAGGGGGCGTGGAGCAGCCCGTCGGCGTACCCGGTGCCGGACCGCCGGGCCAGCAGCACGTCGGGGCCCCTGCGCAGGACGAGGTGGACGTCGACGATCTCGCGGTGCCGGCGGGGCGGCTCGGCCCGGGCCACCAGGGCGTACCTCTCGTCGTCGACCTCCTTGCCCCAGAGCCGGGCGTCCCCGGAGAGCGGCTCGTGGTGGACGCGCTCCGTGTGCGCGCGGAGGAGGGCGGTGAGACGGGCCGCGGAGAGACCCGTGCCGTTCCACACGCCTTCGATCAGCAGCAGCCGGCCGCCCGGCCGCAGGAGCGAGAACCAGTGCCGCAGGGCTGCCGCGGGGTCCGGCAGCAGCCACACCGTGTGCCGGGCGAGGATCACGTCGAACCGCTGCTTGCCGACGGGTGGCTGGCCCGCGTCGCCGACGAGCACCTCCGTGCCGGTCCCCGCGAGTTTGGCCCGGGCGTGCTCCACCATGCGCGGTGAACGGTCGACGGCGGTGACGCGGTGCCCCTGGCCGGCGACGAGCAGGGACAGGCTGCCCGTGCCGCAGCCGAGGTCGAGGACCGCCGAGCGCGCCGAGGGCAGCCAGGTCTCCATCCGCGCCGCCCAGGCGCTGCGGACCACCGGGTCGTGGAGCCCGTGGTCGGGTTCCTCGTCGAAGGAGTCGGCGGCGGCGTCCCAGTCGATCGTGGTCATGCCCTCGATTCTCCCAGCCGCCGCCGACAGCCCGTCACGTCCGGTTCCGCGCCACCGCCTTCCTCACCAGCGGCCAGGCCAGGATCAGCAGGACGACGGCGTACACGGTCACCGAGAACGGAGTGTTCACCAGACCCGTCACGCTGCCGTCGCTGATCTGGAGGGCGCGCCGCAGCTGCTGTTCGGCGGACGGTCCCAGGATGACCGCGATGATCGCGGGGAGCACCGGCAGCCCGTACCGCCGCATCCCGAAGCCGATCAGTCCGATCACCAGCAGGATCACCAGGTCGACGGCCTCCCCGCCGACCGCGTAGGCGCCGACGGCGGCGAAGAACAGGATGCCCGCGTAGAGGTAGGGGCGCGGGATCCGCAGCAGCTTCGCCCAGAGCGGCGCCAGGGGCAGGTTCAGGGCGAGCAGCAGCACCATGCCGACGAACAGCGACGCGATCAGGCCCCAGACCAGTTCGGGTTCACGCTCGAACAGCAGCGGGCCGGGCTGGATGCCGTACTGCTGGAAGGCGGCCAGCATGACGGCGGCGACGGCCGTGGTGGGCAGGCCGAGCGTGAGCATGGACACGAGGGTTCCCGCGGCGGACGCGGAGGCCGCCGACTCCGGTCCCGCGACGCCCTCGATGGCGCCCTTGCCGAACTCGTCGCGGTGCTTGGACAGCCGCTTCTCGGTGACGTACGAGAGGAAGGTGGGGATCTCCGCGCCGCCGGCCGGGATCGCGCCGAACGGGAAGCCGATGAGGGGTCCGCGCAGCCACGACTTCCAGGTGCGCCGGACGTCTGCCCTGCCCAGCCAGGGGCGGCCGACGGGGATCGGCTTTCCCGTGGAGCGGCGCAGGTGCGCGGCGACCCAGAGGGCCTCCCCGATGGCGAAGAGTCCCACGGCGACGATCACCACGTCGACGCCGTCCGCCAGTTGGAGCGAGCCGAAGGTCAGCCGCTGCTGCCCCGTCATCTGGTCGAGGCCCACGAGCCCGATGGTGAGACCGATGAGGAGCGAGGCGAGACCGCGGATCCGGGAGGAACCGAGGACGGAGGTGACGGCGATGAAGGCCAGCACCATGATGGCGAAGTAGTCGGGTGCCCCGATGTCGACGGCGAGCGAGGCGACGGTGGGGGCGAGGACGACCAGCAGGATCGTGCCGATCATGCCTCCGGCGAAGTGGCCGATGGCGGCGGCGGCGAGCGCCTGCGCCCCGCGCCCGGCCTTCGCCATCGGGTTGCCCTCGATGGCGGCGACGACGGCGGCGCTCTCACCCGGGGTGTTCAGGAGGATCGAGGTGGTGGAGCCGCCGAACATGGCGCCGTAGTAGATCCCGGCGAACATGATGAACGCGCCGGTCGGTTCGAGTCCGTACGTCACCGGCAGCAGCAGTGCCACGGCCATGGCGGGTCCGATGCCGGGGAGCACTCCGATGGCCGTGCCGAGCAGGACCCCGAGCGCGGCCCAGAGGAGGTTGACCGGTGTGAGCGCCGTGCCGAAGCCGTCGATGAGGGAGTTGAGGGAATCCATCGGTCAGAGCACCCCCATCAGCGGGCCGCCCGGGAGGGGCACCCCCAGCAGGCTGTCGAAGACGAAGTAGGTCAGAAGGGAGAGTCCGGCCGCGATGAGCGGATCGCGGTCGAGGTGGCGGCTGCCCAGCGCGTAGGCCGAGCCCCAGAAGAGCAGGGCGCCGGAGACGGGGAAGCCGAGCGGTCCTATGAGGACGGCGAAGGCGAGGAAGACGCCGGTGAGCAGGGCGACGGTGCGCCGGTCGGCGGGTTCGCCGAGGTCGACGTCCTCGCCGCCCTCGGCCTCGCCGCGGCCGCCGCGCAGGACGTCGACGGCCAGGAGCACGGCGACGGCCAGGAGCCCGACACCGACGACCACCGGGACGGTCCGGGGGCCGACGGGCCCTCGCTGGGTGATGTCCACGCTCATCGTCAGGGCGTCGGTCAGGACGAGGACGCCCAGCACGAGCAGCAGGACGCAGACCCCGAGTTCGGAGTGCTCACGCAGCCAGGAGCGTGCGGTGACGGGCCGGGAGGGGGTGCTGTCGTCGGTCACAGTCCCAGCTCCTCGAGGACGGTGGCGACGCGGCGGTCCTGGGCGTCCAGGAAGTCGCCGAAGTCGTCACCGGTGAGGAAGGCGTCGTCCCAGCCGTTCTTCTTCATGGACTCCCGCCACTGCTTCGAGCCGTGCAGTTCGCTGACCAGCCCGACGAGCTTGTCGCGTTCGGCGTCGGAGAGCCCGGGCGGGGCGACGACGCCGCGCCAGTTGGTGAAGTCGGTGTCGAGACCGGCCTCGCGGAGGGTGGGCGCGTCGAGGCCCGGGACCCGCTTCGGCCCGGTGACGGCGAGCAGGCGCAGCTCACCGGCCTTGATCTGGTCGAGGTACTCGCCGACGCCGGAGACGCCGAAGCCGACCTTGTTGCCGAGGATGGAGGCGAGCAGTTCGCCGCCGCCGTCGAAGGGGATGTAGTTGACCTGCTTGGGGGCGATCCCGGCCGCCTTCGCCATGAGCATCGGTGCCAGGTGGTCGGGTCCGCCCGGCGACGAGCCTCCGCCGACCGGGATCTTGCCGGGGTCCTTCTTCCAGGCGGTGAGCAACTGGTCGATCGTCTCGTACGGGGAGTCCTTGGCGACGACGACGATGTCCTGCTCCTCGGTGAGCCGGGCGATCGGGGTGGTGTCGGCCAGCGTCCGGGGCGACTTGTTGGTGCGCACGGCGCCCACGACGCCGAGGCCCATGGACATGGCGAGCTTGCCGTTGCCGTGCTCGGCGACCAGCCGGGTCACACCGACCGTGCCGCCCGCGCCGGGCAGGTTGAACACCTCGATGCCGTGGGTGAGTCCGGCGTCCTCGGCGTTCTTCGCCGCGGTGCGCGCCGTGATGTCGTAACCGCCGCCGGGTGTGTTGGGGACCATGAAACGCAGTCCGGGGATCTGCGTGCCGGTGTCGGAGCCGCTGCCGGTGGAGAGCAGCGGTGGTCCGACGAGCACCAGCAGCGCTGCCCCGAACAGGGCGAGTGGAGTGCGCAGTCGCACCGGGTGCCGCCTTTCGAGCTCGGTGGGGACGGGTGTGAGGTGGCCCACATGTTGCCTGCGCGTTAACGAGCTGTCGCCGTTCCGGAATCAATGGACGTTGTGGTCCTTGTGGTCGCGCCCTAGCGTGTCGGCGTGACGAATGTGCTGGTGGTGGACGACGACTTCATGGTCGCGAAGCTGCACAGCCGGTATGTGTCCGCCCTGGACGGCTTCACGGTCGTCGGCGTGGCCCACACGGGCGCCGAGGCCCTGCGCGCGGCCCGCCGGCTGCGTCCCGACCTGGTCCTGCTCGACATCTTCCTTCCCGACATGGACGGGATCCAGGTGCTGCGGGAACTGCGGGCCGCGGAGGAACGCGAAGGGGACTCCCACAGCGCCGACGCTCTCTTCATCACGGCGGCGCGCGACGCCGGGGTGGTCAGGGCGGCCCTGCGGGCGGGGGCCCTGCACTACCTGATCAAGCCGTTCCACCGCACGGCCCTGCAGGAGCAGCTGCAGCACGTGGCCTCGCTGCGCAACCGTCTGGACGCCCTGGACGAGGCACGCCAGGACGCCCGTCAGGAGGACGTGGACCGCATCTTCGGCACCCGCCCTCCGGGCTCCCGCGAGCTCCCCAAGGGCCTGGCGGCCCGCACCGCGGATCTCGTGGAACGCGTCCTGCGGGACCACCCGGCGGGGCTTTCGGCCTCCGAATGCGCCGCGGCGGGCGCCCTGTCACGGGTCAGCGCGCGCCGCTACCTCGAGTACTTCGCGGAGACGGGGCGGGCCGAGGTGTCCCTGCGGTACGGCGGGACGGGGCGGCCCGAGCGCCGCTACCGCGCGGTGTCCTGAACCGCCCGTCCGGCCGCTGTCCTGTTCACGCGTCGCTCGGCCCCCGGCCATACGTTGCGCGTGGGCATGACATCAATGCCCGGCAGCGTGTTCCCGGTTGGCGCAGATCGACCGAGGAGGACCCGTGTTCGCGAATTCCGTGTCCCGCAGGCAGATGTTCGGGGTCGGCGGAGCGGCAGCCGCCGCGCTGATGCTCGGGACGGGGGCGTGGGAGGCGCAGTCCGCGTACGCCGCGCCCGCCCTGAAGGGCGACCCGTTCACCCTGGGTGTCGCCTCGGGCGACCCGACGTCGGACGGTGTCGTGCTCTGGACGCGTCTGGCTCCCGACCCCTTCGCCCAGGACGGCCTCGGCGGGATGCCCGCGAAGCCCGTCCGCGTCCACTACGAGGTGGCGCTCGACGAACGGTTCCGCCGGGTCGTGCGCCGCGACAGCGTCGTCGCCACCCCCGAACTGGCGCACTCCGTCCACCCGGAGGTGCGCGGGCTCGCCCCCGACCGCACGTACTGGTTCCGCTTCAGGGCGGGCTCCTCGATCTCCCCCGTAGGGCGTACGCGCACCACACCGGCCCCGTGGGACTCCCCCCGCGAGCTGAGGTTCGCCTTCGCCTCCTGCCAGGCCTGGCAGGACGGCTACTACACGGCCTACCACCACATGGCGCGGGAGGACCTGGACCTGGTCGTCCACCTCGGCGACTACCTGTACGAGTCCGGCGTGAAGACGAACAGGCGCGGCGTGACCACCGATCCGAGGTTCCACACGGAGACGGTCGACCTCGCGCGCTACCGTCTCCAGTACGGCCTCTACAAGTCCGAGGCCCCGCTGCGCGAGGCGCACGCCGCCTTCCCGTGGATCATGACGTTCGACGACCACGAGGTGGAGAACAACTGGGCGGACGAGACCTCCGAGAACGACGAGGACCCGAAGACGTTCCTGCTGCGCCGGGCCGCCGCCTTCCAGGCCCTGTACGAGCACGCGCCGCTGCGCCGCACCCAACTGCCGAACGGCCCGGACGTGCAGATGTACCGCAGGCTCCCCTACGGCCGGCTCGCCGACTTCACGATGCTCGACACCCGTCAGTACCGCGACGACCAGGCCTGCGGTGACGGCACCTCCGCCGACTGCCCCGAACGCTTCGACGAGGACCGCACCCTGCTCGGGGCCCGCCAGCGGGACTGGGTCCTCAAGGGCTTCAGCCGCTCGCAGGCGCGCTGGCAGATCCTCGGCAACCAGGCGCCGATGGGCCAGACCGACCAGGACCCGGGTCCGGGCACGAAGGTCTGGACCGACCCCTGGGACGGCTACGTCGCCGAGCGCAACCGGCTGCTCGCGCAGGCGGACACCCGTGGGGTGCGGAACCTGGTCGTCATCACGGGCGACCGCCACCAGAACTACGCCTGGGACCTCAAGCGCGACTACACGGACCCGGAATCGGCGACCGTCGGCTCGGAGTTCGTGGGCACGTCGGTCACGAGCGGCGGCGACGGCGCCGACATGACGGCCCAGGGGGAGACGTTCCTCGCGGCGAACCCGCACATGAAGTTCTTCAACAGCCAGCGGGGCTACGTACGCGTCACGGTGGACCGCGAGCGGTGGACGAGCGACTTCCGGGTCCTGCCCTTCGTGACGAAACCGGACGCCACGATCAGCACGCGCGCGAGCGTGGTCGTGGAGGACGGCACCCCTGGCGTCCAGGTCTGACGCCTCACCTGATGGCCGGCGGCTCCCAGCCCACGGGAGCCGGTGGCCGCTCGACACGCCCCCGAGTGCGAGCCCACCGGCACTACCTGAGCCCTCCCCTAACCATCCCTTAAGCGCGTCATAACGATCCCCACCTGCGCCTTCTCGCGCCCGGATCCGCTCCCTGCGGCGGCTAGCTTGCTGATCACCAGACCTGGTCGACCACAGCCAACAGCCGTGCCGCCGAAGGAGAACCACCACCATGGCCGTCATCACCACCACCCGCCGCGGGCTCGCCGGAGGCATCGTCGCGCTCGGCGTCGCACCGCTCGCGCTGACCGGGCTCTCCGCCGCCCCGGCCGCTGCCCACGGTTCGCTGAGCGATCCGGTCAGCCGGGTCTCGGCCTGCTTCGCGGAGGGTCCGGAGAACCCGCGGTCGGCGGCGTGCAAGGCTGCGGTGGCGGCGGGCGGCACCCAGGCGCTGTACGACTGGAACGGTGTGAACATCGCCGACGCGGCGGGCAAGCACCGGCAGCTCATCCCGGACGGCAAGCTGTGCAGCGCGGGCAACGACAAGTTCAAGGGGCTGGACCTGCCGCGCGCCGACTGGCCGTCCACCCCGATGCAGGCGGGCGGCCACACCTTCCGGTTCCGGGCGACCGCTCCGCACAGGGGCTCCTTCGAGCTGTACCTGACCAAGGCGGGCTACGACCCGGCGCAGCCCCTGAAGTGGTCGGACCTCCAGGAGAAGCCGTTCGCCACGGCCACCGACCCGACCCTGACGGACGGATCGTACGTCTTCGACGGCACGGTGCCGCAGGCGTCCGGGCGGCAGCTGATCTACACGGTCTGGCAGCGGTCGGACTCCCCCGAGGCCTTCTACGCCTGCTCCGACGTGGTGTTCGGCGGCGAGAACGCCGGAAGCGGGACCACCACCGAGGCCGCGCCGGCGCCGGCCGCCTCCGCCCCGTCCGAGGCGGACATCGACGAGGGCGCCGGCAAGTCGTCCGTCGAGCACGACGGCCACGGGGACGACGACGCGTCGACCGGGGCGGAGGTGACCGAGGCGGCCCCGGCCGCCGAGGCGTCCGCCGCTGCGGCGAACGCACCCGAGCCGGACAACGCGGCCGCGGCCCCCGCGGGCGGGGCACCCGCCGACGAGACCCTCGCCGAGACGGGTGGCAGGGGCAGCACCTCGTACCTCGCGATGGGCGGGGCCGCCGCGCTGGCCCTCGGCGCGAGCGCCCTGTTCGTCTCGGTCCGCCGGCGGTCCGCGGGCGGCGCGCACCGCGCGTGACCCCACGGCTGCCCGGCCCCTGTCCCCGGGGAGCCGGGCAGCGTGCTCTCAGCTCACGGCCGAGGCGCAGGTGGTCGGGGTGGCGCGCGCCGGGTCGAGGGCGTTCGCCACCTCGTGGAAGGCGATCCGGTCGACGGTCCCGATGGCGACGTGCTCGGACAGGTCGACCGGGCACAGGTCCTGGAGCAGGACGTTGCGCACGTTCGCCCCGCTCAGGTACTGCGTGCGGTACGGGGTGACGACCTCGTCGTACCGGGTCGCGATGACGGTGTAGCGGACCCCCGGCACGGTGTCCCCGCCCGCGTTGAGCTTGGTGATGAACGCGGATCCGGCTATCTGGTCGGCGAGGCCCGGTGTGTTCGTCGTGAGGAGGTCCTCGACGCCGGGGAAGTACGGCAGCAGCCGGGTGAGGCCGAGGAGCGTGGTGCCGTGGTTGTCGGGGGCGATCCCGACGAGGGCGTTCACCTTGTCGGCGCCGCCGAGGAACTTGAGGTAGTAGTGGGGCATCATGCCGCCCTGGGAGTGGCCGACGAGGTCGGCCTTCGGGGCGCCGGTGGCTCCGAGCACCTTGTCGACGAACACGTCGAGCTGTCCGGCCGACTTGTCGATCGGGCCGAGTCCGTTGAAGAGCGGTACGCCCGGGAGCTGGCCGTAGTCGAGCGAGAAGACGCAGTAGCCCCGGTTGACGAGGTACGGCGCGAGGACCAGCCAGTTGTCGATCGAGTTCCCGAAGGTCCCGTGGACGAGGACGACCGGGCGGGGGTGGGCCGCGGAGGGCTTGCAGGAGTAGTCGTTCCAGCCCCGGGACGGAGCGGCGGCCTGTGCGGGGACCGCGGTCGCGGTCGCCGTGGGGGCGGCGACGAGCGCGGTGAGGGTGAGGATCAGGGCGGCGAGCGTCCGGCGAGCGCGTGGGGTGCGCGGGGCACGGATCCAGGGCAGCATCGGGTGGTCTCCTTGCGGCTCAAGGGAGTGGCGATGTCGGTGCGCCCTGCGGTCCGGACCACAGTGAACTACGTTCTCTACGTGCTCATGCCAAATTACGCATGAGTAAGGTCGCCGCGGAAGTTACGCGTCGGTAAAAAGATTCCGGCGCCCCCGGAGGCGGGCCGGGAGCCCGGACGCTGCGGACGACCGCCCTCGGGTCAGGCCGCGAGCCGCCCCGGCTTCACCGCCTGCGGGCCGAACCTGGCCCGCAGCCGGTCGGACACCGCCTCGATCCGCCGTGCCCGTTCGTCCACCGGGTCGAAGGTGAGCTGATGGGCGGCCCGTTCGGCGTCGTGGAGCCCCTCGGCCCTCAGCCCGATCCCCCGCACCCTCGCCCGCTGCAGGGCGAACGACTCCTGGATCCGGTACGCGAGCGAGGTCAGCGCCACCGAGTGGGCGGTGGGCTCCGTGAGCGTACGGCTGCGGGTCAGCGTCGCGTAGCCGGTCCGGTCGGCGTAGCGCACGGACACCGCGAGCGAGCGGCACACCTGCCCGTCGCCGCGCATCCTGGCCCCCAGTTCCTCGGTGAGCGAGAGGAGGGCGCGGCGGTGCTGCTCGGGGTCGAGTTCGTCGCGGGGGAAGGAGCGTTCGGCGGCGATCGACCGGGCGGCCGCGTTCGGGACGACCCGCGTGCGGTCGATGCCGTTGGCCCGCTCCCACAGCTCACGTCCGGTCCGTACGCCGGTGATGCGCTGCAGGGTGGCGAGCGGCGCGGCGGCTATCCGGCCGATGGAGTCGAGCCCGTATCCGCACAGGGTGCGCGCGGTCGCCGCCCCGACGCCGTCCAGTGCGGCGGCGGGCCGGGACGCGAGGAAGCCGGCGTGCTCACCGGGGGCCACCACGAAGGTCGTTCCCGCGGGGGCCTGCCGTGCGGCCATCCTGGCCAGCATGGGGTTGGAGGCCGCACCGATCGCGCAGTCCACGCCGTGCAGGGCGAGGGCGCGCACCCGGATCACGGAGGCCAGGCCGGCCGCGTCCTGCCCGAAGTAGCGCAGGGCACCGCCGACATCGGCCAGCGCGGCACCGGGCGGGGCCGCCTCGACGACCGGGGTGAACGCCCCGAGGAGGGCGATCAGCCCTTCGTAGGCCGCGCTGTCCGGCAGTCCGCCGCCGATCCGGCGGAACCGCAGGCACAGGACGGCCGGCTGCT
The DNA here is from genome assembly GCF_029428875.1 of Streptomyces sp. JH34. NCBI lineage: Bacteria > Bacillati > Actinomycetota > Actinomycetes > Kitasatosporales > Streptomycetaceae > Streptomyces > Streptomyces sp. JH34. The sequence continues at coordinate 5,945,405 of NZ_JAJSOO010000001.1, read as the reverse complement.
CGTTCATCCCGCGCTCCCCTGGCTCCGGTGCCACAGCTTCCTCCCGGTGGGCGCGCCCTCACCGGCCGGCTGGAGATCGGACCAGGGGTTCATCTCGTAGCCGGTCGGCAGCTGGATGCGACGGCCGTCGTCGGAGGTCTCCCCCTCCTCGTCGGCGGGCTCCTCCGCCAGCCGTGCCGCGACCGCGTCGAGACCGCCGGTGCGCCGGAGTTCGGCCAGTTCCGCCAGGTTCCAGGCCGCCGCGCCGACCACGCTCATGCTGCGCGCGCCCCGCCGCTGGACCACCCCGCGCACCAGCAGCAGCCAGGAGTGGAAGACGGTGTGCGCGCAGGCGGCGTGACTGTCGTCGAAGAAGGCGAGGTCGACCAGGCCCGTCCCGTCGTCCAGGGTGGTGAAGATGACCCGGCGCCCGGAACGGACCGGCGGGGTCTGCGTGGCCACCTTGGCGCCCGCGACCAGCACGGTCTCCCCGTGCCTGGCCTCCCTCAGCCGCTTGGCGGAGACCGCGCCGAGCTCCTCCAGGAAGTCGTGGTGATCGCCCATCAGATGGCGCGACACGTCCATGCTGAGCACGCCGAGTTCGGCGCTGAGACGTTCGGCGTCGTTGAGGTCGGGCAGCCCGACGCTGCCGGTCCGGTGCCCGCCGCCGAGCGGGAGCTGGGCACCGTTCCCCTTGGTGCCCGGACCCCGCTGGGCGCGGTGGAGTTCGGACAGGTGCAGCAACAGGTCCCGGCGGTTGGCGCCGAAGGAGTCCAGCGCACCGACCTGGGCCAGGCGTTCGGCGGCGGGCTTCCCGGGCCTGGCCCGCTGCCAGAAGTCCAGCAGGGAGCTGTAGGGCTGCCCGGCCTCGATCCGGGCGACCTCCGCCTCACTGATGCCGTGGACGTCCGAGAGAGCCAGCCTCAATCCCCATTTCTCACCATTGTCGCCAGACACCAGTTCGATCCGATGGGTGGCCGCCGACCGGTTCACATCCAGCGGCAGCACCGGCACCCCGCGCCGCCGCGCGTCCGCGAGCAGCAGCCGCTTCGGGTACATCCCGGGGTCGTGCGTGAGCAGCCCCGCGTAGAAGGCCGCCGGGTGGTGCGCCTTGAGCCAGGCCGACTGGTACGTCGGCACGGCGAAGGCGACCGCGTGCGCCTTGCAGAAGCCGTAGCTCCCGAACGCCTCGATGATCTCCCAGGCGCGGGCGATCACTTCGGCGCCGTACTTCCGCTCCGCCGCCCGCCGGGCGAACCAGACCTTGATCCGGGCCTGCGACTCGAGGTCGGAGAGTCCGCGCCGCACCCGGTCGGCCTCGCCGCGTCCGCAGCCGGTCATGATGTTCACCATCTCGATGATCTGTTCGTGGAAGACGACCACCCCGTAGGTGTCGCGCAGCGCTCCTTCCAGGTCGGGGTGCGGATAGCGTACGGGGGCGCGGCCGTGCCTGGCCTCGATGAACGGCCGCACCATGTCGGCGGCGACCGGACCCGGCCGGAACAGCGAGATGTCGACCACCAGGTCGTGGAAGGTGGCGGGCTGGAGGCGGCCGACCAGGTCGCGCTGGCCCGGCGACTCGATCTGGAAGCAGCCGAGCGTCTCGGCGCTCTTGATCAGCCGGTACGTCTCCGGGTCGCCCTGCGGCACGGCGTCCAGGTCGATCTCCCGCCCCGAGGCCCGCTTCACCTCGGTCACCGCGTGCGCCATCGCCGACTGCATCCGTACGCCGAGCACATCGAGCTTGAGCAGCCCGAGGTGCTCCACGTCGTCCTTGTCGAACTGGGACATGGGGAAACCCTCGCCGCTGGTGGGCATGACCGGGGTACGCCGCAGCAGCGAGTCGTCCGAGAGGAGCACCCCGCACGGGTGCATGGCGATGCCGCGCGGCAGTGCGTCCAGCGACTCCACCAGGTCCCAGAGCCGGCCGTACCGCTCCTTCCGCCCGGCCACGGCACGCAGTTCGGGCAGTTCCTCCATCGCGGCGCGGGCGTCCCTGGCCCGGATGTGCGGGAAGGCCTTGGCGAGCCGGTCGGTCTCGGCCGGGTCCATGGAGAGCGCGGCACCGACGTCACGGATGGCGTGGCGCACCCGGTAGGTCTCGGGCATGGAGACGGCCGCGACCCGCTCGGTGCCGAAGCGGTCGATGATCGCGCGGTAGACCTCCAGACGGCGGGCCGACTCGACGTCGATGTCGATGTCGGGCAGCACGAAGCGCCGCTTGGACAGGAAGCGTTCCATGAGCAGCCCGTGTTCGACCGGGTCGGCGTGGGCGATCCCGAGCAGGTGGTTGACCAGGGAACCGGCCCCGGAGCCTCGCGCGGCGACCCGGATGCCCATCCCCTTCACGTCGTCGACGACCTGGGAGACCGTGAGGAAGTAGGTGGCGAAGCCGTGGTGGGCGATGATGTCCAGCTCGCGGTGCATCCGCTCCCAGTAGTCGCGCCTGCGGTCGTAGCCGTGCCGCACCATGCCCGCGGCGGCGCGGGAGGCCAGCACCCGCTGGGCGGTGCGCCGCTCCGCCCCGACGAGGCGCGGCTCGGGGAAGTGGACGCTGCCGAGCCCCAGGTCCTCCACCGGGTCGACGCGGCAGGCGTCGGCGGTGTGCCGGGTCTCGGCGAGCAGCCGCTCGCCGGCCCCCCGGCCGAGTCCCGCCGCGGAGGCGATCCGCTCCGCGGTCTCCCGCATCGCGGCGTCGTCCTTGAGCCAGCGCTCCCCGCTGTCGAGCGGGGTGCGGCGCGGGTCTACGGGGACGAGCCTGCGGGCCGAGTCGAGCACGTCGGCGACGGGTCCCTGCCCGGGGTCCGCGTACCGGACGGCGTTGGTCAGCACGGCCCGCACCCCCTGTTCGGCGGCGAAGCCGACGGTGCGGGCGGCGAGCCGCAGCGATCCGGGGCCGGTGCCCTCGCGCCCGTGGTGGACGGCTTCGAGGCGCAGGGCGTCGCCGTAGATCTCCCGCCAGGGGGCGAGCAGTGCGGCGGCCCGGTCGGGCCGGCCCGCCGCCAGTGCGGCGCCCACCTCGGAGGCGGGGCCGAGCAGCACGGTGAGCCCTTCGGCGGGCAGCGCGTCCCGGCCGACCAGGGGCTGCCCGGCGTCCGGGCCCCTGGTACCGGAGTGCGCCGCGGTGACCAGCCCGCACAGTCCGGCCCAGCCGCGGGCACCGTCCCGGGCGAGGAAGGTGACCCGGGGTGCCGATTCATCGACAAAGGCACCCCCGCGGGCCGGTGTGCGCGGCCTGTGCGCGCGCACCCCTTCGGCCACCCGCGCCACCGCCAGCTCCGCCCCGAAGAGCGGCCGCACATCGGCCTTCTCGCAGGCCCTGGCGAAGCGGACCGCACCCGCGAGGCTGTCACGGTCGGTCAGCGCGAGGGCGTCCATCCCCCGCTCGGCGGCGCGCTCGGCCAGCCGCTCCGGGTGCGACGCCCCGTACCGCAGGGAGAACCCGGAAACGGTATGCAGATGCGTGAACCCTGACATCCGCACCTCCTGGACCGATCCGTACTCACCACCCCTCGCTCTCCACCATAGACCAAGTTTCGAACGTTCGTACGATAACCGAGGGTGCGGCCACTCCTCCGCCATTCGGCCCGCCCCCACCTGCGCGAACAGCGCCCTGCCCGGACCGTGGGGGGCATGACTTTCGCTGACGAGGTGAAGAACGCCGTCACCGTACGAGCCGCACTCCTGGTCGTCGGCGTACTGGCGCTGCAACTGCTGTTCATCGCCTCCTACGTCGGCGCGCTGCACAGGCCCGACCCGACGGACGTCCCCTTCGGGGTCGTCGCACCGCAGCAGGTGTCGGGGCAGCTCGTCACCCAGCTGGACGGCCTGCCGGGCGACCCGCTCGACCCTCGCGCGGTCTCCGGCGAGGCCGAGGCGCGCCGGCAGATCGAGAACCGCGACATCGACGGCGCCCTGATCGTCAGCCCCTCCGGGTCGACGGACACCGTGCTCGTCGCCTCCGGCGGCGGCACCGTGCTGGCCACCTCGCTGACAAAGATCATCAAGGAGGCGGAGGGGCCCCGGCAGCGCACGGTACGGGCCGTGGACGTGGCCCCTGCCTCCCCGGACGACTTCGACGGCCTCTCCTCCTTCTACCTGGTGGTGGGATGGTGCGTCGGCGGCTACCTCTGCGCCTCGATCCTGGCGATCAGCGCGGGCACGAAGCCCGCCGACCGGCAGCGCGCGGTGATCCGCACCGGTGTCATGGCGCTGTACTCGATCGCGGGCGGCATCGGCGGCGCGGTCATCATCGGCCCGATTCTCGGAGCGCTCCCTGGCAGCGTGTGGGCGCTATCCGGGCTGGGCGCCCTGGTCGTGTTCTCGGTCGGCATGACCACACTCGCCCTGCAGGCACTCACCGGCATCGTCGGCATCGGGCTGGCCGTCCTCATCATCGTGATCGCGGGCAACCCGAGCGCGGGCGGCGCCTTCCCGCTGCCGATGCTGCCGGACTTCTGGCGGGCCATCGGCCCCGCCCTGCCACCCGGCGCGGGCACCTGGACGGCCCGCTCGATCGCGTACTTCAAGGGCAACGCGGTCACCGGTCCGCTGCTGGTGCTCTCCGCCTGGGCGGTCGCCGGCACGGCACTCACCCTGCTGCTGTCGATGCGCCGCCGGGAGACGGGCGGGACACGGCAGGCGGCCGTTCCCGGAGGAGCGCCGGCTTCCCCCGGGAACGGCTCGAGCCCCGCCTGAGGCCGGGGGTCAGCCCAGCATCTCCTCGACCAGACCAACGGCCCGGGCGGTGCCGCCCTCCGCCCGGACATCGGCACGGAGCCGTGCCGAGCGCCGGGCGACCTCGGGGTCGGCGACGAGTTCCGTGAGCGCAGTGCGCAGCGCCACGGCGGTGGCGTCCGCCGTGTCGATGCGGCGGGCCACGCCCAGCTCCACCAGCCGGTCCGCGTTCATGAACTGCTCGGCGCCCTGCGGGACGGCGATCATGGGAACACCGGTGTACAGCCCCTCACCGCTGCCGCCCATCCCCGCGTGCGTGACGAACGCGTCGGCCTGCTCCAGGATCGCCAACTGGGGCACCCAGGAGTGCACCTCGACATTGCCCGGGATGTCGCCCAGCTCGTCGGGATCGACGTACTTCCCGATCTGGAGCACGACGTGCCATCCCGCCAGGTCGCCGTACGCCTCCAGGCACCGGCGGTAGAAGTCCGGCTGCTTCGTGTACGCCGAGCCCAGGGAGACCAGCAGCACGTTCTCCGCCCCGGCCGGCCGGGTCCAGGTGTCCCGGTCCGTACGCGAGCCGAAGCAGGGGCCGACGAACGACACCGCGTCGGCGTCGACCCGGTCCGCGTGCGGCTGCATGGCCCTCGGGATCGTCGCCAGGGCCCTCGCGGGCCGACCGGAGAACGCGTCGACGTCCGTGGTGACCGCCCCGGACAAGGCGAGCCACCGCGCGAACTTCGCCCGGTACGCCTCGGCGCCGGGCAGCTCCCACAGGGCCGCCGCCATCTCCTCGGCGTAGCCGTCCCAGGCCACGAAGGTCGGGGAGAGCTGAAGGACGGGCCTGCCCTGCGACTCCGCGAGGGCGCGGGCGGCGTAGGCACCGATGTCGTACAGGTAGAGGTCCGCCCTGTCGTGGTCGTAGGCGGCACGCAGGTGCGGAAGGGCCTGGACTGCCTCGTCGAGGAAGAGGTCCATCGCGGCGATCGGGTCGGCCGGCCAGTCGTTGTCGACGAACGGCAGGCCGGATGCGTACGGGACGAACTCGGCACCGGTGGCCGTGATCCGGTCCGCCACGGCGGGGTCGTTGGCATACGTCACCCGGTGGCCGCGGGCCACCAGCTCACGCAGGATCTCGAGGCTCGGCAGGACATGGCTGACGATCGGGATGCCGATCATCGCGATGTGGGCACGGCGACGGGACATACGGAATCACTCGTTTCAGGTCTACGGCGAGAAGGACACACCGGACCGGCACGCCGCCACCCGGGGCGCAGCCTGCCGGGGAGCGCGCACGGGTGCGCGGCACGGGAACGGGGGCACTGCCCCGTCCGGTGTCAGCCGTAGATCTGACAGGGATTCATGGGCGGCAGCCTAAGGGCGTACCGGTGGGTGCGCCAGGGATTTTCCGGGGCGGCTCGACCGCGTGGTCATCATGGGCGCTCCGCCGCGCACACCTGACAGGACGAGGCCCGCCCATGTACGGCACCCGGCCGCGCTCCTGCTCCGACCGCCGCGGAACACACCCGACCACGCCGCGACATCGGCGGCCCCGTCGTCGCTCCTGGCCGGTGCAGTGCCGGGGGCAGCGAAAGCCCGCCCCTCGCACAGCGTATTCGAGGGGCGGGCTAGCCGGCCGTCAGGAGCCGGAACCGTGGGTCAGCCGATCTCGGCGCCGTACGCCGCCAGCGCCTCGGGCACAGGCTGGAAGAACGTCTCGCCGCCGGCGGAGCAGTCGCCGCTGCCGCCCGAGGTCAGCCCGATCGCGGTGTCGCCCGAGAACAGCGAGCCACCGCTGTCGCCCGGTTCGGCGCAGACCGTGGTCTGGATGAGGCCGTTGACGATGTCGCCGTTGCCGTAGTTGACCGTGGCGTCCAGGGCGGTGACCTCACCGTCGTGGACCTGGGTGGTGGAGCCGCTGCGGGTCACCGACATGCCGACGGTCGCGTCGCCCGCCTTGGTGATCGCCTGGGTGGAGCCGTCGTAGAGGTCGACCTCGCTGGGGTGCTCCACGTCCGAGGTGTACTTGACCAAGCCGTAGTCGTTGTCCGGGAAGCTGGATCCCTCGTTGGCACCGATCTCCGAGCCGCCCTGCGAGTCGGACCAGCTGGTGATCGACTCGGTGCAGTGGCCGGCGGTGAGGAAGTACGGCTCGCCGCCCTTGACCACGTTGAAGCCCAGCGAGCAGCGGCCGCCGTTGCCCCAGATCGCGTCGCCGCCCGCGATCAGCGGCTTGAACTCCCCTGCGGACTTGTTGAGCTCGGCCTTGGAGCCGAGCCCCTCGACCACCTTGCTGAGCTTGTCCCAGTCCGCTCCGTCGACCGTGCGGTCGGCGGTGACGATCACCTTGTTGCTGACCGGGTCGACGGCCCAGGAGGTGCCGGGGATGGTCGCCTTGTCGGTGAGGGTCTGCCGGGCGGTCGTCAGCTCGGCGAGCGTGTTCTCGACCAGTCTGGCCTTGCCGCCCGCCTGACGGACCTGCTCGGCCGCCGCCTGGTCGACGACGTTCACGACGAGGTTCTTGGCCTCGGCGTCGTAGTACGAGCCCGCGGTGTCACCACTCAGGGACTTGCCCAGGGTGGCGGCGAGACTTCCGGCCGACTCCGCGTCGAGGGTCTTGGCGGTGAACTGGGGAACGTCGTCACTGGCGTTCGCAGTCTGGAACGTCACCCCTGCCGCGACCACGGCGAGTACGGCCGATCCGGCCATCGCCGTGCGCTTCCTGGATATGCGTCGGTGCTTCAACTTCGACCTCCTGTGGGGCCGTGCACGGACAAGTGGGGTGTCCGGAACACGGAGGATGGGGCGCCCACTATTCCCATGCGGCCGATAGCACACAAGGTCGACTTCCGGACGCGCACACGACGACAACGGTTCGCACGCGGGGCGTTCACAAGCCGGACGTCCCACCACGTCGGTTCCTATTGCGAACACCCGGTGCGACGGAGGGTCGGCACCGGGTGAGGACCAGTCCTGTCCTGTAATCGCGCCCGGAGTCCGGATGTCGCGGAGAGCGTTCCTGAAGCCGAACGCCACCGAGTGCCTCCGAACGTCCCGAACACCACCGGCGCGTGCCGACAGGGAGTGCCGGTATCGCTTCCGATAGGTCATCATCGAACTGGCAGTACACAACGGGTAGTTGATGCCCGGTGCGGATGGAATGACCGAGCGGAGGAGCGGCGTGCGAAGTCGGGTGCGCGTGGCGGACGGACGGCATCTGCTGGTCGAGCGTCAGGGGGACCCCCGAGGCAGACCGGTGTTCCTCCTGCACGGCATGCCCGGCAGCCGGCTGGGTCCCGCTCCGCGCGGGATGGTCCTCTACCAGCGGAGGATGCAGCTGATCAGCTACGACCGGCCGGGATACGGCGGATCCGACCGGCTGCCGGGGCGCAGGGTGAGGGACGTCATCGAGGACGTACGGGCGATCGCCGACTCGCTCGGCCTGGAGCGGTTCGCGGTGGTCGGGCGCTCCGGCGGCGCCCCGCACGCACTGGCCTGCGCGGCGCTGATGCCGGACCGCGTCACCAGGAGCGCGGCTCTGGTCAGTCTGGCCCCGAGGGACGCCGAAGGACTCGACTGGTTCGACGGGATGGCCGCGTCGAACGTGCTCGCCTACTCCCGGGCCGTGGCGGATCCGGACGGGCTGGCGGAGTCCTTCATCAGCCGCTCGGCGGAGATCCGGCAGAACCCGGTCCGGCTCCTGGACGACCTCCGGCGGGAACTGACCGACTCCGACCGGACCGTGGTCAACGACGCCGGTATCCGCACCATGCTCCTCGCCAACTTCCGCGAGGGGCTGCGCACGTCGGCGTACGGCTGGATCGACGACGCGCTCGCGTTCTGCAGGCCGTGGGGGTTCGACCCCGCGGACATCAGGTGCCCGGTGATGCTGTGGCACGGCGTCAAGGACGTGTTCTCCCCCGTGGGCCACTCCCGCTGGCTGGCCGAACAGATCCCGGGCGCCACCGCCGTACTGGAACCGGCGGCGGCGCACTTCGACGCGCTGTCCGTGCTGCCGTCCATTCTCAACTGGTTGCTGGACGAGGGGGAAGCAGGGGACGCCGCCGCCTGCTGACGCTGACGGAGGTGTCCCGGCCCCGGCTCCGAGAGCCGGGACCGGGACACCTCCGTATCACAGCGACATCGGCTCCAGTTCCCGCCGGAACCTCCGCTCGTCCCGCGCTATCCGGGTCAGCGGGTGGTCGTCGCCGAGCTGTCGTGCCAGTTCGTCACCGGTCTCCGCCCGCAGCCTCAGCGCCTCGTCCTCGCGTCCCATCGCGTCGAGCGTGACCGCGAGGTTCGAGGTCATGGCGAGGGTCTCCGGATGGTGCGCCCCGAGCACCTCCCGCAGCTGACCCGCCACGGTGCGCTCCGTCTCCAGCACGATCCCGAGCTCGCCCCGGTCGGCTGTGGCGTTGGCGAGGTTCATCACCGAGAACAGCGTGTTCGGGTGCTCCCGTCCGAACACCTCGCGCATGGAGGCGACCACCCGCGTCAGCAGCCTCTCGGCCTCCACAGGCGCCCCGGTCCCCGAGAGGTAGACGCCGAGGTTGTTCTGCGCGGCGAGGGTGTAGGGATGCTGCTCCCCCGGCACCTTCATGTACTGGTCCACCACCTCCTGCGCGGCATCCCTGGCCTCGGTGGTCTCCCCCGCGGCGAACAGGTCGGCCGCCATGTTGAGGTCGCACGCGAGCGAGTCGGGGTTGGCGACGGTGTACTTGGCCCGGTACCTGGCCCGGGTGGCCACCGTGAGCCTGCGGGCGTCCTCCAGCAGCCCCGCCCTGCGCAGGGAGACCGCCAGGCTCTTGGCGGCGCTGAGCGTGGTGGGGTAGGTCCGCCCGAGCGTGGCCTTGTAGGAGTCGTACGTCCGGCTGAGCAGACCCACCGAGTCCTCGTACCGCCCCACCTCACGCAGGTCACGGGCAAGCGACATCGCGGAGGAAAGGCTGTACGGATGCTCGGGACCCAGGACCTCGGACCGCAGGTCGTAGACGTCCTGGTCGATCTCCCTGGCGCGTGCGTACTGCCCGACACTCCGCAGGTTCAGCGCCAGGTTGTTGGCCGCGGCCAGCGTACGGGGATGCCGGTCGTGGAAGATCTGGCTGAACCCCTCGTGTGCCGCGGTCGCCAGCTCGATCGCCTTGGTGTAGTCGCCGAGCAGCCCCAGGTCGATGGCCAGGCTGCTGGTGGTCATGTACGTGTGCGGATGCTCCGGCCCCAGCACCTTTCGCTGCCGCCCGAGGGTCACCTCGTCGAGCTCCTTGGCCTCGACGAACCGGCCCCGGGTCCGCAGGATGTTGGAGAGGTGGAAGCAGAGGTAGAGGTACTGCAGGTCCTCGTTGCCCAGCATGTCCCGCCAGGTGTCGCGGAGCTCGTCCCCGAGCCGGCCCGCGGTCCTGACGTCCCCGCGCTTCCACAGGTAGCGCACCCGGTCGATCAGCAGCCGGCGGGTCTCCGGTTCCCTGCAGTTGCGAGCGTCCGACGGGCCGAGATGCGGCCAGATCGTGGCGAAACGCGGCCAGGTCTCCGGATTGTCGATCGGCTCGTCGTCGTCGGGCCGTGCACCCGCCAGGATGCGGTGGACGACGTGCCTGGCCTCGCGCTGCTCCTCCTCGCTGAGCTGGGCCCTGATCACCGCCTGCACCAGGCGGTGCACCTGGATGGAGTTCGAGACCTGGTCGACCTTGGCGAGGGCGAAGCGGCCGATCTCCCTGATGACCCGGCCCAGCACCAGCTTCTCCTGGAGCGAGGCGTCGTACGGCTTCAGCGCCTCGATCATCTCCTTGCTGTAGAGGAGATTGGCGGAGATCGGCTCTGGAGCGAAGAACGCGCAGAGCTGGAGCAGCCGCACCGCGGCAGGTGACCGCTCCTTGAGGCGTTCGATGGAGATGTTCCAGGTGGCCGCGACGGGCTGCGGATATCCGGCCGGCTGGTTCAGCGCGAGGACCTGGGGTGCCTGGCGGGCCAGTTGCTCCAGGTAGGTGTCGATGGGGGTGGCGGTCTCCGCGATCCAGGCCGCCGCCTGTTCGACCGCGAGCGGCAGGTCACCGACAGCGGTGGCCACCTGGGCCGCGTCCTCGTCGCTCAGTCCCGGCGCACGGCGCTGGAGGTGCTCGATCGACTCCTCCCGGAGGAACACGTCGACGGGCAGGGCGTCACCGTGCTGGGACCAGGTCTGGTTCCTGGACGTGACCAGGATGTGGCCCGAGCCGCCCTGCGGGAAGTAGCGGCTGAGGCGCTCGGGGTCGTCGGCGTTGTCGAACACCAGCAGCCAGCGTTCCGAGGGGACACCCCGCCGCAGCAGGTCCACGGCCTCGTGGGACGCGGCCGCCATGTCGTCGCCGCCCTGTGCCCCGAGGCGTACGGCGAGTTCCGCGAGGCTGGCCACCACGTCGTCGATCTGCTCGGAGGATATCCACCACACCAGGTCGTAGTCGGCCATGAAGCGGTGTACGTACTCCAGGGCCACCTGGGTCTTGCCGACGCCGCCCAGGCCGTACAGCGTCTGCGGCTGCGGCAGCACGACGGCCATGCCCCCGCCGAGCTGGTCCCGCATCCGCTCCAGGACGAGGGAGCGGCCGGTGAAGCCGGGGTTGCGGGGCGGGGCGTTCCAGATCCGGGGCACTGTGCCCGGGAAGCGGGGGCCCGGTGACATCCCGTCGCCGAGCTGCACCGGCCGGTCCAGGGCGCGCATCAGGGCCGTGGTGGCGTGTACCTCGTCGAGCCGGAACAGGTCGACCGGGTTGCGGTCGATGTACGGCGCGGACAGCCGGACGTCGCTGACCCTGAGCGGCAGCAGCTGGCGCCGTCCGCCACCGGGATCCTCGGAGACCGCCCTCTCCCACAGGTTCACGGCCCGCTGGGACTTGAGATAGGCGCTGGAGAGCAGGACGACCGTGCGGGTCGCGGACTCGGCCGCCTGCGCGGCGTCCACGGGGCCGGTGTCGGCGGAGACGTCGCGCGGCACCACCCGGAACCCCGCCCGGGTGAGGACCGATTCGATCCAGTCGGCCCACATGCGGTTCTCCGCCACGTAGCTGAGGAAGAGATCGGCGGGCAGCGCGGGCCTGCGCCTGGTGAAGGCGTCGCGGATGCGCAGCCTGACCTCCTCGCCCACCTGCGGCATCGAGGTGATCTCCTGCTGGGTGACGACCGCGGTGAGGCGCTCGAAGGCGGACAGGAGGGAGTTGCTGAGTCCTGCCTCGTCGCCGAAGGTGGCCAGGGTCTCCTCGTACGCGTAGTAGGGGCGGTAGGGGATCTCCACCGCGCCCCAGTAGGCGGTGAGTTCGTCGCCCGAGAGGTCACGCGGCAGCCGGTCGAACTTCAGCCGGGCCAGGGCCCGGCCCGCGTCGGCCTTCTCCTTCTCGCCCTCGTCGATGCGCATCGGGACGGGGAAGATGGAGATGGGCCTGCCGGTGTAGCGCTCGGCGATCTGACGGGCGACGGAGGCCGCACCGTCGATGGACTGGTCGCTGAGGGTGAAGCAGTCGACGAGCACGTCAGGGAGGTGGACGGTGCAGATGTCGGCGATGTCGCTGAGGCCCGTACGGCTGTCGATGAGGACGTAGTCGTAGTTGGCCTTCATGTCGTCCCGCAGGGCGTCGAAGAAGAGCCCTCCGCCGAGCCGGTCGTAGAAGTTGTCCCAGTCGAAGGTGGAGACGGTGGCGGAGTACTCGCGGTTCTGTCGTCCGGCGGAGACGAAGTCGAGGGTTCCGCCCCGCGGGAACTCCCAGCCGAGCGCCTCGGGGGTGAGCGAGACCGCGTGCGGCTGGATGCGGGCGTAGTCGCGGTGCCAGTCGTCGGCCCGCTGGGCCGGGTTGGTCGCGGCCCAGGCGTACTCGGTGATCAGGTCGATCACGCCGGTGGTGGCGCCGAGCGTCGAGGGGTCGAGGAAGGGATGGAAGAACCGGTGGAGTCCGGGGGCTTCCAGGTCCCAGTCGACGGCCAGCACCCTCTTGCCGTTGGCGGCGAGGATCCAGGCGGTGTTCGCCAGGGCCATGGTGCGCCCGGTGCCGCCCTTGTACGAGTAGAAAGTGACGATGCGCCCGTCACGACCGGCTGTCATACGTCCTCCGCATCCATCGCAGGGTCGTGCATGTCGGGTATGAACTGTGTGCTGCCCATGGGCCCCATCAGTCGCGTCCGTTCGCTGTGCCGGCCGCCGGCCGGTGGGTAGACCGTGGCGTGCCTCAGATACTGCTGGGCTGCCACCTCGACCACTTGGGGAAGGACCTGGCCGAACGCCTCCATGCTGGGTACCCCCTTGGCCGCGACACGGCAGAAGGCCCGCCCCTGCCGCATCTTGACCGGCATCGTCTGTTCGAGTTTCTCGGTCAGTTCGGCCTCGGCCGCCCTGCTCTGGTGGTCGTCCCTGCACCAGGGGACGACCATGGTCACCCAGGGACGGTTCTCCCGGTCGAAGGCGGCGAGCCGCCGCCTCAGGTCCTCGTCGTGCAGGGCCCAGCGGTCGACCAGGAGGATCTCGGGGGTGCTGGGCGGTTGCTTGCCCTCGCGCTGCCCCGGCTCCTCGTCGAACGACGCGACGACGGCCTGGTAGTTGAGGGAGCGCACCAACTCCTCGGCGACGTAGGCCAGTGGTCTGGCCGCGGCCGGATGGTAGGGGTTCCACTCCTGCGGGTTGTCGCCGTAGTACTCGGGGTTCCGGCCTTCCGGCAGATCGTGGCGGGTGGGCGCGGCGATGGTGATCCGCATGGGCCTCGGGGCGCCCGCGCCGCTCCCCGGAGCGCCGAAGGCGCTGGGTACGAGACGGAAGTCGAGTGGTCTGCCCGAGCCGATCTGCACGGTGTCGGCGACATGGACGATGCGCTTCGCCAGGTGGTAGACCGCTTGTTCGTAATCCTGCGCGAACAGCGTGAGTTTGATCAGCCCGTAGAGTCCGTCGCTGACGTAGCGGTCCCCGAAGTCGCGGTGGTTGAACTGTAATCTCTCAGCCGGGCCCGGGAGTTGGCTGGGCTGCACCGGCACCCAGAGCGCGGGCACGATCGCCTCGGCCGGCTGGTTCGACCGGGCCCTGTGATGGATCGCGCGCTGTTCGAAGGCGTACCACTCCTTGCCGCACATCTCACTGGCGAAATAGCGCGGCGAGAACAGTGGTACGAAGACACGGCAGTTGGCCAGGACGTTTCCCAGCCGCTCGGACCAGCCTTCACCGGAGCGTATCTCGCGGTCCATGAAACCGGCGGGCGATCCGGCGGGGAGGTTGGTCATGGCCATCACATGGCCGCAGAGATCCTGGAAAAGCCGTTCGACCCACATGTCTGGGTCAGATCCACCGCCGTACCCCGGTGTATGCGCGTAGCTCAGAAAAAAGTACGGCCGATGGTCCGCTCGCTGTTGCGTCATGCGTGCACACGACCCCCGTCCTGTGTGAGCACCCGCATCCCCAGGACTGTGGAGAGGGTGCGAGCGAATTCATCATTCCGGAGCGGACTGTGCTCCACCCCCATGGCGTTCGGTCAATCAACGCCGCTTTTCAGTCATCCCTACCCACGAATCATCGAACAGGTTCTTGATCAAGCTCTTGATCCACGGCATTCATGAGGATGTTCATCCCACTTGTCCCATGTACACCTCTCGCCTCGTCACGCAGGGACCTCAGCAGCCGCTTTCCTCCGACGGTCGGCTCGGCCGCCCCCTCCATCATGTCCAGCGCCTCGGACACACCGTCCATGAATCGGGGAACGAGAAAGGAAAGTCCCACACGTTCGTATGCGCCCGCCAGTAGCCGAGAAAAGGGGACCTTTGCATTCCGGTCCCAGGGCGGCCGATACTCCCAGGCTCCGTCCAGCGCGTAGAGATCTGTGACGTCCAGCATGGCCCGCAGCCTCGTCCGTCGCAGACCGCGCAGCAGAGCGACGGCGAGATCCTCGCTGTCCTCCGTCATCACGAGCCCGACGGTCCCGAAGCCGTGGGGCCGTCCCGTGTTCCGGCCGGCGACGAGCGGGGTCAGCGTGGTCAGGCTCTCGGCGGCCTCCGCGGCCTGCTGCGGGGCGGCCCGTTCAAGCAGCTCCCACGCCCTGCCGACGGCTCGGATCCATGCCTCCGCCTCCGCCCGGCCCAGCCTCGGCGCGGCGGGGGCCTCGAAGCAGTCCCGGTACGGGTCCAGATCGTCGAGCGCGAACCCCGGCCCGTTCTCCGCGGCGACGTGCCGCACCGGGAGCCAGTCCGGGCTGTCCGCCCCTCTCGCGACGAACCGTTCCCCGCCGTCCGCCCGGCGGATCGAGAACCCCCCTCCGACGGAACGCACCCGGGCCCGGCCGGTCTCACCCGGCCCGGCGAGCCGGAGTTCACCGAGCGTGGGGAGGAGGAGCCGGCCGTCCCGGTAGTCCGCCGTCGCCTCCAGATCGAGGCCGGAGCGCACCACGGCGGCAGCCACGTACGAAGGCAGACGCAGCGCCATACCGACGGCTTCGGGCCGCTCCGCGTGCAGCCCCTCCAGGACGTCCAGCAGCCAGGTGCGCGTGTACGGGTGGGCGAGTACGTGATCGAGCCCGGCGGCTCCTTCTTCCGAGGACTCCAGAACGCCCGCGAGCGCCCATGCCTCGTCCCACCGGGCGCCTCCGCGGCCGTCCAGGGCGTCGTGGAGGCCGGCCAGGAGCGTACGGGTCAGGTCGTGCTGTTCGGCGGCCAGCTCACGCCGGTCGGTCAACGCAGGGGGCACCGCGGCCGTGCGGGTGCGCGCCTCGATGCCCCGTACGAGCGCCTCGAGGTCGGCGCAGTAGACGGACGGGTTGTCGAAGTCGCCCGCCGAGCTGTACCGGTGCGTGTAGAGCCCTCCGCCGCAGGACCGCACGACGGGGCACCGGCGGCACGTCTCACTGACCCCGGCCAGGCCGAGTTGCCTCGCCCGGACCCCCGGATGCGCGGCGACATCGTCGAATGAGTGCGCGAACACGTCGAATCCGGTGGCCGCCGCACCCTCGTAGGCGCTCTTGAGGGAGTCGACCTGCTCCAGCTGACCGTCCGTCTCGACGACCACCAGGTCCGTGGGGGCGAGCCCGAGGGACTCCGTGAGACTGGGGCCGCCGCTCAGCGTGGAGAGCACCGACGAGAACAGGCGCACCGGCACGGGGCCGCCCTCCTCCTGCCAGCGGTCGAAGACCGCGAGGAGCCACTCGGCGTAGGCCGTGGGGGATCCGTCGGGACGGGGAGGCGGCTCGTCCCATGTGGCGTGCGGGAGGAGGAAGTCGATGAGCGGGGGGTCGAGTGCGACCAGGGCGTCCAGCACCGCGTGCGGGTCGTTCTCGATGTCGACGGTGCACAGGAGCCCGAGGTCGAGATGGCGGTAGCGCTCCTCCCGGAGCAGTTCGACCGCCTTGAGCACGAGGGGATGACTGCTGCGTCCGTCCGCGAAACGCCGGTGCCGGTCGTTGGCCGCGCGGTCGCCGTCCAGGGAGATACCCACCCTGACGCCGAACTCGTCGAAGAGGTCCAGGTAACGGGGGCTGAGCTGAAGGCCGTTGGTGTGGATCCTGAGGTCGAGGCCGGCCACACCCGACAGCGCGGAGCCGAACTCCTCACAGACCCGGCGGAGACGGGCGGGGCCCGCCAGCAGAGGCTCCCCTCCGTGCAGGATCACTGACACGGAGGGCAGTGCGTGTGTCTTCGCGTGCTCAGCCAGACGCTGGGCGGTCTTGGCGATGACGCGATCAGAAACCGTCTTGGGCCGGGTTCTCCAGCTCTGATCCGCGTGTTCATAGACATAGCAATGATCGCAGGCGAGGTCACACCTGCTGTGAACCTTCAGAACGATTTCGCGGAACGGGACCGCGGGGCCAGTCATTCACCCACTCTAGTCCAGTCGCACCGCGAATACGGCCCCCGGCTGCAGTAGCCGATCGGCCGAATGAGTGGAATATTCAGTTGTTTTACCGCAGGGGTGCTCCCGCTTCCCCTACAGCGAGGAGTTGAAGGTGGAGATCTCTGTCGGGCGACCGCCCGCCGTCGCGAGCACCCGGCCCATCTTCCTGGCTGCTGCACTGCCGGATGCTTCGATCTTCGCAAGCGGCACACGACGCTTCGCGACAGCGAAGTCAGGGGTGGATTCGTAGGTCTTCACGGCCGTCCTCGATGGGCTCGTTCCGGACACGGAAACAGCACCGGCACCTGCACCATTGCAGTGTCCGGCGGCACGACTTTACTCTCATGGACCCGGTGTGCAACTCGACTCGTAGAGCCGTAACCCGAGTGATTTGTACGACTACTCCAAATGGACAGGAACCCATTCATTCAAGGGCCTGGGCCACCACCACATCGAATACAGGGGTGATCATGACGGCGATTCCAGGACCACTGCAGAGCATGGTCTTCAGGAGCGCTGATCTGCCCGAGCTCTTCCACCACACCGACGCCGTCGCCGTCGCACGCCAGCGTGAGGCGGTCAACACCACCCGCGGCCAACTGGTCCTGCTCGTCCTCGGCACCCTGCCCGCGGCCCTCCCCTGGCACGCCGAGGTGGGATCGGGCATCCAACTCCTCGATGGTATCGCGGTGTTGGCCTACCTCGGTGTCCTGATCGCGACCTTTCTCGCCTCCCGACGCAAAGCAAAGTCGCACTGGCAACTCAACCGTTCAGCAGCCGAGTTCATCAAGTCCAACTGCTGGCGCTACGCGGTCCACGGCTCCCCCTTCGACTCGTCCGTCCAGCATCCCGAGGCCGTGTTCGCCAGCCGGCTGGAGGAGGGGCTCCAGGAGTTGCGGAAGGTCGGGTGGGACGACCCGAGGGAGGAGATGACGGACTCCGGCGGCGGGCTCATCACGGCGTCCATGCGGGAGTTGCGCGACAAGGCGTTCACCGTACGCAAGGAGACGTACGTCCGGGACCGGCTGATCGAGCAGCGACGGTGGTACCGCAGACGCATGCTGGTCTCGCGGCGGGGGGCGCTCGTGTGGTCCGGCACCATCGCCGCGCTGACACTCCCGGCCCTCGTCCTCGCCGTGCTGCAGACCTTCGGAAGCGCCGGGTCGTTCGCGCTGACGGGGACGTTCTCCGCCGCCGCCGCGGCCTGTCTCGCGTGGAACGAGACGCGCCGTCATCACCCTCTGGTGACCGCGCACTCGCTGGTCGAGGAGGACCTGGAGAACATGCAGGCCGCGATGGAGACCACCCTCACCGAGCGGCAGTGGGCGGCCGCCGTCTTCGAGACCGAGCGGATCGTCTCCCCCGAGCACACGGACTGGCTGGTCAGGCACCGGATGTGAACCCAGGGGCTCAGCCGCGCTCCACGCCGTCGCGCCAGATGACGGTGACCGGGCGTCCGACGCTGCGGGCGTACGTCACGATGTCGCCGGTGCCTCCCAGGCCGCGTGCGGGCAGGCCGTCCCAGACCGCGAGCAGGCGGTCGCAGTGGTCGGCGATGTAGGCCCCCGCCGCGTAGTAGGCCTCGTCGGTGGAGTGCGGGAAGTCCAGCCGGATCTCGCGGGCCGCGCGGGCCTTGAGCGCCCGGTAGCGCTCGAGGTCCGCCCCGTCGGCGAAACCCGCCTCGTAGTCCCCGCTGGGGATGACCACGGTGAGTTCCGCGCCGTGTGCCAGGGCCAGGTCGGCGAAGATCTGGTCGGCCCCCACCGCCAGGCTGGAGAGCGCCTCCAGGGAGCCCTCGTGTCCGTACAGCGCCGCCCTCAGCTCCTCCAGCACATGCGCGTGGACCTCCTGGGGGATGGAGCGGTGACCGGTCACTCCGATGCGTTTCACGGACCTGGAACCCCCTGGTGTCTGCGGGGGCTCCAGGAGGGCGTCCCTCCGGACCGGCACAGCGTCCGCCCCCGTGGTACCTCTGCGACCGACCGTACCGACATTCTCTCAAGAGCCGCGGGTCGAAAGGGAGCCCCCGCCGGGGATCGGCGGGGGCTCACGGGAGTGCGGCGGTGCCCGGCCGGGTCAGAACACGCTGACGCCGTACGCGCTCAGTGCTTCGGTGACCGGCTGGAAGAAGGTCGTCCCTCCGGAGGTGCAGTCGCCGCTGCCGCCCGAGGTGAGACCGATCGCCCTCGTGCCCGAGTAGAGGGGACCACCGGAGTCGCCCGGTTCGGCGCACACGTCGGTGCGGATCATGCCGTAGACGATGTCCCCGCCGCCGTAGTTGACGGTGGCGTTGAGGCCGGTGACGGAGCCGCTGTGGGTGCCCGTGGTGGAGCCCCTGCGGGTGACGGACATGCCGACGGTGGCGTTCGCCGCACTGGTGATGTCCTGGCTGCCGACCGTGCCGGACTTGGTGACCGAGGTGTTGGTGTAACGGACGATGCCGTAGTCGTTGGTGGGGAAGCTGGATCCTGTGGTGGTGCCGAGGACAGTGGTATGGGCCGAGTTGGACCACCAGGTGCCTGCGCCGTCGGTGCAGTGACCGGCCGTCAGGAAGTAGTAGGTGCTGCCGCTGCGGACGTTGAAGCCGAGGGAGCAGCGCCAACTGGAGGCGTAGACGGCGTCGCCGCCCGAGATCAGTTTGCTGAACGTCCCGGGGGTGCGTTCGATGCGCAGGGCGCCGGCGTCGGCTCCGGCGGACTCCTTGATCTTGTTGATCTCCGTCTGCGAGACGGTGCTGTCGACGGTGACGAGGAGCCGTCCGGTCGCCGGGTCGACGTTCCAGGCGGTGCCGGCGACATCGGCCCGGAGCACGGCCGATCCCGCGGCGCTGAGCTGACTCGTGCTGTAGGTACCGGCCTGGTCGGCTTCGGCCGTGGGAACGGCGAGGGCGGCGACGGCCACGAGGCCTGCGGAGACGGCTGTGATCCGGCTGCGTCTCGAGGTGCCGCCGTTGCGGGGGTCGGTGCGCTTGATCCTCACTTCTCGTTCCTCCCGAGGGGAATCGGGGGCCCCGCCTGTGGGGTGGCCGGACCCGTGAGGCGCGGCCAGGGGCGTGACCGCGCTCCGGAGGACTGCGGATTCCGGAGGCGTCGTGCTCCTGACGGGCGCTGCTCGGGAGTATTGAGGGGCGTCAATGTGCCACGCAAGGGTGTGTTTTCGGCCGCTTCGGCGCACGCCTGAACCGGCCCCGGCAGCTCTGTGGCCGCAGGGGCCGGTGGGGTCGGCCTTCTCGTCCCGGGTGGGACGGATCAGCCGTCGATGCGGTTCCGCTCCCCCGCGGGCACGGCCACCGTGAGGGTGTTGCCGGGCGGCGGGAAGGGGCAGATGAAGTGGTCGGCGAAGGCGCACGGCGGCAGCAGCGCGCGGTTGAAGTCGACCCGCACCCGGCCGTCCGCGTCCGGTGCCGGGGGCCGCAGGAAACGGAAGCGGTAGCTGCTGTTCCCGCTGGTGGTGTCGGCGAAGACGGCCCAGAGCGAACCGTCGGGCTCGACCGCCACCTGGAGGGTGTGCCCGGCGCCGTCCACCGTGAAGGCGATCTCGCCTGACAGCCCCAGCCCCCGCTCACGCCCGTCCGCGTTCTCGACGCGGACGTTCCGGTCGGAGTCGTACGGCCGGAAGGTGCCGTCCAGCGACCACTCGGGGTCGTACGGGGTGGCGTCGATGGTCCGGAACGCCTGGCGGGCCGGGGACTGCGGGTCGAAGTCCCGCACCGCCCAGAGGCCTTCACGGCTCAGCACGACCAGCCGGCGCTCGCCCTGGGCCACCCTGGACGCGTCGATGGGGCCCCGGTCGGCACCCAGACGGACCTCTCCGTCCAGCGGCTTCGTGTCGACGGTGAGCCCGTCATCGGGGGTGGCGACGAGCACCACCTCGTCACCCTCCTCGCGCCAGAGCCCGGGTACGGCCGGAATTCGCCCCTCCGGGTGGTCCGCGAGCCAGTGGGTGCCGGTGAGGGAGAGGGGGCCGTGCGGCGCGGCGACGGCGACGATGCGCCCCTCGTGCCAGCGCTGCCAGGCGTGGAACTCCTCGCTGTCCTGCTGTGCGTCCGTGCTCATGCGGTCAACCCTTCCATACCGGCTCGGCCAGGCCGAGGTGCGACCTCAGCGTGGAGCCGGCGTATTCCGAGCGGAAGGATCCGCGTTCCTGGAGGAGCGGGACGACCCGGTCGACGAAGTCGTCGAGGCCGACCGGGGTGAGGTGCGGTACGAGGATGAAGCCGTCGGCCGCGCCCTCGGCGACGAACTTCTCCAGTTCCCCGGCCACCGTCTCGGGGGAGCCGATGAAGGACTGCCGTGCCGTCGACTCGATGACCGTCTGACGGATGGACAGTCCCTTGGCCTCGGAGAGCTCCCGCCATTTCGCGGCCACGGCCGACGGGTCCGCGACCCGGACCCGGCCCTGGACCAGATTCGAGCCGGGGTCGGGGTCGACGGAGGGGAGCGGCCCGTCGGGGTCGTACGAGGAGAGGTCGCGCCCCCAGACCTGTTCGAGGGCGAGGATCGCGTTCTGCGGGGAGACCTGCTGCCGGCGGATCGCGGCGGCGTTCCGCTGTGCCTCCGCGTCCGTGTCGCCCAGGACGACGGTGACCCCGGGCATGATCTTGAGGTCCCCCGGCTGCCTGCCGTACGTCGCGAGGCGTCCCTTGACGTCGGCGTAGAAGGTCCGACCCGCCTCCAGGGTCCCGTGCCGGGTGAAGACGACGTCGGCCGTGGACGCCGCGAACTCGCGGCCCTCGTCGGAGTCCCCGGCCTGGATGACGACCGGGTGGCCCTGGGGCGGGCGGGGGACGGTGAACTCCCCGGAGATCTCGAAGTGCTGCCCGGAGTGCGCGAACGGACGGGAGGTGCCGTCGGGGGTCCAGGAGTCCCACAGCTCACGTGCGGTGGAGACGAACTCGGCCGCGCGGGTGTAGGGGGTCCCCCCTGGTCGAGCGGAGCCGAGAGCTCGGGGGAGGTCGGCACGGTCGAGGTAGCCGCCGCGGCGGAAGTTCTCACCGGTGAAGGCGTCCGAAGAGGTCACCACGTTCCACGCGGCGCGGCCCGCGCTGAGGTGGTCGAGCGTGGCGAGGCGGCGGGCGAGTTCGTACGGTTCGTTGAAGGTCGCGTTGACCGTGGCGGCGAGCCCGAGGCGTTCGGTGACGGCCGCCAGGGCGTTGAGGACGGTGAGGGACTCGGGACGGCCCACCACGTCGAGGTCGTGGATGCGGCCGTCGTGCTCACGCAGCCGCAGCCCCTCGGCGAGGAAGAAGAAGTCGAACCTGCCCCGCTCCGCGGTCCTGGCCAGGTGTTCGAAGGAACTGAACTCGATCTGGCTCCGCGAGCGGGGATCGGCCCAGACGGTGGTGTTGTTGACGCCCGGGAAGTGGGCGGCGAGGTGCATCTGCTTCATGACGTCCCACCTGAGGTGCTCGTGAGCGTGTAGCGGTTGGCGGGGCGGCCGAGGCCGAGGTGCTCACGGAGTGTGCCGCCCGGGTAGAAGGTGCGGAACAGGCTGCGGTGCTGGAGCAGCGCCACGGTCCCGTTGACGATCCTCTCCAGGTCGCGCTGCGGAGTGATGGGGGTGAGGTGGAAGCCGTCCACGGCCCCGCCCCGGTGCCACTGGGTGATGAGTTCGGCGAGGTCCACCGGGCCGCCGCGGAAGTAGGTTCCCCGCCCCGCGAGTTGCGGCCCGCTCACGAGTCCGGGTTCGGGTGAGGTCTCGGCGTCACCCAGGTCGACGGTGAGGGCGGCCAGGACCCGCAGGCCGTCGGGGTCCCGGCCGTGGGCCGCGGCGGAGCGGCGCAGTTCGTCGCGGAGCGCGGCGGCCTGCTCCGGTGAGGTGGCCCGGACGTGGACGACGTCGGCGTGCCGTGCGGCGGGCTCCCGGGCCGGGCCGCTCGTGGCGTCGATGACGGTGACGGGCCTGCCCTGCGGCGGCCGGGGCACGATGGCCGGGCCGCGGACGGAGAAGGTGCTGCCCTCGAAGTCGACGTAGTGGAGCTTGTCGCGGTCGATGAAGCGGCCGGTGGCCACGTCCCGGATCTCCGCGCCGTCCTCCCAGCTGTCCCACAGCCGCGCTCCGGCGTCGGCGACCTCCCCGGCCTCCTGCCACAGCGCGGAGACGGGGGCTGCGGGGCGGCGGCCGAACAGCCGGGCCTCGGCCTCGGTCGTCGAGACGTCGGCCTGCCAGCCGGCCCGGCCCTTGCTGACCCAGTCGAGGGTGGCGACGGCGGAGGAGACGTGGAAGGGCTCGGTGTGGGTGGTGGTGACGGTCGGCACGAGGCCGATCCGGGTGGTGGCGGGTGCGACACGGGCCAGCACGGCGAGCGCGTCGGGGCCGGGGCGTGCGAAGGAGTCGTTCAGGGTGACGAAGTCGAGCGCTCCTCCTTCGGCGAGGCGGGCCAGCGCGACGTGGGAGCCCGCGTCGTAGCGTGGCGGGCCGCCGATCTCGGCGGCGAGGTGGAGTGGCCTGGTGGCGGGCATGCGGAACCTCTCGGGTCAGTTCTCGGTCTTGGGCAGGCCGGGCGGGTTGATCTCCGACTTCTCGACCGCCTCGTCGGACAGGCCCCAGCGCCGCTTCAGCACCTCGGCGTACGAGCCGTCCTGGATGATGTGGTCGATCGCGGCGCCGTACGCCTCCGCGGGACCGCTGCCCCTCTTCGTGGTGGCGGCGATCTTCCCCTGGAGGCCGTCACCGGCGCCGGAGGCGACGGAGACGGTCTTCCCCGCCACGTCGGCGGGGCCCCTCACCTTCCAGCCGGACCCCTTCCTGGCCTCGAAGGCGGTGTTGTCGAGCCGGTACGTCGCGACGTCGTACTTCTCCTTGCGCTCCTCGGTCACGGTGACGTCGGACAGGACCCCGTCGGACTTCGAGTTGTCGACGCCGCCGAAGAGGTTCTCCCAGGAGACCTGCTCGAACTCGGGCATCAGTCCCGGCGTGTCAACGATCAGCGTGACGAGGTCGGTCTCGCTCCCGATCCGGATCCGGTCGTCGGTCGCGTAGAAGCCGAGCGGTGGCGAGGCGTCGGCGCTCGCGCCCAGCCGGAGCGTGCCGCGTTCGCTTACGGCGGCGGGGACCTGGGCCGCGATGGTCTCCACCTTCTTTCCTCTGATCCGGTTCTGGTCTGGGCCGATGTTGATTCGCGTGTCCTTACGGCCCTCGGGGCGGATCACGTCCTGTGTGCCGGCGGCGGTGAGGGTGGCGAGGGCTGCGGTGAGGGTGCGTCGGACGGGCATATGGCTGCTCCTCGACTGCGGGGACACGTTCAGAGGACCTTGGAGAGGAAGGCGCGGGTGCGCTCCCGGACCGGACGGTCGAGTACGTCGGCGGGCGGTCCCTGTTCGACGATCCGCCCCTCGTCCATGAAGACGACGGTGTCGGCGACCTCGCGGGCGAAGCCGATCTCGTGCGTGACGACGATCATCGTGGCGCCCCCGTGGGCCAGGTCCTTGATGACGTCGAGTACCTCGCCGACGAGCTCGGGGTCGAGCGCCGACGTCGGCTCGTCGAAGAGCAGCAGCCTGGGTTCCAGGGCGAGGGCGCGGGCGATCGCGACGCGCTGCTGCTGGCCTCCGGAGAGCTGCTTGGGGTAGGCACCGGCCTTGTCGGCGAGCCCGACGCGGCTCAGGAGCCTCTCCGCCGCGGCGACGGCGTCCTTGCGGGGGCGGCCGAGTGCGGCGACCGGGGCCTCGATGATGTTCTCCAGCACGGTGAGGTGCGGGAAGAGGTTGAAGTTCTGGAAGACGAAACCGATCCGGGTGCGCCGGCGCAGGACCTCGCGTTCACGCAGTTCGTAAAGCTTGTCGCCGGACCTCCGGTAGCCCACCAGGGCTCCGTCGACGCTGATCCAGCCCTGGTCGACCTTCTCCAGGTGGTTGATGGTGCGCAGCAGAGTGGACTTCCCCGACCCCGACGGGCCGAGGACGACGGTCACCTCCCCGGCGCGTACGGACAGGTCGATGCCGCAGAGCACCTCGACGGCGCCGAAGCTCTTGTGCACGGACCGGATCTCGACCATGGCCTCGGATCCGCTTGCTTCTTCGGTGGGTGCGCTCATCGCACGGCCCCCTTGGCGTAGTGGCGTTCGACGTAGTGCTGGAGGACGGAGAGCACGGCGGTCAGGAGGACGTACCAGACGGTGGCCACCATGAGCGGGGGCACCACCCGGCCGTTGCGTCCGTGGACGACCCGGACCTGGTGGAAGAGCTGCCGCAGCTGCCTCAGCCGTGGGACGACCTTCAGGGCCGCGTAGTCGTCGGCGGCCGGCTCTCCGGCGACGTCGGGCACGGCCGGTGGGCGGACGGGTGGATCGCTGGTCAGCGACACGTCGAGGTTCCTTCTGCGGCGAGGAGGGACGGAAGGGGGGCCGGGCTCAGGCGGTGGGGTGGTCCCGACAGGAGAGGTCGCGCAGGAACGCGAGCGCCGTCCGGGCGGTGGCGTCGTTCTGCCGGAACGCCGGCCCGCCGGTGCGCGGCCGGGTGAAGGCACCGCCGGAGCGGGCGGTGGTGGAAGGGCCGAGGGCGAAGCGGCGCGGGTGGGGACGGCCGTCCCGGTCGAGGATCCGGCCGTCTGCGGGGTCGACGGAGAGCAGGCCCGTGCCGGTGCCGGCGGCGCCTTCCTCGTACAACGCGCTCAGCAGCGCGCTGCGGGTCGTGCGCAGCGAGGGGTCGGGCAGCCGGGCCTCGACCAGGGCGCGGGCTTCGGTGTACGCGCCGGGCAGGGTGGCGCTGCGGGCGCGGAAGACACCGTGTTCCTCGTCGGCCTCCACGGTCATGTCCGCGCCGAGGAAGCGGACGACGCCGGCCTGCGAGAGGGCGAGGAGCTGGCGCAGTCGGGGGCCGGGCGGCCCGGAGGCGAGGTAGCTGAAGAAGCCGTGCCACCGTTCACCGGTGTCGCCGAGCCCGGCCAACTGCCCGTAGACGGAGAGGAGTCCGAGGAACACGGCGAGGTCCGGACTGTGCCGGGAGTCGTGCCGGCGCTCCAGGTCGGCGGTGACGTGGGCGCGCAGCGCGTCCTGCAGCGCGTCGTACGAGTCGTGGCGCACTCCGTCGAGGGGCCGGTCGAGGGCGTCGAGGTCGAGCCGGTCGGCGGGGTCGGGGACGGCCGAGGCGACGAGGGCGGCGAGCTCGGCGCTGCCGGGCTCCGCGACGGCGTACCTCTCCTCGAAGTCCCCCCGGTCCATGGCGGTGCGCCCGGGGTGGGCGGTGAAGAGCCGGTGGTAGTGGGCGTGGCCCAGTTCCTTGGCGATCAGCGGCCACACATCGTGCCGGAAGTCCACGGGGCCGGGGCGGCCGACGAGCTCCGCCACCTGCTCGGCGCCGAAGTGGTGCGGCAGCGTGGGCCGTTCACCCTGCCAGGGGTAGCCGATCTTGGAGTGGTACGGGACGCCCCGTCTCGAACCGACGTACAGGACGGGCTCCCTGCCGGACGGGACGTAGGCCCCGTTCTCGTACCGTCCGCCGCGCCCTTCGGTGAGCAGCACCATCAGGTCGATGAAGGCGAGGCCGAAGCCGCGTACGAGGACGGGCTGCCCCGCGGGCAGGGCGGAGAGGTCGGTGTCGGCCGTGAAGCCGGGCGGCAGGTGGACCAGTCCGTGACGAGCGGCGAAGGCGGACAGCTCCCGCTGTCCGGCGTCCGGCTCGGCGTCGAGGTGCCCGACGGTGAGGACGACGAGGTCGGCGTCGAGCGGCTCGGCGCGTCCCTGGAGCCGGACACGCTGCCGGCCGCAGCGGGGGCCGGACACCCGCAGCGCGCGGCCGGTGTGTTCGTGCACGGTGATGCCGGGCGGCAGTGCGGCGACCGCTTGCTGGTACACCCACCGCAGGTAGGCGCTCTGCAGCCGGCGGCTGGGGAAGTCCTGTGGGCCGAGCCGGTGTATCTCCCGCAGGACCGCGGGGTCGGCGTCGACGGCGGTCCGTCCCTCGCGGACGTCGTCGGCCCAGGTGTGGAGGGCGGGACCCTCGCGCACCGGGCCGTCCATCAGGACGGTGTCGTCGGTGAACATGGTGACGTCCTCGGCCATGGAGTTCATCCAGAGCAGCGGGGACTGGTCCTGTCGCCAGATCCGGCCGCCGCCGGGCGGGTACGGGTCGACGAGGTGGATGTCCAGGGGCTGGCCGCCGTACAGCTCGGCGGCGTTGGCGGCTATGCGTTCGACGACTCCGGTGCCGCGTGGTCCGCCGCCGATGACGACGAGCGCCGGTGCGCCGGTCATCGTGTGCCCGCCGTGCCGCGCGCGTAGTGGCGTTCGACGTAGTACTGGCCGATGGAAAGCAAGGAGGTGACGGCCACGTACCAGAGGGTGGCGACCAGCAGCAGTGGGATGACCTCGTAGGTGCGGTGGTAGACGAGCTGCACGGAGTACAGCAGGTCCTGCACGGCGATGATGCTGACGATCGAGGTGCCCTTCAGGGTCCCGATCAGCATGTTCCCCGCGGGCGGGACGATGGAGCGCATGGCCTGGGGCAGCACGATCCGCCGGAGCCGGCGCCAGGGCCCGAGGCCGAGCGACAGAGCGGCCTCCAGCTGGCCGCGTTCGACGGAGAGGATGCCGCCGCGGACCACTTCGGCGGCGTACGCGGCCTCGTGGAGCGTGAGTCCTATGACGGCGACGGTGACCGGGCCGAGGAGGTCGACGGTGCTGACGCCGAGGATCTGCGGGTAGAGCGCGCCGATGTTGAACCAGAAGAGCAGTTGGACCAGGATCGGGGTGGACCGGAACAGCCAGATGTAGCCCCAGCTCACCGCCTGGAGTACGCGGTTGCCGGAGAGCCTGAGGACCGCGAGCAGGGTGCCGAGGGCGAAGCCGAGCACCATGACGAGGCCGGTGAGCCACAGGGTGAGGCCGAGGCCCCGCAGCACGGAGTCGGTCGTGAGGTACGCGCCGACGACGTCCCACTGGAAGGCGTCGTTGCGTACGACGGAGACCAGGGCCCCCGCGAGGAGGAGCAGGACGACGGCAGCGGCCGCCCACTGGCCGGTCCGGCGTGCGGGGACGACGCGGAGAGTTGTCGCCCCGGCATCTGCGCCCGGCGGGACGGGAAGTGACGGGGCATGGGTTTCTGTCTGCGCGGACATGCGAAGGCTCCGTGGATGCAGAGATCGAACACGGGGCGTGCCTTCAACGCGAGAGACGACATGGACCGGGCCCCTCAGCGCCGGTCCGCCTCCGAGAAAAGCGGCACCCACGGGCTGTTGTCAACCCTGTCCACAGTGTGAGCTGTACGTCTCACCTCGGTTGACGCGCAACCGGATGCCTGTTCCACTTGGGCCATGTATCCGCAGCTGTGGCTGGTCACCCGCTCCCACATCGACTTCGGTCGTGTGTGGTCCTGTTCCTGTTGAGCTGACCCCCCTGCGTCGTCCTTCTCCCCGCTCACGCCCCGGGCGTTCGAGCGGACTCCCCCGCGTTCCTTCACGCACACGACATCGCTCCGCCCTCCCCTCGTACCGCTGATCTCCCGCCCCGACGTTCCGCGCCGCCCAGGCACCGGAGCGCGGTCGACGAACCGGAGAAGAATCCGCCATGCCCCGAACCCGGCAGACCGCTGCCTTCGCGCTGATCACCGTGGCCGCCCTCTCGCTCACCGCCTGCGGATCGGGTGACCCCGCCGCCGCACCGGCCGGCGCCGGAACCGCCGTCAGGGGAAAGACCCCGACGACCGACGTGGTCTCGTCGGTGAAGCGGGACGACGCCGCGGCGAAGCTGCTGCCCGAGAAGGTGCGCACCGCGGGCACCCTGTCCCTCGCGTCCAGCGTCGGCGCCCCGCCCGGGGCGTTCTACCAGGAGGACGGAAAGACCCTCGCGGGCGCCGACATCGACTTCGCGGACGCCGTGGCCAGGAAGCTCGGGCTGAAGCTGAAGCGTGAGGTCGCCTCCTTCGAGGCGATCCTGCCGGCCCTCGGCAGCGGCAAGTACGACCTGGGCACCGGCAACTTCGGAGTGACGGAGGAACGCCGCAGGACGATCGACTTCGTCACGTACATCAACGACGGGCAGGGGTTCGCCGTCCGCGAGGACAGCGATCTGCAGAAGGTCACCGACCTCACCCAGCTCTGCGGGCTGACCGTCGGCACCGGCGCCGGCACCACGTTCGAGGCGACCCTGGAGGAGAACAGGCACCGGTGCGCGGACGCCGGCGAGAAGCCGTACGAGGTCAAGACGTACGCCGATCAGGCCGCGGTCTGGATCTCGCTCCGGCAGGGCCGCAGCGACGTGCTGATGTCCACGATCAACGGACTGCGGTACGCCGTGGCCCAGCAGGAGGGGCTGCGCTTCCTCAACGAGTACAAGAGGCTCGACGTCGGCTTCGCGTTCAAGAAGGGGACCCCCCTGGCGCCGGCCTTCCGGGCGGCGGTCGACGCCCTCAAGGCGGACGGCACCTACGACCGCATCCTGAAGAAGTGGGGCACCTCCGAGTCGGCCATCCGGAGCTCGCAGATCTCGCCGCCCGAGATCAGGTGAGGGCGCCGGACGCGGCGGTCCGACGGCGCGTCAGCAGTCGCAGCCGCAGTCGCAGCCCTCGCAGCAGCTGCAGCAGTTGCTGCAGCAGCTGCACCCCTCGCCACAGCCCTCACAGCAGTCGCAGCAGTCGTTCTTGTGGCAGAGCCCCTCGCGCTCCTGGCCGGTCCACGGGTCGTTGAAGGTGCCGGCACAGCACATCTGGCAGGTGCAGGCGAGCCCGGCCCAGACCAGGCAGCCGGTGATGAGACCACGGCGGTTGCGGGGCGGTTCGGGCGGGAGGGGCGGTCCCGGAGGGCCGGACGGTGCGTACGGATTGCCGGGCGGCGGGCCGAAGGCGCCCGAGGGCTGCCCGTCCGGCTGGTGCGAGCACGCCGTGGAGCCGAAGGCCCGGTCCACGGAACGCCGCAGCTCGTGCACCAGGAGCACGTGCGCGAGTGCGGCGTCGGTGAACTCCGCGTCCCGCATCGCGAGGCGCACACCGTGCAGTGCGTCGTCGCACAGGCGGCGGGCCTCGGCGAGCGGCGTGCCGGTCGCCGTGAGCGGGTTCCAGGAACCCGACGCGGCGTCGGCCTCGCGGTCCTCAACGGCGTCCAGCAGATGGGCGAGCCGCCCGAAGAGCCGCCCCGCCTCCGCGAGCGGCGCCGCGTTCTGCGGCTTGCCCGCGAGTACGGCGGTGTGCGCGAAGGCCGCGGCCGTGGCCGTCTCGGTGGGTTCGGTGACCGTCAGCAGCGGGGTGCCGGGGCCGGCGAGGGACTCGATGCCGGTCTGCCGGTCGACGGCGTCGACCAGGACCGCCGTGTCGAAGCCGAGCTCGGCCCCGGTGCGCGCCCCGGCCCTGTCCCAGCCCGCAGCGACCCGGCGTGCGGCCGCTGCCACCGGGCGCCGCTTCAACAGCCCGTCCCGGTCGGCCACATGGTCGCGCACCTTCGCGGACGCCAGCACGAGTGACACGGCGGCGGCCAGCCTGGCCCCCTCCCCGCGGGCGACCGGCGCCGTCCGCATCGAGCGCAGCGGGCAGGGTCCCGCGGTGCGCCGCTGCTCCGCCGTGCGTTCGGCCTGAGCCTCCGTCAGGACCGATACGATGAGGCCGTCGTAGTTCGTGACGACGCGTGCGAACTGGCCGTGGTCGGCCCGCAGGGCCAGGCACAGCCCGCAGAGATGAGCCATCCACTCGGTCTTGAGCCCTTCGGAGAGCCGATGGGTGCATGGCCTCACGATTCCGAACACAGCGATCCCCCGGTAGCCGTTCATCTGACGAGCAGAACTCGCGCACCTGCGCGGCGTGCATCGTATCGGGCGGGCCGTTCACCCGTACGCCCCCCATATCACCCGTACGGCCCGGCTGGATCATATTTTCGTTCCGCAAGGCGCCTGATGCGGTAGGTACCCTGACGAATCGCCACATGTTCTGCACCAGTAGCGTCACGAATCGTCAGTGCGGCGACTATCCCCTTGGCGCTCGATCCGCATCATGGACGACCATAGGGATAGGAAAGAGATGCGGAACACCAACGAACCGCGGTGAGAGGAGGCGTCCATGGGATCGGTGCGCAAGGCGAGTGCCTGGCTGGGCCTCGTGGAGGACAACGACGAGCGGTACTACGACGACGAGTACTCCGAGGATGCTGAGACCGGCACGAATCAGCCATGGGTGACCGACCCCCGGGTCCGGGTCGCCTCCGAGAAGGCCGAGGACACGGGCCGCCGGATCGCCACGGTCACCCCGGACAGTTTCCGGGACGCACGCGCCATCGGGGAGCTCTTCCGGGACGGCGTGCCGGTGATCGTCAACCTCACCGCGATGGACCCGGGTGACGCCAAGCGCGTCGTGGACTTCGCCGCGGGGCTGATCTTCGGACTGCACGGTTCCATCGAACGCGTGGCGACCCGGGTCTTCCTGCTGTCCCCCGCCCACACCCAGGTGGTCAACGGCGAAGCCGGCGGCCGGTCGGCCGACGGCTTCTTCAACCAGAGCTGAGCGAGGTGCTCGCCGGGATTCCTACCGGAAGGCGTCCAGGCCGGTGAGCGCCTTGCCCAGTACCAACTGGTGCATCTCCACGGTTCCCTCGTAGGTGAGCACCGACTCCAGATTCGTCGCGTGACGCATCACCGGGTACTCCAGCGAGACTCCGTTGGCACCGAGGATCGTCCGCGAGGTGCGGCAGATCTCGATCGCCTCCCGCACGTTGTTGAGCTTTCCGAAGCTGACCTGCTCCGGGCGGATCCTCCCGGCGTCCATGCGGCGGCCCAGGTGGTGGGCGAGCAGGATGCCCTTGTGGAGCTCCACGGCCATGTCCGCGAGCTTGGCCTGGGTGAGCTGGAATCCGCCGATCGGCCTGCCGAACTGCTCACGGGACTTCGCGTAGTCCAGTGCGGCCTCGAAGCTGGCGCGCGCCGCGCCCATGGCTCCCCAGACGATGCCGTAGCGGGCGTGGCTGAGACAGCTGAGCGGCCCGCGCAGCCCGGTGGCCCCGGGCAGGACCGCGTCGGCGGGCAGCCGTACGCCGTCCAGGACCAGCTCGCTCGTGACGGAGGCGCGCAGCGACCACTTGTGCCTGATCTCGGGTGCGGAGAAACCGGGACTGTCCGTCGGGACGACGAAGCCGCGGATGCCCGAGCCACCGCCCTCCTCGTCGGTCTGCGCCCATACGACGGCGACCCCGGCCACCGACCCGTTGGTGATCCACATCTTGCGGCCGGTGAGGATCCAGTCCCCGCCGTCCCTCCTGGCACGGGTCCGCATGCCCGCGGGGTCGGAGCCGTGATCCGGTTCGGTGAGGCCGAAGCAGCCGATGGTCTCGCCGGCCGCCATTCCGGGCAGCCACCGCTCCTTCTGCTCCTCGGAACCGAACCGGTGGATCGCGTACATGGCCAGGGAGCCCTGGACCGAGACCAGGGAGCGGATGCCGGAGTCGGCGGCCTCCAGCTCCAGACAGGCCAGACCGTACTGGACGGCGGTCGCCCCCGCGCAGCCGTATCCCTTCAGGGACATGCCCAGCGCGCCGAGCGAGCCCAGTTCGCGGGCCAGTTCGTGGATGCCGGGGAGTTCGCCGTTCTCGTACCACTCGGCGATGTGCGGCAGGACCCGGTCGGCGGCCCAGCTACGCACGGTGTCCCGGACCGCCAGGTCCTCGGGGTCGAGGAGATCGTCGATGCCGAGGGGGTCGCCCGGATCGAACGCCTGGGCCTTGGAGGGCTTCGCGGACTCGGTGGTGGACATGAGTGCCTCCGGCGGCTCGCTCGGTACAGAAACACGCCACGGTACTGAAACTAGCAGTGGTAGTTTCGGCGCCGTGCCGACGTTACGGCTCAGCGTGCCGCCCGTCCAGGGCCCGTGACCTCGGCGGGTTCGCGCCGGACGGGAAGGGGGACCCGTCGCGGCTCCGGCCCCGGGCCGTCCGGCGCCGGGAGCGCACGCGCCCCGCGGCGGGCGGCCTGCTCCGGCACCACGGAGACCGGGCCCTGACCGGCGCCCTTCGCCTCGGCGCAGTCCATGACGCGCGGCAGGCGCAGCGCCGCCAGCGCCCCGAGCAGCAGCAGGCAGGCACTGACCAGCAGTGTGACGTGGAGTCCGTCGACGAAGGCGCGCCGGGCCGTGTCCCGCAGCAGATCACCCAGGGGACCGCCCAGCCGGCCGGCCACCTGGTAGGCCTCCCCCAGCGAGTGCGAGGCGGCCGAACCCGCCGCGGCGGGGACGCCCTCCTCGTGGACGCGGGAGAGCCCGGGAGCGTAGGCCGCGTTCATGACACTGCCGAGCAGCGCGATGCCCATGCCCGCGCCCAGCTGGTACGAGGTCTCGCCGATCGCGGCCGCGCCGCCCGCACGCTCCGCGGGGACCTCGCTCAGCATCGATTCGTACGCCCCGAACAGCGTGGACTGCAGCCCGAAGCCGAGCAGCACGAAGCCGGCGGTGAGCAGCACCGGCCGGTCGTGCTGACCCATCAGCGTCAGCAGGAGCACCGAGGCCGCCGTCAGGACGAAGCCCCAGCCGACCATCCGGCGGGGACCGACACGGCTCAGGGTGTACGACCCCGTGGCGCCGGCCGCCATCGCGGCGAAGGTCAGCGGGAGCAGCCGCAGACCGGTCTCCAGCGGGCTCAGGTCCAGGACCAGCTGGAGGTACTGGACGGCGATCAGCTCCAGGCCGACCAGGGCCAGCATCGCGAGCACGATGCAGCCCACCGCGGTGGTGAAGGCGGGCCTGGAGAACATCGCGATGTCGATCAACGGGTGCGTACGCCGCTTCTGCCTGCGCACGAAGAGGACGACGAGCACGGCACCGGCGAGCAGGGGAACGAGGGTGGCGGGGTCGGCCAGTCCCTCCCGCCCGCCGATCCGCTTGATCCCGAGCACGACCCCGAGCACACCGGCGGCGGCCATCAGCGCGCCGAGCACGTCCCAGGGGCCGTCGCTCTCACCCCGGGACTCCGGCAGCAGCCAGCGGCCGACCGGGAGTATCAGCGCCATGAGCGGGATGTTGATGAGGAAGACCGAGCCCCACCAGTAGTGCTCGACGAGGAAGCCGCCGATGACCGGCCCGGTGGCGGCGCCGACCGCGGCCACCGCGGTCCATATGCCGATGGCCATGGCCCGCTCGCGGCGGTCGGGGAAGACCTGGCGCAGTATCGACAGGGTGGCCGGCATGATCATCGCGCCGCCCACGCCGAGCAGGGCGCGCGCCGCGATCAGCACACCGGGTGAGTCCGCCGTCGCGGCGACGGCGGAGGCGATCCCGAAGAGGGCGTATCCGAGGAGCAGGACGCGCCGTCTGCCGATCCGGTCACCCAGCGTTCCGAAGAGGATCAGCAGCGAGGCACAGACCAGCGGGTAGGCGTCCACGATCCACAGCAGACCGACGGCGCTGGGGCGCAGGTCCTCGGTGACCGCGGGAACGGCGACGTGCAGCACGGTCGCGTCGAGCGCGACGAGCAGAAGACTGAGACAGAGGACGACCAGGACGACCCAGCGGTTGGCGCCGCCGGCCGCAGCGCGCAGTCGGCTCACAGCCGTGGACGTCCCGGTCATGTACGTGCCTCCCACCATGTGTCCCTCGCGCTCGGCAGACCTGCTGGGGATGCGCCTCACGGCACCCCCGGGCCCGGCATCGACGGGCGAGTGAGCCGTCAGCGTACGCGAGTTCCAGGTGGTCACGCGTGGTGCAGCTCATACGTTCACCGGCCACCGGGTGTGGCGTACACCACTTCACTCCCTGTCCGCGGGGCGACGCCCGGACCGCCACGCCGGTGCCACGGCGGCACGGCGGGCACGCGGCCGACGGCTCCCCCGAATGGCCCCGCGCCCGCGTCGCCGGGTCACGCCGAATCATTTCATCGGCCCTCAAACATTTCTGCGAATTGCGGCCGGGACGAATAGCCGACGAGGTGAAGACATTCCCCCGGAACACAGGGAATGGATACCTGCCTGAGACAAAGTCCACATCACATCGTCATCACAAAGACGCGGGATCGGCCGGATCACACACTCACTCGCTGTAACGTCCATTGCGTGCGTACCGACATCTTTGCCCGTCTGGACCGGGAGCCGGAACCGCCGAAGATAGAGACCCCGCGGATGAGCCGTCACCGCATCGCTCTCTTCGGCGGGACTTTGGCGTTCTATCTCGCCATCGTCCTCGCCGTGCTCGTCTCGTCCTGGCTGGTGGCCCTCGACTGGAAGGTCATGCTGTTCCGGCCGTATCAGCAGTGGCCGGAACTCCACGCCTTCCTCGACTACTACGTCGTGCTCGGCCAGCGGGGCCCGACAGCCGTGATGGTCGCCTCCTGGCTCGGCTGGCGCTCCTGGCGCCAGCACACGCTGCGTCCGCTGCTCACGCTGGGCACGTCGCTGCTGCTGCTCAACCTGTCGGTGGGGGCGGTCAAGCTCGGCCTGGGGCGGCTCGGACCGCACTACGCCACCCAGATCGGCTCGGCGGAGCTCTTCGCCGGCGGCGATATATTTCCTTCGGGCCACACCGCCAACGCCGTGGTGACCTGGGGAATCCTCGCCTATCTGGCCACCACCCCGCGTGCCAGGCGCTATCTGTCGGCACTCTCCGCCTTCGTGTCCCTGGGCGTCGGTCTCACCACCGTCTACATCGGCACCCACTGGCTCAGCGACGTCCTGCTGGGCTGGGTCGCCGGGCTGCTGATCCTGCTGGCACTGCCCTGGTTCGAGCCGCTGATCACCCGGACCGAGACCTGGATCCTCGCGATGCGTGAGCAGTGGCGGACCCGCCTGAGGCTCCGGAAGTCCGTTCCGGCGGCTCCCCTGACACCGGAACCGGTCCTGGTGCCCCGGACAGCCGTCGGCGGGGCGGGCCCCGCGGAGGCGGTCCAGGAGGCCGCGAGCAGGCCTGCGCCCGGGGCGGCGGGCCATCCTGGCACCGCGGCCCGCGCGCGGGCACACCAGGCACACTCCGTGCGCCCGGAACGGACGCCGCCGGCCCCGGCCGGCACCCGCCGTCCACCCCACGCGGACCGTGGCCCGCGGAGCAACGCGGGTCCGGCCCGCCCGGTGGCGGGCGGTCCGGTCGCTCCCTGACCTGCCGGGACACCGGGAGCACCCGCCCCGCACATGGTGAAGGCCCCGCGACCGGAGTCGGGGCCTTCACCATGTGCGGGGGCCGGGGTCAGCCGACCCAGCAGCGGGTCACGGTCGAGGCGTCCACCTCGAAGTTGATGCGCCCGCCGCGGAACTCCATGGTGATGACCGTGCCCGGCGGGAGAGCACGGACCGTGCTCCAGCCACGCTCTCTGGCCTGCCGTTCGGCGGCCTCGGCATCGAGGCCGACGTACGACTCGGTGGTGTCTTCCGGCTGGGCGGGAGGGGTCGGTACAGGTGCCATACGTATCACCGTAGGCCGCCTCGCGCTCCGGCGGAAGCGGTGGTGGTCACGGACCCCACGCATCCCGATGTACCCCGGCGGTCACGCTTGTGTCACAGGACGTCCACAGGCGTTCACTCCGGACCACCTCACCCGGACGGGCCGCCGGGCCGTCACCGAAACCGATTGCCCGCATCCTTCGAAAAGCCACGGAGGGTCACCGGCAGGGAATTGCGGGAACCCGGCGCCGAGCGCGTTCTGTTTTCACCGAGCGTCCGGAGAAGTCGAATTACACGGGCAGGTCACCCGGAATTCACTCCCCCTTATGCGGGCCTTACTTCACGTGCCCGGCGCCCGCCGATCCCCGGACGGAAGAGCACCCGGACCGCCGGGTCATGCGGAATGAAACCGTCCGGGCCACGGCGCCCGGACCGTGGTTCCGGGCGCCGTGCGGGTCAGGCCCGCCCTCTGCGGATCACTTCGGCCGCCTTGTAACGCAGTGCGTACGCCCCGTCCAGCACCGCGCCCCGGGAGCGGTGGGCCGCGCCGCGCAGGACGCCCTGCGACCGCCGTCCACCACCCCGGGCCGCCAGGTCCGTGAAGAGCTTCTCGTGCCGCTCCGCGATGGGTGCCGGGTCGAACCGTGCGGCGGATGCCCGCGCCGCGCGGCCCATCCGGTGCCGCAGCGCGTCGTCGTCGATCAGGCCGAGCAGCGCCTTGGCGAACGCGCCGGTGTCCCCCGGCGGCACCAGGCGGCCGTCCGTGCCGTCGTCGATGATCTCGGCGGGTCCGTGGGGGCAGTCGGTCGCCACGACCGGCACTCCGCAGCGCATCGCCTCCACGATGGTCATACCGAATGACTCGCGCTCGGAGGTGACGGCCGCGATGGAGCTCTTGGGCCACTCCGCCTCCATCGGGTCGACCGACCCCATGAGGAACACCCGGTCGCGGAGTCCGAGCTCGTCGACGAGCGCGCGCAGGGGCTGCTGCTCGTTGCCCGACGCGTCACCGGCGCCGTAGATCCGCAGCCGCCACTCCGGACGCACCGCCGCGACCTCGGCGAAGGCCCGGACCAACACGTCGTAGCGCTTGACCCGGTGCAGCCGGCCCGCGGCCACGATCCACCTGGCGTCGCAGTCGGCCGGCGGGCCGGCGGGCTCGGGCACGCTGTTGGGGATGGCCTCGATCCGTACGCCGGGCAGCCGCAGCCTGGTGCGGTAGTCCCGGGCGTCGGCCTCGGTGACGGTCGTGACCGCGTCGAGCAGCCCGTACCGGTGGCTTATCTCCCGGCGCAGCCGGTAGCCGTGGCTCTCCAGGGTCAGGTGCTCCTGGCCGACGCGCACCGGGCCGCGCCGCGCCTGCCGGCTGATGTGGACGTTCAGACCGGGGCGCGTACCGACGACGACATCGGACTCCAGCGCGGACAGATGAGCCGCGATACGGCTGTCGGTGAGCCTGCTGTACTGCCTGTGCCGTGTGTCGCCCCGCGGGAACACCGATGCGGGCCGGGCGTGTTCGGCGTCCTCCCCGTCGTACCCCGGACTCGTCTTGCGCAGATCGACGAGGTGGCGCATCCGGACCCCCGCGGGTGCGCCGAGCTTCGGCTCGTCACGGTGCCGGAAGACGGAGACGATTTCGACGTCGTGCTGCTCCGCCAGGGTCCCGGCGAGAGTGAAGGTGGTACGGATCGTTCCCCCGATGCCGTACGCGTTGTGGAGCAGAAATGAAATGTGCATTGCGTAGTCGTTTCCCCTGTTCGACTGGTCTGCAACGGACCTTACGCGGCGTCAGGACACGACACAGCATTCGCACAGGAGTCGCACGAGCCCGTGACGTTTCGAACTGGCGCCGTCGTAAAAGGGGTCATTGTGCGGAATGATGAACTCCGTATCGTCGCGGCTGCCTTCCGGTCCACCGGGTTGCCGGCTCCGGCGCCCGATCTCCCGATTCGCGCGTGACCCCGGCCCCCGGTCTTCCGTTGTCTTGATGAGCCGGGAACCGCCCGGCTCACGCACCGAGTCCGAGGAGCCACCCGTGCCGCGCATGCTCGACGTCAGCGAGGACGTACGCGCCGAGATCGGCGATGCCGAAGCCGACCGGCTGCTCGTCGGCGACAGTGCCCCAGGCAGTTACGACTGCACCTCGTGCCGCACCCCCGGCGATTCCGACCAGGAACGCACCAGCACGGTGCTGTTCGTGGGCGAGGAGACCGCCGTGCTCGCCTTCGCCCACGCGACCTGCATCCCCTCGCAGGTCGTCCAGGTCGCGGAGGACCAGCTCCAGGGCGCGGTGCGGTCCATCACCGGCAGCGAGCCACAGAATCCGGAGGGCCTCATGCCCGAACAGGCCGTCCTCGGCATCACCAGCGGTCTCGTCCTGATCGAGGACGACCTCCGCCCGGCCCTGGTCGTCGAACCGACCGGGCCGATCGCCCGGCCCGGCACGGACGGCAGCGGGGGCGACCAGTTCCTCCAGCTCCTGCTGGAGCAGGGCTTCCTGCCCACGCCTCATCTGAACCGTCTGCCCGGTGTTCTCCCCGGCTGGTC
This sequence comes from Streptomyces sp. JH34, assembly GCF_029428875.1. Taxonomy (NCBI): domain Bacteria; kingdom Bacillati; phylum Actinomycetota; class Actinomycetes; order Kitasatosporales; family Streptomycetaceae; genus Streptomyces; species Streptomyces sp. JH34. The sequence continues at coordinate 5,907,117 of NZ_JAJSOO010000001.1, read as the reverse complement.
GGTCCTTCTCGCCATGGGCCAACTGCACGCGGTCCTGCAGCCGGGCGCCGGTGGCGGAAGCCCCGTCGCCTGGTGGCAGGCGCACCAGCCGCTCCAGGTCACCGAGGGCTGGAGGACCGCCGCCAACAAGTCGCAGAGCGTGCTGGTCTTCGCCGCGCCGGCCGGTTCCATCGGCCAGCAGCCGCGCGAGGACCTGCTCCGTGACGCGCTCGACAAGGCCGCGGTCAACGGACTGCTGGTCGCCGCGACGATGCCGCTCGCCGGGACCTGAGCGTGTCCGTGCCGCCCTCCTCCGCCCGCCGAACAGCGATTTCTCCGTCCGGCCCGCATCCGACGGGCGGTGAGGTCGTTGGCACCTACGTGCACTCATACGACCCTTCTCGCCAGCAGCAGACCCCGATTCCTGCCATGCGTCCGTCGCAGGACCCCTCGGGCGGCAGGTCCCACACCCCGATCTACGACGCTCTGTACTCCGAGTACAGGCGATCGTTCCGGGCGCTTCCCGGGGACCGCACCGGTGAGGAGAATCTCGGCTTCAGAACGTTCGGCATCGGGATGTTCGGCAGCCGTGCACCACTGAGCAGTCGTACGGCGGCGAACGCCCAGGGAAGCCACGGCTCTGGCGGCGGTGCCAATCCCGGGTCCTGGCAGCGCGTGGGACGGCACGCGGGGCGCGCCCGGCCCGCGGCGCTGCCGCCCGGTGCCACGGACGCCTGAGCGGCACGGCGAAGCCCCGGACCATCCACGAGGAGCGGATGGTCCGGGGCTTCGCCGTGCCGCCGGACTACTTCTTGCGGCCGCGCTTCTCGCGCACGCGCACCGAGATGTGCAGCGGGGTGCCCTCGAAGCCGAACTCCTCACGCAGACGGCGTTCGACGAAGCGGCGGTAGCCGTGCTCCAGGAAGCCGGACGCGAAGAGGACGAACCGCGGCGGCTTGGTGCCCGCCTGGGTGCCGAACAGGATGCGGGGCTGCTTGCCGCCGCGTACCGGGTGCGGGTGGGAGGCGACGATCTCTCCGAGGAAGGCGTTCAGCCGGCCGGTGGGGACACGGGTCTCCCAGCCCTCGATCGCGGTCTCGATCGCCGGTACCAGCTTCTCCATGTGCCGGCCGGTGACGGCCGAGACGTTGACGCGCGGCGCCCAGGCGACCTGCGCGAGCTCCGTGTCGATCTCGCGCTCGAGGTAGTAGCGGCGCTCCTCGTCGAGGGTGTCCCACTTGTTGAAGGCGATCACGATGGCACGGCCCGCTTCCACGGCCATGGTGACGATCCGCTGGTCCTGGACGCTGATGGACTCGCTGGAGTCGATCAGGATGACGGCGACCTCGGCCTTCTCGACGGCGGCCGCGGTGCGCAGCGAGGCGTAGTAGTCCGCGCCCTCCTGGAGGTGGACCTTGCGGCGGATGCCGGCCGTGTCGATGAACTTCCAGGTGATGCCGCCGAGGTTGATCAGCTCGTCGACGGGGTCGCGGGTGGTGCCTGCCAGGGCGTTGACGACGACACGGTCCTCACCGGCGACCTTGTTCAGCAGGGAGGACTTGCCGACGTTCGGGCGGCCGATGAGCGCGATGCGGCGCGGGCCGCCCAGCGCGGTGCCGAAGGTCTGGGCCGGGGCCTCGGGCAGGGCCTCCAGGACGGCGTCCAGCATGTCGCCGGTGCCGCGGCCGTGCAGGGAGGACACCGGGTGCGGCTCGCCGAGGCCGAGCGACCAGAGCGCGGTGGCGTCGGCCTCGCCGCTCTGTCCGTCGACCTTGTTGGCGCACAGGACGACGGGCTTGCCGGCCCGGCGCAGCAGCTTGACGACGGCCTCGTCGGTGTCGGTGGCGCCGACGGTGGCGTCGACCACGAAGACGACGGCGTCGGCCGTCTCGATGGCGTACTCGGCCTGGGCGGCGACGGACGCGTCGAGGCCGAGCACGTCCTGCTCCCAGCCGCCGGTGTCGACGACCTTGAAGCGGCGGCCGGCCCACTCGGCCTCGTAGCTGACGCGGTCGCGGGTGACGCCGGGCTTGTCCTGGACGACGGCCTCGCGGCGGCCGATGATCCGGTTCACCAGGGTCGACTTGCCGACGTTCGGGCGGCCGACGACGGCGAGCACGGGAAGCGGTCCGTGACCGGCCTCACCGATCGCGCCCTCGACCTCCTCGGGGTCGAACCCCTCCTGCGCGGCGAGCTCCATGAACTCCGCGTACTCGGCATCGCCAAGTGCTCCGTGCTCGTGGTCCGAGCCGCCGGAGTGAATCTGGTCGTTCATGAAGTCCGTTCCTCTTTGCATCATCATCGATGGGCCACGATCGCGCGGCCCACTACTCAAGTGTCACAGGCGTCCGGTGAGACGCCTGGCGTTCCTCAGGTGAGCGGTCAGCTCACTCTGGATGCGCAGCGTCGCCTCGTCCAGCGCCTTCCTGGTCCGCCGCCCGCTGCCGTCACCGGCCTGGAAGGCGTCGCCGAAGACGACGTCGACCCGGCTGCGCAGCGGAGGCAGTGCCGATATCAACCGTCCGCGGCGTTCCGTGCTTCCCAGGACCGCGACGGGGACGATCGGCGCCCCTCCGCGCACCGCGAAGTACGCCAGCCCCGCGCGCAGGGAGGCGAAGTCGCCCTCGCCCCTGGTGCCCTCGGGGAAGATCCCGAGGACCCCGCCGTCGTCCAGCACGCCGAGTGCCTGCGTGATGGCGTTGCGGTCGACGGTCGTACGGTCCACCTTCAGCTGCCCGATTCCGCGCAGGAACGGGTCGAGGGGGCCGACGAACGCCTCTTTCTTGATCAGGAAGTGGACGGGCCGGGGCGCGGTGCCCATCAGCATCGGTCCGTCGAGGTTGTGCGCGTGGTTCACCGCGAGTATGACGGGTCCCGCGGTGGGGACGCGCCACGCGCCGAGCACACGGGGCTTGAACAGCCCGTACATGAGCCCGATGCCGATCCCGCGCCCGACGGCCGCTCCGCGCAGCGTCGGCGCGGCAGTGGCTTCGGTCACTTCGCGGCCTGCTTCTCCCCGACGAGGGTGACGACGCACTCGATGACCTGCGTGAGGGTCAGGTCGGTGGTGTCCACCTCGACGGCGTCCCCGGCCTTGGCCAGCGGCGAGGTCTTGCGGCCGGAGTCGGCGGCGTCGCGCTTGATCAGCGCCTCCCGGGTCGCGGCGAGGTCGGATCCCTTGACCTCGCCGCTGCGGCGGGCGGCGCGCGCCTCCGGGGAGGCGGTCAGGAAGATCTTGATGTCGGCGTCGGGCAGCACGGTCGTGCCGATGTCGCGGCCCTCCACGACGATGCCGTGCTCGGCCTCCGTGGCGATGGTCCGCTGCAGCTCGGTGATCAGGGCGCGCACCTCGGGAACGGCGCTGACGGCGCTGACCTTGGAGGTGACCTCCTGGGTGCGGATCGGACCGGAGGCGTCCTCGCCGTCGACGGTGATCGTCGGGGCGGACGGGTCCGTGCCGGAGACGATGACCGGCTTGGCGGCGGCCGTGGCGATCTCCGCCGCGTCCGACACGTCGATGCCGTTGTTCAGCATCCACCACGTGATGGCCCGGTACTGCGCGCCGGTGTCCAGGTAGCTCAGGCCGAGCTGCGCGGCGACGGCCTTGGAGGTGCTCGACTTGCCGGTGCCGGAGGGGCCGTCTATGGCGACGATCACTGCGGCCGGGGCGGTCCGGGCGGCGGCGCTTGCGGTTTCCACGGTGGTGGACACCTTCCTGGTACACGGGGACGGGCGGAGCGGGCCATGGGACGGCCTCCCCCAAGGTTACCGAGTGTGCGAAGCGGCTTTGCACCCCTGTCTCCGGGCCGTTCCCGGGCCCCTCAGGCGCGGATCGACCAGCCGCGCTCGGCGAGGGCCGCGCTCAGGGCGGGCGCGGCGCTCGGCTCGACCATCAGCTGGACGAGTCCTGCCTGCTGACCGGTGGCGTGCTCGATGCGCACGTCCTCGATGTTGACCCCCGCCCGCCCCGCGTCGGCGAAGATCGCCGCGAGCTCGCCGGGCCGGTCGCTGATGAGCACGGCGACGACCTCGTACGACGCCGGGGCGGCGCCGTGCTTGCCGGGGACCCTGACCCGGCCCGCGTTGCCGCGGCGCAGGACGTCCTCGATGCCCTCGGTGCCCGTGCGGCGCTTGTCCTCGTCGGCTGACTGCAGGCCGCGCAGGGCCCGGACCGTCTCGTCCAGGTCGGTGGCGACGCCCGCGAGCACGTCGGCGACCGGGCCGGGGTTGGCGGAGAGGATCTCCACCCACATCCGGGGGTCGGAGGCCGCGATGCGGGTGACGTCCCTGATCCCCTGGCCGCACAGGCGTACGGCGGTCTCGTCGGCCTCCTCCAGCCGGGCGGCGACCATCGAGGAGATCAGCTGCGGGGTGTGGGAGACGAGGGCGACGGCACGGTCGTGGGCGTCGGCGTCCATGACGACCGGGACGGCCCGGCAGAGCGCGACCAGTTCCAGGGCGAGGTTCAGGACCTCGGTGTCGGTCTCCCGCGTCGGTGTGAGGACCCAGGGGCGGCCCTCGAAGAGGTCGGCGGTGGCGGCGAGCGGACCCGAGCGCTCCTTGCCCGCCATGGGGTGCGTGCCGATGTACGGCGTGAGGTCGACGCCGAGCGCCTCCAGCTCACGGCGCGGGCCGCCCTTGACGCTCGCGACGTCGAGGTAGGCCCGGGCGGCGCCGTCGCGCATGGCCGTGGCGAGCACGGCCGCGGTGTGGGCGGGCGGTACGGCGACGACGGCCAGGTCGACAGGACCTTCGGGCGCCTCGCCGGTGCCGGCGCCCAGCGCGGCGGCGGTGTGCGCGGACGCAGGGTCACGGTCGACCAGGTGCACGTGGACACCGCGCCCCGCGAGGGCGAGGGCGGCGGAGGTGCCGACCAGGCCGGTGCCGATGACGAGGGCTGTTCTCACTGGGCGATGTCCTTGCGGAGGGCGCCGGTGGCGCCGAGGTAGACGTGGCTGATCTCCGCTTTGGAGAGGTACGTCTCGACGTGGGCCATTATGCGGACCACACGGGGCATGGCGCCCGTGATGTCGAGCTCCTGGGCGCAGATCAGCGGTACGTCGACGATGCCGAGGCCCCGGGCGGCGGCGGCCGGGAAATCGCTGTGCAGGTCGGGGGTGGCGGTGAACCAGACGCTGATCAGGTCGTCGGCGACGAGCTGGTTGCGCTCCAGGACCGCGGTGAGGAGTTCGCTCACCCGCTCGTCCATGTGCCCGGCTTCGTCCCGATCGAGCTGGACGGCTCCACGGACTGCTCGTACCGCCACGTCGTACCCCTTGTCGCCTCGTGCTGCGTGCCCTTTCAGCCTAGAGGGGCGGAGGCACCGCCGGTGACCGTGCTCTGTCCGTGAGACGCGGAGGCGGCGTGCACGGCGAGGAGCATCCGCCAGACCTGTCCGGCGAGCCGCTCCGGCGAGGCGTCGGTCCGGTCGTGGACCCAGTCGGTGAGCACACCGGTGAAGAGTCCGGCCACGGCGCTCGCGGTCAGGTCGTGCCCGCTTCCGGAAGGCCGGCGGCGGCGGAGCTCGTCGAGGCTCCGGACGCGGAGTTCCCGGTGCAGCAGCTCGCCGAGGGGGCCGCCGCCGGGTCCCAGCAGGCTCCGGTACACGGCGGCACCGGCACGGACCTCCCGGAGCAGGGCGACGAGTTCCTCCGGCGGGGCGTCGGGGCCGGGCGGCGTGCGGTCCCAGGCGTGCAGGGCCTCGACCGCCTCCCGTACGACCTCCGCGCAGGCGTCCAGGGCGAGGGCGTGCAGATCGTCGTAGTGCAGGTAGAAGGTGGCCCGTCCCACGCCCGCGCGGCGCACCACCTCGGCGACGGCGACGTGGTCCGGAGGCTGTTCCTCGCACGCCGCCAGCAGCGCGGCCCTCAGCCGGGCGCGGGTGCGCGCGGTCCTCGGGTCGCGGCTGCCGTCCGTCACCGCGGGCGTCACGCGCTCAGCCCGCCGACAGCACGAGGGCGAGAGCGAGGGCCGCGGGCGCCGCCTGGGCGTAGAGGATCCTGCGGCTGACGGTGGCCGCCCCGTACACGCCCGCGACGACCAGGCAGCTCAGGAAGAAGATCTGGGCCTGGTACCCGACGGGGTCGGCGGCGATCAGGCCCCAGACCAGTCCCGCCGCCATGAAGCCGTTGTAGAGCCCCTGGTTGGCGGCGAGCGTGGCGCTCCGGGCGGCGAACTCCTCGGTGGTGCCGAACGCCTTGCGGCCGCGCGGGGTGTCCCACAGGAACATCTCCAGGACCAGGAAGTAGGCGTGGATCAGCGCGACGAGCGCGACCAGCGCATGGGCGGCGGTCTGCATGGTGTGGCCTCCTGCTGCGATATTTCCTGGACGACTGTACAGGAAGTGGCCGGTCGCCACCCGTCCGGGGGCGGTGAGCCGGCCAGGACGTCCATCCCGGTCGGCGGCGGCACGGTCTTCGAGGACCGCGAGGCAGTGCGGCGGCATCCGGCTCGTGCAGGGCGCGTACGCTCGCGCGCATGATCACTCCTGACGGCGCGCGGCTGGTGCGGGAGCACACCGTCTACTCCTGCGTGATGGGCTCCCGCGCCTTCGGTCTGGCCACGGAAGGCAGCGACACGGACCGGCGGGGGGTGTTCCTCGCACCCACACCGCTGTTCTGGGGCTTCACGAAGCCGCCGTCCCACGTGGAGGGACCGGCGGAAGAGCAGTTCTCCTGGGAGCTGGAGCGCTTCTGCGAGCTGGCGCTCCGGGCCAACCCCAATGTGCTGGAGTGCCTGCACTCGCCTCTCGTGGAGCGGATCGACGCCACGGGCCGTGAACTCGTCGCCCTGCGCCCGGCCTTCCTGTCGCGCGCGGCCCACGCGACGTTCGTGCGCTACGCCCTGGGGCAGCGGCGGAAGCTGGAGGCCGACGTCCGCGTGCACGGCGCTCCGCGCTGGAAGCACGCCATGCACCTGCTGCGGCTGATGGCATCCTGCCGGGACCTGCTGAGGACGGGCGAGCTGCGGATCGACGTCGGGGACGCGCGCGAGGATCTGCTCGCGGTGAAGCGGGGCGAGGTCCCGTGGCCCGAGGTGGAACGCCGGATGACGCGCCTGGCCGAGGAGGGCGACGCCGCCGCCGCCCGCTCCCCGTTGCCGCCGGAGCCGGACCGGGAGCGCGTGGAGGCGTTCCTGGTCCGGGCCCGCAGGGCGTCGGCGGCGGCCTGCGGCTAGCCGAGGCGCGCGCGGACCACCAGGTCGTGCAGCGCGTCGAACCCCGACCCGGCGCCGGGCAGCCGTGACACGGCCTGGGCCTCGTCGAGTACCGCGTGCAGTGCCTCGACGTCCCGCGCCGCCGCCGTGCCGTCCACACCGCCGGCGCCGGCGTGCTCGGCCTCCGCCTTGGCCTCGACGAGGGACGGCAGATACGCGGGCGCCGCCACCTCACCGAGAAGCGTCGGCAGGTGCGCCACCAGTGCGCCGCTGCGCATCAGGTGGATGCCGGTGAGCAGGGCGCGGAAGGTGTAGAGGAGCGGCTTCAGTTCCCCGGTCCTCTCGAACAGCCGCCACTGCGTCCCGGCGAAGCCCCGGTAGTGGTGGGCGTGGTTGCTGGTCAACACCGCCGGGGCCAGTGCGGCGAGTTCGGAGTGGAGCGGTGTGGTGTGCACCACCAGCGGTGACAGCAGTTGCTCCAGCACGTAGCCGTTGGGCTTCAGCATGAGGCGGACGAACTTGCGGAGGTCGTGGGTGACGAGGTCCATCTCCACCCCGTCGCGGTCCCACATGCGCGTCCGTGTCTCCTCCGGATCGCGCAGCCCGACGAGGTCCTCCGCGGGAAGGACGTGGACCCCCCCGCAGGTCCACGTCCGAGTCACGGGAGGGGAAGCCGTACAGGTGCGCGCCGGAGACCGTGGCGAACAGGAGGGGCCCGGGCTCCTCGGCGAGGACGGGGGCGAAGTCGGTGACCGGCAGGCCGGCCCGCCGGAGGGAGGTCGTGTCGAGGCGCATGGATCAAGCGTCCCAGAGCGCGGCGAGCGACAGCAGGTCGCTGCGGTACTCGATGCGCTCCGACCACTCCTTCGGCCAGGCGCCCGCCCCCAGGTGCGCTCCCGCCAGCGCGCCGGTGAGGCAGGCGAGCGAGTCGGAGTCTCCCCGGGTGCAGGCGGCCCGGCGCAGCGCGGTGACGGGCTCCTCGGGGAAGAGCAGGAAGCAGTGCAGGGCCGTCGCGAGCGCCTCCTCGGCGATCCAGCCGTCACCGGTCGCCTCGCAGGGATCGGTCTCGGGCGACGGGGCACGCAGTGCGTCCTGCACCCGGGCGAGGACGGTGAGGCACTCGTCCCAGCCGCGCCGGATGTACGCCTCGGGCGAGGGGTCGCCCGCGTACCGCCAGAGGTCGCCGAGCCAGCGCTCCGGGTAGCGGCTGGCGTTCTCATAGGCGTAACTGCGCAACTGGCCCACCAGACCCATCGGCTCGGCCCCCTGCGCCAGCAGGAACACCGCGCGGGCCATCAGGTCGGAGGCAGCCAGTGCGGTGGGGTGACCGTGGGTCAGCGCGGCCTGGAGCTGGGCGGCGCCGGCACGCTGTTCCTCGCTGAGGCCGGGCACGAGGCCGACGGGTGCGACCCGCATGTTCGCTCCGCAGCCCTTGGAGCCGGTCTGACTGGCCTCCTGCCAGGCACGGTCGCTGTCGAGCAGGCGGCAGGCGGTCATGCAGGTGCGGCCGGGCGCGCGGTTGTTGTCCGGTGAGTGGAACCAGTCGACGAACTCCTCACGGACGGGGCGCACCAGCCGCAGCGGGGTGAGCAGGCCCCGGTCCATGGCGGTGCGTATGCCGCGGCCGAGCGCGAGCGTCATCTGGGTGTCGTCGGTGACGAACGCGGGCTTCGGCAGGGGCATCCGCCGCCAGGGCCCGCACTTCGCGAGGATCGCGGGGACGTTGTCGAACTCGGTGGGGAAACCCAGCGCGTCACCGAGCGCGAGCCCGGTCAGCGCGCCGGTGGCGGCCTGCTTGGTGAGAATCCTTGTCGGGATCATGATGTCCGTCCTTCGGGGCGTCCTTCCGGGCGCAGCAGGGGTGGATGAAGGGCGGTGGCTGCACCCGCCCGGTAGAGGGCGGCGGGTTTGCCCCGTCCGCCGGTGCGGCGCGGCGGTCCGTCCACGGCCTGCACGAAGCCGGGCGTGGTGAGGACCTTGCGCCGGAAGTTGGGCCGGTCCAGCTCCACGCCCCAGACGGTCTCGTAGACCTGCTGGAGCTCCCCGAGGGTGAACTCGGCGGGGCAGAACGCGGTGGCCAGGCAGGAGTATTCGAGCCTGGCGCCGATCCGGTCGTGCGCGTCGGCCAGGATGCGGTCGTGGTCGAAGGCGAGCGGCCCGGCGCCGTCCGCCTCCCACCACTGCGCGTGGGCCGCGTCCCCGCCACCCCGGGGTTCGGGGAGGTCCGGCACGAGCGCGGCGTACGCGACGGAGACGACCCGCATCCTGGGGTCGCGGTCCGGGTCGGTGTAGGTGCGGAGCTGTTCCAGGTGGAAGCCGCAGACGGACTTCTGGGTGAGGCCGGTCTCCTCGGCGAGTTCGCGGCGGGCCGCCTCCTCCGCGGACTCACGGGGAAGGACGAAGCCGCCGGGCAGGGCCCAGCGCCCCTTGTAGGGCGCCTGGCCGCGTTCCACGAGCAGCACGTGCAGCCGGGCGTCGCGGACCGTGAAGACGGCGAGGTCGACGGTGACGGCGAAGGGGAAGAAGGCGTGGGGGTCGTACCCGTCGGGGGCGGTGCTCATCGTTTCTCCGGCAGGGGCGGGGTGAAGTGCCACCCGGTGGCGAGGAGTTCGTCCACGGCGGCGACCGCCGCGTCGAGGCGCTCGCTGCGCGAGCCGGTGATCTCCACGAACCGGCGTCCCGTGCGGGCGAGTTCGGCGCGGAAGCGGTCCGTCATCCAGGGCCGCAACTCCTCGCCGTCGCGCAGTCCGTCGTCCTCGAAGGCGACACCCTCGTGGTCGGTGAGCAGCCAGAGGTGGTGGGTGGCCCGGTCGGCGGTCTTCTCGACGAGGGGGTTGCGTCCCCCGATGTAGCGCTCGTGCCAGACGGTGGTGGCGAAGGAGTCGGTGTCGCAGAGGAGCACGGGGGATCCCACCCTCGCGGCTGCCTCCTCCCTGGCGTTCTGGGTCTCGGCGATGAGCGGGAAGTCGTCGGTGGTGAAGGAGACGTCCTCCCACTGGGCGCCGGGCCACTCCGCGCGCAGGGCGGCGAGCTTCGCCTCGCTGAACTCCCGCCCGTACTCGGCGACGTAGCGCGTCTGCGCCCACACGCCGCCGCGCCGGCGGTAGTGGTCGGCCAGGGCGAGGGCCAGCGTCGTGGTGCCGGTCGACTCGGCGCCGAGGACGACGACGCGGCGGGCGAGAGCGGCCCGCACGGGTGGCTCCAGGTGGTCCCAGCAGCCTGCGGGGTCGGCCCGGACGGCGGTGCCGGAGACGGGGTGGAGGGTGCGGGCAGGGTCGACGAGGACGGACTCCGCGCCGAAGCGGCGGGCCAGTTCCTCGCCGTACGACTCCGAGGTGAAGACGGCGTCGACCCGTTCGGGGACCGCTGCCGTGAACACCTCCATGTGGGCGTCCCAGACGGCGGCGTCGTCGAGGTCCATGTGGATGTCGTCGACCGCGCCCACGACCCGGACTTCGGGATGGGCCTCGCGCATCCAGGCGACCCGGTCGGCGAGCGGCACGGATTCGACCGAGGCGGCGCAGACCAGAACCGTGAGCGTCTCGCACCGGTCCCGCGCGGTGCGGACGAGGTGGTGGTGGCCGGCGTGCGGCGGATAGAACTTGCCGAGCACCAGGCCGTGTCCGAAGCGCTTCACGCCGGCACCACCACGTCTTCGCGCCGGTGCGCCGCGAGGTCCCTGCTCCAGCCGCGCAGCCCGAGGAGGCAGAGCACGAGGAAGCCGACGTACAGCAGGGAGGTCAGGTAGAGCTCCTTGTACGCGTACAGCGGGATGTAGACGAGGTCGGCGGCGATCCACAGCCACCAGGACTCGACGCGTTTGCGGCACTGTCCGTACGTCGCCATGAGTGACAGCGAGGTGGTCAGGGCGTCCCAGAACGGCACGGTCGAGTCGGTGGCCCGGGACAGCAGCAGGGTCAGGCCGAGGGTCCCCACCGCCCCCGCCGCGAGCAGCCAGGTCCATTCGGTGCGGGTAGTGCTCCGCACCGGCAGGACCGGGGTACCTGGTCCACCCCCGTGGGTCCAGGTCCACCAGCCGTACGCGGCGAGGGCGATGAAGACGATCTGCAGGCCGGCGTCGGCGTACAGACCGGACTGGGTGAACAGCAGGATGAAGAAGAGGTTGTTGGCGATGCCGATGGGCCAGTTGGCGAGGTGCTGGCGGGCCACGAGCCAGACGCACAGCGCGCCGCTGCCGAAGCCCAGCACCTCGGTCCAGCTGACCGGGGTGCCCAGGACCGTCACCAGGGGCTGCTGCAGGGGATCGAGTATGTCGGCGAGCGTCACGCCGCCCTCCTTCTTAATGGTCACTATGACTATAAAGAAGAATCGGCGCGCGCAAAAGGCCCGCGGCCGGTTCCGTTCGAAAAACTGAACGAGGAACCGGCCGCGGGCCGTCGGGGCGGAGGAGGCTAGAGGCCGACCTCGCGCATCAGCATGCCCACCTCGGTGTTGGTCAGGCGGCGCAGCCAGCCCGACTTCTGGTCGCCCAGCGGGATCGGCCCGAAGGACGTCCGCACGAGACGCTCGACCGGGAAGCCGGCCTCGGCCAGCATCCGGCGGACGATGTGCTTGCGGCCCTCGTGGAGGGTGACCTCGACCAGGTAGTTCTTGCCGGTGTTCTCGACGACCCGGAAGTGGTCGGCGCGGGCGTACCCGTCCTCCAGCTGGATGCCGTCCTTGAGCCGCTTGCCGAGGTCACGCGGGAGCGGACCCTGGATGGCGGCCAGGTAGGTCTTCTTCACGCCGTACTTGGGGTGCGTCAGGCGGTGGGCCAGCTCGCCGTGGTTGGTGAGCAGGATGATGCCCTCGGTCTCCGTGTCGAGACGGCCGACGTGGAACAGCCGCGTCTCGCGGTTGTTCACGTAGTCACCGAGGTTCTGGCGGCCGTCCGGGTCCCCCATGGTGGAGACGACGCCGGCCGGCTTGTTCAGCGCGAAGAAGAGGTGCGACTGCGTGGCGACGGTCAGTCCGTCGACCTTGATCTCGTCCTTGTGCGGGTCGACGCGCATGCCCTGCTCGAGGACGATCTCGCCGTTCACCTCGACCCTGGCCTGCTCGATCAGCTCCTCGCACGCCCGGCGCGAGCCCATGCCGGCCCGGGCCAGGATCTTCTGCAGACGCTCGCCCTCCTGCTCCGCGCCCGGGTGGGTCCTGGGCGTCCGGATCTCGGGCTTGTCCGCGTACCGGTCGCGGTTGCGCTGCTCGATCTTGGCGTCCAGCTCCCGGGGACGGGCGGGCGCGCCCTGGCGGCGGCCGCCCTTGCTCACGTTCTGTGCCGGCTTCGGGCCGCCCTTGGCGCCGCCGCGGGCCGCCGCGCCGCGGCCCTTGCGGGGACCGCCGTCACCGCCCGGCTTGTCGGAGCCCACGTCGTAGCGGCGCTCCTCGGGGCGGGGCCGGCGGGGGCGCTGCTGCTCCTGCTTGTCGTCACGCTCGGAGCCGGAGACCCGGGGATTCGGGTTGCTGTTCCTGCCTGTGCCGGTGTTGTTCCTGGCGCCGCTCCAGCCGCCGCCACCGCTCCGGCCGCCGCTCTTGCCGCCGCTGCCGCTTCCGCTGTTCCTGCCACTGCTTCGCATCAAAAATCCGTCTTGTCGTCTGCGTGAGTATCCGGGGTGTCCGGTGCGTCCGGATCGAACGACGGCACACCCTCTAGCGTCTCAGCCTCGATCGCGTCCGCCTCCGGAAGGAAGGGCGCGAGCTCCGGGAGCTCGTCCAGGCCTCGCAGGCCCATGCGCTCCAGAAAGTAGTTCGTCGTCCTGTACAGGATCGCACCTGTTTCGGGTTCCGCGCCCGCCTCCTCGACGAGACCCCTCTGGAGCAGGGTCCGCATCACGCCGTCGCAGTTCACTCCGCGTACCGCCGAGACCCTCGACCGGCTCACCGGCTGGCGGTAGGCGACCACGGCGAGTGTCTCCAGCGCCGCCTGGGTGAGCCGGGCGTGCTGGCCGTCCAGGACGAAGCCCTCGACCGCCTCCGCGTACTCGGGGCGCGTGTAGAAGCGCCACCCCCCGGCGACGAGCCTGAGGTCGAAGCCGCGGCGCTGGACGGTGTACTCGTCGGCCAGCTCCCGCAGGGCGTCCGCGACGGCCCCGCGGGGCCGCTGGAGGACCTTGGCGAGGTGCTCCTCGGTGGCGGGCTCGTCGACGACCATCAGGACCGCCTCCAGGGCGGGCCTGAGGTCGAGCCCCGCGACCGTGCTCTCACGCCCGTCGTCGTCCGTTCTCATGCCTGTACGTCCTCCTCCGGCTCGCGCACCTCTTGGTCGAACTCGTCCGTCACCACCGGTTCGGCGTCCTCGCCCCCGGCCCAGCGCACCAGGAGGTCGCCGAGCGCCTCCTCCTGGTCGAGCACGACCGCCTTCTCCCGGTAGAGCTCCAGGAGCGCCAGGAACCGGGCGACGACCGTGAGGGTGTCCTCCGCGTCCTCGGTGAGCTCCCGGAAGCTGATCTCCCCCTCGGCCCGCAGCCGGGCCACCACGACCTCCGCCTGCTCGCGCACGCTGACCAGCGGCGCGTGGATGTGGTCGACGTACACCTGGGGCTCGGGCTTCGGCTGCATCGCCTTCACAGCGAGCCGGGCGAACCCTTCCGGCCCGATGCTGATCACGACCTCGGGCAGCAGCTCGGCGTGCTGGGGTTCGAGCCCGACGGTGCGCGGGTGGCGTCGGGACTCGGACTCCAGCCGGTCGCTGAAGATGTCCGCGATCCGCTTGTACGCGCGGTACTGCAGCAGCCGCGCGAAGAGCAGGTCGCGGGCCTCCAGGAGGGCGAGGTCCGCCTCGTCCTCCACCTCGGCGGTGGGCAGGAGCCGGGCGGCCTTCAGGTCCAGCAGGGTCGCGGCGACGACGAGGAACTCGGTGGTCTGGTCGAGGTCCCAGTCCGGCCCCATGGCCCGGATGTGTGCCATGAACTCGTCGGTGACCTTCGACAGCGCGACCTCGGTCACATCGAGCTTGTGCTTGGAGATCAGCTGGAGGAGCAGGTCGAAGGGGCCCTCGAAGTTGACGAGCCGCACGGTGAACCGCCGGTCGTCGGCCACCTCCTCGGCGGCCCCCTCGGGCGGGGCTCCGGGCACGGCCTCACGGGTTTCCTCCGCCGCCGGGGGCCGGGAGGCCGCTCCGGGGAGGCTTTCGCCGGGCTCAGTGGCGTCCAGCGGGGCTACGGGGCCCGCAGGGGCCCGCCCGTCCGCCAGGGGCGCGTACGGAGCCACAGCGGCCGGAGGGGCCGTGGGGGGCACGGAGGGCGTGGGAGCCGACGCGGGCCGTATCCCCGGTCCACGGCCGAGGGCACGGCGGGTCGGGCGGGGCGTGTCGTCGGCTGTCGGCATGTGCGGGGGTCCAAGGATGCGGCGGGAGGCGGGCGGTGGGCCCCGGGGCGGGGCCGCTCCACGGCGGCCCTCCCCCGGCAGGCTACCGGCGCGGCACCGGTCAGCGGCCCCGCAGCCTCCGTACGAGGATGCTCGCGTCGCCGCGCGACTCCAGGTCGGCCAGCACCACGGCGACCGCTTCCCGGACGATGCGCCCGCGGTCCACGGCCAGTCCGTGCTCACCGCGCAGCACGAGGCGCGCGTGCTCGAGGTCCATGAGTTCCTCGGCCGACACGTAGACGGTGATCTTCTCGTCGTGACGCTCGCGGCCACTGGGCCGGCGGTTCGCTCCACGCCCGCCCCCGCCTCCGCGTCCACGCTGCGGCTGGACGGCGGGAGCAGGCTCCTGCGGGGCCGCGCCACGGGCACGGGGCTGGGCGTCCGCGGCCTGGGCCCGGTCGTCGCCGTCGGCCCGGCTGTGCGAACCTCCGCCGTCGGCGTCCGCCGCCGAGTGCTCCTCCTGGGACGCCCCGGCCGGTGCGTCACCGCCGGTGACCGCGCCGCCCTGCCCGGCGGTGTCCGGACCCGGCTCACTTGCTCCGGCCGGCGCGGGGACCCGCGCCTCGCCGTTCGCCTTGCGTCGCCGCTCGGCTGGGGACGAGGCCTGAAGACCCATGCCCCCGGTGGTACGGAACAGCTCGTCGGCCCCCGGCAGACTCACTCGGCGTGACACCGGGCGAGCACCTCCCTGGCGAGCTGGCGATAGGCGGCGGCACCGACCGAGTTCGAGGCGTACGTGGTGATGGGTTCACCGGCGACCGTGGTCTCCGGGAAACGCACGGTGCGCCCGATGACGGTGTGGTAGACGTGCTCGTCGAAGGCCTCGACGACGCGTGCGAGCACCTCACGGCTGTGCACCGTGCGGGAGTCGTACATGGTGGCGAGGATGCCGTCCAGCTCCAGCTCGGGGTTGAGCCTCTCCTGGACCTTCTCGATCGTCTCGGTGAGCAGCGCCACGCCGCGCAGCGCGAAGAACTCGCACTCGAGCGGGACTATCACCTTGTGAGCCGCCGTCAGGGCGTTCACGGTGAGCAGGCCGAGCGAGGGCTGACAGTCGATCACGATGTAGTCGTAGTCGGCCATCAGCGGCTTGAGGGCGCGCTGGAGCGTGGACTCCCGGGCCACCTCGCTCACCAGCTGCACCTCGGCGGCCGAGAGGTCGATGTTGCTGGGGAGCAGGTCCATGTTGGGCACGGCCGTCTTCAGCAGGACCTCGTCGGCCGCCATGCCCCGCTCCATGAGCAGGTTGTAGACGGTGAGGTCGAGCTCCATCGGGTTGACCCCGAGGCCGACGGACAGGGCTCCCTGCGGGTCGAAGTCGACGAGCAGGACGCGTCGGCCGTACTCCGCGAGAGCGGCGCCCAGGTTGATGGTCGACGTCGTCTTGCCGACGCCGCCCTTCTGGTTGCACATCGCGATGATCTTCGCGGGGCCGTGCTCGGTCAGCGGACCGGGGATCGGGAAGTACGGCAGCGGCCGGCCGGTGGGGCCGATCCGCTCACGGCGCTGGCGAGCGGCGTCGGGCGCGAGGGTGGCCGCGTACTCCGGATCGGGCTCGTATTCGGCATCGGGGTCGTAGAAGTGCCCCTCGGGCACCTCGGCGAAGTCGGCGAAGTGGGCGGTCTCTCGGCCACTTTCGTTGCCGGCCATGGCGTTCACGTGTAGGCCGTCCATCATCTGGGGGGCTGTCGTC
The DNA here is from genome assembly GCF_029428875.1 of Streptomyces sp. JH34. NCBI lineage: Bacteria > Bacillati > Actinomycetota > Actinomycetes > Kitasatosporales > Streptomycetaceae > Streptomyces > Streptomyces sp. JH34. The sequence goes on along the minus strand of NZ_JAJSOO010000001.1, from coordinate 5,890,925 downwards.
ATGTGCTGTTGGGTGGCGAAGGTGCGGACCGCGACGGAGCCGACAGCTTCGAGCCCGATCGGGCTCAGACCCCGTGCAGGCATCCCTGGTTGACCACCCCCGGGAGTAAATGTCGACTCATTCACAAGTCGTCTTACCTCCTTGGATGTGACCAGGAAACTTATCGATAGGTCAGCGTGGCACCATGCCGACGATTGGCGACTCTATGGCGTGTCACCGGTTCGCAGCAACACAATCCGCCGGACCCGGCCCGTTGTGTCGGCAATCGAACACCGCTCTGTCAAGAGCACGGAGCGCCCGGAGCGCACTTTTCGCGGGGGTGCAAAACGGGTGGAGGGTTACGTCTCCGGCGAGTTGAACCGAAGCCTCTCATGCGTCCGGCCGGACCTTGCTCAGCAAGGTCCGGCCGGACGCATGAGGTTGACGGAGGGGGTTGACAGCTCAGCCGACGAGCGTGCTCAGTTCGACGTGGTCGAGACCGTGCGCCTCGGCCACCTCGCGGTAAACCACCTGGCCGTCATGGGTGTTGAGACCCTTGGCGAGCGCGGCGTCGCGCCGCAGGGCCTCGGCCCAGCCCCGGTTCGCGAGCTCCAGGATGTAGGGCAGCGTGGCGTTGGTGAGCGCGTAGGTGGAGGTGTTCGGCACCGCGCCCGGCATGTTCGCGACGCAGTAGAAGACCGAGTCGTGGACCGCGAAGGTCGGCTCGGCGTGCGTCGTCGGATGTGAGTCCTCGAAGCAGCCTCCCTGGTCGATCGCGATGTCGACAAGAACACTTCCGGACTTCATCTTGGCGACGAGCTCGTTGGTGACCAGCTTCGGCGCCTTGGCGCCCGGGATCAGCACGGCACCCACGACGAGGTCGGCCTCGACGACGGCCTTCTCCAGCTCGAGGGCGTTGGAGACGACCGTGCGCACCTTCGTGCCGAAGACCTTGTCGGCCTCGCGCAGCTTGTTGATGTCCTTGTCGAGCAGCGTGACGTGGAAGCCGAGCCCGACGGCGATCTGCGTGGCGTTCCAGCCGGAGACCCCGCCGCCGATGACGACGGCCCTGGCCGACCCCGTGCCGGGGACACCGCCGGGGAGCACACCGCGCCCGCCGACCGAGCGCATCAGGTGGTAGGCGCCGACCTGCGGGGCGAGGCGGCCCGCGACCTCGGACATCGGGGCGAGCAGCGGCAGCGCGCGGGTCGCGGTCTCGACGGTCTCGTACGCGATGGCGGTCGTGCCGGACTCGAGCAGGGCGTCCGTGCACTCACGGGAGGCGGCGAGGTGGAGGTAGGTGAAGAGCGTCTGGCCCTTGCGGAGGCGGTGGTACTCCTCGGCGACGGGCTCCTTGACCTTCAGCAGCAGGTCGGCGGCGGCCCAGACCTCGTCCGCGGTGGGCAGGATCAGCGCGCCGGCGGCGACGTACTCCGCGTCCGGGATCGAGGAACCCTCGCCGGCGTGCCGCTCCACGAGGACCTGGTGGCCGTGACGGACGAGCTCATGCACTCCGGCAGGGGTGATCGCCACCCGGAACTCGTTGTTCTTGACTTCGCGGGGGATGCCGACCTTCACGTCGATCACGGTCCTTGGCTCGGGGAGTCGCTCGGGCACAACGGGACGAACCCGCATGAACCAAGCATAGAGGGAGACACCACGGCGATGCGCGGCAGAGCCATCATTAATGAAGGAGTTCTCGCTGTCCAGCCTTACAAACCATTAAGTTTCGCTCGAAGTACTGCGGATTTCGTAGGCCGCGCCTTCCTCGCCCAGCAGCCTCTCGGCAGTCGCCCGGTGCAGCCGGGCCGCCGCCGGGTCCCCGAGCCGGTCCAGGGTGTCCGCCAGCCTGAGCTCCAGCGCTGCCTGGAGGCGCACGTCGTCCGCCCTGCGCGCCAGGTCGACCGCCTCCCGGCAGGTGTGGAGCGACTCCTGCGGCCTGCCCGCGTACTCCTGCACCCGGGCGGCCTCACTGAGGGCCCGCGCCTGGGCGGGCAGGTCCCCGAGCCTCCGGTGGCCGGCTGCCGCCGCGCGCCAGTCGCGCAGGGCCTCGCCGTACCGGCCGGCGTAGGTGTGGACGGCTCCGAGCCGCCCGTACAGCCGCGCCGCGTCGGCCCGCTCGCCCTGCGTCAGCCGCTGCGCGAGCGCCCTGCCGTACCAGTCGGACGCCCGGTTGAAGTCCCCGAGCTCCGCGTACGCGCCGCCCGCGGACTCCATCGCCCTGCCGGTGGCGTAGAGGTCCTTCGCGGCGCGCCCGGCGTCGAGCGCGGCCCGGTAGCGGGCCAGCGCCTCCTTAGTGCGGCCGGTCCGGGCGTCCAGATCGGCGAGGTTCAGCAGGGCCGCGGCCTTCTCCCGGGGCAGGTCGCGGCGTTCCGCCACGTCGAGGACCAGGCCGTGCAGCCCGTACAGCACGGGAGCGGCCTCCTCGGTGCCCCGGTGCACGGCGAGGGCGCGGACGAGCGCGGCCACCAGCCGGCGGGCGAGGGTGTCCAGGTCCCCGTCGCGCACCGCCGCCCGGGCGGCGGCCAGCAGGGCGGGTTCACGGATCCGCAGCCACTCGGCGGCGGACTCCGGATGCGGGAAGCGGAGCGAGCGCGGAAGACCCGCGAGCCGGCGGCGAGCCGGGGAGTCCTCGGGATCGGTGACCGCGCGGCAGGCCTGGAGCCGGCGTACGGTCCGCTCCAGCATCCGGGCCCGGGCCAGCTGGATCTCGGCGGGCCGTTCCCGCTCCTCCAGCGCCGACCGGACCAGCGGGGCGAGGCAGCCGGGCAGCTCGTACTGCGGCAGCTCGGCGCCGTTCGTCCTGAGCAGTCCGAACCGGACGAAGTCGTCGAGCGTCGTCCGGGCGGCCGTGACCGAGCACCCGGCCAGCGCTGAGGCGGTGTGGGCGTCCACCAGTCCGGCGGGGGCGAGGGCGAGCAGCCGCAGTATTCCGGCGGCCGCGGGCGGGAGCGAGTCGTGGACCAGCCGGAAGGCCCGGGCCAGGGGCCGGTCCCCGGAGGGCTGTTCGGGGTCGTCCGGCTGGTCGCGCAACCGCTTGGCGACATCGGCGACCGAGGCGCCGGGACGGGCGGCGAGCCAGCCCGCGACCAGGGTCAGTGCGGCGGGCTGCCCCCCGCACTCCTCCGTGAGGGCCTCCGCGGTCCGCGGATCGACCGTGATCCGGACCTGTCCGATGGTGCGGGCGAGCAGCTGCACGGCGGATCCCGCGTCCAGCCCGCCGAGGGTGCACGGGCGGACACCGGGAATCCCGGTGAGAGGACCCGTCGAGGTGGCGACGACCAGGCAGTCCGGGTTGTCCGGCAGCAGCGGGTCGACCTGTTCGGCGTCCACGGCGTCGTCGAGCAGGATCAGGGAGCGCCGCGCGGCGAACGCGTCGCGGACCATCTCGGACAGTTCGTCCTCGTCGGCTCCGGGTGGGGCGGTGACGGAGAGCAGGTCCAGGAGTGTGCGTGCGGTGCGTTCCGCGGGGACCCGCTCACCTCCGGGCTCGGTGAGCGCCACCCGGAGGACTCCGTCGGGGTAGTCACCGGGTTCGGCGAGTCGGCGGGCGAGTTCGGAGGCGAGTGCGGTGCGTCCGGATCCGGGCCGGCCGGCGATCAGCAGGACCCGGGCGCGGGCGGCCTTCCGGCCGGCCAGGGTGTCCAGCCCCGCCCTCTCGATGTCCTCCTGAAGGGCTTTCAACTCGCGTTCGCGGCCGTAGAAGTGAGGTGGCGTCACATTCGGCGGCTCCTTGGCTCCCGCCGTCCCCGCCACTCCGGCCGGGCCGCTGGTGTCCACCGCCTGATCGGTCACGGGCCACGCTCCACTTCGCTGCACGCGGTTGCCCGCCGGAAGTCCGGTCGGGGCCTTTCGAGCGTAGTTCAGTGGTGAGGACGATCACGGCCGGGCGCGGCGGACACATCCCTCGATCGGATCAGCTTTTCGTACGATTGATCCCCTGAGAACCCTGTTCGAGTCGCGTCCCTGTCGGGCCGCGACTCGAACAGCCACGGGCCGGGGTCAGGCCTCGAACGGCCGGGCCGGCCAGGGCGCCCCGGCCGGGCGGAGCGAGTCCACGCCGTCGCCCGCGAGCACCGCGGTGAGCGACAGTACGCCCACGACCAGGCAGTTGTTGTGCAGATCGCCGGCCAGTACTCCGCGTACGAGCTCGTCGAGGGGCACCCGGGCCTGCTCCATGTCGGCCTCCTCCTCGGCGACCTCGAAACGCTCGCCCTCCGCCTCGGAGAGGTCCCGGGCGAGGAAGATGCGTACCGCTTCGTCGCAGCCGCCGGGCGTGGTGTAGACGTCGGTCAGCACCCGCCAGTCCTCGGCCTTGACGTGGGCCTCCTCGTAGAGCTCCCGCTGCGCGGCGTGCAGCGGGTTCTCGCCGGGGATGTCGAGCAGCCCCGCAGGGATCTCCCAGAGCTTGTGGCGGACCGGGTGCCGGTACTGCCGCAGCACGAGGACCCGGCCGTCCGCGTCGAGCGCGAGCACGGCCACCGAACCCGGGTGGACCTGGTAGTCGCGACTGTGGACGCTTCCGTCGGGCATCACGACGTCGTCGGTGCGGACGCTGGTCTTGTTACCGGTGAAGGGGGTCACCGTCGCGGTGACCTGCCACTCCTCGGGCGTGTCCTGGAAACCCATGTACGTCCTCCCACGAACAAACAGAAACCGGGGCACGCATCCCGTGAAGGATCCGTACCCCGGTCAACCGTATCGCCTTACGCGTCGGCGCCCGTTCCGCGCGCCGCGACCTTGCGCTCCACGGCGGCCTTCACCAGGCCGGCGAAGAGCGGGTGGGGGCGGGTCGGGCGGGAGCGCAGCTCCGGGTGCGCCTGGGTGGCCACCAGGTAGGGGTGGGCCTCACGCGGGTACTCGACGTACTCGACGAGCTTGTTGTCCGGGGAGGTGCCGGAGAAGACGAGTCCGGCCTTCTTCTCCAGCTCCGCGCGGTAGCCGTTGTTGACCTCGTAGCGGTGGCGGTGGCGCTCCTCGACGTACGGTTCGCCGGCGTAGGCCTCGCGGACCAGCGAGCCCTCGGCGAGCTTCGCCGGGTACAGGCCGAGCCGCATGGTGCCGCCCAGGTCGCCCGCGCCCTCGACGTACGCGAGCTGCTCCTCCATCGTGGAGATGACGGGGTGGCCGGTGGCGGCGTCGAACTCGGTGGAGTTGGCGTCGGGGATTCCGGCGAGGTTGCGCGCGGCCTCGATCACGATGCACTGCAGGCCGAGGCAGAGGCCGAGCAGCGGCACCTTGTTCTCGCGGGCGTACTGGATGGCGCCGACCTTGCCGATCACACCGCGCTCGCCGAAGCCGCCGGGGATGCAGACGGCGTCGACGTCACCGAGCTGCTTCTGCGCGCCGGCCGGGGTCTTGCAGTCGTCGGACGCGACCCACTTGACCTTGACGCGGGCCTTGTTGGCGAAGCCGCCGGCACGGATGGCCTCGGTGACCGAGAGGTAGGCGTCGGGCAGGTCGATGTACTTGCCGACCAGCGCGACGGTGACCTCGTGGTCGGGGTTGTGGACACGGTCCAGCAGGTCGTCCCAGGTGGTCCAGTCGACGTCGCGGAACGGCAGGTCCAGCTTGCGGACGACGTAGGCGTCCAGGCCCTCGGTGTGCAGGACCTTGGGGATGTCGTAGATCGACCGGGCGTCCTTGCAGGCCACCACGGCGGTCTCGTCGACGTCGCACATCAGCGAGATCTTGCGCTTGATGGCGGTCGGGACGTCGCGGTCGGCGCGCAGCACGATGGCGTCCGGCTGGATGCCGATGTTGCGCAGGGCGGCGACGGAGTGCTGGGTGGGCTTGGTCTTCAGCTCGCCGGACGGACCGATGTAGGGCAGCAGCGAGATGTGCACGACGAAGACGTTGTCGCGGCCGACCTCGTGGCGGACCTGGCGGACCGTCTCCAGGAAGGGGAGCGACTCGATGTCGCCGACCGTGCCGCCGACCTCGGTGATGACGACGTCGACGTCGTCGGTCGCCATGCGGCGGATGCGGTGCTTGATCTCGTTGGTGATGTGCGGGATGACCTGGACGGTGTCGCCGAGGTACTCGCCGCGCCGCTCCTTGGCGATCACCGTGTTGTAGACCTGGCCGGTCGTGACGTTGGCCGAGCCGTCGAGGTCGACGTCGAGGAAGCGCTCGTAGTGGCCGATGTCCAGGTCGGTCTCGGCGCCGTCGTTGGTGACGAACACCTCACCGTGCTGGAAGGGATTCATCGTGCCGGGGTCGACGTTGAGATAGGGGTCGAGCTTCTGCATGGTGACCCGGAGGCCACGTGCCTTGAGCAGGGCACCCAGGCTGGAGGCAGTCAGACCCTTGCCGAGGGAGGAGGCGACACCCCCGGTGACGAAGATGTGCTTGGTCGTCGTGGATGTGGGCTGCATAGCCAAAGGGGGCTCCCGTGGTCGCGATCGTGAGGTGCGTTCCGGCGTGCCTCACGGAGATTTCCGGAGGTGCCGTCGCTGCGGTTCGGGGGCCTCGTCCACTGTCGGGACGACCACCGGTCCACGGGCTACCAGGGTAACAGCGACGAAGGGAGGCCGCTTCCGGCCATGCCTCCCCCTCGGCCGTCACAAGATCATCACGTCCGTTTCAGGTCCTACCCATTCGCCGGTGACAGGAGACGGACAACTTGTGGACAGTCGCGCGGAACCCCCGGCTGCGTCGTATCCTGCTCGGACACTCGCTGCCGAGTTGGCCGGCCCAGCGGCTCCACCCCAGCCCGCTCACCCGCGCAAGAGCTCGTCGGTTCTACTACAACGACCCCTTGACCAGCAGTAAGCGCCCTGCGGGGCGACATGGCCGTTCGACTGGAGACGCACGTGGCCGGGCGCATCGAGGATTACGCACTCATCGGAGACATGCAGACCGCAGCCCTGGTCTGCCGGGACGGCACAGCGGACTGGCTGTGCCTCCCACGTTTCGATTCACACGCGATTTTCGCCGGACTTCTCGGCACCGAGGAGCACGGCTTCTGGCGGCTGGGCCCCGCCCGTCCCGAGGGCGCGGAGCCCCCGGCCGCGGACCGGCGCCGCTACCGCGGCGACTCGCTGGTCCTCGAATCGGAGTGGGACACCCCCCGCGGCACGGTCCGCGTGACCGATTTCATGCCGCCGCGTGACGGAGCTCCCCAGCTCATCCGCATCGTGGAAGGCGTGAGCGGCCGGGTCCCGATGCGTTCGGAACTCCGGATGCGTTTCAGCTACGGACGGGTCACCCCCTGGGTGCACAAGGTCGACGGCCGTACGGTCGCCGTCGCCGGGCCCGACTCGGTGTGGCTGGACACGGACGCGGAGACGTACGGCCAGAACCTGACGACGTACTCCGACTTCACCGTGGCCCCGGGCGACCGGATCGCCTTCACCATCAGCTGGCAGCCCTCGCACCACGAGCCGCCGAGCGTGCCGGAACCCGAGTCGTCGCTGGCGGCGACGGAGGAGTTCTGGCGCGACTGGGTCGAGCAGTGCACGTACCACGGCCCCTACCGTGAGGCCGTGGTCCGCTCGCTGATCACGCTGAAGGCGCTCACCTACGCGCCGACCGGCGGCATCGTGGCGGCCCCGACCACCTCCCTCCCGGAGGACATCGGCGGGTCACGGAACTGGGACTACCGCTACACCTGGCTGCGGGACGCGGCGATCACGCTCTCCTCCCTGCTGCGCACGGGGTACCGCGAGGAGGCCCGTGCCTGGCGCGAGTGGCTGCTGCGTGCCGTCGCGGGCGACCCGGAGAACCTGCAGATCATGTACGGCATCGCGGGCGAGCGTGAGCTCGGCGAGGCGGAGCTGGACTGGCTGCCGGGTTACGAGAACTCCGCCCCTGTCCGGGTCGGCAACGGTGCGGCGAACCAGCTCCAGCTCGACGTGTACGGCGAGGTCACCGAGGCGCTCCATCTGGCGCACATGACGGGCCTGACCCGCAACGACTACGCGATGGGCCTCCAGCTCAAGCTGATCGAGTACCTGGAGAAGCACTGGGAGGAGCCGGACGAGGGCATCTGGGAGGTCCGGGGGCCGCGCCGGCACTTCGTGCACTCCAAGGTGATGGCCTGGGTCGCGGTCGACCGCACGATCAAGCTGATCGAGTCGGGGGACGCGGAAGGGCCTCTGGAGCGCTGGCACCGCCTCCGCGACGACATCCACCGGGACGTCTGCGAGCGCGGTTACGACCCGGAGCGCAACACGTTCACCCAGTCCTACGGGTCCAGGGAACTGGACGCGTCGCTCCTGCTGATCCCGCAGATGGGCTTCCTGCCCCCCGACGACAAGCGCGTCATCGGCACGATCGAGGCGATCCAGCGGGAGCTGTCCACGGAGGACGGCTTCGTCCTGCGCTACCCCACCGAGGGCGACGACGCGGGCGTGGACGGCCTGGAGGGCGACGAGGGCGCGTTCCTCGCCTGTTCGTTCTGGCTGGCGGACGACCTCGCGATGATCGGCCGGGTCGACGAGGCCCGCAGGCTCTTCGAGAAGCTGCTGTCCCTGCGCAACGACCTCGGTCTGCTGGCCGAGGAGTGGGACTCCAGGCTCCAGCGGCAGGTGGGGAACTTCCCCCAGGCGTTCAGCCACGTGCCGCTGATCGACACGGCGCTGCGGCTGACGGCCAGCGGGGCGTACGTCGGCTGATCCGCCGGCCCTTCGTCCACAGGACCGTCCCGGTCGCGTGACCGGGACGGTCCTCCCCTTTCGGCGGGCACGCACGCCGAGTCGGCGGGCGTGCCCGGGACAACCGGCCTCCCGCGGGCCACAACCATCGGTTGTGCGCGCCTAGGGTGGCCCGGTGGACACCGAGGGATTGCGATCGTTCGTCCGGGCGGCGGAGCTCGGACAGGTGCGGCGCGCGGCCGACGAGCTGGGCGTGACGCAGCAGGCGGTCTCCAAGCGCATCGCCGCGCTGGAGCGCGCGCTGGAGGTCCGTCTGTTCGTGCGCACCCCCCGGGGGGTCGACCTGACGCCCGACGGCCGGGTGTTCCTCCCCCACGCGCGGAGCGTCGTCGCGGGTGTCGACCGGGCGGTCGGCGCGGTCAGACCGGGCTCACGGCCCCTGCGGATCGACGTGCTGGGCCTGCGGAGCGCACAGGCCGCCGTGCTGCACGACTACTGGCGGTCGCGTCCCGGGACCGGTCTGGACGTGGTGACCCTGCGGGTCGACGACCCGCGTGCGGCGGCCGCGGCCGTCGAAGCGGGTGAGGTCGACGCCTCGTTCCGCACGGTCACGGGCCCGCTGCCGCACGGGGTGCGGATGGTCCACGCGTTCGACTCCCCGCTGGAGTTGCTCGTGGGCCCGGCACATCCGCTGGCCTCCGCGCGGGAGCTGACACCCGCGCGGCTGCGCGGGCACCGGATATGGGTCCCCGGGATCGCCCCCCGGAGCGAATGGGCGGACTTCTACGATCAGCTCGCCACGGCTTTCGACCTGCGCCTCGACGCGCGGGGCCCGCACTTCGGGGACGAGGTGCTCCTGGAGACCCTCGCCCGGTCACCGGACGTGGCCACCCTCGTCGGGGCCCGCGACCGGTACGTGTGGCCGGCGGCACACGACCTGCGGCGCATCCCTGTCGTGGAGCCGGTCCTCGCGTACCCGCTCTCCCTCATCCTCCCCGGAGCGAATCCGCACCCGGCGCTCGGCGGAGTCATCGCCCATCTGAAGACCCTGCCGAGTCCCTCCGGCAGGGTCTGGCGCCCGTCCTGGGCGACGACGCCCGGCGACACCGGAGTCGCGCACCCGCGCGGGGCCGGGCACCGATGACCAGGCCGTCGGACGACCAGCACCCTGTGGCCGTGTCCGGCCATCAGGCACCGGAAAGGAACTCGTCCATGTCCCGCGACCGTCTCCTGCGCATCCACAGCCCGGAGTTCCGGGCCATGTCGAAGAGAGTCCTGCAGGTCACCGAGCTCACCTCCCGTCTGAACGTCCTGCCCTTCGACGACGAGGAGGGCAAGGCGGAACTGTTCGGCCGGATCCTCGGCAGGCCGCTGCCGGCCCGGGTCACGGTCTATCCGCCCTTCTTCACGGACCACGGCCTGAACCTGGACCTCGCGGAGCGTGTGTTCATCAACCAGAACTGCACGTTCCTGGACTACGCGGGCATTCGGCTCGGCGAGCGCGTGATGGTCGGGCCGAAGGCCACGTTCGTCACCGTCGGCCACCCGGTCGATCCCGGGGAGCGGCGTGGGTGGCTGAGCGGTGCGCCCATCGACATCGCGGAGAACGTGTGGATCGGCGCCGGTGCCACGATCCTTCCCGGCGTCAGCATCGGCCGTGACGCCGTGGTCGCCGCGGGCGCGGTCGTGGCCGACGACGTTCCGCCGGCGAGTCTGGTGACGGGCGGCAAGGCGGCCGTGCGGCGGCGCTGGTGACCGGGCGGGCACCTCGGCTCTGCGGAACGGCCGATGTCGACGGCCGGATCTACGATGGAGTGGTCCTGCAAGACCCTGCGAAGGGGGCACGACATGACGCCCCGAACCTCCGTGCCGGATGCCGCTGTGACCGGTCTGCGTTCCGGCTTCGCCGGTGAGGTCCATGTTCCCGGCGACCCGGGTTACGACGAGGCACGTACTGTCTTCAACAGCATGATCGACCGCAGACCGGCGGTGGTGGCTCAGTGCGCGTCCCAGGCGGACGTCGCGAAGGCGCTCGCCGTGGCGCGCGACCAGGAACTGGAGGTCGCGGTGCGCGGAGGCGGCCACAGCGTCGCGGGCATGGCCGTGAGCGAGGGCGGCCTCGTGGTCGACCTGCGCCGGATGCGCGCGGTCGACGTCGATCCCGGTGCCCGGTCGGCGCGGGTCGGCGGCGGCGCCGTCATGAGCGACCTGGACCGGGCCACACAGCCCCACTCCCTGGCGACCACCGGCGGACGGGTGTCCACCACCGGCGTCGGCGGCTTCACCCTGGGCGGCGGCTCGGGCTGGCTGGAGCGCGCGTTCGGGCTGGCCTGCGACAACCTGCTGGCCGCCGACGTGGTGACCGCGGACGGCACACCCGTGCGCGCGAGCGCGTCCGAGAACCCCGAGCTGTTCTGGGCCCTGCACGGCGGCGGCGGCAACTTCGGTGTGGTCACGTCGCTGACGCTGGGCCTGCACGAACTGCCCGAGATGAACATGGTGATGCTGCTCTTCCGCCCGGAGAACGGTCCCGAAGCGGTCCGCGCCTACCGGGATGTGATGGAGTCCGCACCGGACGCCGCGGGCGGCGGCTGCATCTACATCACGGGACCGCCCGAGGAGTGGGTACCCGAGCCGCTGGTGGGCCACCTCGTGTGCGCCGTGCTGCTCACCTACGCCGGGCCGCAGGCGGAGGCACGCGAGGTGGCGGCGCCCCTGCTGGCGCTGGAGCACGAGGCGGAGGTCGTCGACACGATTCCGTACGCTGACCTGCAGTGCATGCTCGACGATCCGCCCGGCATGCGGAACTACTGGTCGGCGGAGTACCTGGACGCCTTCCCCGACGAGGCCGTGGCCGCCTACTGTGCGGGCGCGGCGACGATGCCCGTCCCCACGAACTGTCAGCACGTGCTGTTCCCGCTGGGCGGCGCGGTGGGGCGCGGACCCTCCGACTACCCGCTGCCCTGGCGCTCCTCCCCCTGGGCCGTGCACCCCTTCGGCGTCTGGGAGGACGAGGCGGACGACGAGCGGGTCAGGCAGTGGGTGCGGGGCGTGCGCGCCGCGATGACGCCGTGGGCCAACGGCGCGGTCTACCTCAACTTCATCGGCCGCGAGGGGCAGGAGCGGATCATGGCCGGGTTCGGGGAGCAGGCCTACGAGCGGCTGTCCCGCGTCAAAGCCCGGTACGACCCGGACAACGTGTTCCACCTCAATCACAACGTCAAGCCCGCGGTGGCCATGGTGTGACGGGGCCCGGGGCGGCCCGGTAGCTTCCTGACCGGGGCCGCTCGCGCCCCGGTACACCAGCGCGTGGGCGCACGAGTGGAAGCACGAGGCCGGAGCCGGTGGAGACAGAGGGCGGGATCACCGTGCGGCGGGCACTGGAGCTGCCGGGGCTGCGCGGTGGACTCCCGGAGGTACTGACCTGCGCGGACCGTCTGGACCGTACGGTGCGCTGGGTGCACGCCGGTGAGGCGCCCAACATCCCCGCCCTCCTCAAGGGCGGGGAGTTGCTGCTCACGACCGGGCTCGGTCTCGGGTCGCACCCCGCCGACCAGCGCGTCTTCGTCCGCAAGCTGGCGGACCGGGGCATCGCCGCCCTGGTCGTGGAGCTCGGCCCGCGCTTCGGCCGGCTGCCCTCGGCGATCGTGGAGGCGGCGCGCACGGCGGGACTGCCGCTCGTCCAGCTGCACCGCGAGGTGCCGTTCGTGGCGGTGACCGAGGAGATCCACACCGAGATCGTCAACGGCCACTACACCCTCCTCCAGCGGGCCGAGGAGGTCCACCGGCGGTGCACGCAGGCGGTCCTGGGCGGCGGCGGGGTGCCGCAGGTCCTGGGCATCCTGGCGGACTTCGCCGCGAACCCGGTCTTCCTGGAGACCCCGGACGGCCGGCTGCTGTTCGCGGCGGGCAGCGGGACCGGCCCGGCGGGCGCCGATCCGCTCCAGGTCTGGGAGGGGCTGCGCGGGGCGCGCACGGCTCGTGAGGCGCCACCCGCCGGCGCGGTTCTGGTGGAGGTGCCGGGTGGCGGGCTCGGGGCGGGTTCCGTGCGGGCCCGGCTCGTGCTGCTCGCGGTGTCCGGGCCCCTGGTGACGGTGCACCGGATGGCCGCCGAGCGGGCCGCGGGCATCCTGGCGGTCGTGCTGATGCAGGCCCGGCAGGAGGAGGAGGTGGCGGCTCGGGGCCGCGGTGACTTCCTCACCGATCTCGCCGAGGGCCGGATCGCCCCGGACGACGCTCCCGCGCAGGCAGGCGTCCTGGGGTTCAGACCGGGCGGGGATCCGCTGCTCCCGGTGGTGATGCGGCTCTCCCCCGAGTCGGCGCCGTCGGGCAGTTGGGCGCTGCTGGCCCGGGCGATGACGGAGGAGCTCGCGGCGGTGGGCGCACCGGTGCTGGTGGGGGTGCGGCCCGTGGAGGGCAGGGTCCCCCTGCTGCTGGCGCTGCGGCCGGGGACCACGCGCACGGCGCTCGCGGACCGGGTCGCGGCGGCGCTGCGGAGCGGGGCCGACCGGGCGGGACTGGAACGGGCCGGGGACCGTACGCCGGCGACCGTGGTGGTCGGGGACGCGGGCGGCTGGGCGTCCGTGGGCGCCGGGCTGAGGCACGCGGCCGAGGCGGCGACGGCCGCGCGGGGGCTCGGGGACCGGCCCTGGTACGACGCACGCCGCCTGGACATCGATCTGCTGCTGTGGCGGCTGCGGGACCATCCGGACCTCGCGTCCTTCGTGGACCGGGCGATCGGCCCGCTGCTCGCGCACGACCGCACCTCGCGCCCCGCGCTGCTGCCCACGCTGGAGGCGTACCTCGCCCATGCGGGCCGCAAGGCGGAGGCCGCACGCGACCTCCATCTGAACCGGCAGACTCTCTACAACCGGCTGGCCCGCATCGGCGAGCTGCTCGGCACCGACCTGGACGACCCCGAGTCCGTGCTGGCCCTGAGCCTGGCCCTGAGGGCACGTCGGCACGCGGGCTGACCGGCGGGCGCACAGGGCGGTCCCTCGAATCCGCGGGGCCGTACCGGGGTCAGCCGGCCGCCACGGGCGTCGCCAACTCGTCGTACACGGAGAGCACATGGGCGATCGTGTCGTCCTCGGTCGGCCAGCCCGCGGCCTGCGCGCGCCCCGATTCGGCGAGCCGCTGCCGTCGCCCGGGGTCGCCGAGGAGCCGTACGACGGCCTCGGAGAGGGCCTCGGCGTCCCCGTGCGGAACCAGTTCCGCCGCGTCACCGACGAGTTCGGGCAGTCCGTCGGCACGGGCCGCGACCAGGGGGATGCCGAGCCTCAGGGCCTCGCGGGCGAGCAGCGGGCCGCCGCATCCCCGGCCGGACAGGACGGCGATGTCGGCCGCGGCCAGGAGGTCGCCGATACCGTCCGGTCCGCCCGCGAGGACGACGGGCAGGCCCTCCGCCGCGATCCGGCGCCTCAGGGCGCCGGCCCGGTGCTCCTCCCCCACGACGGCCAGCAGGGGCGGGGGGTCCAGCGCGCACCACCCGCGCGCCGCGTCCAGCAGCGCGTCATGGTCGTGCTGGGCCGCCGAGACCAGCAACGGCCGTCCGACCGCGCCCAGTTCGGCGCGCACCTTGCCGTCGTCGGGGGCGCCGGCCCAACGGCTCGCGGGGATCGCGACCGGCGCGAGCCGCGCGTCCCTGGCACCTCGGCGGCGGGCCCGGTCGACCATTTCCCACGAGGTGCCCAGCACGACGGCGGCGGCCCGGGCCGCCTTCCGCTCCAGCATCCGCAGCAGCCGGCCGCGGGCGCCCTCCGCGTGGGCGCGGGTGTGCCAGGTCACCACCAGCGGGGTGCCACGCCCGCTGAGCGCGATCCCGGCGCGCACGGCGGCGTGCAGGCCGTGGGCGTGGACGATGTCCGCCCCGGTGCACGCGATGCGCAGGGCGGCGACGGAGGCGGGATCGCTGCGCCGGGGCACCGCGACGAAGCGGGTTCCCGAGGCGGGGAGGCCGTGGGCGTGACCGGAACCGGCCGGGGCGCAGACGGTGACCTGCACGCCTCTGGCGACCAGTCCCGCGGCGAGCGAGCTGACACGGGCGCTGCTTCCGGCACCGCCGCCCAGGACTTGGACCGTACGCAACTGAGACACGGTTGATCGGCTCCCGGGGCTACCGAGTCGGTGATTAGTACGGTCCCAAGGATGCCAGTCCGTACGCACGTTCCGGGACTGACGAAACGTTGTTCCCGTACTCGCGTCGACACCGGGGCGGCCCACCCCACCCGTACGAGTGAAGCGGGCCGCGTGAAACTGACGTCTGCGCGCCGTCAGCCGTCGGCCCGGGCGGTCTCCAGGAGCTCCTCGGCGTGGGCCCGCGCGGTCTCGGAGTCCTCCTGCCCCGCGAGCATCCGGGACAGCTCCCGGACCCGGTCCTCGCCCTCCAGGACCGTGACGCCGCTCCTGGTCACCGATCCGTCCACGGTCTTCTCGACCAGCAGCTGCCGGTCGGCGAAGGCCGCCACCTGCGGGAGGTGGGTGACCACGACGACCTGTGCGGACCTGGCGAGCTTCGCCAGCCGCCGGCCGACCTCGACGGCGGCCTTGCCGCCGACACCGGCGTCGACCTCGTCGAAGAGGTACGTCGGCACGGGGTCCGAACCGGCGAAGACCACTTCGACGGCGAGCATCACCCGCGACAGCTCACCGCCCGACGCGCGCTTGGCGATCGGCCGTGGCTGCGCTCCGGGGTGCGGCGCCAGCAGGAGTTCCACCTCGTCGGCGCCGGACGGACCGTAGAGCACGCTCCGGCCGCCGATGTCGATGCCGGAGGCCTCGTCCGGCGCCTCGGACTGACCGATGGCGAAGGAGACCCGGGCGTGCGGCATGGCGAGGGACGCCAGTTCCTCCGTGACGGCCGCGGCGAAGCGGGCCGCCGCCTCCGTCCGTGCGTCGGTCAGCTGCTGCCCGAGCACGGAGAGCTCGCCGCGCAGCGCGTCGCGCTCCGCCGTCAGCTCCCCGATGCGGTCGTCGTCGCCCTCCAGCTCGGTCAGCCGGGAGGCGCCTTCCTGGGCCCAGGCGAGCACGGAGGTGATGTCCTCGCCGTACTTGCGGGTGAGCGCGGTGAGCGCGGCACGCCGTTCCTCCACGGCGGCGAGCCGCAGCGGGTCCGCGTCGAGCTGGTCGGCATATCCGGCGAGTTCCCCGGCGACGTCGGCCAACAGGATCGAGATCTCGCCGATCCGGTCGGCCAGTGCCGCCAGGGCCGGGTCGTGCGCCCGCACGGCGTCCAGGGACCGTCCGGCGGCGGCCACGACCGTGGTGGCGTCCACACCCTCCTGATCCTCGGGATCGCCCGCGAGCGCCGCGTGGGCGAGGGCCGCCGCGGAGGCGAGCGCCTCGGCGTGGCCGAGACGTTCGGCTTCCGCCGCGAGTTCGGTGTCCTCCCCCGGCAGCGGTTCCACGGCGGCGACCTCGTCGAGGCCGAAGCGCAGCAGGTCCGCCTCCTGGGCGCGTTCCCTGGCCCGGGTGGTCAGTTCGTCGAGCTCGGTGACGACGGCACGCAGCCGCCGGTAGGCCGCCGTGTACGTGGTGAGCGGGCCGTCGACGCCACTGCCGGCGTACCGGTCCAGCGCCTGGCGCTGCCGTGCCGGCTTGAGCAGGCCCTGCTGGTCGGTCTGGCCGTGCACGGCCACGAGTTCGTCGGCGAGTTCGGCCAGCACCCCCACGGGCACGGATCTCCCGCCGAGATGGGCGCGGGAGCGCCCCTCCGCCGAAACGGTACGGCTGACGATCAGCGCACCGTCCTCGACCTCGCCGCCGGCCTCCTCGGCCCGTACCGCCGCCGCGTCGCCCGGGGACACGGTGATGCGCCCCTCGACGACCGCGGCCTTGGCACCGATCCGCACCAGGGCGGGGTCGGCACGCCCTCCGAGCAGCAGCCCGAGGCTGGTGACGACCATGGTCTTACCCGCGCCGGTCTCACCCGTCACCGCGGTGAAACCGGGTGACAGCTCCACCACCGCGTCGTCGATGACTCCGAGCGACCGTATCCGCATCTCCTCCAACACGGACATGACCTTACGAGGTCCCGGGCCCGGTGTGCGACGGACCCCGGTGGCGGATTCACTCACGCGGGTGTGAGCAGCGGCCCTGGAGATCAGTGCGGAGCGCCCCGCCAGCCCTGGACGGGCAGTGCGAACTTCGCCACCAGACGGTCGGTGAACGACGCCTGGTGGAGCCGTGCGAGCCGTACGGGCACCGCGCCGCGCCGGACCTCGACGCGAGCCCCGGCGGGCAGCTCGACGGTGCGGCGGCCGTCGCACCACAGCACCCCGTGCGGGCTGTGCGGCTGGACCTCCACGGCCAGCACGGAGTCGGGCGACGTCACCAGCGGCTTCGCGAAAAGCGCGTGGGCGCTGATCGGCACCATCAGCAGGGCTTCCACCTCCGGCCAGACGACGGGGCCGCCGGCGGAGAAGGCGTAGGCCGTCGATCCGGTGGGGGTGGCGCAGACGATCCCGTCACATCCGAAACCGGTCACGGGGCGGCCGTCGATCTCCAGGACGACCTCCAGCATCCGCTCGGGCGAGACCTTCTGGACGGCGGCCTCGTTGAGCGCCCAGTCGGTGTGCACGACGTCGCCGTTGCTGCGCACGACGACGTCGAGCGTCATCCGCTCCTCGACCTGGTAGGCGCGCGTCACCACACGGTCGACGACCTTGTCCAGGTCGTCGCGCTCGGCCTCCGCCAGGAAGCCGACCCGTCCGAGGTTGACGCCGAGCATGGGGACACCGGAGGCCCGCGAGATCTCGGCCCCGCGCAGCAGCGTCCCGTCGCCGCCGAGGACGATCAGCAGCTCGCAGCCGTCCACGGCGTCGGGGGTCGCGTCGGTGACCGTCTCCACGGACTGCGGCAGCGGCAGGTCCGCGGCCTCCACCGCGAGCACCCGGACCCCGAGGCCGTGCCTCAGGAGGCCCTGCACCACCAGTTCGGCGCTGCGGATCGCCGCCGGACGGCCGGTGTGCGCGAGCAGGAAGACGGTGCGTTCCGGTCGTTCGGCGCTCCCGGGCTGTTCCACGTTCTCGGTTTGTGCCGCATGCGTCGTCAACGGGGCCCCTCCGCCACTGCACGGTCGACGTCCGCGGGATCCAGCTCAGGTGCGCCGGCCCGCAGCCACAGAAAGTACTCGACATTTCCCGACGGGCCGGGCAGCGGACTCGCCGTCACCCCCTGGACGCCGAGGCCCAGCAGACCGGCTCGGCGTGCCACTTCCCGTACCGCTTCGGCACGCAGCTCGGGGCTGCGGACCACACCGCCGCTGCCGAGGCGCTCCTTGCCCACCTCGAACTGCGGCTTGACCATGAGCACCAGATCGGCGTCGGGTGCGGAACAGCGCGCGAGCGCGGGCAGCACCAGGCCGAGCGGGATGAACGACAGGTCGCCCACCACCAGGTCCACCGCCTTCCCGTCGATCTGTTCCAGCGTCAACTCGCGTACGTTCGTACGGTCCTTGACGGTGACGCGTTCATCGGACTGCAGGGACCAGGCGAGCTGGCCGTAGCCGACGTCCACGGCCACGACATGACCGGCGCCGGCCCGCAGCAGGACGTCGGTGAAGCCACCGGTGGAGGCCCCGGCGTCCAGCGCCCTGCGCCCCTCGACCTCGAGTCCGAGCGGCTCGAAGGCGGCGAGGGCGCCGGCGAGTTTGTGCCCGCCGCGCGAGACGTACTCGGGGTCGCTGTCGTCCTTGACGACGACGACGGCGGCGCTGGTCTCGACCTGGGTCGCGGGCTTGGTCGCGGTGTTCCCGCCGACGGTCACCCGCCCCGCTGCGATCAGCTGGCTCGCGTGCTCACGCGAGCGGGCGAGCTTGCGGCGTACCAGCTCGGCGTCGAGGCGGCGACGTGCCACTCCTGCCACTTCTCGTTCAGCTCCTGTTGTCGTGCGCGGGCGTCGGTGCGGGTGCGGGACGGGCGTCCAGCGCGGTCAGCTCGTCGCGCAGCCCACGGTGTACATCCTCGTACACCTCGGTGTGGCCGTCAGCCGGGAGGTGGTCCGCGTCGGCCAGCCGCTCCAGCCGCGCGTCGACACCGGCGTGCCCGGTGGGTGTGCGGGCGACGCCGACGGGCGCGGGCGGGACGGGCTCGTAGGAAGGTACGGGGGCGTCGGGCGGCGTCCCCGCCGGTTTGCCCGCCTCGCCCCGCTGCGCCGTGTCCGGTCCCGGCATCCTGTCGCTCATGCGGGAACGCTACCCCGAAGGGCCGGTGTACCGTCGGTGACGATGGCGACCATGGCGGAGTGCCGAAGCGCACTCGACACACTTTCCGACAATCTGGCGGGGGCCGACGGCGACGTGCGCGGCGCCGCCGACCTCGACCGCTCGCTGAGCTGCCACATCAGGGATCTCGACGCGACGTTCACCGGACGGCTGGCGAACGGCCGGATCAAGGTGCTGGACACGCACGAGGGCCCTCCCCGGGAGAAGGCCGAGATCCGGCTCGCGATGACCGGCGACGACCTGGTGGCCATGGTCGGCGGCGAGCTGAACTTCGCGAAGGCGTGGGCATCGGGCCGGGTGCGGCTGGAAGCGGGCTTCCGTGACCTGCTGAAGCTCAAGTCCCTCCTCTAGGCCTCGTCAGACGGAGACCCCGGTGCGCTTCCTCCGGGCGGCGGGGACGACGAGCGGCGTTCCCGTCTCCGGGTCGTCGATGACCTGGCACCGCATCCCGAAGACCTCTTCGACGAGCTGCGCGGTGACGATGTCGCCGGGGGCGCCCTCGGCGATGACCGCGCCCCCGCGCATGGCGATCAGGTGCGTGGCGTACCGGGCGGCGTGATTGAGGTCGTGGAGCACGGCGACCAGCGTCCGGCCCTGTGTCTCGTGCAGTTCGGCGCAGAGGTCGAGCACGTCGATCTGGTGCTGGATGTCGAGGTACGTCGTCGGCTCGTCCAGCAGTAGGAGCGGTGTCTGCTGGGCGAGGGCCATGGCGATCCAGACGCGCTGGCGCTGGCCGCCCGACAGTTCGTCGACGTAGCGGTCGGCGAGCTCGCCGACGCCGGTCGACTCCATGGACTCCTTCACGATCCGCTCGTCCTCGGGCGACCACTGGCGCAGCAGCCCCTGGTGCGGGTAGCGGCCGCGCGAGACGAGGTCGGCGACGGTGATGCCGTCCGGGGCCATGGAGGACTGCGGCAGCAGGCCCAGGGTCCTGGCGACCTGCTTCGCGGGCATCCGGTGGATGGACCGCCCGTCCAGCAGGACGTCTCCGGCGGTCGGCTTCAGCATCCGGGAGAGGGCGCGCAGCAGGGTCGACTTGCCGCAGGCGTTGGGGCCGACGACCACCGTGAAGGAGTGGTCGGGGATCTCCACCGAGAGGTTCTCGGCGATGACCCGCTGGTCGTAGCCGAGGGTCACCGAGTCCGCGGTGAGGCGCTGCATGGTCGTACTCCCGGGGTCGGTGGGGATGGTCTGCGCGGTGTCCGGCGTGTCCGGCCTCATATGCGTCCCGCCCTGCGCTCGGCCACGAGGAGCCACAGCAGGTAGCAGCCGCCGAGCACGCCGGTGACGACGCCCACCGGGAGCTGGCGGTCCCCGAAGGCGTTCATGGCGGTCCAGTCGGCGACGAGCAGCAGGGCCGCGCCCGTGGCGGCGGCAGCAGCCAGGTTGGGGCCCGGCGCCCTGGTCAGGCGGCGGGCGACCTGCGGGGCGCTGAGCGAGACGAAGACGATGGGCCCGGCGGCGGCGGTCGCGACGGCGACGAGCAGCACCGCGCAGCTCAGTAGGACGAGCCGGGTGCGTTCCACCCGTACGCCCAGGGCGTGGGCGGCGTCGTCGCCCATCTCGATCATGCGCAGCGCCCGCCCGTGGCCGAGGACCAGCGGGATCAGGACGCAGCAGACGGCGAGCAGCGGCCAGACCTGGGCCCAGTCGCGGCCGTCCAGCGAGCCCGTCATCCAGACGACCGCGCGGGTGGCGTCGACGAGGTTGGCCTTGGTGATCAGGTAGTGGATCGCGGCGGTCAGCATGGCGGCGGCCCCGATGCCGACGAGGACGAGGCGGTAGCCGTGCACCCCGCGCTTCCAGGCAAGCAGGTAGACGGCCGCGCCGGTCAGCATGCCGCCGGCGACGGCTCCCGCGGCGACCTCGGAGGGTCCGCCCTGGAAGAGCACGATCACGATGAGGGCGCCGACCGCGGAGCCCTGGCCGAAGCCGAGGACGTCGGGGCTCCCGAGGGGGTTGCGGGAGACGCTCTGGAAGACGGCGCCGCCGACTCCGAGCGCGGCGCCGACGAGCAGCCCGACAAGGACCCTGGGCAGGCGTAGCTCCGTGACGATGAACTCCTGCTGGAACGTTCCGTCGCCGAGCAGGGTGGTGACGACCTGTCCGGGTGACATGGCGTAGTCGCCGCTGCCGATCAGCACGACCGCGGCGAAGGCCGCCGCCGCGGCGAGCAGCGCGATCACGACGAGCGCCCGCGCGTCCACCCGGAACGAGAGCCCGCCGGCCGTCCGTACGGCGTGGACCGTCTTCGTGGTGTCCTGCGTGGCCTTCACAGCTGGGCCATCCTCTTGCGGCGTACGAGATGGATGAACACGGGCCCGCCCAGCAGCGCGGTGACGATGCCCACCTGCAGCTCGGAGGGGCGGGCGGCGACCCTGCCCACCACGTCGGCGACGAGGAGCAGCACGGGCGCGAGAACGGCGGCGTAGGGCAGGATCCACCGCATGTCCGGGCCCGTGATCGTCCGGACCAGGTGCGGGATCATCAGCCCGATGAAGACGATCGGCCCGCACGCGGCGGTCGCCGCCCCGCACAGCAGGGTGACGGCCACCATCGCGAGGACCCGGGTGCGGGTCAGGTGGGCGCCGAGCGCCCTGGCCGTGTCGTCGCCCATCTCCAGCGCGTTGAGCGGCCGGGCGATGAGCAGGGACAGCAGCACACCGAGCGCGATGAACGGCCACACCTTGCCGACGGTCTCCGGGTTCGCCGAGGCGAGCGATCCGACGGTCCAGAACCGCAGCCGGTCCAGCGCCGCGGAGTCCAGCAGTTGTACGGCGTTGACGTAACCGAACAGGGCCGCGGTGACCGCCGTACCGGCGAGCGCCAGACGCACGGGGTTCGCGGACCTGCTGCCGCCCAGCAGGTACACCGCGACGGACACGAGCGCGGCGCCGCCGAACGCGAACCAGACGTATCCGGTCAGGGACGTGACGCCGAAGAAGGTGATGGCGGAGACGACCGCCGCCGCCGCGCCCGCGTTGACGCCCAGCAGACCGGGCTCGGCGAGCGGATTGCGGGTGAGCGCCTGCATCACCGCGCCGGCCAGCCCGAGCGCTGCCCCGACGATCAGCCCCAGCACGGTGCGCGGGACCCGCACCTCGCGTACGAGGACGTCACCGTTGGTGCCCGAGTAGTGGAACAGGCCGTGCCACACCTCGGAGAGGGGAAGGGCCTTGGCGCCGATCGCGACACTCACGAGGCACACCAGCACCAGCACCGCCACGGCGGCCAGCAGACCGGCCGCTCTCGCCGCGTGACGCCTGCCACGCGCGCCCGTGCCCGGCGCGGCCGGGGGGCCGGAACTCGATTCAGGGGGACTCTCGACCAACACCTGGTTAGGTTAGCCTATCCTCCAATCATCTCAACTCCCCGGCACCGCACACGATCCGGCACGCTACAGGTCGAGCCGGGCCACGGCCTTCTGCGCGTCCAGATCGCACGTGCCCTCACCCGCGTGTGTCCACGCCGCCGCGCACAGGGCCCTCAGCCCGTCGATCGCGTCACCCTCGCCGTCCAGCACGAGCGCCTCCTCGCGCACCGCGGCCGTCCAGCCTCCGCAGCGGAACCCGTCGCCCTCCTCCGACACTTCGGGCTGACCGGTGAGCAGACCCCGCAGGTCCCGGTCCACATAGGTCGGGCGGTACCTGGGTTCGGCCGCGATCAGCTGGGCCGCGTCGGTCACGCCGGTGAGGACGAGCAGCGAGTCCACGCCGCCGTTGAACGCGCCCTCGATGTCGGTGTCCAGCCGGTCCCCGACGACCAGCGGCCGCTTCGCCCCCGTCCGCAGCACGGTCTCCCGGTGCATCGGCGGCAGCGGCTTGCCGGCGACCTGCGGTTCGGCCCCGGTCGCGATGCGTACGACCTCCACGGCCGCACCGTTGCCGGGCGCGATGCCCCGGGCGCCCGGGATCGTCAGGTCGGTGTTGGACGCGAACCACACGGCTCCGCGCGAGATGGCGTACGCGGCCTCGGCGAACCGGCCCCACGGCAGGTCGGGCCCGCCGAACCCCTGCGCCACGGCGACCGGATCGTCGTCCGCCGACTCCACCGGCACCAGCCCGCGCTCGCGCAGCGCGACCCGCAACCCCTCACCGCCGACCACGAGCACCCTGGCCCCGGACGGCAGCTGATCGGCCATCAACCGGGCCACCGCCTGCGCCGACGTGATCACATCGGCGGCGTCGGCCGGAACTCCGAGTTCCGTCAGGTGTTCGGCCACCGCGTCCGGCGTCCTCAGGGCGTTGTTCGTCACATACGCCAGATGCATGCCGCCCTCACGGGCGGTGCCCAGCGATTCGACGGCGTGGACGATCGCGTGTCCGCCCGCGTACACCACCCCGTCGAGGTCGAGCAGGGCCGTGTCGTACGCCTCGCTCAGCGCGACGTCGCTCCCCAACGGCCGGGACCTGTACTGCTGACTCATATGCCTCTGCTCCTCTGTGCCATGCCTCTCCCCCGATCATCGCGCATCGCGGGAGCGCACATACGATGCAGAAATGAACACATCCGGGCCCGCCGCAGGCCAGGGGCTGCGGCTGATCCCCTTCCGCGCACTGCGGTACGTCCCCGAGCAGGTCGGCAGCCTCGCGGCGGTGACCTCACCCCCGTACGACGTCGTCGTGCGGCCCGACGGCCTCCACCACCTGGAGTCCGCGGACCCGCACAACATCGTGCGGCTGATCCTCCCGCAGGCCGGCACGGCCGCCGCGCGGCACCGGCAGGCGGCCGACACTTTGAAGCGCTGGCTGGCGGAGGGCGTCCTCGCCGCGGACCCGGTGCCCGCTCTCTACGTGTACGAACAGCGGGCCGGTGACACCCTGCAGCGCGGTGTGATCGGGGCCCTGGCACTCTCCCCAGCGTCGGAGGGTGTCGTGCTGCCGCACGAGGACGTCATGGACGACGTCGTGGAGGACCGCGCCGACCTGATGCGCGCCGCGGCCGCCCATCTCGAGCCCCTGCTCCTCAGCTACGCGGGCGACGGCGGGCCGAGCGGCGCGACGGCCGTGATCGAGCGGGTGGTGGAGCGCCTCCCGCTCCTCACCACGACGACCGAGGACGGTGTCGACCACCGTCTGTGGGCCGTCACCGATCCCATGGAGCGGGCGGAGGTCGAGTCCGACCTGTCCCACCGCCAGGCCCTGATCGCCGACGGCCACCACCGCTGGGCCACGTATCTGCGCCTGCAGCAGGAGCAGTCGGCCCCCGGTCCCTGGGACTTCGGTCTCGTACTGCTCGTCGACACGGCCCGATACCCGCTGCGCGTCCGCGCCATCCACCGTCTCCTGCACCGCCTTCCGGTCGCCGAGGCGCTTCGCGCCCTGGACGGCCTCTTCCGTGTCCGGTCCGTCGAGGGGCCGCTGCCCCAGGCCCTCGACGCTCTCGGGGCCGCCGCTGCGGAGGGCAACGCCTTCCTCCTCGCGGGCGACGGTGGGTTCCACCTCATCGACCACGCGGACGGAGAGCTGCTCGCCCGAACGGTCCGCGCCGACCGGCCGGCGGCATGGCGCGCGCTGGACGCGACCGTGCTGCACTCGGCGCTCCTCGACGACGTGTGGAAGGTCCCCGACGCCCCGGAGCACATCGCCTATATCCATGCGGCGGAAGCGGCGGTCGAGCAGGCGGAACGCCATGGCGCCACAGCCGTGCTGATGCACCCCGTGCGCGAGGACGTGGTCCGGGACCTGGCCAGACAGGGCGTCACGATGCCCCGCAAGTCGACCTCGTTCGGCCCGAAGCCGGCGACGGGGCTGGTCCTGCGGAGTCTGGACCTCGACCGAGGCACACCAGCATCGCGAACTCCTCGTACGGAGCCCTGAGGCGAACGCGGAAGAGGGCGGCACCCCGTGGTGGGTGCCGCCCTCTTCACATGCCGTATGTCAACGGGACTCAGACCTTCGCGGGCCCGTCCTCGTCGTCCGCGTCGTCGTCCTCGTCGTCCGCGTCCTCGTCGGTGTCGTGCGCGTCGGTGGCACGGACTTCGGCGGCGGCGCCGCTGTTCTCGTCGTCGTCGCCGAGCGCGTCGACGAACTCCACACCGTCGAGTTCGGCCAGCCGGTCGGACGCGTCGGTCGCGCCGTCCTTGTCGGCCTCCAGGGCCTTGCCGAACCACTCACGGGCCTCGTCCTCACGGCCCGCCTCGAGGAGAGCGTCGGCGTAGGCGTACCGCAGGCGCGGAGTCCAGGAGTGGACAGCGCTGGACGCCAGCTCGGAGCTCTGCAGGGTGACGATCGCGGCGTCGATCTGTCCCATGTCCCTGCGGGCACCCGCGGCGACGAGACGCATCTCGACCTGGCCGGCCTTGTCCAGCTTCTGGACCTCGGGCTCACCGGCCATGGCCATGGCACGCTCGGGGCGGCCGAGGCCACGCTCGCAGTCGGCCATGACGGGCCACAGTTCGACGGAACCGGTCATGCGACGGGACGCCCGGAACTCGGCGAGCGCCTCGGAGTACTTCTGGGTGGCGTACGCGGCGAAGCCCGCGGCCTCACGCACGGCGGCCACCCTGGACGCCAGCCGAAGGGCGATACGCGAGTAGGCGTAGGCCTGCTCGGGGTCCTCGTCGATGAGTCGGGCGACCATGACGAGGTTCCGTGCGACGTCCTCGGCCAGGGTCTTCGGCAGGCTCATCAGCTCCTGCCGGACATCCTTGTCGATCTCGTCGCCGGTGACGTCGTCAGGAATGGGCAGCCGCTTGATGGGCTCACGGTCGCGGTCGTCGCGCCCCTGGTAGCCGCCCCGGTCGTCGCGGCCACGGTAGCCACCGCGGTCGCTTCCGCGGTCGTCACGGCGGGGGCCACGGTCGCGGTCGTCACGGCGGTAGCCGCCGCCACCGGAGCCGCCACCGCGGCTGTCGTCGCGGCGGAAGCCACCGGGACGGTCGTCGTCGCGGCGGGGGCCACGGTCGCGGTCATCGCGGCGCTCGAAGCCGCCGGTGGGACGGCCACCACGGTCATCACGCTGACCGCCGCGGTACCCACCACGGTCGTCATCACGCCGGGGAGCGCGGTCGTCGCGGCGGAAGCTGCCACCACGGTCGTCGTCACGGCGCGGACCACGGTCGCGGTCGTCGCGGCGGAAGCTGCCACCACGGTCGTCGTCACGGCGGGGACCACGGTCGCGGTCGCGGTCGTCACGGCGGAAACCGCCACCGGTGCCGCGGCTGTCATCGCGGCGGAAGCCACCACCGGAACCGCCACCGCGGCTGTCGTCGCGGCGGAAGCCACCGGGACGGTCGTCGTCACGGCGGGGGCCACGGTCGCGGTCATCGCGGCGGTCGAAGCCGCCGGCCGGACGGCCACCACGGTCGTCACGCTGACCGCCGCGGTACCCACCACGGTCGTCATCACGACGCGGCGCACGGTCGTCACGGCGGAAGCCACCACCGGTCCCGCCACCGCGGCTGTCATCACGGCGGAAGCCACCGGGACGGTCGTCGTCGCGACGGGGGCCACGGGGACGGTCATCGCGGCGGTCGAAGCCGCCGCCGGCCGGACGGCCACCACGGTCGTCACGCTGACCGCCGCGGTACCCACCACGGTCGTCATCACGCCGGGGAGCGCGGTCGTCGCGGCGGAAGCTGCCACCGGAACCGCCACCACGGTTGTCGTCACGGCGGGGACCACGGTCGCGGTCGCGGTCGTCACGGCGGGAACCGCCACCGCCACCGCGGCTGTCATCGCGGCGGAAGCCACCACCGGTCCCGCCACCGCGGCTGTCGTCGCGGCGGAAGCCACCGGGACGGTCGTCGTCACGGCGGGGGCCACGGTCGCGGTCATCGCGGCGGTCGAAGCCGCCGGTGGGACGGCCACCACGGTCATCACGCTGACCGCCGCGGTACCCACCACGGTCGTCATCACGACGCGGCGCACGGTCGTCACGGCGGAAGCCACCACCGGAACCGCCACCACGGTTGTCGTCACGGCGGGGACCACGGTCGCGGTCACGGTCGTCACGGCGGAAACCGCCACCACGGTTGTCGTCGCGGCGAGGCGCAGCGGACCGGTCGTCACGGCCGCCTCGGAAGCCGCCCCTGTCGTCCCCGTCCCGGCGACGCGGCTCGCGCTCCGAACGGTCGTCGGAAGAGTTGGTGGACATGGGGGTGACTCCTGTCATCGGGTACTACAAGACATTCTCGCGCAGCCGACCATCCGACGCGCTTCGGCAAACAAAAAAGGACCCTCGGCCCCAGCATGAACGCTGGGACCAAGGGTCCTGAAAGATTGTTCGGCGGCGTCCTACTCTCCCACAGGGTCCCCCCTGCAGTACCATCGGCGCTGAAAGGCTTAGCTTCCGGGTTCGGAATGTAACCGGGCGTTTCCCTAACGCAATGACCACCGAAACACTATCGGCCACTCCGCAATTAATGCAGAGATCGGCACTTAGCGAACAAGCACACTTTTCAGTTAAGTAGTGAAACTGTTCAACCAGCACGACTGTTCGTGGCCTGGGAACAACACAGTGGACGCGAGCAACTGAGGACAAGCCCTCGGCCTATTAGTACCAGTCAGCTCCACCCGTTACCGGGCTTCCACATCTGGCCTATCAACCCAGTCGTCTACTGGGAGCCTTAACCACTCAAGGTGGTGGGAATACTCATCTCGAAGCAGGCTTCCCGCTTAGATGCTTTCAGCGGTTATCCTTTCCGAACGTAGCCAACCAGCCATGCCCTTGGCAGGACAACTGGCACACCAGAGGTTCGTCCGTCCCGGTCCTCTCGTACTAGGGACAGCCCTTCTCAATATTCCTACGCGCACAGCGGATAGGGACCGAACTGTCTCACGACGTTCTAAACCCAGCTCGCGTACCGCTTTAATGGGCGAACAGCCCAACCCTTGGGACCGACTCCAGCCCCAGGATGCGACGAGCCGACATCGAGGTGCCAAACCATCCCGTCGATATGGACTCTTGGGGAAGATCAGCCTGTTATCCCCGGGGTACCTTTTATCCGTTGAGCGACAGCGCTTCCACAAGCCACTGCCGGATCACTAGTCCCGACTTTCGTCCCTGCTCGACCCGTCGGTCTCACAGTCAAGCTCCCTTGTGCACTTACACTCAACACCTGATTGCCAACCAGGCTGAGGGAACCTTTGGGCGCCTCCGTTACTCTTTAGGAGGCAACCGCCCCAGTTAAACTACCCATCAGACACTGTCCCTGATCCGGATCACGGACCCAGGTTAGACATCCAGCACGACCAGAGTGGTATTTCAACGGCGACTCCACAACCACTGGCGTGGCTGCTTCAAAGTCTCCCACCTATCCTACACAAGCCGAACCGAACACCAATATCAAACTATAGTAAAGGTCCCGGGGTCTTTCCGTCCTGCTGCGCGAAACGAGCATCTTTACTCGTAGTGCAATTTCACCGGGCCTATGGTTGAGACAGTCGAGAAGTCGTTACGCCATTCGTGCAGGTCGGAACTTACCCGACAAGGAATTTCGCTACCTTAGGATGGTTATAGTTACCACCGCCGTTTACTGGCGCTTAAGTTCTCAGCTTCGCCGACCCGAAAGTCAGCTAACCGGTCCCCTTAACGTTCCAGCACCGGGCAGGCGTCAGTCCGTATACATCGCCTTACGGCTTCGCACGGACCTGTGTTTTTAGTAAACAGTCGCTTCTCGCTGGT